>JAJPIW010000019.1 GCA_021324575.1 Intrasporangiaceae bacterium | reverse complement strand
CTCACAACCCCACACCAACTCTTCGGACAAGCCACTTCCCGGACCCGCCAGAAACCAGCCTACGATCCCGTGCGCTGCCGCGTCTTGACACAGAGGGGTGCCATGTGAGCGAGTTCGGACGACGGCGGGCAGGCGCCACGTCACCCGTCAGCCCAACCCCTGCAACGGGGCGCCCGACCGTAGTTTTCGCACGACGATCCCGACGGCTCAGCCACGCCCTTCGCCCCCGGCTCGGTGGCCCGGGTGGGTGGGCCGAGTGGGCTCCGAACGACCTGGTGGACACATGAGGACACGGGGGTGTCCCGTCGGCATACTTGTCGGACTTGTCCGATACATACAGGAGGTAGAAATGGGAGCATTCGGACGTCGCGCCATGCTCACGGGACTCGCTGGCAGCTCGCTGGCACTGGCCACCCAGGCAAGCGCCCGGGCCGCCACCGACCCGGACGCGGAAGCAGTGCAGAACCTTTACAGCGCGGCGGTTGCCTGGCGGGTGACGGCTGCCGAGCGGGACATGCTCTATGTGCAGGCGTTCAACATCGCCCGCGACCGGCTCGACGCGAGGCTGCGCGAACGCGAACGCGAGCACGACCACCGGCACCATGGCAAGCGGCTGGCGTTCATCTGCGACATCGACGACACCGTGCTGTCCTCCAACGCCTACTGGTCGGCACTGCTGGCGGCAGGCAAGCAGGCGTTTGACGACGACCTGTGGGACCAGTGGGTCCGGGACAACGGGCCTACCGCCACCCCCGGCGCGGTCGAGTTCACGCACTACGCCAAGAAGAGGGGCGTCGAGATCTTCTACGTCTCCTCACGAGACCAGGGCCCGGACACCCAGAGCATCGGCGTGGCCAACCTGCGTCATGTCGGGCTCGCCTATGCCGACGACGCCCACGTGACCATGCTGCGCGACTCGTCTAACAAGGAGCCCACCCAGCAGGCCATCGCCGAGAAGTACGACGTCATCTCCTACCTGGGTGACAACCTCAACGACTTCCGGCGCCGCTACTACGTCACGTCGGTGGACCAGCGCCGGGCGCTTGCCACCGAGGACGCAGCCCACTTCGGGCGCGACTTCATCGTCTTCCCGAACGACACCGACGGCCACTGGCTGCGGGCGATCTTCGGAGTCAGCGAGCCGGCCGACACTCCGGAGTATCGGGCGCGCATGCTCCTCGCTGCCGAAGGTCTGGTCACCTGACCGTCGCTGCGGCGGCCGGCTGTGGCAGCCGGCCGCCGCAACGGACGTTGGGCCCGGGTGAGCGCGTCCTTTCGAAGGACGGTAAGACAGGTATGGAGCGCCGTCATCGACGTGGCCAGAATGCCCGCGAACTTCATTGTGGGACAGGCAAACCGTACGTATCGTGGGTAGATGGTCGATGCAGGCAGGAGACTCCCCAAGGGTGAGGTCAACTGGGCGATGAGTGGGCACCACCCGGTGCGGATCGGGTTGAACCGTTCCTTCGAGGAAGAGCTGGGCCCGGACGGGGTCCGGGCCTACGTGGAGGCCTTGGTCGCCACCGGTCAGGAGCTGGCTGGCCGAACGACGAACCAGGTGGCCGACCGATTGCACGAGCGGCTCGACCGAGCTGGAATCCGGGTGCCTGCGCTGTCGTACGAGCGCTCGGCCGAACAGCTCATCGAGTCTGCTGGTCAGCTGCTGGTCGTGTCGGCGGACGGCATGGTGCTCCACGGCGTGGACCGTCCCACCCAGCCGGTCCAGCCGGACACCGAGCCGACCCACTGACCCACATCGCCGTCTGCGGACAACCGGGGGCCACGCGTCGCCGTCAACGAACCGCCGAGACGAACCAGGCCGTCGCGTCAAGGTGGAACGGACCGGGCCCGAGTGCTTGACGGCAGGCCGCACGCACGGCGTCCCTGGTCTCGTCGTCGAGGCCGCCGACGTAGTCACCGGCCGGACCGACACCGAGGGTGTACGGCTCCCACCAGTCCTCGAAGGTCGCGAACTCCACCCGCACCGTGATCGTCGTGTCCTGGGTCGGCGTCAGGTCGGCCGCACGGAACAGCCGGCCGAGATCGCCCGGCGTCGTCCCGGGAAGGTGCGTCTCGCCGGTGGCGGCTCGGTCGACCGACTGCGCGGCGTCCCAGAACGGGGTGAGCGGACCACCCCCACCCGGGTTGTTGTCCCAGACACACGCCGCCAGGGTGCCGCCGGGCCGGGTGACCCGGGCCATCTCCCGCAGGCCCGTGACCGGGTCGGCCATGAAGTGGACGACGAGCTGGGCCAGGGCCGCGTCGACGCTCTGGTCGGGGATCGGCAGGAACTCCGCGGAGCCCTGCACGATCGTCACACCGGGCAGCCGCTCGCGGGCCGAGTCGACGAACGTGGGTGAGGGGTCGATGCCGACGACGGCATCCGCCCCCAGCAGGTCGACGAGCACCGCAGTGAGTGCTCCCGGTCCGCAGCCGACGTCGACGACGTGCTGGCCCGGCCGGATCCCCGCCGCCTCGACGAACTCGAGGGCCAGCGGTTCGGAGAACCGGCCCATGAACCGGCCGTAGGCCTCACCGGCGACCGAGAAGCTCATGACCATCACCTCCGTATGCCGCGTGCCGACCCGCCGTGCCCACGACCCACATCGTGCCAGCCGTGAGGGCGAGGATGCCAGGGCCGAGGACCCAGGTGAGCAACCGCCCGGTGTCGAGCTCGGCATGCGCCCGGACGGCCGCGCCGAGGATGAAGACCAGCATGACGAGCTCCACTCGCGCCATGCGGTCCAGTGTGACCCAACGGGCATCCCGAACCAGCCCGAGTCCTGCGATCCCGAGGCAGAACGTCGCGCCGATCACGCGGGCGGTGAGCGGGGTCAGCGGCCAGGGCCAGACCGGGATCATGAGGGCAGGGTCGAGGAAGAGCACGGCACCCTGGACCGCCGCCAGGACGCTGAGACCCACGACGACACGACGCAGCGGAGCCGGCACCAGCGGCTCGTCCCCGCTCGGCCGACAGGCCGCGCGCCGGTTGGTCAGCCACGCGAGGAGGACGAGCGGGGGAGCCAGGAAGTAGAGCCCCGCCCAGAGCCAGAACGCCACGTGACGATGGTTGAACACGCTCCAGTGGAGCACCGTCGCGACCCCGAGCAGGGTGGCGAACGCACACACGGCGAGGAAGCCGCTGCCGATCGCCGCCCAGGCCCGCTCACGCAGCACCGTGACGAAGAAGTAGGCACCGCCCAGATAGGCCGAGGCCAGCACCATGGAGGTCATCGGCGACCGGATCGTCCAGGCCCACAGGGTGCTGGTGTGGGTGGGAAAGATGTACAGGATGACGAAGGCGACGACGAGGAAGGGAGCGATGAACGCAGCCAGCCATCGGGACGTCGGGAGGACGTCGCTCGGAGCTGATGGTGCCGGCATACGAACCGCCCTTGGTCGCAGGCCCCCGCAGCCATACTAGGAGCGGGTGGCACGGTGCGGAAGGAGCCGCCGATGGGTATCGCGAGCCGACAGCCCGACCCGTTGCGCCACCTCGCGGACGCCATGCAGGAGCGCCTCGCGACCCTGCCACCTGCCATGGCCCACCGGCGGATCTTCCTGGACACCTACCGCCGCACCACGCTGGCCGTCGGGGACGCCCTCGATGCCGGGCTCTTCGAGGACCCGGACTGGGTCATCGGGTGGGACGCCGCGTTCGCCGACCTCTACCTGGACAGCCACGACGCCGACGTCGCGGGCGGTTCGGTGCCGCGGCCCTGGCGGCTGGCGTTCGCCGCCGACCCCGAGCTGCCGCCACTGCGACACGTGCTGCTCGGCATCAACGCCCACGTGAACTACGACCTGCCGCAGGCCCTGCTCGCCGTCATCTCCGACGACGACTTCGGCCGGCCCGAGGTGATGGCGGCGCGCCGTCGCGACCATGAGCGGATCGACGGGGTCCTCTCCGGCCGGGTCAGTGCCGAGGACGACGAGCTGGCCGCGGGGCGCGGGAAGCTCGTCGACCGGGTCCTCCAACCGGCCAACCGGGCGGCCTCGCGACGCTTCCTCCGCGAGGCGCGACAGAAGGTGTGGCTCAACACCGAAGCCCTCCAGCTGGCCCGCACGGCGGGGGAGACCTCGTATGCCGCGCGCCTGGCCGAGCTCGAGCTGCTGAGCGCGGCCAAGATCGCTGACCTGCTCGCGCCCGGGCAGGTCCTGCTCCGCCTGGCGGTCGCCGGGTTCGGTGTCACCCTGCCGCCGCCTGCCTGAGCAGCGATGCGGCGGACCCGGCCGTCAGCCCCGGACCGTCGCCACGATCCGGTCGATCGCCTCGTCCAGGACGGCCGGTGAGGTCGCGAAGTTGAGGCGCGCATGACCCCGACCTTGCGGGCCGAAGTCCAGGCCGCGCGACAACCCGACCCGACCGACCTCGCGCAACCGCGCGGACGGGTCGTCCCCCAACCCGGTCGCCGTGAAGTCCAGCCAGGCTAGGTACGTCGAGTCCGGCAACCGGTGGCCGACCTCGGGCAGCTCGGCGGCAAGGCGCGCCGCGAGATGGTGCCGGTTGGCGTCCAGCTCGCCGACCAGCCGGTCCAGCCAGTCGCGCCCGTCGGACAGGGCGGCTGCGTGGGCGATGGCCGCGACGTGCGACGCCCCGTGCCGGGCGACCTCCGGCACGCGGCGCAGGTCGGCGACCGCCTCCGGCCCGGCGATGGCCAGACCGCACTTGAGCCCGGCCAGGTTGAACGCCTTGGAGGCCGAGAACAGGCTGATGCCGCGCTCGCCACCCGGCACCACGGCATACGGGACGAACGTCGATCCCGGATAGACGAGCGGGCCGTGGATCTCATCGGAGACCACCCGAACGCCGAAGGACCCCGCGAGTGCCGCGAGCATGGCCAGCTCGTCGTGGGTGTGCACCGTCCCGACCGGGTTGTGCGGGTTGGACAGCAGGTATGCCGCGCGCGCACCACCCGCGGTCGCCTCCTCGAACGCCGTGGCGAGGGCGGCCTCGTCGAGTCGTCCGTCGGGGGAGAGGGGCGCCTCGACGACCCGTCGCCGGTAGGCGTCGATGAAGCCGTAGAAGGCGTTGTAGACCGGTGGGGAGATGATGACGGCTTCTCCGGGGGAGGTGAGGACGTCGAGCAGGTCCCGGACCCCGATCATCACGTCCGGCGTCCCTTCCATCACTGCAGGGTCGATCCTCCAGTCCCACCGGTCGTCGGCGAAGGACCGGAAGGCCGCGGCATACGGCTCGATCCACGTGTAGCCCGTGTCGCCCCGGGACACCGCCTCGGTGACGGCCGCGACCACCGCCGGGCACGGCAGGGCATCCATCTCGGCCACCCAGACGGGCAGCACGTCGGGGTCGAAGGTCCGCCACTTGACGCTGGTCCGGGACGCCCGCAGCTGCTCGAGGGACGCACCGAGGATCGGCTCCATGGACCCAACCTAGACGTGGCCGGGCGGGCGCCACCGGGCCGGGCCGCCGACGACATAGGCTGGCCGACATGGCTGACCGGGCGCCCGAGATCGCGGCGGAGGCGGACGAGCCGGTCGCGAGCGACCGCGTGCTCACCGTCCCCAACGCGCTCTCCTCATTGCGTCTCGTCGGCGTCCCGGTCTTCCTCTGGGCGATCCTCGCGCATCACGACGGCCTCGCCCTCGTCCTGCTCATGGCGAGCGGCATCACCGACTATCTCGACGGCAAGATCGCCCGGCAGTACGGCCTTGTCTCCCGTCTCGGGCAGCTGCTCGACCCGATCGCCGACCGCCTCTACATCGTGTCGACGCTCATCGGGCTGGCGGTGCGCGACGTCATCCCGTGGTGGCTCGTCGTCGTCCTGTTCGCCCGGGAGGCATGGATGGGTGTCGTCCAGCTCATCGCCCGCCGGCACGGGCTGACCGCCCTCCCGGTCCACTTCATCGGCAAGGCGGCCACCTTCAACCTGCTCTACGCCTTCCCGTTGCTGCTCCTCGGCGACGGCGACGGGACTGCCGCGTCGGTCGCCCGGCCGATCGGCTGGGGCTTCGCCTGGTGGGGCACGGCCCTGTACTGGGTCGCCGGGATCCTGTATGCCGTGCAGCTGCGCCAGTGGGTCGCTCGCCACGGTGGTGACCGTCGGTGACCACGGGCACGGCCCGTCGGCCGGACGCCTCGATGACCCTCATCCGGGAGATGATGGAGCGCCCGCTCGACCCCGGGTATGCCGCGGAGGCGGCCCGTCGCGAGGGCACCGGCCTGCCCCCCTCGACCGGCCTGCGGTCGCCACGCCTGGCCGTCATGGCGGTGGTGCTGGGTCTGCTGTTCAGTGTCGCGGCGGTCACCCTCAACCGGGACCTGCCTGCCCTCGCCTCGACCCGCGCCACGCTGATCAGGCAGATCACGGCCGAGCGGACCAGCGCCGACCGACGGTCGGTGCAGATCGGGACCCTGCAGTCCGAGGTCAGCGCCGCCGAGGCACGCCACGGCGAGGACCTGGCCGGCCAGCTGGCCGGGCTCGAGGCGGCGACCGGCGCTCTGGCCGTCACCGGTCCTGGCCTGGTCATCACCCTCGACGACGCCCCGGGCGCCGGCGGCACCGACGCCGACGGCAACCCGCGGACCAACGCGGCGACAGCCGGCGGCACGGTCCAGTCCCGTGACATCCAGATCATCACCAACGCGCTGTGGCAGGCCGGTGCCGAGGCGGTCATGGTCAACGGCCAGCGGCTGTCGGCCCGCTCGGCGATCCGGTTCGCCGGCGACGCCATCCTGGTCAACTTCCGCCCGCTCAACCGGCCCTATGTCGTCTCCGCCATCGGCGACCCGGCTTCCCTGCCCGCCGACTTCGCCGCCAGCACCGGTGGCAGCTACCTCGAGGCGCTCGGCAGCAACTTCGGGATCAAAGTCGATACCACGAGCAAGAAGTCGGTCACCATGCCGGCGGCCACCGCCCTCACCACCAGCGATGCCCAGCCGGTCCAGCCGGCGCAGGCCTCAGCGACCAGCACCTCGCCCAGCACGCCGACCAGCACGCCGACCAGCACGCCCCAGGGGGACTCGCCGTGATACCCGTCATCGGACTCATCGTCGGGATCGCCATCGGGGTGTTCCTGCAACCCGACGTCCCCCTGGGCCTGCAGCCCTACCTGCCGATCGCCGTCATCGCCGCGCTCGACGCGGTGTTCGGTGCGGTCCGGGCCGTTCTCGACGGGATCTTCAACGACAAGGTCTTCGTCATCTCCTTCCTCTCCAACGTCGTCGTCGCCGCGTTCATCGTGTTCCTCGGTGACAAGCTCGGCGTCGGCTCACAGCTGTCCACGGGGGTCGTCGTGGTCCTCGGTGTCCGGATCTTCTCCAACGTGGCCTCGATCCGCAGGCACCTGTTCCATGCCTGAACCGATGGCCCAGCCCGAGCCGACCCGGCCCGCGCGGGGGGACAACGGTTGGCGGCAGCTGGCCCGGATGGCCCGGCCCCGTGCGACCAAGGCCAACTTCCTTGCGGCGATGCTCGCCCTGTTGCTCGGCTTCGCCATCGCCACCCAGGTGCACCAGACCCAGAGCAGCAACCTGGAGACGCTTCGCGAGGACGACCTCGTCCGCCTCCTGGACCAGGTACAGCAGGACAACGGCCGGCTCGGCGATGAGATCCAGGTGCTCCAGGCACAGCGCAACCAGCTGCAGAGCGGCGTTGCCGGGTCCGCGGCCGCGCGAGCCGCCGCCGCCCAGCGCCTGGACTCCCTCGGCATCCTCGCCGGCACGGTCAAGGCGCACGGTCCCGGAATCACGATCACCATCCGCGACCCCAAGGACGGCGTCACGGCTCCGCTGCTGCTCGACGCCCTGGAGGAGCTCCGCGACGCCGGGGCGGAAGCGGTCGCCTACGACGACGTACGGGTCGTCGCCGGCACCTACTTCACCGACGACGACAACGGCGGGATCTCCGCCGACGGCAAGCCGCTGGGCCTCCCGTACACGATCATCGCCATCGGCGACGCCGCGACACTCGCCTCGGCCATGGACATCCCCGGCGGCGTGAGCGACTCGGTCCGGCGGGTCGGCGCGAGCATCGACGTCACGTCCTCGGCGAACCTGACGATCAACGCGTTGCACACGATTCGGGTGCCTCGTTACGCTCGCCCGGTGTCCGAACCCTCACCCACGTCCTCGTAGGCTGGGTTCCTCGATGTCGACCAGCCAAGGAGTGCCATGAGCGAGCCGGACTACCCCCAGGACCTGCGCTACACCGCCGAGCACGAATGGGTCCGGTCCGGTGACGACGGCACCGTCCGGATCGGGATCACCCACTTCGCCCAGGAGGCCCTCGGCGACGTCGTTTACGTGAGCCTGCCCGCCGTCGGCGACACCGTTGCGGCCGGTGACGCCAACGGCGAGGTCGAGTCGACCAAGTCGGTCAGCGACCTGTACGCCCCGCTCGACGGCGAGGTCACCGCCGTCAACGAGACCCTCGACGCCACCCCCGAGCTGGTCAACTCCGACCCCTACGGCGAGGGCTGGATGTACGAGCTGCGGCCGAGCGACGCGGCGGCCGTGGACGCCCTGCTGGACGTCGCGGCATACCGTGACACCCTTGGCTGACCAACGCTTCGGCCCCACCGTGTCCGACCGGTCTGACATCCTTGCCTGAACGACGAAAGGCGCACATCGCATGAGCGACACCACTCCCGACGAGACGCCGCAGGACACCCCGATGGCGCCGGAGTCGACGACGATGCACCTGCCGAGCGTCGGCCCGGGTGCCCCGGTCGAGGCCAGCCACGAGGCCGAGCACGTCCTCACCCGCGCCGACCAGGCCATGGTCGATGCCCTCCGTCCCGGGACGGCTCTGCTCGTCGTGCTCCGCGGTCCCAACACCGGGGCGCGGTTCCTGCTCGACGACGACCAGGTCATCGCGGGCCGACACCCGGACAGCGACATCTTCCTCGACGACGTCACCGTCTCCCGCAAGCACGCGACCTTCCGCCGCGAGGGGGGCGACTTCCGCGTGCACGACGTCGGCTCCCTCAACGGCACCTACGTCAACCGCCAGATCGTCGACGACGTCCGTCTGCAGACCGGCGACGAGGTCCAGATCGGCAAGTTCCGTCTCGTCTTCTACGCCGGACGGTCCTGACCGTATGCCGCGTGCTCGCCGGAGCGTGCGGTGAGCCCCCGCGGCGGGCGCCGCGCCATGACCATCGGAGCGGTACTCGCGGCCCTGTCCGAGGAGTTCCCGGACGTCTCGATCTCCAAGATCCGGTTCCTCGAGGGCGAAGGACTCATTGCACCCGGGCGGACACCGGCCGGCTACCGCACCTACACGCCGGCCGACGTCGAGCGCCTGCGCTACGTGCTCACCGCCCAACGCGACCGGTTCTGGCCGCTGCGGGTGATCAAGGAGTCGCTCGACGCACTCGACCGGGGCCTCACGGCGCCGGGGGAGGGCACGGCCCGTCCGGCACCGCCGCGACCGGTCGAGGACCCCGATGTCCCGACCGCGGGTGAGCTGCTGGCGCCGGCCACCCTGCGGCTCACCGCCGCCGAGCTGGCCGGGGCTGCCGAGGTGGAGCCGGCCCTCGTCGACACCCTCACCAGCTATGGCCTGGTGACGATGGACCGGGACGGCCACTACGACGAGTCGGCGTTGGCCGTCACCCACGCGGCCGGTCAGCTCGCGGCATACGGACTCGAACCTCGGCACCTGCGCACCTTCCGGACGGCCGCCGACCGCGAGCTCGGCCTCGTCGAGCAGGCGCTGGCGCCAGTTCCCGGGGGATCGGCGGCCCGCGCCGAGCACGAGGCCAAGGTCGCGCGAGCGTGTGTCGCGCTGCACGTCGCACTGGTCAAGTCCGGGCTCCGCACCCGCACCTGAGCGACGGACCCGACCGGCGACGCGGGACACCGTCAGCCTCCCTCGTGGGAACCACTGCGCGGAGGTACCGTTGGGACGTGAAGCCAGTGGAGGTGCTCGGGGTCCGGGTCGAGAGCCCGACCAACCAACCCATCGTCCTGCTCCGGGAGCTCGACGGCGACCGGTGCGTGCCGATCTGGATCGGTGCGGCCGAGGCGACCGCCATCGCCTACGCGCAGCAGGGCATCGAGCCGCCCCGACCGCTCACCCATGACCTCCTCAAGAACGTCATCGAGGGGCTCGGCCGGTCGGTCACGGGGGTCCGTGTCACCGAGCTCCATGACGGGGTCTTCCACGCGGTCATCGACTTCGACGGCGGCACCGCGATCGAGTCCCGGCCCTCGGACGCGATCGCCCTCGCCCTGCGGGTGGGCTGCCCGGTGGCCGTCGACGAGGCCGTCCTCGATGAGGCCGGCGTGGCCATGACACCCGAGGCCGACGAGGAGGTCGAGAAGTTCAAGGAGTTCCTCGACCAGGTCTCGGCCGACGACTTCGACACCGAGGAATGACCCCGACCGACCGGCATCCCCAGGTTCACAACTCTCCAATTGCTACCGTCCCACACCGTAGCAATTGGAGAGTTGTGAACGGGAAGACTAAGGCTGACGTTGAGGGTTACTGTTACTGAAGTGGCCTACGACACGCCAGGGGCTGAAGTTGCAGTGGTGATTGACGGTTGTCCGATCCGGGCCTACCGTCAGGACTGACAACGAACGACGTTGCTGTAGTTCTGCGGATGTTCTTTCTATCCAGGAGGTTGGCGTGAACGCCATCAACGAAGCGCCCAAGGGCAGCGGCAAGATCCCGGTCGCCGCCCAGGGCCTGCTGTTCACCGACGACCTCCCCGAGCTCGACGAAGAGGTGGGCTACCGCGGCCCGACGGCCTGCCGCGCAGCGGGCATCACCTACCGCCAGCTCGACTACTGGGCGCGGACCGGTCTGGTCGAGCCCTCGGTCCGCACCGCGAAGGGCTCGGGCTCCCAGCGCCTCTACGGCTTCTGCGACATCCTCGTCCTCAAGGTCGTCAAGCGACTCCTGGACACCGGCGTCTCGCTGCAGCAGATCCGGGTCGCGATCACCCACCTGCGCGACCGGGGTGTCGACGACCTGGCCCAGATCACCCTGATGAGCGACGGCGCGTCGGTCTACGAGTGCACGTCCGCCGACGAGGTCATCGACCTGGTCCAGGGCGGCCAGGGCGTCTTCGGCATCGCCGTCGGGCGGGTCTGGCGTGAGGTCGAGGGCGAGCTGTCCCACCTGCCCAGCGAGCGCGCTGACGACGAGAGCCCGGCCTCCCACCCCGGCGACGAGCTGTCCGCCCGCCGGATGGCCAAGTCCGGCTGACCGGCATACGCCCATACGCCCGAAGAGCTGATCCCGCCGCGCCGGCCCCACCCTGGGGCTGGCGCGGCGGCGTCTTTGATAGCCTCGACGCGCCGACGAACTCACGTGTGAGAGTCCCTGCCCCGGCCCACCGGGCGGCAGGGCGCCGAAGGGGCAAAACTCCCCCGAACCTCTCAGGCGCCAGGAGCATGTGAACAGGCACATCTGGAGCCCCGTAGGGCGACAGAAGGGGAGGCACTTGCCCGTATGCCGCGTCAGGAGCCTCATGTCTGCCCCCCGTTCTGCCCTCCCGCCCTTCGCCGGGCGTCACATCGGTCCGCGCGCCGCTGAGGTCGAGGAGATGCTCGCGGTCGTCGGCCAGCCCTCGCTGGCGGCGCTGGTGGACCGTGCGGTGCCGGGCGGGATCCGGATGACCGGTGCTGTGGACATCGCCGCGGCCCATTCCGAGGAGGCGGTGGTCAAGGAGCTTCGTGCCCTTGCCGACCGCAACACGGTGATGACGTCGATGATCGGCCTGGGCTACTACGGCACGCGGATCCCGGGTGTCATCCAACGCAACGTGCTGGAGAGCCCGGCCTGGTACACCGCCTACACGCCCTACCAGCCGGAGATCTCCCAGGGGCGGTTGGAGGCCCTGCTCAACTTCCAGACCATGGTGGCCGACCTGACCGGGCTGACCCTGGCCGGTGCGTCGCTCCTCGACGAGTCGACCGCTGCGGCCGAGGCGATGACGCTCATGCGCCGGGCCAGCAAGGTCAGCGCCGACGCGGTGCTCCTCGTCGACCCGCAGGTGTTCCCGCAGACCCGCGCCGTCATCGGCACCCGCGCCACCCCGCTCGGCATCCAGGTCGTCGGCGCCGACGTGACCGGTGTGACGACGAGCGAGGGTCTCACAGCTGCGGCCGGCGGTCGCCCGGTCTTCGGTGTCGTCGTCCAGTACCCGGGGGCTGACGGCCGGATCCACGACTTCCGTGCCCTTGCCGGAGCCACCCACGCGGCCGGGGCTCTGTTGACGGCTGCCGCTGACCTGATGGCGCTCACCCTGATCACGCCGCCGGGGGAGTGGGGCGCGGACATCGCCGTCGGGACCAGCCAGCGGTTCGGCGTCCCGATGGCGTTCGGTGGGCCGCACGCGGGCTACATGGCGGTTCGGGCCGGGCTGGAGCGGAACCTTCCCGGCCGGCTCGTCGGGGTGTCGGTCGACAATGCGGGGCACCCGGCATACCGGCTCGCACTGCAGACCCGCGAACAGCACATCCGCCGCGAGAAGGCCACCTCCAACATCTGCACCGCGCAGGTGCTGCTCGCCGTCATGGCCAGCATGTATGCCGTCTACCACGGGCCCGAGGGGCTGCGCGCCATCGCCGAGGAGATCCACGACGACGTGGCCGTGCTCGCCGGGTACCTCACCCGTGGGGGTGTCGAGGTCGCCGCGGGTCCGTTCTTCGACACCGTGACGGTGCGGGTCCCGGGCCGATCCGACGAGGTCGTCGCGTCCGCGCTGGCGCTGGGCATCAACATCCGCCGGGTCGACGACGACGCGGTCTCGGTGAGCATCGATGAGACGACGACCCGTCGTGACGTGCGCACGGTGGCGACCGCCTTCGGGGTCGAGGCTCCCGTGGGGGCGAGCTCGGACGGCTTCGAGCTGCCGACCTGGGCACAGCGCACGAGCGACTACCTCACCCACGAGGTGTTCAACTCCCACCGCAGCGAGACCTCGATGCTGCGCTACCTTCGGCGACTGTCGGACCGCGACTTCGCCCTCGACCGCGGCATGATCCCGCTCGGGTCGTGCACGATGAAGCTGAACGCGACCACGGAGATGGTCGCCATCACCTGGCCGGAGTTCGCCAACCTGCACCCGTTCGCGCCGACCGACCAGACCGTCGGCATCCGGGAGCTCGTCGCGCAGCTCTCGGGCTGGCTGTGTGAGATCACCGGCTACGACGAGGTCTCGCTCCAGCCGAACGCCGGATCCCAGGGCGAGCTGTCCGGGCTGTTGGCGATCCGCGCCTACCACGCGGCCAACGGCGACAGCGAGCGCGACGTCTGCATCATCCCGGCCTCGGCACACGGCACCAACGCCGCGTCGGCCGTGATGGCCGGCATGCGCGTCGTCGTCGTCAGGACCGCACCGGACGGCACGGTCGATGTGGACCAGCTCAGGGCCAAGATCGAGGAGCACCGCGACCAACTGGCCGCGATCATGGTCACCTACCCCTCGACGCACGGGGTCTACGAGGACACGATCACCGAGCTGTGCGCGATGGTCCACGAGGCGGGGGGCCAGGTCTATGTCGACGGCGCCAACCTCAACGCCCTGGTGGGGCTCGCCCAGCCGGGCAAGTTCGGCGCCGACGTGTCGCACCTCAACCTGCACAAGACGTTCTGCATCCCGCACGGCGGCGGCGGCCCCGGGGTCGGGCCGGTAGCCGTCCGGGCGCACCTTGCCCCGCACCTGCCCAACCATCCGCTCGCTCCCGAGTGCGGGCCGGCCACCGGCGTCGGGCCGGTGTCGGGCGCTCCCTACGGCTCGGCCGGGATCCTGCCGATCTCTTGGGCGTACGTGCGGCTGATGGGCGGCGAGGGACTGTCCCAGGCGACCGAGGTGGCGGTGCTCAACGCCAACTACGTTGCGGCGCGGCTGCGTTCGCACTACCCGGTGCTCTACTCGGGGAATGACGGGCTGGTCGCCCACGAGTGCATCCTGGACCTGCGCGGCCTGACCAAGGACACCGGAGTGACGGTGGACGACGTCGCCAAGCGACTCATCGACTACGGCTTCCACGCGCCGACGATGTCCTTCCCGGTGGCGGGCACGCTCATGGTCGAGCCGACCGAGAGCGAGGACCAGCATGAGCTGGACCGGTTCTGCGACGCGATGATCGCGATCCGGGCCGAGATCCAGCAGGTCGCCGACGGCGAGGTGGCTGTCGCGGACTCAGTGCTGCGACAGGCTCCGCACACGTCCGCCAGCCTGGCCGAGGATTGGGCCCACGGCTACGATCGCCGGACCGCGGCGTTCCCGGTCGGGGTGCAGGCCGCGGACAAGTACTGGCCGCCGGTTGCCCGGATCGACGGTGCCTACGGTGACCGCCACCTGGTCTGCTCCTGCCCGCCGCCCGAGGCCTTCGAGGACTGAGCCCGTTCGGCATCCCGGCGGTCCCAGGGATGCCAGAGGGGCGCTGGGTTGCCCGTTCGGCATCCCAGCGGTCTCAGGGATGCCGAACGGGCGGCACGACGCCCGGCCTTGAGCAGGTAGGCCTGCACCCACCCGGCAGGAGACTCGTCGCTTAACCGGTCTCGGCGGGGACCGCGCCGAGACTGGCCACCTCTGCCGCCCACTGGCCGGCGGAGCCATCCGCCGGCTGGAGAGGCGAGGACCGTCCGGCTGGTACCGAGCGGGTCAGGCCACGTACGAGTGGTCTGCGCCGACCAGGGTGACGCTGCTGCCGTGGGGTGTCTTGGTGACCTTGACCTGGCGCGGGATCCGCGTGCGCAGGTCGGCGACATGGCTCACGACGCCGACCGCCCGCCCGCCGTCGCGGAGGGTGTCCAGGACCGACATGACCTGCTCCAGGCTCTCGTCGTCGAGGGTGCCGAAGCCCTCGTCGACGAAGAGCGTCTGCAGGTCCACCCCACCGGCCTCCTCACGGACCGCGTCAGCAAGACCGAGGGCGAGCGCCAGTGAAGCCATGAACGACTCGCCACCGGACAAGGTCGACGTGGGGCGCGGTTGGCCGGTCCACAGGTCGACAACCTCCAACCCGAGTCCGCTCTTGGCGTTGCCGCTGCGGTCGTCGGTGTGACGCAGCTCGAAGCGGCCCTCGCCCATGACGGCAAGCCGCTCGTTGGCCAGCTCGGCCACCCGCTCGAGCCGGGCCGCGAGGACATAGGAGGAGAGCGGCATACGCAACGTGTTGGAGCCGTTGCCGGCCGCAGCATCCGCGACCTCGGCCAGCAGGACCTGCCGCTCGGCGGCTGGACCGAACGCGACCACCTCCCGGGTGAGCTCGTCGATCAGGCGACGCCCTGCGTCCAGCGCGGTCCGTGCCTCGGTGTGCCGGCGCAGGGCCTGCCGGGCAGCTTCGCGCGCCTGCTTCGCCGCCATCTCGAGGGCGCCGAGGTCTGGAGCGGCGGCAGCCAGGGCAGTCACGATGTCGGGGTCCTCGAGGGTGGCCTCGACCCGCACGACCGCGTCGTCGTGCTGACGGAGCCGGTCGACCAGCGCGCGGAGCCGGTCGCGGTCCACCAGGGCCGCGGTCGCCGCCGTGGCGTCGGCGAACCCGGCCCCGGCCAGCTCGCGCTGCAGGGCCTGGTCAGCGACCTGCCGGTCGGCGGCTCGCCGGTCGACGGCCTGGACCGCTTCGACGACACGACCGACCAGCGCTGCGACGCCACGGTGGCGCTCGACGACGGCCGCAATGGAGGAGTCGAGGTCGGGAGTGAGGCTTCGGGCGGCTGCATCGGGGGCTTGTGCCGCGTGGGCGACCCGCCGGGCGGACTCCATGGCGCCTTCGGTCGCGCACGGGCAGCCGTCGGCATGCTCGGACATCGCGGCCACCAGGCGGTCGAGTGTCTCTGCCGCCTGGGTCGCGAGCTCGGCCAGCGCTGCCTCTGCCGCGGTGACCCGGACAATGCACTCATCGTGTGCGGCGTCAGCCGCGGCCAACGCCGCACGCGTCGTCGTGAGCTCGGCTTCGAGGCTCTCGGCTTCCCGGGCGGCTGCGCGGGCGACGGCGACCCGCTCGGCCGCCTCCGCCAACGCAGTGGTCGTGGCCTCCTCGTCGCGGGACTGGTCGCCCAGGGCGGTCAGGCGCTCGGCCTGGGCACCCTGCAGAGACGCCAGAGCAGCCTCCTGCTGCGAACGTGCGGCCGATAGGCCGGCACTGACACGCTCGGCCTCGACGACGTCGGCAACGGTGACCGTATGCCGTGCGGTCGCCGGTTGCGGGTGGTCGGCGGATCCGCAGACGGCACAGGGCTGGCCGTCGGCGAGCTGCCCGGCGAGCTCGGCCGCCATGTCGTCCAGCCTGGCGCTGCGCAGGGCCAGGACCGTGTCCTTGGCGCTTTGGTCGGAGTCGACGGCGTCGCGCACACGGTCGGCCGCGGCCAAGAGGTCCACGTCGCCCTGCCGAACGGCGACCATCAGGCGGTGCCGTCGGGTGAGCTCGGCGTGGGCAGCCCGGTCGGCGTCCAGACCCGCCGCTCTCGTGACCAGAGACTGGTGGCGCTCGGCGAGGGCGGTCATGGCGGCCTCGGCATCGTGGGCGACCGCGGACTGGGCTTCGGCGCGCGAAAGGGCGTCGCTCGCGACGCGGCGCTGCTCCTCGGCTCGACGGTGCAGTCGACGCAGCTCCTCCCGAGCGGTGTCGACGGCGTCGGCCCCGCGGTCGTGGTCGGTCACGGCCAGGTGGAGCGTCTGCAACAGGCCGACCGCGGGCCGCCCGCCATCGCCGGCGGCCGTCGCCATCCCCGCGCTCGACATCTGGTCGAGGAGCAGCTCGGCCGTCGACTCGGCCCGGCACTGCTCGTCGGTGGTCCGAGCCACCGCCTCGAGGTGCCCGCGCAGCGGAGCCGCCCGCTCCGCCTCGGCCACTGTCAGCCGCTGGGGCCCGAGCCCGACCTCGTCGTCGGCCAGGGCGGCCCGCTCGACCTGGGCTCGGCGGCCCTTGGCGCGCGTCGCCTGGAGAATCCGCGAAGCCTCGAGCGCCTCGGTCGCCACGGTGGATGCGCCCTCGGTCGCGTCGTGCTCGGCCAGCGCGGCGGTGACGGCGGAGTCGAGCCGCGCGTCGAGCACCGGAAGCACCCCGGTGAGCACGGTCGGGTCGTCGGCCGAGCCCACCATGGTCGCGAGATCGTCGACCAGGGGCTCGGGGAGGCCGGCCACGACCTCGGCCAAGGCCGCCGTCAGCCGCCCGATCTGGGCGCGGCGCTCGGCGAGCGCCGCCGCGCCCTCGCGGCGCCGGTCGGTCAGCCAGGCCTCGACCCCACCGTAGGTCGACACGTCGAAGAGCCGGTCGAGCACCTTGCGACGGTCCTCGGCGCTGGAGCGCAGGAAGGCCGCGAAGTCACCCTGGGGGAGCAGCACCACCCGCTCGAACTGCTGGCGTCCCATGCCCATGACGTCGTTGACGACGTCACCGACCTCGTCGGCGCGAGCCGACACCGGCTCCCAACGACCGCGTCGCAGCTCCTCCAGGGCGACCTTGGCGGGGACCGGGTTTGCTCGCGAGGGCTTGGTCCACGCCGGCGAACGGGTGATCCGCAGCCGACGGCCGGCCGCGGTGAGCTCCAGGACGACGCTGGGAGCGACCCCCTCAGCGGCGTGGTGGCTGCGCAGCTGGGCCCCCGGGCCGGCGCCGCGGCCACCGGGCACGCCGGCATACAGGGCGAAACACACCGCGTCGAGCAGGCTCGTCTTGCCGGCACCGGTCGGCCCGTGGACGAGGAACAGCCCCGAGTCGGTGAGGAGGTCGAAGTCGACGACGCAGGTCTCCGCGAACGGGCCGAACGCGGTTACCTCCAGGCGGTGCAGTCTCATGCCGCGCCGCTCGCGCGGTCGGCCACGGGGACCCGGTCGTCGACGTCGGCCTGCTCGAGCCGGGTCGCCTCCACGGCCTCGGTCACCAGGGCCCGCTCGGCGGCATCGGGCAGGTGGCCGCCCCGCACATGGGCCAGGAAGTCGCAGCACACGTCGATCTCGGAGCGTGACTGCCGCAGCCGGGCGGCATACGTGCGCACGTCGACCGGGGCTCCGAGCGGCTCGAACGCGAGGTCCACACAGTGCGGGAACCGGCGGCGGAGGCGGTCCATGGCGCCAGCCGGCCGCGTCGCATCGGTGAGGACCGCGCGCACCCAGGCGGACTCGGCGGCCGTATGCCGCGGGTCGACCAACACGTCCTCCAGCGTGCCGCGGACAACCGCCAACGGACGGTCGACGGGCGCCGGCACCGTCTCCATCGACCTGACTGCCCCGCCCTCGACGGTCACGACGAGGGAGGACTTGGTGTGGCCCGCCTCGGAGAAGGACATCGCGACCGGCGACCCGCTGTAGTGCATCCCCTCGCCGACCTGCTGGGGTCGGTGGAGGTGACCGAGGGCGGCATACGTCGCCCCCGCGAAGACCGACGGGTGGACGCCGCTGACACCGCCGGCCGTGATGTCGCGCTCGGAGTCGCTCGGTGCGGCACCGGTGACGAACGCATGAGCCATCACGACGGTCGGCAGCCCCCGTGCGGCGGTGTCAGCGGCGACCCGCGCCATGGCGGCGCGCAGGACACCGGCATGGGTGCGGTCGTCGGTGCCGAGGGCCGCCGCGACCTGGCTGGGCTCGAGGTAGGGGATCGGCTGGATGGCGACGCCGTCGACGAGGACCGGACGCCCGATGTCTGCCACGGCGGACCGGATGTGCAGACCCGAGCGCTCCAGCAGGCTCGCGGCGAACCCGAGCCGGATGGCGCTGTCGTGGTTGCCGCTGGACAGGACCACCTGGGCACCGGCGTCGACCAGCCGGGTCAGTGCCTCGGAGAGGAGTGCGACGGTGTCGGGGGCGGGCAGCGCGCGGTCGTAGACGTCACCGGACACGAGTACCGCGTCGACCGACTCCGAGCGCACGAGCTCGACGAGATGGTCGAGGTATGCCTCCTGCGCATCGCGGAGCCCGGCACCATGGAACCCGCGCCCCAGGTGCCAGTCCGAGGTGTGCACGAACCGCATGCCCCGAGGCTATGAGAGGGCACCGACAACCCCGGAGCGGCGCGCGGCGCAGCCCCGAGGTGAGGCCCCGACCGAGGCGACCACCCGGCATACGAGACGAACACGCCGTACCGGGTCACGGATCGGGCCCGGTTGTGGTTGGGTCTGCCTATGGGAGTCGAAGTCGATGCGCAGAGCTACACGCGCGAGCAGCGGCAGCAGTACCGCGAGAAGGTGCGCCAGGACCTCGATGTCTTCGAGCGCATGCTCACCACGCAGCAGTTCGAGTTCGACCGACCCATGACCGGGCTGGAGATCGAGCTGAACCTGGTCGACGGTGACTACCAGCCGCACTTCGCCAACGCCCAGGCTCTCGCGGCGATCGCCGACCCCGAGTTCCAGACCGAGCTGGCCCAGTACAACATCGAGCTCAACGTGCCGCCTCGACCGCTGCCCGGCGACTCGGCCATCGAGCTGGAGGACGAGCTGCGAGTGTCGCTCAACGCGGCCGAGGCCAAGGCCCGCGAGGTCGGCTCATGGATCGTGTCGATCGGGATCCTGCCGACGATCATGCCCGAGCACTTCACTGGCGACTGGATCAGTGCCAACAACCGCTACACCGCGCTGAGTGACTCGATCCTCGGCGCTCGCGGCGAGGACATCCACCTGGAGATCGAGGGACCCACCGGGGAGCGCATCTCCCAGTACTGCGACTCGATCGGCCCGGAGTCGGCCTGCACCTCGGTCCAGCTGCACCTCCAGGTGCCGCCCGGCGACTTCGCGGCGCACTGGAACGCCGCCCAGGCCCTCGTCGCCCCCCAGCTCGCCCTGGCCGCCAACAGCCCCTTCCTCTTCGGCAAGCGGCTGCACGCCGAGACCCGGATCGAGCTGTTCACCCAGGCCGCCGACACCCGACCGATCGAGTTCAAGAACCAGGGCGTCCGGCCCCGCGTGTTCTTCGGCGAGCGCTGGATCACCTCGATCTTCGACCTGTTCGAGGAGAACAGCCTCTACTTCCCGGCCCTGCTCGCCGATGTCACCGACGAGGACCCGACGGCGATGTTCGAGGCCGGTGAGGCACCCTCGCTCGCCGAGCTGCGCCTGCACAACGGCACCGTCTACCGGTGGAACCGGCCGATCTACGACACCGTCAAGGGGCGCCCCCACCTGCGCGTCGAGAACCGGGTGCTGCCCGCCGGCCCGACCATCGTCGACACCTTGGCCAACGCGGCCTTCTACTACGGGGCGATCCGCAAGCTCGCCGAGGCCGACCGCCCGGTCTGGACCAAGATGAGCTTCTCGGCAGCCGAGTCCAACTTCCGCGAGGCGGCCCGGCTCGGCATCGACGCCAAGCTCTACTGGCCCGGCTTCGGCGACATCGGCGCCGACGAGCTCGTCCTGCGCCACCTCCTGCCGCTCGCCCACGAGGGCCTCACCGAGTGGGGCGTCTCAGTGGCTGTCCGAGACCGTTACCTCACGATCATCGAGGAGCGCGCCCGCCGTGGCGTCAACGGTGCGACCTGGCAGACCGATGCCGTGGCAGCGTTCGAGGCCCGAGGGAGCGACCGGGTCACGGCGCTCAAGCAGATGCTCGCGGCATACGTCGACAACATGCACACGAACGAGCCGGTCCACACCTGGCCGTTGCCCTGACCGCGGCCGGCTCGGCCGGCTCAGTCGGTCGGGAGCGTCGGCAGCCGGTTCCACGTGCGGATGGCGGGCTCCTCGCGCTCGAACTGCAGGACCGAGGCCGATCCCGCGTCGAGCAGGATCTGGGCGGCCATCCGGGTCTCCTGGCGCAGGAAGGTCGCGGTGAGGATGCGCAGGCAGTGGCCGTGCCCGACGAGGGCGACGTCGCCGGTGGCCAACGCCGGGATGACGCGCGCCAGAACCCGAGATGCCCGGGCGGCGACCTCCTCCACGGTCTCGCCGGGTGTCGCCCCGGGCACGACACCGTCGCGGAACACGCTCCAGTCGTGCCCCAGGTCGGCGCGGATCTGAGCGGTCGTCAGGCCCTCATAGCCGCCGTAGTCCCACTCCACCAGGTCCGGGTCGACCTCGGCGTGCAGGCCGGCCAGCTCCGCAGTGCGCCGAGCGCGCAGGAGCGGCGAGCAGAGGACCGTCGTGAAGTGGAAGTCGGTGAGGAGGGCCCCGGCGGCCCGCGCGAGGACCTCACCGTTGGCGGTGAGGGGGACGTCGGTCAGTCCGGTATGCCGGCCCGACCTGGACCACTCGGTCTCACCGTGACGGAGCAGGACCAGGTGACCACTGGGGACCTCGGGTGCGCTCATGAGGTCACCCTAGGGGGTGGCGGGTCTGAGAGACTGACCGTATGCCGTCCTACGTCGCCTTCCTGCGCGCCGTCAACGTGGGCGGCCGGTTCGTCAAGATGGCCGACCTGCGAGCGGCGTTGTCGGACAACGGGTTCGGCGACGTCGAGACCCACATCCAGAGCGGCAACGTCCGGGTGACGTCGTCCCTGCGATCGGTCCCCAAGGTGTCCGGTGAGCTGCACCGGGTGCTGAGCGGCTGGGCCGGGTTCGACGTCCCGGCCATTGTCCGCACCCCCGCGCAGCTCAGCACCTTGATGGCGGCGATCGACGCCCTGCCCTCCCTGCACGGCACGGAGTCCCGGCGCTACGTGGCGTTCGCCAGCGCCCCGGTGCCCGCTGCCGCCACTGCGCTCCTCGACGGCTGGGACCAGCCGGGGGAGCGGGCCAGGGTCATCGGCGCCGACGTCGTCGCCGACCTCACCGTCGACTTCCACAAGCTCAAGCTGACCAACACCCGGATCGAGAAGATCACCGGGCTCACCACCACGTGGCGCGACGTGAAGGTCGTGCGCGCCATCGCCGAGAAATGGGGTTCGTGACATGGCCGACGAGGAGCAGACCGGAGGTACCGGGCAGGGTCACCGCAGCGTGACGATGACCCGGACGGGCAAGGGCACGTATGCCGTGACCAATGCTCGCGGTGGCACGATCACCATCGGCGGGGGAGAGTCGAGCGACTTCACGCCGGTCGAGCTGCTCCTCACCGCCATTGCCGGGTGCAGTGCCGTCGACGTCGACTTCATCACGAGCAAGCGGGCCGAACCCACCTCCTTCGACATCGTGTCGGAGGGGGACAAGGTCAAGGACGAGCAGGGCAACCACCTCAGCGACATCCGGGTGACGTTCACGGTGCGCTTCCCCGACGGCGACGACGGCGACAAGGCCCGCGAGATGCTGCCCCGAGCGATCGCCATGTCCCACGACCGGCTCTGCACCGTGTCCCGCACCGTCCTGCTGGGGACGCCCATCAACATGGTCGCCGGCTGACCGGCATACGAGCACGACTGCGGCACAATCACATTCACCGCGCGGCATACGGAAGGACGACACATGGCCCGGTACCTCGAGGTCCACCCCGACAACCCCCAGCCACGCGCCCTGGCCCAAGCCGTGCAGGCCTTGCGCGACGGCGGGCTGATCGCCTACCCGACCGACTCCGGCTACGCGCTCGGCGCGATGCTCGGCAACCAGGGTGCCAAGGACCGGATCCGCGACATCCGGCGGCTCGATGACAAGCACCACTACACGCTGGTCTGCCGCGACTTCGCCCAGCTGGGCCAGTTCGTCCAGATCAACAACGCCGGCTTCCGGGCGGTCAAGGCGGCGACTCCGGGTCCCTACACGTTCATCCTGCCCGCCACCGGCGAGGTGCCCAAGCGACTCCTGCACCCCAAGAAGAAGACGGTCGGCGTGCGGATCCCGGACCACCGGGTCGTGCAGGCACTCCTCGCCGAGCTGGGCGAGCCGCTGCTGTCCAGCACCCTGATCCTGCCGGGCCAGACCGAGCCGCTGACCGACGGGTGGACGGTCAAGGAGGAGCTCGACCACCAGGTCGACATCGTCCTGGACTCCGGCGATGCCGGCCTGGAGCCGACGACGGTCGTGGACCTGTCCGGGGATGCGCCGGAGGTGGTTCGCGTCGGTGCGGGCGACCCGAGCCGATTTGAGTAGCGCTGCGGTTCAATGACCTCCATGACCCTGCTCACCCTGCCCGCGGCCGTCGAGGCCGCCATCGTCGCGGCCCTGCCGGACGCCCCTGACGACCGTCGCACCATCGGCCTGCGCGTCGAGCGCTGGTGGCCCGACCTGCGGTCCGCGCTCGAGGCGATCTACCCCGGGCGGGCCGACGAGCTCGGGGCCCGGCTCGTCGGGCTGGCGGCCACGGCATACGGCGTCCGGCCCGAGGACCTCCGCGACCTGGACCAACGCCGGTTGCTCGAGCCGGACTGGCTGCAGCGCCCCGAGATGGTCGGCTACGCGTGTTACGCCGAGCGGTTCGCCGGCGACCTGTCGGCGGTCGCGGGCAAGGCCGACTACCTCGCCGAGCTCGGCGTGCGCTACCTGCACCTCATGCCGCTGCTGCTTCCCCGGGACGGCGACAACGACGGCGGGTATGCCGTGGCCGACTACCGGACCATCCGGCCCGACCTCGGCACCACCGACGACCTGCGCAACCTCACCAGCTCGCTTCAGGCACAAGGGATCTCGGTGGTCCTGGACCTCGTGCTCAACCATGTCGCCAAGGAGCACGAGTGGGCCCGCCGGGCGCAGGCGGGGGAGCAGCGTTACCTGGACTATTTCCGGATCTTCCCCGACCGCACCGAGCCGGACGCCTTCGAGGCCACGCTGCCCGAGGTGTTCCCCGACTTCGCGCCCGGCAACTTCACCTGGGACCACGACGTCCGCGGGTGGGTGTGGACGACGTTCAACGAGTGGCAGTGGGACGTCGACTGGGCCAACCCCGAGGTCCTCGTCGAGTACGCCGACATCATCTGCTTCCTCGCCAACCTCGGCGTGGAGGTGCTGCGCCTCGATGCCATCGCGTTCACCTGGAAGCGGCTCGGCACCAACTGCCAGAACCAGCCAGAGGTCCACGAGCTGACTCAGGTCCTTCGCGCCGTCGCCCGAATCGCTTGCCCCGCAACAGTTTTCAAGGCCGAGGCCATCGTCGGCCCGCGCGACCTGGTCCCGTACCTCGGCACCGGTCGGCATGTGGGCAGGGTGAGCGACCTCGCCTACCACAACTCGCTCATGGTGCAGGCCTGGAGCATGCTCGCGACGGGTGACGCGCGACTGGCCAAGCAGGCCCTCGGGGCACTGCCGGAGTCACCGCCCGGTGGTACCTGGATCACCTACCTGCGGTGCCACGACGACATCGGCTGGGCGATCGACGACGGCGACGCCGCGGACGCCGGGGTCAACGGCTTCGAGCACCGGCGCTACCTCGCGGACTGGTTTGCCGGTGACTTCCCCGGGTCGTGGGGGAGGGGCCTGGTCTTCCAGTTCAACCCGGAGACCGGCGACAAGCGGACGAGTGGGACGGCGGCTTCGCTGGTGGGCCTCGACCCGACGATCGCCGGCGCCCCGGCCCGCGAGGAGGGGCTCGCTCGTCTCTTCCTGGCCCACGCCCTGGTCTACGGCTGGGGTGGTCTGCCGGTGATCTGGAGCGGCGACGAGCTCGCGATGCCCGACGACCCCGCCTGGGCCGCCGAGCCCGGTCACGAGGAGGACAACCGCTGGGCGCACCGTCCGCGGCTGGACTGGACGCTGGCCGCGACCCGGGACGACCTGACCACCATCGCGGGCAAGGTGTTCAGCTCCCTGGCCCATCTCGCGCGCGTCCGGGCCGCCCTGCCCGAGCTCCACGCCTCGGCCGTCGCCCACGTCATCCCCGGCGTCGACGACGGCGTCCTTGCGGTCGTCAAACGGCACCCGAGCGGCCCGCTCATCGGGCTCTACAACGTGACCGACGGCTGGCGACCCTTCCCCTCCGAGCACTTCACCGCGGCGGGGATGACGGCGCCGGTCAACGCGCTCGGCGGGCACATGGTCACCTGGGGTGCCGACGGGCAGGTCTGGCTCGGCCCGTATGCCGCGTGGTGGGTCGTCGACCGCCCGGCCAACGACACCTGATCACGGCGTGGCGGCCCGCAGCTCGACGAGAACCCGCCGGTCGATGCCGTCGGGGGAGAGGCGCATCTCCAGGTTGACCTCGCCGGCCCAGCGGGCCAGGTCCTCGGCGGTCTCACCGCCGCTGAGGCCGAGTGCGTCCAGGCGGCGTCGGACCTCGGCGCCGAGGTCGCCCGCAAGTGGTCGGACGCCTTCTGGGCGGCCGAAGTAGAGCGTATGCAGCTCGTGGATGCGGGCCAGTTCCGTTGGTGCGCTTGGGTGGTCGTCGACCCTCAAGTCGGCGAGCACACCACTGGCGTCATAGCCCTCGCCCGGCTCCACGGCATACAGGGCGGCGCTCTGCCGTCCCCGGGCGTCGCCTCCTGCCGCGTCGCCGGCGAGCAGGGCGACCAGCAGCCGTGAGGTGAGGCCCTGCCCCGCGGACCCGAGCCACGCGGCCTCCATGTCGCGGACCACCTCGGGTCCGACGAGGATGTTGCCCTGGATCGCGTATGCCGTGTCGTCGCCGCTGGCGCATACCCCGCCCGCCCACGGCATACAGCCGGAGCCGGTGAAGGTGGCCGCGTCCTGGGAGCCGACGACGCCGACCTGGCGCTCGGCTCGCAGGTCGTCCGCAGCCGTCCTCGACTGCAGTGCGGCCGCCGCGTCCTGGCCCGAGGCGAGCGACTCCAGCAGCTCGGGGATGTACGCGACGCGGGCGAAGGACTGGGTCGCGACGGCGCCGACGCCGAGCCGGGCACCAGGGACCACCGAGCCGACAGCGAGGAACTTGCTCGCGACCGCGATGCCGTAGGCGTTGCCCTGCCGGGCGACGATCGAGAACGTCATGGCGGTCAGACTATTCGGCGAAGGCCTCGGTCTCGGTGGCCTTGGCCGACAGCCAGACTCTGGAGCCAGGGTGCAGGTCGAGCTCGGCCACTGCGGCCGCCGTGAGGTCGACGAGGGCATCGGGCGGTCCGACCACCTGGACCCTGACCCGGTCGGCGACCAGCTCGAGGTCGACCACCTCACCGGACCACACGTTGCGTGCGCTGCCCGGTCCCGGATGGTCCGGGTGGACGGTGATCGCCGACGGGCGCAGGACCACGAGGGCTCGCTCGCCCCGGAGGGCAGGCTCGCCGGCGTCCGGCCCCGAGGTGGTCACCAGCTTGCCGCCACCGTCCAGTGCCACGCTGCCGGTCGCCGCGTCGAAGGTACCGGCATACAGGTTGAGCCCGACGAGGCGAGCGACGTAGTCGGTGCGAGGGTGTCGCGCGACCTCGACCGGGGTGCCCTGCTGGACGACCCGACCTGCCTCGACGACGACGATCCGGTCGGCCAGGATCATCGCCTCCAGCGGGTCGTGGGTGACGAGCAGGACCGGACCCTCGAAGGTCCGCAGGTGCCGACGCAGCTCGGCCCGCACCTCCACCCGGGTGCGGGAGTCCAGCGCCGACATGGGTTCGTCCATGAGCAGGGCTCGGGGTTCGGAGGCCAGCGCCCGCGCCAGGGCGACCCGCTGAGCCTCCCCTCCGGACAGGGCCCGTGGACGGCGATCGGCGAGGTCACTCAGCCCGAGCCGCCCGAGCCACTCCAGAGCGCGGGCCTTGGCCACCCGCCGGTCGGTGCCGCCGGACCGGGCCGAGAAGGCGACGTTGTCGGTGACGCTGAGGTGGGGAAACAGCCGCTGGTCCTGGAAGACGACGGCCACCGGACGCTCCTGCGGCGCGAGGAACTCACCGGTAGCCGTGTCGTCGAGGGTCAGCCCGTCCAGGGTGATCCGCCCGTCCGCGAGCGGCGAGAGCCCGGCGATGGCCCGCAGCAGAGTCGACTTGCCGGCGCCGTTGGGTCCGAGGATCGCCAGCACCTCGCCGGGACGGGCCTCGATGGCCACCGTGACATCGAAGTCGCCACGACTGACCCGTCCGGTCAAGGCGAGCCCGCGGCGCCCGGACCGGACGGGACCGGCATACGCGATGGTCCGGCTCATCGGGCAGCCCCGGACCCCAGCCAGCGCTCGCGGAGTCCGGCGAGGACCGCGATCGAGACGGCGAGGAGGACGAGTGACAGAGCGATCGCCGCCTCGGGATCGGTCTCCATGGCGAGGTAGACCGCCAGCGGCATGGTCTGGGTCTTGCCGGGGAAGTTGCCGGCGAAGGTGATCGTGGCACCGAACTCGCCGAGCGCGCGAGCCCAGCACAGGACAGCGCCTGCTCCGAGCGCCGGGGCCACGAGGGGGAGGGTCACCCGGCGGAACACGGTGAGCCGAGACGCGCCCAGGGTGAAGGCGGCCTCCTCCAGACCGCGGTCCGCCGACCGGAACGCGCTTTCGAGGGTGATGACGAGGAACGGCATCGCGACGAACGTCTCGGCGACGACGACGCCGGCGGTCGTGAACGGGAGGGTGAACCCGAACCACGCGTCCAGCCACCGTCCGACCAGGCCGGTGCGGCCGAGGACGAGGAGCAGCGCGACGCCGCCGACCACGGGTGGCAGGACGAGGGGGAGGGTCACCAAGCCACGGAGCAGGGCACTGGCCCGACCCGTCGAGCGAGCCAGGACCCAGGCCAGCGGCACGCCGAGGACGACGGCCACGGCGGTCGCCGCCGTGGCGCTGAACAGTGAGAGCAGCAGCGCCTGACGAACCGTGTCGTCAGCGAGGATCCGTAGCAGCCCGCGCCAGGGTGCGCGGACGAGCAGACCGAGGAGGGGCAGGAGCAGGAAGGTCGCGCCGATCGCGGCCGGGATGGCCAAGGGCCAGGGAGCCCGACCGCGATCGGTCAGTGAGCGGACCTGCTGGGCCGATCGCGGCTCAGGGCTTGGCAAAACCATCCGCCGTCAGGACGGCCTGGCCGTCGGCCGACAGCACGTATGCCGTGAACGCTGCGGCAGCCGCGGCGTTGGGGGCCTTGGTCAGGGTGACGATCGGGTAGGTCGTCGACGCGTTGACGTCGCTCGGGATCTCGATGCCCTTGACCTTGTCGCCGGCCGTGCGGACGTCGGTCACATAGACCACGCCCGCGTCGACCTCGCCGAGGCTCACCTTGGTGAGGACGGACTTCACGTCGACCTCCTGGGAGACGGGCTTGACGGTGAGCTTGGCGTTGCTGAAGACCTTGGCGGCAACAGTGCCACACGGGACCTGGGCCTGACAGAGGGCCACCTTGACCCCGGCTTTCGCCAGGTCGTCGACGGAGTCGATGTGGGCCGGGTTGGCGGCGGGCACAGCGATCTCCATGACGTTGCTGACGAACGGCGTGGGGTTGGTCGCGAGGCTGGCGGCGGTGACCTGGTCCATGTTCTTCTGGCTCGCCGAGGCGAAGACGTCCGCCGGGGCACCGCCGACGATGCTCGTCGCCAGGCCCGAGCTCGGACCGAAGTTGAAGACGACCTTGGTGCCGGGGTGGGCCGACTCGAACTGGGTGCCCAGGGTCGTGAACGCCTCCTTGAGCGAGGCGGCGGCAAACACCGTGACCGTGCCGGACACCGCGGCCGCGGAGGACGTGGTCGAGGAGGTCGTCGAGGTCGTGGTGCTGCTCGCCCCCGAGTCGCCACTGGAGCCACACGCCGTGGTGGCGAGCGCGGTCGCCAGGACGGCGGCTGCGGCGAGGTGGCGGTACGGCATACGGGTCATGAGTGGTTCTCCATTCGGTGGGGGCCCGGTACTTCGATGACGACGTTGGTGGACTTGACGGCCGCGATGGCCAGCACGCCGGGCTCGAGGCCGAGGTCGTCTGCGGCCTCCCGGCTCATGAGGGAGACGATGCGGTGCGGTCCGGCCTGGATGTCGACCTGCGCCATGACGGTGTCGCGGACGACCCGCGTCACCAGCCCGGTGAACCGGTTGCGTGCGGACTCCGAGACGACGGGGCGGGCCTCCGGGGTGGGTGCCTCGGCGGCCAGCTGCTGGGCGAACTTGGCCAGCACGGCACCGTCGATGGCAACCCGTCCGTTGTGCTCTGCGCGGTCGGCAGCCTGCAGCTTCCCGGCGTCGATCCAGCGTCGGACGGTGTCGTCGCTGACCCCGAGCAGGTCTGCGGCTTCTTTGACGGCATAAGACGGCATGAGGCACATCTAACCGCATGTGCGGTGGGCTCAGACCAGTGCAGCCGATCTTGCGGTCGCTCGGGTGCGATATTTCGGTTATCGACTCATAAGGCCGCGCATGAACCGGTCACTGTCCACGACGGCACGATGCACGGTCCCGTCCGCGACGAGGGCTCCCTGCTCGTGGGCGGTGACGCGGAACCCGAGCCGGCTCCCATCGACCTCGACGAGCTCGGCCGCGACAACGACGCGCGCGCCGGGAAGGCTCGCCCGGCGATGTCGGAGCGCAATCTCGGTCCCGACGGTGGTCTGGCCGGGGGACAGGTGCCCTGAGACCGCTTGCACGGTGGCCTGCTCGACCAGGGCCACCACGCGCGGGGTCCCGAGGACCTCCAGGTCGCCGCTACCGACCGCTGTGGCGGTGTCGGACGGCCCGACCTGGATCTCGAACTCGGCTGACAGACCTATCCGCAGGCTCACAGTCCGACGTTAACGTGTCGGCAGCGACGGGTGCAGATCGCGAACGTCACTCAGGCCATAAGTCGCGATGATCGGCACCCTGGACAACCCACTCAGCAGATGCGGGAGACGCTCTACTTCATCTGACCGCACCTGCGGATGTCTGGACGCTCTGGATCGGCACCCGCGGGGAAGGTCTGCATCGGTCGCCCGTCAATCACTTGACATAATGTCGATTATCGGCGTTCTGCACCCGTGGCGGCCGGGTGTCTCGCAGGTCTCGTGGCTACCATCGACGCACGACGTGTCAACCACTCTTTGGTGCATGGCCGACACGGCTTGTCGACCGTCAAGTGCCCCGCTGATGCACGGTTTGTGCGGCTTTCCTCGACCCCCAGGACGGGATCCATATGACCATTCATGAAGACGTCGCCCGCTCGGAAGCTCTCGCTACGGACGCCACCGGCCCCGCAGAGCACGTCTCGGTGCCGACCGCCTTGGTGACGCCGCTGTTCGCCAAGGGCCTGATGCCCAACGTGCCGCGACAGGGCGGGTTCGGCCCGCTCACCGACGGCGTCTGGAGCCAGGAGGACTACCACCACCCGGCTGCCGGCTGGGGCGCCGGTGTCTCGGTCACCCAGGTGCTGATCAAGCAGCGCGAGCTGGGCCGTGGCAGCATCGCCATGCTCAAGATGAACCAGCCGATCAAGGGGTTCGACTGCCCCGGTTGCGCCTGGCCCGACGACCAGCACGGCCTGAAGCTCGACCTGTGCGAGAACGGCGTCAAGCACACCACCTGGGAGATGACGCCCAAGCGGGTCGGTGCCGCCTTCTTCGCCAAGCACTCGGTCACCGAGCTCGCCGCATGGACCGACTTCGACCTGGAGGACCAGGGTCGCCTCACCGACCCGATGGTCTACGACGCGGCGACCGACCACTACGTGCCGATCAGCTGGGAGGACGCGTTCAAGCTCGCCGGTGAGGAGCTCCGCAAGCTGAGCAACCCCAACCAGGCCGCCTACTACACCTCGGGGCGGCTGAGCAACGAGGCGACCTTCCTCTACCAGCTGATGGCTCGTGAGCTCGGCACCAACAACCTGCCGGACTGCTCGAACATGTGCCACGAGGCCTCCGGCCGGGCCCTGACGGCGTCGATCGGCACCGGCAAGGGCACCTGCGACCTCGAGGACTGGGACGAGGCCGACGCGCTCTTCATCCTCGGCGTGAACGCCTCCTCCAACGCACCGCGCATGATCACCTCGCTCGCCGAGGCCTACAAGCGGGGCGCGCAGATCGTGCACATCAACCCGTTCGTCGAGGTCGCCGAGACCAAGACCATCGTGCCGCACGACTTCCTGGACATGGCGCTCAACCGGAGCACCCCCACCAGCACGCTCAACCTGCAGGTGCGCCCCGGCGGTGACCTGGCGCTCATCCGCGCCATGGCCAAGGCCACCCTCGAGGCCTCCAAGGACGACCCGTCGGTGCTCGACCAGGCGTTCCTGGACGAGCACACGTCGGGCTTTGAGGACTACAAGGCGATTCTCGAGGCGACCACCTGGGACCAGCTCGTGCTCGAGTCCGGTCTCACGCTCGAGGAGCTGCAGAAGGTCTCGGACATCTACATCAAGTCCGGCAAGTCGATCATCAGCTGGTGCCTCGGCGTCACGCAGCACGAGCACGGCGTCGACAACGCCCGGGAGATCGTCAACCTGCTGCTCCTGCGCGGCAACATCGGACGTCCGGGCGCCGGTCCGTCCCCGGTCCGTGGTCACAGCAACGTGCAGGGCAACCGCACCTGCGGGATCGACCACCGGCCCGACGACGCGTTCCTCGACAAGCTGGCCGAGGTGTGCAAGATCGACCCGCCACGCGACCACGGCATGGACACGGTGACCTCGATCGAGGCCATGCACGAGGGCACGCTGAAGGTGTTCGTCGGGATGGGCGGCAACTTCGTCATGGCCGCGCCCGACACCTACTACACGGCGGCCGGCATGGAGAAGCTCGAGCTCACCGTCCAGGTGAGCACCAAGCTCAACCGCAGCCACCTGGTCCACGGCAAGAAGGCGCTCATCCTGCCCTGCCTGGGCCGCACCGAGAAGGACATGCAGGACGGCGAGAACCAGGGCGTCACGGTGGAGGACGCCATGAGCATGGTGCACCTGTCGTTCGGCAAGCGCCGCCCGGCGTCCAAGAACCTGAAGTCCGAGTGCGCCATCATCGCCGGGATGGCTCGCGGTGCGATGCCGGACAGCGAGACGCCGTGGGAGTGGTACATCGAGCGGTACGACCGGATCCGCGACACCATGGCCGCGGTCCTGCCGGGGTTCGAGGGTTTCAACCAGCTCGTGACGGAGAAGTCCGTCGGCTTCCGGATCCCGCAGCCGGCTCGCGACCTGGAGTTCCACACACCGTCGGGCAAGGCCGAGTTCTCACTCGCCGCGCTGCCGAAGGTGATCCCGGACGACCCGACCATGCTCGTGCTGCAGACCATGCGGTCGCATGACCAGTGGAACACCACCATCTACTCCAACAACGACCGCTACCGCGGGGTCAAGAACATCCGTGAGCTGGTCTTCATGAACGAGGCCGACATGGAGGCGCGCGGGATCGCCCAGGGCGACTTCGTCGACATCGTCGCCACCTCGGTCGACGGCACCCAGCGCGAGGTGAAGAACTACCGCGCGCTTCGGTACAACACCCCGGTCGGGAGCGCCGCCGGCTACATGCCGGAGATGAACGTCCTCATCGGTCGCAAGGACTTCAGCTCCCAGAGTGACCAGCCGCTCATGAAGCAGATCTGGATCCACATCACGCGCGCCGCCGGACAGGACGCCGCCGCGTCCGCCTGATCTGGCTCGTGCCGACGGCCCGGCCGAACCTCGCGATGTCGAGGTTCGGCCGGGCCGTCGCCGTATGCCGGTAAGGGCTGGCTAGGCGGGCGTGACGGCGCCGATCCGGTCCAGGGCAGCCTCGAGCCGGGCGACCGTCCCGTCGATGTCACCGAGCTTGTCCAGCCCGAACAGGCCGAGCCGGAAGGTCGAGAAGTCCTCGGGCTCGCCACACATGAGGGGCACTCCCCCGGCGATCTGCAGGCCCGCCTCGATGAACCGCGCGCCGTTCTTGAGGTCGGGATCAGCGGTGTGCACGACAACGACGGACGGCGCGGCGAACCCGTCCGCGGCCACCGAGGCGAAGCCGCGGTCGGCCAGCAGTCGGCGGACCCGTGTTCCGAGCTCCTCCTGGGCCCCCCGCATGACGTCCAGCCCGCGGTCGACGGTCTCGCGCATCTGGGCCGCGTTGTGCTCCAACGCATCCGTCGGCATGGTCGCGTGGTAGCCGTGCCGGCCCGCGGCATACCCGTCGGAGATCGCGAGCCACCTCTTGAGATCCAGCGCAAAGCTCGAGGAGGTCGACTCCTCGATGGCGGCACGGCCCCGCTCCCCCACCATGACGTAGCCGGCGCACGGCGATCCGCTCCAGCCCTTCTGCGGCGCGCTGAGGAGCAGGTCGACGCCGAGGTCCTCCATGTCCACCCAGATCGCGCCGGAGGCCACACAGTCCAGCACGAACAGTCCCCCGACCTCGTGAACGGCCGCCGCGGCGGTCCGGATGTAGTCGTCGGGCAGCAGGATCCCCGAGGCCGTCTCGACGTGCGCGGCGAAGACGACCTCCGGGCGCACGTCGCGGATCTGCTCGACGAGCTCGTCGACGGGCATGGGCGACCAGGCAGCATCGCGACGCTCGGAGTCCGGCGCTGCCGGGCACACCGTGATCTGGTCGGTGATCGCGCCGGTCTCCAGGATCTGGGACCAGCGGTAGGAGAAGTACCCGTTGCGGACGACGAGGGTGCGCCGGCCGCCGGCGACCTGCCGTGCCACCGCTTCCATGGCGAACGTTCCGCCACCTGAGACGACGGCTGCGGACTGGGCGTTGTAGGTGGTGCGAAGGATCTGGAGGATCTCCTCCATCACCCCGGCGAACCGGTGTGACATGTGGTTGAGCGAGCGGTCGGTGAAGACCACCGAGTACTCGAGAAGGCCGTCAGGGTCGACTTCGCTGCGGGGCAGGTCCATGGCGGTCACCCTACTGATCCCGTCCCGGTCGGGCGGTGCAGGTTCAGGTCAGCCGGCGACGTATGCCGCGAGGTGCTGGCCGGTGAGGGTGGCCCGGGCCGCGACGAGGTCAGAGGGCACGCCTTCGAAGACGATCCGTCCGCCGTCATGACCGGCGCCCGGGCCGAGGTCGATGATCCAGTCGGCGTGTGCCATGACGGCTTGGTGGTGCTCGATGACGATGACCGACTTGCCGGAGTCGACGAGCCGGTCCAGGAGGGCGAGCAGGTTCTCGACGTCGGCCAGGTGCAGGCCCGTGGTCGGCTCGTCCAGGACATAGACGCCGCCCTTGTCGGCCATCCGGGTGGCGAGCTTGAGGCGTTGGCGCTCGCCGCCGGACAGCGTCGTCAGCGGCTGACCCAGGCTGAGGTAGCCCAGGCCGACGTCGGCGAGCCGGCCGAGGATGGCGTGCGCAGCGGGGATCGTGGCGTCACCGGAACCGAAGAACTCCTCGGCCTCGCTCACCGACATCATCAGCACCTCACTGATGTTGCGGCCGCCGAACGTGAACTCCAGCACCGAGGCCTGGAAGCGCCTGCCCTCGCACTCCTCGCAGACCGACTCGACGGTGGCCATGACCCCCAGGTCGGTGTAGATGACCCCGGCCCCGTTGCAGGCCGGGCAGGCCCCCTCCGAGTTGGAGCTGAACAGCGCGGGTTTGACGCCGTTGGCCTTGGCGAAGGCCTTGCGGATCGGCTCCAGCAGACCCGTGTAGGTCGCCGGGTTGCTCCGTCGCGAACCCCGGATCGCTCCCTGGTCGACGACGACGACCTCGTCGCGGCCGGCGACGGAGCCATGGACCAGTGAGCTCTTGCCGGAGCCGGCCACCCCGGTGATCACGCACAGGACGCCCAGGGGGATGTCGACGTCGACATCGCGCAGGTTGTTGGTGGACGCTTTGCGGACCTCCAGCGCGCCGGTCGCCGAGCGCACCGAGCCCTTGAGCCGGGCCCGGTCGTCGAGGTGCCGGCCGGTCGTGGTGTCGCTCTTGCGCAGGCCCTCCACGGTGCCCTCGAAGCAGATCGTGCCCCCGCCGGAGCCGGCTCCGGGGCCCAGGTCGACGACGTGGTCGGCGATCCCGATGGTCTCCGGCTTGTGCTCGACAACGAGCACCGTGTTGCCCTTGTCACGCAGCTGGCGGAGCAGCTCGTTCATCCGCTCGATGTCGTGCGGGTGCAGACCGATGGTCGGCTCGTCGAAGACGTAGGTGACGTCGGTGAGCGAGGATCCCAGGTGGCGGATCATCTTGGTCCGCTGCGCCTCCCCGCCGGACAGCGTTCCGGCCGACCGGTCCAGTGAGAGGTAGCCCAGACCGATCTCGACGAAGGAGTCCAGGCTCTCGCTGAGGGCCGTCAGCAGCGGCGCGACCGAGGGCTCGTCCAGCTGCTTGACCCAGGTCGCCAGGTCGCTGATCTGCATCGCGCAGAGGTCGGCGATGTTCTTGCCGTTGACTCTGGAGCCCCGCGCCTCGGCGCTCAGCCGGGTGCCCTCACACTCCGGGCAGGTGGTGAACGTGATCGCGCGGTCCACGAAGGCGCGGATGTGTGGCTGCATCGCCTCGGGGTCCTTGGACAACATCGACTTCTGGATCTTGGGGATCAGCCCCTCGTAGGTCAGGTTGATGCCCTCGACCTTGATCTTGGTCGGCTCCTTGTACAGCAGGTCGTGCAGCTCCCTCTTGGTGTACCTGCTGATCGGCTTGTCCATGTCGAAGAAGCCCGAGCCGCTGAAGATCCGGCCGTACCAGCCCTCCATGCTGTATCCAGGGATGGTCAGGGCGCCCTCGGAAAGGGACTTGGACTCGTCGAACAGCGCGGTGAGGTCGAAGTCGCTGACCGACCCCATGCCTTCGCACCTCGGGCACATCCCGCCCTGGTAGACCACGTCGCGGACGACGTTCTTCTCGACCCGGCCGCCGCTCTTCTCGGTGCTCATGACACCGCTCGCCGTGCGCTTGGGCACGTTGAAGGAGTATGCCGTCGGCGGGCCGATGTGTGGCGTCCCGAGCCGGCTGAACAGGATGCGCAGCATGGCGTTCGCGTCGGTGGCCGTGCCGACCGTGGACCGCGGGTTGGAGCCCATCCGCTCCTGGTCGACGATGATCGCCGTCGTCAGCCCGTCCAGGACGTCGACATCGGGGCGTGCCATGGACGGCATGAAGCCCTGAACGAACGCGCTGTAGGTCTCGTTGATCATCCGCTGGGACTCGGCGGCGATCGTCCCGAACACCAGCGAGCTCTTGCCCGAGCCGGACACCCCGGTGAACACCGTCAACCGGCGCTTGGGCAGCTCGACGCTGACGTCCTTGAGGTTGTTCTCGCGGGCGCCGTTGACCCGGATGAGGTCGTGGGTGTCGGCGACGTGCTGGCCCTGGGCCGGTCTCGTGGTCACCCGCCCGATGGTACGGCGAGGGTCAGACGATCGGCGTGTGCGGATCCAACCACGCCACGTCGGTGAAACCGAACCCGCGCGCGGCGGCACGGAGGTCGGGAAAGACGAGGGACTCGTTGCGCAGGAGCAGCCCGTCGGTCGTCTCGTGGGCCGATGCGACCACCGTGATGGCCGCCCCGGGGTGGTGGGTCAGGACGGTCTTCAGGTCGGCCTGGCTGCCGGTGCTTCTTCCGCGGCGGTCGCCGGCGTCACCGACGAAGAGGACGGTCTCCACCGGTCGGCCCCGTTGCGCACCGCGGACGTAGATGATCACGCGGCGCAGCCCGGCCTGGCTGATCGGGAGGACGACGTCGGACTGTGGCGTCGTGAAACCGGTCGGCCGTCGGCCGCCGAGGAGGCGGCGACCGGTCACGTGGTGGAAGGACGTGCCACCTGCCGACGTCTCGATGACGCAGCCCAGTCGCACGGGAACGCCCTTGGGCACGGCCAGCCGCGCCGTGAGGTCGACGATCGCCGGCGAGGGCGACCGGAAGAGCACGACGGGCGAGTCGTCCGCCCGGAGGAACACCCGACCCAGCCCGGTCGCCACCCGAGCGCTGCTCGGGGTGTGGGCGGGTGTCCCTGCCGCGATGGCCGGGATCGGCACGGCGACCGGGTCCGGACGCGGCAGGTCCAGCTGGTTCGGCGACAGGTGGGCGAACCGTTCGCGCAGGAAGGCAGCCTGCACCTTCAGCTCGCGCTCGTTGTGCTCGGCGTCGGCCCGGGCGATGCCCTCGGCTGCCTGGTACAACAGGCGCACCTGCCCGACAAGCTGCTCACCGGCCGAGCCGGCTTGGTGCCTGCGCGGCTGCGCGGCATACGCCCCGATGCTCTCGGGAAGGTACCGGGTGATCACGTCGACGAGCGCCGGGTCGGCCGCGACGCCGACCGGAGGGGCGAGGTCGGTGATCGCGCGGGCCAGGAGCACAGCCTCAGCCGGCATCGCCCCGCTCAGTCGGTTGATCGTCGTGACGACGTCACGTCCGAGGCGTAGCGGCGGGACGAGTCGCCGGTTGCCCGCACCGATCCACTCGAGCAGCTCCGCAGTGCCCCACCCGGTGGGGTCGGCCGGCCCTCTGGGACGGAAGCGGTGTGCGGCGACCCGGCCCCAGAGGGCGTGCTGCGCCTGCTCGGCCGCGGTGCGAGCGGCCTCGGCGGCGGACCGGGCGCGGACTGCCGCTCGGGCCGGCCGCCGTTCCGTCATACGTTTCAGCCTAACCGCGCCGCGGCGACGTCCCGACCCGGCGCCTGCGAGCATCCCGACTCCCCACGCGGTGTCCGGCGCGAAACCCTCGTGAGCGCCCGGCATCCGGACTGGCAGAATCACAGCCATGTGTGCAGCGCCCCCCTCCCCCGTCGAGTCCATCCCCGAGCGGCCGTCCCTGGACGGCATCGAGGACCGGTGGACCGCCGTATGGCAGGAGCAGGGGACCTACGCCTTCGACCGCGAGGCCGCCCACAAGGAGGGCCGGGCCAGCGTCTTCTCGGTCGACACCCCTCCGCCGACGGCCAGCGGCAGCCTGCACATGGGCCACGTGTTCTCCTACACGCACACCGACTGCATGGCCCGCTACAAGCGGATGCGCGGCTTCCACGTCTTCTACCCGATCGGCTGGGACGACAACGGCCTCCCGACCGAGAAGCGGGTGCAGAACTACTTCGGTGTCCGGGGCGACTCCTCCCTCCCGTATGCCGCGGACTTCCAGCCACCGCACCGCGGCGACGCCAAGAGCACCAGGTCCGCCGACGAGCAGCCGATCAGCCGCCAGAACTTCATCGAGCTGTGTGACGTGCTGACCGTCGAGGACGAGAAGGCGTTCGAGTCCCTTTTCCGCCGAATGGGTTTCAGTCTCGACTGGGACATCTCCTACCGCACCATCGACGCCCACTCGCGGGCCACGTCCCAGCAGGCGTTCCTCCGGAACCTGGCCCGGGGCGAGGCCTACCAGGCCGAGGCCCCCGGCCTGTGGGACGTCACCTTCCAGACCGCCGTCGCCCAGGCCGAGCTCGAGGCCCGGGACTACCCGGGCGCCTATCACCGGGTCGCGTTCCACCGGCCCGGCGGCGAGCCGGTCCATATCGAGACGACCCGCCCCGAGCTGATCCCGGCCGTCGTCGCGCTCATCGCGCACCCCGACGACGAGCGGTATGCCGGACTGTTCGGGACGACCGTCACCTCACCTCTGTTCGGGGTCAAGATCCCCGTCCTGCCGCATCCCGGCGCGGAGATGGACAAGGGCGCCGGGATCGCCATGTGTTGCACGTTCGGTGATCTCACCGACGTCCTGTGGTGGCGTGAGCTGCGGCTTCCCACCCGGTCGATCGTCACGCGCACCGGGCGGATCCAGGCCGAGACGCCGGAGTGGATCTCCGGTGGACCGGGAGCAGACCTGTTCGCCGAGCAGGTGGCCGGCAAGACGGCGTTCGCCGCCCGAGCGGCCATCGTGGCGGCGCTGCGCGAGTCCGGCGACCTGGACGGCGAGCCAACCCCGACCCAGCGCAAGGCCAACTTCTACGAGCGCGGCGAGAAGCCGCTGGAGATCGTCACGAGCCGTCAGTGGTACATCCGCAACGGCGGACGCGACGCGGCCCTCAACGACAAGTTCGTCGGTCAGGGCCTGTCGATCGACTTCCACCCGCCGTTCATGCGCTCCCGCTATGCCAACTGGGTCGCCGGTCTCAACGGGGACTGGCTGGTCAGCCGTCAGCGGTTCTTCGGCGTGCCGATCCCGGTGTGGTACCCCCTCGATGACGAGGGCGAGCCGCGCTACGACGCCGTCATCTGCCCTGAGGAGTCGGCGCTGCCGGTCGACCCGGCCGCCGAGGCCCCGGTGGGCTACACCGAGGACCAGCGTGGCCGGCCGGGCGGCTTCATCGGCGACCCCGACGTGCTCGACACCTGGGCCACCTCCTCGCTCACCCCCGAGATCGCGGGGAACTGGCGCGGACGGGAGGCCGGCAAGCCGTCTGACTTCGACCTGGTCTTCCCCATGGACGTCCGGCCGCAGGCGCACGACATCATCCGGACCTGGCTCTTCGCGACGGTCGTCCGCTCGTACTACGAGCACGGCTCGGCGCCGTGGACCAACGCCGCCATCAGCGGCTGGATCCTCGACCCGGAGCGCAAGAAGATGTCCAAGTCCAAGGGCAACGTCGTGACGCCCGAGGACGTCGTCCGAGAGCACTCCTCCGACGCGGTCCGCTACTGGGCCGCCAGCATGCGCCTCGGGACCGACGCGGCATACGACATCGGCCAGATGAAGGTGGGGCGTCGCCTCGCCATCAAGGTCCTCAACGCCAGCAAGTTCGCGCTCGGCTTCGGCGCGGCCGAGGGCGACCTGCACGCCCTGGTCACCGACCCGCTCGACCGGTCGATGCTCACGACGCTGGCCGAGGTCGTGGACACCGCCACGGCCAGCTTCGAGCGTTGGGACTACACCAGGAGCCTCGACGCGACCGAGACCTTCTTCTGGACGTTCTGCGACGACTACCTCGAGCTGGTCAAGGACCGGGCCTACGAGGCGCACGGGCCGGAGGCGGCCGCGAGCGCGCGCGCCGCACTGCGGATCGCCCTCGACACCCTGCTCCGGCTCTTCGCTCCGTTCCTCCCCTACGTCACCGAGGAGGTCTGGTCGTGGTGGCACGAGGGCTCGGTGCACCGCACGTCGTGGCCGACCCCCGAGGAGGTCGCACCGGGCGAGGCCGGCGACCCAGCCGTCCTGACCGCCGTGGGCCTCGCCCTGTCCCAGGTGCGCAAGGCCAAGTCGGACGCCAAGGTCGGGATGCGATCGCAGATCACGTCTGCGGTGCTCGCCGGTCCCGACGAGGTCACCGCCGCGGTGCGGCAGGCGGAAGCCGACCTGCGTGCAGCCGGCCGGCTCACCGGAGACCTGGGCTATGCGACCGCCGACGAGGTCGCACTCCGTGACGTCGAGCTCATCCCGTTCGTCAAGCAGTCGACGCCGGCGTGACCCGGCGCAACCGGCTGGCCTCGACCTCGTAGCGGCTCGCCGGAGCCCCGCCGGCGCGGAAGAACCGGCGGCGCAGCGCGCCCTCGACCTCGACCCGGTCGTCGGCGGCCAGGCCGGCGGCGGTCCGACGGGTCATGGCGCTCCAGCAGGCCACGTCGATCGTGTCGACCTGAGTCCGGGGCGGCGGGCTGTCCTTGGTCCGCTGTCTCGGGCCCGCTGCGCGCGCAGGGCGTGGCACGACCACCCGCAGGGTGACCACGCTGTCCCCACTCGGCAGCTCACGTGGCGGGTCCACGGCCGACACCCGGCCACACAGGTGCACGACGTTGTCCTCTTCGACGGCCATCTCGGGCCTCCCCTTCGCTCGGTGATGGCGCCAATCTGGCCGAGCACCCTGACACCGGACCACCCGGCATACATCGTCCTGTGGACGACGCACCCCGTGTCATGGGTCTGTGGATGACGCTCAGCCCCACCAGAACACGGTCGCGATGACGACGTACAGCGCGATGAGGGCCGCACCCTCGATCCAGTCCGACTCGCCGTCGAAGGTGATGAACGCCGTGATGATGACGGCGATGACCAGGGAGACGACGAGCATCGGGGAGAACACGAGGGTCAGGGCCGCGAACCCGAAGACCTTGGAGAGGACCACGAGGAGCGGAGCCAGGACCAGGGCGATCTGCAGCGGGCTGTTGATGACGACGGAGAACGCGTACTCGGACCGGTTCGCTGCCGCCAGCTGGATGCCGACGACGTTCTCGATCGCGTTGCCGGCGATGGCCACGACGACCAGACCGGCGAAGGCGTCCGAGATACCGAACGAGCTCATCGCCGGCTCCAGCGCCGACACGAACCAGTCCGAGACGAACGCGGCGAGCACCGCGGCCACGGCCAGCAGGGTGACGGCGAGCCAGATCGGCCAGCGCGGCGCCTCCTGGTGCATCGACTCCTCCGGCGCGGACGCCTCCTCGCCCGACTGACGCCGGAGCGAGGCCGGGAGGATGAGGCAGAAGAGGAGCAGGAGCACGCCGGCCACGATCATCGAGAAGGTCGACTCGTGCCTGCTCGCCGGCGCGTGGATGTAGTGCGCGATCGAGGGGATCACCATGGCCGCCACCGACAGGACCATGAGCACGATGATCTGCCGGGCCCGCGCCGAGTCCAGCTTCTGGGTTCCGTGCTTGAGCCCGCCGACGAGGAAGCACATCCCGAGGACGAGCAACAGGTTGGCCAGGATGGAGCCGACGAGCGCCGCCTGCACCACACCCACGAGGCCGGCCTTGAGCGCGAAGAGAGCGATGAACAGCTCGGGTAGGTTGCCGAGCGCTGACTGCAGGACACCGGTGGCTCCGGGACCGAAGCGGTCACCGAGCTGCTCCACGGAGCGTCCGACGAGCGCTGCGAGGAGCGTGACTGCGGCTGCGGAGCAGAGGAAGGGCAGGACGTTGCCCGCTCCGGCGTAGTGCGTGACTGCTGCGGCGAGGACAGCGGCCGCTCCGCCACCGAGCACGATGTAGTCGCTGCGAATGAACGTGGGCTGGGCCTTCTCGGGTGCGGCGGTCACGGTCATGTGGTCATGCTGGCAGACCGGTCGCCCTCATCCCGCGCACTGTGCTGACGGGTTACCGCACGGGTTACCGAGCCGAAGGTGTTGTGAGTACAGCACTTCCGGTCCGGTAACCCGTCCGGTAACCGGTGCGGGTGGCCGGTTCCCTACGTTCGCGGAGTCTCGCGCTGGGCACGAGGCACGGTCGGACGGGCCGCCGCCGTCGTGCACTGGCGCGCGGACGCTTCGCTGGCCTGTAGCACCGGGGGGCCGGCCAGAGGTGAGTCGATCGACTGGCGTGCGGACCTCCGCCGGCCAGTGGCATCCAACGCCGGCCAGTGGCATCCACACAACGCCGGCCAGTGATCGCCGGCCGGGGATCGGTCGTATGGCATCCCGAGCGTTGCGCTGACGAGTTACCGCGCTGGTTACCGGACCGGGAGTGTTGTCCGTGCAGCACTTCCGGTCGGGTAACCCGTCGGGTATCCCCGTCCGGTAAGGCGCAGATATTCGGATCGGTTGCCGGGCGCCGGCCGGCTCGTATGCCGGGGTCCTCGGCTCGCGCCCGGGGCGCGGGGTCGTCCGCGCGGCTGGACCCGGCCACCCGTTCGGACCAACCTGGAATGAGCGGGCGCGCAACCGGTGCCCGACAGGTACGCTCGGGAGGTCAGGACTCGGGGGTCGGCCCCCGAGTGGCGGGGATGGCAGGACCGAGGCGGTAGACGTGAGGCGCAGGACGCGGGCGACTGTCGCCGCCGGTGCGGTTCCTGGCGCCCTGGCCGCCCTGCTGCTGCTGGCCCCGGCCGCCACGGCGACCGAGACCCCCACCCCCGGGCAGACCGCCGCGCGAGCACCGGCGACCGCCGCGACAACGTCGGCTCCGGCCAGCACCACCCCGCCGAGCTCGACGACGACGTCCACGACGACCCCGCCGCGGACCACGTCGTCCTCGACGAAGCCGCCGTCCACCAAGCCGGTGACCTCCTCGACCAAACCCCCCAAGGCATCCGCCTCGACCAGCCGGACGGCAACCTCGTCGTCGACGTCCCCCAGCGCTAGTCCCACCACGGCACCCAGCGGCAGCTCCGGTGGTGACGAGCAGTCCCTCTCCCCTGCTCAGCTCGCCGCGCAGATCGCTCAGGCCGGCGAGCTGCGCGCCCACCTCGCCGCGTCCAACACCGCCCTTGCGGTCGTCCTCACCAAGCTCGACGCGCTCGCTGGGCAGTCCAACGGGCTGCTCGACAAGCTCGCCCAGGCCCGGACCGTCGAGACGAGCGCCCGGACCGCGGCCAAGGACAGCGAGGAGCTGTCGACCCGGCTAGATGCTGAGCTCGCCACCGAGAAGCAGCGGCTGCGGGCCTGGGCCTTCTACGCCTACACCGAGGGCGGGTCGGCCGCCGAGCTGGTCGGCGTGATCGACGCGATGGGCGACGACCCGGCCCACGCCAGCAACCCGATGGGCGACCTGTCCTACCTCACCGACGCCCGGGCGCAGTCCTTCGCCAACATCCAGACCCTGCAGCTGCAGCAGGCCGACGCCACCTATCGGGCCGAGGTCGCCCGGACGTCGGCCGAGAAGGCGGCCGCCGACGTGGCCGCGGCCAAGACCGCCGTCGATGGCGTCGTCGTCGAGCAGAAGGCCCTCCTGGAGACGCTGCGCAAGGCCCAGGCTGCCGACATCGCCAAGGCCGGGCCGCTGGTCGGGATCCTCGCCGGCGCACGCACGCCGGAAGCGGTCACGGCATACGACGCACTCCTCACCGAGATGACCCGCAACGGCCAGAGCGTGGCCGGCGTGGGCGCGCTGTGCAGCAAGAACGACGGTGCATACCCCAACGGCATGCTCCCCGCCGCCGCGCTCTGCCCGCTGTGGAAGGCGCCCGGCGAGAGCCTTCGTCCGCGAGCCGCAGCCGCCTTCAACAGCCTGTCCGCGCTCTATGCCAAGCAGACCGGCCACCCACTGTGCGTCACCGACTCATACCGCTCGTTGAGCGAGCAGTATGCGGTCAAGGCCAGCCGCGGCATGTGGGCCGCCACGCCGGGCACCAGCCCGCACGGTCTGGGCATCGCCCTCGACCTGTGCGGTGGGATCAACTCCTTCGGCACCCCCGCCTACGAGTGGATGCAGCAGAACGGACCGCTCTACGGCTGGTACCACCCGGCCTGGGCCGAGCCGGGCGGCTCGCTGCCCGAACCGTGGCACTGGCAGTTCGCCGGCTGAGGCCCGACACACCCGCGCCGCCAACGCCGTTAGCGCCCTCGGGCGCTGACCGCTGTGCCACGCTCTGCCCATGACTGTCGCCGAGGACGCCAACCCGCGTGCGTATGCCGAGAACGCGAGGTACCAGAAGTCCTGGTACTGGTACGACTGGGCCAACTCGGCCTTCGTCACCACGACCCAGACGGTCCTCTTCGGGCCTTTCATCACCGCCATCGCCAAGTCCGCGGCCTGCCCCGGCATCGCCGACGACGCAGACTGCACCAAGAACGTCCACTTTCTCGGCATCCCGGTGGCGGCCGGGTCGGTGTCGTCGTTCACGACGACCGTCGCCACGATCATCTCCTTCGTCGTCCTCATCGCGATCGGGCCGATCGCGGACCGCTCCCCCAGGCCAGCCCGGTTGCTCGGCATCTTCGCGTTCACCGGGGCGGTCCCGGCGTGTCTGCTCTTCTTCGTCACCGGCGCCAACTGGCTGCTCGGCGTCGTCCTCATGGTGCTGGCGACCTCCCTGCTCGGGGGCTCGCTCGTCGTCTACAACTCCATCCTGTGCCGGATTGCGGCCCCCGACGACCGGGACCGGGTCTCCTCTCGCGGCTGGGCGTGGGGCTACCTCGGCGGCGGGCTGCTCCTGGCGATCAACTTGGGACTCCTCCAGGCCGCCGACCACCTGGGGATCACCAAGGGACTTGCAGCGAGGATCAGCCTCCTGTCTGCCGGGCTCTGGTGGGCCGCCTTCACGCTCATCCCGGTGATCGGCATGTGGCGTCTACGCGGTACCCCGATCGGTGATGCCGCGAAAGCCACGCTGACCAGCAGCTGGAACCAGCTGGTCGACACAGCCCGCGACCTGAAGCACTACCCCCACACCCGGATGTTCCTGCTGGCTTACCTCTTCTTCAACGACGGCATCCAGACAGTGATCAACTCGGCCAGCATCTACGGGAGCGAGCAGCTCAAGTTCAGTCAGGTCCAACTGTTCGAGCTGATCCTCATGGTTCAGTTCGTGGCCTTCGGCGGGGCCCTCCTCTTCGGCCGGTTCGCCGCGAGGTACGGCGCCTACAGGACCGTCCTGTGGTCGCTGGTCGCCTGGATCGTCATCGTCGCCCTCGCCTACCCCCTGCCGGCCGGCAGCTTCCTGCCGTTCGTCGCCCTCGGTGTCGGCATCGGCATCGTCCTCGGCGGCAGCCAGGCCCTGTCCCGCTCGCTGTTCAGCCAGCTCATCCCGCCGAAGCGGGAAGCGGAGTACTTCAGCTTCTACCAGGCGATGGAGCGCGGGACGAGCTGGTTCGGCACGCTGACCTTCGGTGTGGTCTACCAGCTGACCCACTCCTACCGGAACGCCATCGTCGCGCTCATTATCTTCTTCGTCCTCGGCGGCTGGTTGCTGCGCAAGGTCGACGTCCGACAGGGCATCCTGGACGCCGGCAACCAGGTCCCCCACGTGGTCTGAGCCCGTCCCGGTTGCCCCTGACCAGACCTCTTCGTCGGCCTTTCGGTCAACGTTCGCTGAGAAGTTCCTGTCAGTTGCATCACATCGGCAACCTTTCCGGCGCGCCGGACGTCGGAACAAATGACCCCGTCGGCGGCGTTGACAGACAGTGAACGCCGGCGCCACCAGCTGATCCGGCGAGATTCGCACGTTGGGAGACCCTCATGGCAGAACGTTCGCTCCGCGGCACCCGTCTGGGTGCCTTGAGCATGGAAACCGACGAGCACGTCGTCCCCAGCGAGCGCGTGCTCACCACGTACGTGTGCCCGCAGGGCCACCGCATCGAGCTCCCCTTCTCGATCGAGGCCGAGGTGCCGTCGACCTGGGAGTGTCGCTGCGGCGAGCTCGCCCTGCTCCAAGGCGGCCCGGCTCCTGAGATCAAGGCCGTCAAGCACACCCGCACCCACTGGGACATGCTCCTCGAGCGTCGTTCCATCCCCGAGCTGGAGGAGCTGCTCGAAGAGCGGCTGACCCTCCTTCGTGAGTCCCGCGGCGAGAAGCCGCGCGGCAAGCGCACCGCCTGACACCAGGCGTCGTCGCGCACGACGGCGGCCGGACCTTTTCAGGGGAGGTTCCGGCCGCTGTCGCATGTCTTGACCCCGTCTGGTTTATCGGGTCACCCGATAAACCAGGCCAGGACAGGGTTGCCAACGGCGTTTGCGTTGATCTTGTCGGGTGAAGCGGTCCCGTATGCCGGTCAGGCCGGGTCGTCGTCGCGGCGCACCTCACCGGGTACCACCGTCGGGCTCGTCGGCCCAGCGCCCGGTGCGCCCCCGCCGAAGGGGCCGGATCCCCCACCGCCGACCACGGTCCACGCCCCGAGCAGGCGCCGCGTCACGGCGGCCTCGAGGAAGCGCCGGGCGATCGGTCGGGTCACCGGGAGGATGAAGAAGAAGCCGACGATGTCGGTCACGAAGCCCGGCGTCAGCAGGAGCGTCCCGCCGATGAGCACGAGTGCCGCGTCCGCGAGCTGCCGGCTCGGCATCCGCCCGGACTGGAGCGCGCCGGAGAGCGCTCGCCACGCCTTGCCGCCCTCGCGACGCACCAGCCAGGCGCCGAGCAGGGACTCCAGCACGAGCAGGCCGACTGTGGGCCAGCCGCCGATGACGCGGCCGACCTGGATGATGACGAAGATCTCGACGATCGGGACGAGCAGCAGGGCCAGGAAGACGTAGCGGAGCCACCGCGGCCGGCGACGGCGCGCGGCATACGGAGTGTTCCCTACAGCTGGTGCCATCTCGGCTCCCGGCGCACGGCATCGCGCACCTGACCCACCCGGTGACCTATCCCCCACGTGGTAATCCGCTTGAGGGCCTCGCTCATCACGTCACCGCTCATCTTGGACTCGCCACGCTCGCGCTCGACGAAGGTGATGGGTACCTCGACCACCTTGAGCCCGCTACGGACGGTGCGCTGGGTGAGGTCGACCTGGAAGCAGTAGCCCTGCGAGGCGACCTCGCCCAGGCCGATCGCCTCCAGGGTGGCCGCCCGGTAGACCCGGTAGCCGGCCGTCGCGTCATGCACGGGCATGCCGAGGAGCACCCGGGTGTAGAAGTTGGCGCCCACCGACAGCGCCTTGCGGTGCGCAGGCCAGTTGACCACCGCACCACCCGGGATCCAGCGCGACCCGATGACCAGGTCGGCGTCCTGCGCCGCCGCGAGCAGCCCGGGGAGGTGCTCGGGTTGGTGCGAGCCGTCGGCGTCCATCTCCACGACCGCGTCGTAGCCGCGCTCCAAGGCCCAGCGGAACCCGTGGAGGTATGCCGCGCCGAGACCCGCCTTCTCGGTCCGGTGGAGGACGTACACCTGGGGATCGGCGGCTGCCAGCTCATCGGCCACGGCGCCGGTCCCGTCGGGGCTGTTGTCGTCGAGGACGACGACGTCCACTGACGGCACCGCGGCGCGGACCCGGGCGACGATCGGGACGATGTTGTCGCGCTCGTTGTAGGTGGGGATGAGCACGGCGACCCGGTCGAGGGGGGCGCGAGTGGCACTCACGTGACGGATTCCTTCTCCAGCAGGGGCGTTGAGGACTCGACCCTAGCGGGGCAAGGTGGGCGGACGGCGGCAGCCACCAGCAGGAACAGCGCGACCGTTGGCGCGATGTTCTGCCACGGGCCGATCCGGTCGGCGACCGTGAGCCCGGAACGCAGGACGGGCTGCCCCACCATCTGGTCCGGGGTGAACAACGTCGAGATCCGCCCGGTCGTTCCGTCCGGGTTGACGAAGCCGCTCACCCCGACCGTCGAGACGTGCGCCACCGACCGGCCGTGCTCCACCGCGCGCACCCGGCTGATCGCGAACTGCTGGACCGACTCGTCGGTGTAGCCGAAGGTGGCGTTGTTGGTCTGGACGACGAGCAGCGAGGGATGGTCGGTGGAGTGGGTCACCGCGTCCCGGATCAGCCCGTCGTAGGCGACCTCGAAGCAGATCGTCGGCAGCGCCCAGAACTTGGTGGCCGGCGCGTCGATGAGGAACTTGCCCCGCTCGTGCCCCGCGACGAACGGGTGCTCGATGAGATCGACCTCCTTGCTGAAGTGGCGGTAGAAGTCCTTGTCCGGGATGTACTCGGCGAACGGCACGGGGTGCTGCTTGAGGTAGACCTCGGGCGCGGCGTCCGGAGTCCGGTAGAGCATCGAGGCGTTCGACAGGCTCGGCCACGGTTGGGCGAGGACGGCGCCGACGATGATCGGCGACTTGACCTGGGCCACGGCGTCACGAATCTCGGTGTTGGCGTCGGCGTTGCGGGTGGGGTCGATGTCGGAGGAGTTCTCCGGCCAGATGACCAGCGACAGGTCCGCGGGTCGGTCGGCGGCGAGGGCCAGCGTGCCCTTGACGTGGTTGTCGAGGACAGCACGGCGCTGGGCGTTGAACTCCAGACCCGCGACGGGGACGTTGCCCTGGACGAGCGCCACGGTGGCGCGAACTCCGTTGGTGGGCAACGGGATCAGCGCACACCCGCCGAGCACGACGACGCCGACCGCGATGGCGCTCAGCGCCGGGACCACCCTCCGTGCGTATGCCGCGAGGGCCAGTCCTGCGACCGCCGCACCGACGAGGGCGGTCACCAGGGTCAGGCCCGGCGCTCCCCCGTATGCCGCGAACCTGACGAGCGGGCCGTCGGCCTGGGAGAACGCCAGCCGGGCCCACGGGAAGCCGCCGTAGGGGGTCGTCGACCGGGCCCACTCCTGGGCCACACAGGCCAGCGGCCCGACGAGCAGGGCGGCATACGGCCGGCCGGTCCGCAGCAGACGCCCACCGACGAGGGCGACGACGAGCCCCATGGCCGCGAAGTAGAGGGCCTGGAGGGTGGCCAGCGCGAACCAGGGCAGCTTCCCGACATAGGTGCCCGACCAGGACAGGGTCGGGACGAAGAAGGCCCAGCCGTAGACCAGGCCGACGAGGATCCCGCCGCGCCAGGTCGACCGGAGCAGGACGAGGAGGAGGGAGGCGCAGGACAGTGGCGCGAGCCACCACAGGTCGTGACCGGGGAAGGCGAGCCAAAGCGCGAGCCCGGCAAGTACGGCGACGAGCAGTCGGAGCAACGCCGGTCCGCGTCGTCGGTCTCCTCGCCTGTTCACGAACACACGTTAGGTGATCAGTCAGGGAACGACGACGACGCCCCGCGCGGTGGTCGCGACGATCGCCGGCTCGAGCACGTCGGCGCTGGACTCGCCGCGGTCACCGGCACCGCGGCATACGACACGCACCTCGAAGTCCAGCTCGCGGGACCGGCGGCCGACGCGCACGAGCCGGGCCTCGATCTCGATGACGTCGCCTGCCCGGACCGGTGCCTTGAACTGGACGTCGGAGTAGGACGCGAACAGACCCTCGTCGCCGTCGGTGATGATGCACATCTCGGTCGCGACATCGCCGAACGCGGCCAGCGAGTAGGCGCCGTCGACGAGGTTGCCGGCGTAGTGGGCGTGGCTGTAGGGGACGTAGCGGCGGTGGACGACGGTCCGGCCGACCTCTGCGGTGCTCATGCGGCTTCCTTCTTGGTGGGGAGGACGGCGTGGACGAGATAGCTGGCGACCTCGCCGGGCGTCGTGCCGCGTCCGAAGATCCGGTCGACGCCCAGGGCGCCGGCGGTGCCCTCCTCGAAGCGGGGGCCGCCGACGACGAGGTGTGGGACGGTGCCGGCCGGGTAGGCCTCGCGGAACGCCGCTGTCATCGCCCGGGTGTTGTGGAGGTGGGCGTCCTTCTGGGTGACGACCTGACTGACGAGGACGGCGTCGGCCTTCTCGGCGCGCGCGGCCTCGACGAGCTCGGGGATGAGCACCTGGGCGCCGAGGTTGACGACCTTGATCTCGCGGTAGTACTCCAGGCCCTTCTCCCCGGCGAACCCCTTGATGTTGAGGATCGCGTCGATGCCGACGGTGTGGGCGTCGGTCCCGATGCAGGCGCCGACGACGACGAGCTTGCGCCGGAGCCGGGACTTGATCGCCGCGTTGACGTCCTTTGCCGTCAGCAGAGGGAACTCGCGCTCGACGACCGTGACGTCGCGCAGGTCGACGAGGTGGGTGACCGAGCCGTAGACGACGAAGAAGGTGAAGTCCGGGCCCATCGCCTTGGCGTGCACGAGGAGGGCCGGCTCCATGCCCATCTTCTTGGCCAGCTGGAGCGCGGCGCCTTCGGCCCGCTTGTCGTGCGGGATGGGCAGGGTGAAGGAGACCTGGACCATGCCGTCGCCGGTCGTGTCGCCGTAGGGCCGGACGATCTCGCCGCTCATCGGGTCTCCCCCGTCTCGAGCAGGTCGACTGCCGGGTTCAGGTAGCCGGCGGCCTTGCGGCATACGCCGTCCAGCCCCTTGCCCCGCGTCGGTGGGCGTTTCATGAGACCGAAGGTGCCATCGGCGATCGCGGAGAGCAACGGCTGGGGGTATGCCGTGCCGCGGCTGCTCGTGTCGCTCCCGATCCGCTCGAGTAGATCGATGGCCTCGCCGAGTACCTCGCGGGCGCGGGTCTGGATGAACCCGTCGCGCGGCGGGTGGAAGTCCTCGGTCAGGCCGCCGGCGGCGTTGAGGACGTAACGGACGTTCTGCAACGCGAGGTCGCGGTCGGACAGGAACGGGGTGACAACGGCCTCGGTCATCATCCCGACCAGCAGGATGCCCTGGCCGGTCATCGCCCCGACGAGGTTGAAGAACCCGTCGAGGAGATAGCCACGGAACACGTCGCCGGTCATGTGCTTGGTCGGCGGCATCCACTTGAGCGGGGCGTCGGGGAACAGCTGCCGGGCCAGCAGGGCGTGGGCCAGCTCGAGCCGGAAGGACTCGGGTACCTCGGGGTTGATCTCGAAGGCGTGGCCGAGGCCGAGCTGCCAGTCCTCGAGGCCGGCCTCCTTGGCGAAGTACTCGTTGAGCAGCTGGCTGACCGTGACCGTGTGCGCGGCCTCCACGGCGTCGGCGGTGGTGAGGTAGTTGTCCTCGCCGGTGTTGATGATGATCCCGGCACGCGCGTGGATCTGGCGCGAGAACCGTTGGTCCACAAAGGTTCTGATCGGGTTGATGTCGCGGAAGAGGATCCCGTACATCGAGTCGTTGAGCATCATGTCGAGGCGCTCGAGGCCGGCCAGGGTGGCGATCTCCGGCATACAGAGGCCGCTCGCGTAGTTGGTGAGCCGGATGTAGCGGCCCAGCTCGCGGCTCGTCTCGTCGAGCGCCGCGCGCATGAGCCGGAAGTTCTCCTGCGTCGCGTAGGTCCCGGCATACCCCTCGCGGGTCGCGCCCTCGGGGACGTAGTCGAGCAGGCTCTGCCCGGTCGATCGGATGACGGCGATGATGTCAGCGCCCTCGCGCGCGGCGGCCTGGGCCTGCGGGATGTCCTCCATGATGTCGCCGGTCGCGACGATGAGGTAGATCCACGGTCGCTGCTCCGGGTCGCCGTGCCGCTTGATCAGCCGGTCGCGGGTGGCGCGCTGCCTGTCGATGGTCCGTATGCCGCGTGCGACGTCCTTGCGCGCATCGGCGGCGGCGCGAGCCGCAGGCTTGCCGGATGGGATCTCGAAGTGCACTCCCCCACTGGCCGACTTCTGGGCCAGCACCTCCAGGTTTTCGGCCTCGCCACGGCGCAGGGCGTCCCAAACGGGCAGGGCGACGCCGTGCTCGAGGCCGACCTCGTCGCGGACGGCCTGGACGAGGTGGTTGACCCACGGGACCCGCTCGTGGTCGGCTCCGGCCAGGCCGGCAAGGCGCAGGGTCGCTCGCTCGACCGAGACGGTGGTGTGGGCCTGGGCCAGGTCGACGACCGGCTTGCCGGCCTTGCGCGCGAGGGTTCGGGCGCGGCGGACCTGGGCCGGGTCGAGGTCGAGCAACGGCGCGCGACGGGACGTCATGGCCGTCACGATATCAAGATGACGAAGGATCTCCGGCCACCTCAATGGTTGGCCGGAGATCCTTCATTCGGCGTGTTCAGCCCTTGATGGCCGCGTCGCGCTTGGCTTGGGCCGCCGCCTCGGTGAGGACGTCGGCTGGGACGTGATCGACGAGACCAAGGATCTCAATCGTCGCCACGTTGTCAGCTCCCGGAGATGTACCGGCTTCTCCCACCAGCGCCGCCGAGCCGCTGTCGAAGACGAGTGACTGGCTGCCCGGGCGCGTGGACTCATCCACGAAGGCAAGGGTCGTTCGACCGCCGGACCGAGTCGCGGTGACCTCGGGAAGCGCGCCGGCGACGCTGATCAAGGCTGCCCGAACGGCAGGTGGGACATACCCCATCCGAGTCATATCGCCCACAGCGACGAAGATCGCCTCGTCCGTGGAGTTCGATCCCTGGACCCGCGCACGGAGGTAGGCCATCAAGTCACTCGGGCTGGTGGGGAGCTTGGCAACGCCCTTCGGCGTGTAGTCGATGGGACCACCCGTCAGAGCAGGGAAAGCGTAGTTGTCCATGTGGGTGCCCTGGGTATCGTGCCGCCAAACACGCCCGTCAGCGCCGGTCCACGACTCTTCGACCCAGGGAACGCCGTCCATCGGGTCATCTGCCGACGGCATGTGCTGTCGGGCATGGACGACCATGTGCAGATACCAACCCTGTGGGATGACGAGGGCGTGTGAGCGTTGTGCGCTGGCGACGAGTTGTTCCACTGCCGATGCCTTTGGCGCGGTCCAGTCGCTCGCGAGTGGAAGACCGATCACCAGGGTCCCCGCCGCAGCCGCGGCAACGCCGGCCAGGACGAAGCGACGACGGACGGGGCGGGGTGCAGCGTCCCGGCGGGAGGGGCGAGCGACCGGCATACGGGATGCGGTCGGGGCGGCGGCTGCTGCGAGGAGTCGCTCGACGGTGGCCTCGCGGTCGTCCGGCGACCAGTCAGCGGTGAGCGGGCGGTGTGCTGCGAGGGTGTCGATCGGGTCGTGGGTGATGCTCATGAGAGCTCCTTGGTGGGGACGAGGATGGGCCGATGAGCTACGCCCGGCGGGGCGTCGGCCCCGGCGCGGCGGAGAGCGCGTTCCATCCGGGCCCTGGCCCGACTGAGCCGGACTGTGAAGGCGCGGACCGAGCAACCAGCGACCGCGGCGGCCTGAGCGGGGGTGAGGCCGTCCCAGGCGATGAGGATGAGGGCCTCCCGCTCGGCGCGGGTGCAGTCGTCGAGCGCGCTCAGGTGGGCGTCGCGTTCGGTGACCGCCTCGTCGGGTGCCACGCCCTGCGGCATCCGCCACTGCTCGCGGACAGCCGTACGCCACAGCTCGTCGGCCCGGCGGCCGGTGCGGCGCTGGTTGCTGATCACGTTGCGGGCGACGACGAGCAGCCACGGCAGCGGCTCAGTGGGCAGGTCGGCGCGGCGGCGCCAGGCGATGAGGAAGGTCTCGGAGACCACGTCGTCGGCTGAGTCCGGCCCGACGTGACGGCGGGCGTAGCCGCGGACCGGGTCGGCATGACGCCGGAAGAGTTCCTCGAGGTCGCTCATGCCTCGTAATGTCCGCTCCTCCCCCGATGTCACAAGCGCCTCCGGATGCGGTTGGAGGTGATCCGACGCGCCCGCACGCGTCGGATCACCTCCACCCGAGGTCAGCGGGCGAGGTCGCGTGACCGCTGGTCGATACCCATCTCGCCGTACGGGTAGTCGGCGACGGGCACCTCGCTGGCGGCGTCGAGGGCGGCGAGGTGCTCGGCGTCGAGGACGAGGTCGGCCGCGGCAAGGTTGGCATCCAGCTGCTCGAGTGTCCGCGCGCCGAGGATGGTGGAGGTGACGGCGGGCCGGTTGGTCACCCAGGCGAGAGCGACCGCGGCCATCGAGGCACCGGTCGCCTCGGCCACCGACTGGACCGCGTCGACGATCGCCCACGTCCGCTCGGTGCCGCGCCGGGCCACCGCCTCCATCCCCCGACCCGGGTCGTCGCCCATCCGGGTGTCGGCGGCCGGGGCGGCCTGGCGGGTGTACTTGCCCGAGAGCCAGCCACCGCCGAGTGGGCTCCACGGCAGCAGGCCGACACCGGCGTCGAGCGCGGCCGGCACGACTTCCCACTCGATCTCGCGGACGATGAGGCTGTACTGCGGCTGGAGCGTCACCGGCTCTGCCACGCCCAGCGCCCGCGCCACATGGACGATCTTGGTCAGCTGCCAACCGGTGACGTTGGACAGGCCGTAGTAATGGATCTTGCCGGCCGTGATGAAGGAGTCCAGGGTGCGCAGGGTCTCCTCCAGCGGCGTGAAGTCGTCCCACGCGTGGGTCTGGTAGAGGTCGACGCGGTCCACCCCCAGCCTGGTCAGTGACGCGTCCAGGGCGCGGGTGAGATGCCGCCGGGACAGGCCCGAGGAGTTGGGTGTCGTCCCCATCGGGAACCGCCCCTTGGTGGCGAGGACCACGGGCTCGGTGACATCGGCGGGGCGCGCGGCCAGCCAGCGGCCGATGATCTCCTCCGAGACGCCGGCGGTGTAGACGTCGGCGGTGTCCACGAAGGTCCCACCCGCGGCGACGAACCTGTCCAGCTGGGCGTGTGAGACCTCCTCGCTGCTCTCCGAGCCGAAGGTCATCGTCCCCAGGCCGAGCGAGGAGACGGCGGCGCCACTGCGTCCCAGGGTGCGATATTGCATACGGGTTCCCGATCGTCGAGGTGTGCGGTCCTGCCATCCTGCCCCCGAGGAACGGAATGCCGGTAGGCAGCGTCGCGTTGGGACCGTCATGAGCGACTGGAATGCAGGGATCATCGAGGAGTTCCGTGCCAACGAGGGCCGGGTGGGCGGTCCGTTCGAGGGTGGCGACCTGCTCCTCCTGCACACGACGGGCGCGCGCACCGGTCAGCCCCGCGTCAACCCGCTCGCCTACGCCAAGGACGGCGACGACCTCGTCATCGCGGCGAGCAAGGCGGGCGCGCCGGACAACCCGGACTGGTTCCACAACATCGTCGCTCACCCCGACCTGCAGATCGAGGTCGGGACCGAGACCGTCGATGCACACGCGACCATCCACCGCAATGGGCCCGAGCGTGATCGGCTCTACGCCCTGATCGTGGCCAAGATGCCCGGCTTCGGCGACTACGAGACCAAGACGACCCGCACCATCCCCGTGGTGACGCTGAGCCTCAAGCGCTGAGCCCCCGGGTCAGTCCCGCGAGGGAGAGCACGTCGTCCGGACTCGCCAGATCCGGTGGGGTCACGAAGATCGTCCGTATGCCGCGCTCGGCCAGCTGCGCGTACCGATCCCGTTGCTGGACAACGGTTCCGGCGTGGTGTCGCTTGGCAAGGATGGCCGCCGACGTCCGTCCACGCAGTCTCTCGACCCTTGCCCAGACGTCCTCGCGATCCTGCCCCACGATCGGCAGGTCCAGCACCGTGATCGCCACCTCGGCCGGGTCACGGCCCGCGTCGAGGCAGTGCCGATGGAGAATCGGAACCAACCGGTCGAGGGTGCCTGCGTCGCTCGGCAGGTTGCACGCGTCGCCCAGTCGAGCAGCCGTCCGGAGCGTCCGCCGGGGCCCGCTGCCGCCCACGATGACCTGCGGCGGCCCGACCGGTCGCGGGTAGCACGTTGTCTCAGGGAGGGAGACTCGCTGCCCGGCATACGGTTTGGTCCCCGGGGCCCAGAGCGCGCGCATCGTCTCGATGGTCTGCTCGAGGAGGTCCTCGCGCTCCCCTGCTCCGGGGAACGGCAGCCCGTATGCCGCGTGCTCCCTCTCCCACCAGCCGGCGCCGACGCCGACGAACGCCCGTCCGACGGACAGGACGTCGAGGGTGGCAACGGCTTTCGCGAGGACACCAGCGGGCCGGAAGGTGGCGGGCGTGCACAGCGTCCCGAGCCGCAACCCGGTGTCGAGTCCGGCGAGCATCCCCAGCGTGACGAACGGTTCGGGGATGGGCTCCCAGGCCCGGTCCACCTGGGGGATCTGGATGAGATGGTCCATGAGGGCGATGCCGGCGAACCCTGCGGACTGAGCGGCCCGTGCCATGTCACCGACCCAGGTGGCCGGGTCGCTCCCCCAGGGGAACCGAGACAGCTGGAGGATGACCTCCAAACCGTTGTCCGGCAACGTCTCTGACGCTGTAGCCGACGCCGGCGCGCCAGCGGATGGTGCGGCGGTCGGCGCCGCCGACACGACGGACACGACGTCCCAACCCTCGCCGGCGAGCTCCTCGCCGACGACCGCGGCTCGGGCCAGCTGGGTCGTGAGAACGGCGGCCGGAACCGATCGGTCGCGCGTCCGGTTGCGCGCCCGCGCCTCGGCCGGAGGGGTGTCGAACAGGACCGCGACACACGGCATACCGGCTGCCCGACCAGCCGCGAGGGTCGCGCGGCGACGGGCCGGGTCGAGGCCGAGGGTGTCGACGACGGTCGTCAGGCCGCGCCGGAGCCGCGCGACCACGATCCGGTCGAGCAGGTCGAACGCGTCGGTCGAGGCGTCCAGGTCGTGCTCGCCCGAGCCGACCACCGCGCGGAGGGCATCGGAGGAGACGATCTCCGAGGACCGGTAGTGCTCAGTCGCCCAGGTCGACTTCCCGCTGCCGGAGGCGCCGACGAGCACGACGAGCGCGGGGTCGGGAAGCACCGGGTCGGGCACGGGCTGAATCTAGTCGGCCGTCTGTCGCATGCGAGAGGAGTTTGGCCGATCCGGTATCACCACCGACCCCCGAGCCTCCATGCTGTTGTCAAGGGGCAGTTGAGGGACGGAGATTGCGCATGTCACTTGCTCTGGTCCAGGAAGCACCGCTCATCGTGCGACCGACGCTCGACTTCACGCTCGACCCGTCTTTCGACGATCGGCGTCCTGCCCAGCCCAGCCGAGCCCACCCCCCGAGCACCTTCCCCGACTACGCCCGGATGCGGTCGGACGCGCTCTCCTGGCAGCGAACCCGTGGCGACGCGAACGAGTGGCAGCACCAGCACGAGAGCTACCTGCGCTACCTGGACGCCTTCGCCGGTGGGCAGCTCGACGGTGTCGACACCGCCAGGCCGGATGTGCTGCTGGCCAGAGCGGTCGTGTACTTCTCCGACCGCTACCCCACCGGCGAGGAGCACCGGGAGATGCTCACCATCCACTCGGTCATCGGGACCAACTTGTATGACCTCGCCCTGGCCTGGGCGGTCGGGTGGAACCCCCTGCGTGCGCCGCGTCCGGCGGTCCACGTCGCCTCCACCGAGCCGGCCCTCTATGCACTCATCGAGCAGGCGGCCTCGTCGATCGCAGTGTCTGCCCGGTTGCTGTCCGAACGCGCCGGGTTGGCCGTGGTCGAGCGCGAGGAACACGGCTCGCTGGCCGCGATGTTCGGCATGTCGCTCACCGGTCGGTGCGACTGCGGGCACCACGTGCGCGGCTGCACGGGATGCGGGCGCACGTGCTGCTTCGCCGACCATGACCTGCGCACGTGGGACCCCTACCGCTGCCACTTCCGACCGTTCGTCGACCAGGCGGTCCGCGGCACCGCCCAACGGCGGATCATGGGTGGGGCGTTCGCCGCGAGCATGCTCTTCCGCGCCCTCGAACGCGAGGGCAAGCTGCTCTGCCGGACCGTCGAGTGGGGACGCTGCGACGTCTGCGACCGTGCCTTCGAGGGGCTGCACTGCCCCGAACCGCACCCACGGCAGACCGGCCCCGTGCGGCGTGAACCGCGCAAGAACCAGCTCATCCAGCCGGCGACCGCCGACGGCGGACACCTTCCGCTGCAGCGCTGGTGGTGCGCCGAGTGTCACCACCTGTTCGGCGCTGCCGGTGCACGCGAGACGGACGTCGCCAGCTGCCCCCGGTGCGAGCGTCGACCGAACCGTCGGATGACCGTCTGGGCGCGCATCACACCGTCGCGCTCAGCGATCGGCTAGGGCGTCACGGCTGTGGAGGGACACCGCCCGCGAGACCAGGCCGGTCCGCGCGTAGCTCCACGCGAGCATCCGGTACCGACGGCCGGTGGTGCGACTCACGGTGGCGGCCGCGGCCACCCGAGCCCGATGCTGGTCGCCCTCCTCGCGAGACATCGACGCAACCCACTCCTCCTCGACCGCCGAGTCCTCGCGCAGCGACTCGGAGGTGACGAACAAGGTCACGGCGCTCAGCTCGTCCCCGTCGTGCCGGACGCTCAGCGCGTAGCCGCTGGCCCGGGGAACGACCCCCACTCCGGGCTCGACGGGCGCGCAGCCGAGCGGTGCGAGGGCCGCGGTCGCGAACCGCTGCCAGGTCATCTCCCCCGGCAGCACGGCATACACCTCGACCGTCCCGCCGTCCCGTGCGGCCATCACCGGCCGCGCCGTCTCCGGGAGTCCCCTGTGCACGAGTGTCGCTTCGAGAGGAGGCCGCCGGTGGTAGGCCTTGGCGCGCACCGCGCCGTCAGCACCCGTCCGCACACCGATCCAGTCCGGGACGCCCCACGGGTGACCGGACAGCCCTGCCCGGCGGGCCACGTCGACGGCGTCCCCGTCGCCGGTCCGGAACGTCAACCGGGCGCCGTAGGCGTCGATCGGTGTCCCCACGACCACCTCGAACAGCCGCGCACCTGCGCTGCGCAGCTCGGCGACGCGGGCCATCAGGCCCGGTACCGCCTCCGTATGCGGTCCGGCGAGCACCGGCAGGGCCAGTGCCCACGGATCAGCAGCAGCGACGAGCGCAGGCTCGGAATCCATCTCGCGCCCCACCGACCCTTGGAGTTCTCATGCTGACGATGACCAACGCTCTCACGATTCGCGGGGCAACGGTCTACCAGGACGACGCCAACGAGCTCGCGGCGTTCGAGCAGGCCATCACCGACCGCCCGTCCTGGACCATCGACGACCAGGGCCAGGTGCAACAGGTCAAAGGCCAGGGCCTGCCGACCGGTGCCGACACGACGGCCCTGGCGAAGTACTACCTGCTCCCCGAGAGCCCCCAGGTCGCCAAGGACGCCAAGGGCAACCCGCTGTTCTCGCTCATCGTCTACCGCAAGGACGAGGCCGCCATCACCGACCCGACCACCCAGCAGGTGGGCGGCGGCATCATGGCCTTCACCGTCGAGCTGGTGTCCCCGGCGTTCGACCAGGTCAAGGCCGACCTCGCCAAGCAGGCCGGGACCGACGTCGACCTGGCCTACGTCCAGTTCATCGAGGGCTCGGTCACGGTCACGGTCGCCGGTGAGTCGGGCGACCCCACCGACAACGAGTTCGTCCGCACCCTGGTCGGCTCCGGCAAGCTGGGCGGCGTCGGCGCCAACCGCCGCGCCGTCACGCTCAAGCTGACCCAGGACGGCGCCAGCCTCTTCGCGCAGCTCGACAAGCTCAAGACGCTGCCGATCAACGTGCAGTACAACCTCACCTTCGAGCACCGGCTGCTCGGCGTGAAGATGATCGCGTTCTGCGACATCGAGTCCAGCTACACCCTCATCCAGACCCTTCGCGAGCAGGACTCCTCCTACAACGACGGCTACCTCGGGCTGTCCAAGGAGCACCAGGACGACCGGATCGTCCAGCAGAGCACCGAGGCCCTCGTGAACGCCAAGACGATGTACGTCACCGTCATCCCGATGACCTCCCAGGTCGACCAGGACACCCTGACCGCACTGGAGAAGGCCGGGCTGGACATGCTCAACAAGGAGGTCGCCAGTGCCCTGACGGCCGGCCCGCCGCCGGAGGGGATCGACCGCAACCAGCTCACCAAGTTCGCGCAGACCTACAACTCCTCGCTGAACTACACCATCGACCGCCGCATGGTCCTGCAGCAGCTGTTCACCCCCTCGGCCAACCTCTCGAACATGCTCGTCGGGGCCAACCTGGCCGACCTCGTGGCATACGTCGACCTGCGCACCGCCTTCTTCACCTTCCTCCAGGTACCGGTGCAGGTGAACGCCGACTTCGACAAGCTGCCGATCAGCTCGGTGACGGTCACGGTGACCTACAACCGGGCGGCGGTCGGCGGCGGTCCCGCGCAACAGGTGCGGGACTCGTTCAACATCACGAGTGGCTCCCAGATCGAGAAGTTCCTCGCCTACGCGAACACCCTCGCCGAGGTCAGCTACGACTGGTCGGCGGAGATCCACTACGAGGGGTCGGACGCGACGTACACGATGGGCAAGAAGGGGGTGAAGGACAACTTCCTCGTGATCGACGTCGGCCAGATCGGCATCCTGTCCACGGAGTTCGCGCTCGGCCTGGTCGACACCAACAGCTACCCGATCGCGGTCGTCAGCACCCGCTACCACTCGGCCGCGCTCGGCCGCGACGTCGGAACCCAGCTGCGGCTGGACAAGGACAACCCCAGCGCCCCGTGGACCGCGGTCATCCAGGAGGAGCCGGACAACGGCTTCGAGTACAAGGTCGACTGGCTGCACGTCATCGACAAGGACAAGCCACCGGAGATCCGGACCGGCACCTGGATCAGGAGCAGTGACAGCCGCCTCCAGCTGGACGCGCCACTCGGCCAGGAGATGACCGTGACGGTGTTCTGCTCCGGAAACTTCAAGGACGGCACCGACAAGCTCTCGCAGGTGGCGGTGGCCCTGCACTACGAGGACACCGCCAACAACCACATCGTCGACGGCCAGGTGACCTTCACCGACGACAAGCAGTCGGCTCCGTGGACGGTCGACCTCATCGACCCGAGCCGGCGCGACTACACCTACCAGTACAGCAACATCTACGAGGGCGGTGTCGTGAAGCGCTACCCCGAGGACGGCTCGTGGCTGCCGGGCGACCCGGGGTACATCACCGTCGGCGAGAAGTACTCCATGTCGGTGGACCTCTACCCGACCTTGCTGACCTTCGGGACCGACCTAGCCGCCGTCCAGGTGGACACCGACTACCAGGACCCCGCCCACAGCATCTCGCTGGCCGACACGTTCGTGTTCACCGGCGACGCGCTGGCCAAGCAGACGTGGCACCTCAAGGGCGACCAGAACGGACCGAAGGAGTTCGGCTACGTCGTCCGCTACTTCTACAAGGACGGCACGACGGTGGTCACCGCGCGGGCGGCCCAGTCGAGCGATGCGCTCTTCGTACCGCCACCCGCACCCCGCGCGGTGACCCCATCACCGGCCCCCGCGCCCGCCCCTCCGCCCGCAGGCTGAGCACCCATGCTCGACCTCGCGGGAAGCACGCGGACCGTCGCCGGCGTCACGGTTGCCCCTGACACCGACGATCCCACTCGCTTCCTCGTCCTGCCCGGGACCCCGCGCGTCGACGCCACCACGAGCAGCGGGCCGGACCTCCAGCTCCTGCGGTTCATCGAGGGCGGCACCCTCACCGGCGGGTACCTGCGGCTGGGCACCAGCCTCGCCGTCGACGACGCCGCGATCTCGGCCGCCACCGAGGCCCTGAGCGCCGATGCCGGGCGACCGGTCATCCTGGGCCCGTTGCCGGTCCTCAGCGGGACGGCGGAGCTCGTCTTCTTCGGCCGGCAGAACCCGCAACCGGGGGTCACCTCGCCGATCGTGCGAGCGGCATACGGAAGTGCGGTGCTCGGGTTCAACGCCCCGCACCGGGCCGCGTTCGCCGTGTCGCTGACGGCCGACGGGGTGCGGCTCGTCGAGGCCGGGCTGCGCGGGGGCGCGCTGCCCGTCGGCGTCACCTGCCGGTATGCCGTGGAAGGGCTCTGGCCCGCGGCGCGCGTCCTCGCGGTGGTGAACTGGTCGGCGGTCTACGACTACGTCTCCAGCACCTACCAGCTGGGGCTGCTCCTGTTCCGGGAGCAGGTGGACGACCTCATGCAGCGGCTGCAGCAGAACGGCGCGGTCACCATCACCGCGATCCAGTCCGACGCCGCCGGGACCGACCCGAGCACGACCTCGGCGGCCGTGGCGGCAGCACTCGACTTCGTGCAGACCGCCCTGCTCGACCGCATGTGCCAGCCCGCGCTCCCCTTCGGCACGGATGCGGCGAACACGGTCGGCGACTCCTCCAAGGCACTCGCCCTGGGCAGCGCCTACCAGGTGACCGCGCTCCACCTGGTCCAGACCGCCACTGACCGGCTCGACTTCACCCAGGGCCGCGTGCAGACCCGGACGCTCACGGCCCAGGCGTCCCTGACCGAGCTGATGGGCGCCGTCGACCCGAACAGCGTCATCGTCGACGCCGGCGCGGACAACCCGTTCTTCACGAGGTTCCACCTCGACGTCACGACGGCCCGGCCGCCGGCCGACCTCGGCATCGGAGCCGTCCTCCTCGACGTGCGCTACGGCACCGCGGACGGCCCGATCCGGCTCACCACCGACCAGCCCACCGGCGCGTTCGACTGCTACGCCGACGCCTCCCCCGACCACAGCTACACGCTCACCACGCGCGTCCAGTTCGCCGCCGACAGTGCGCTCGACCCCGGCGTCGAGGTCGATCTGGCACCGACCAAGGACACCGCGCGCCAGGTCACCCTCGACCTCGAGGCCGCGCTCGGGCTGGTCCGGGTCGAGCTCGAGGGTCCCGCGGACGCGCGGGTCGTGGCCACCGCGGTCACGGTCACCCATCGACGCGACGACACGTCCCTCACCAGCCGCGACCTCGCGCTCACCGCTGCCCGAGCCACGGCGACCGCCGTGTTCCGCGACCACCGGGACGGCGACGAGCTCGTCATCGGTGGCATCCACCAGCTCGCCGACGGGCGCCAGGTGCCGGTCCCGGACACGACGATCGACACGAGCATCTACCGGATACCCAACCCGTATGCCGGGTCGTTCACCGTCCTCGTGACGACCGACACCACGTGGACCGACCTCACCCAGGTCGTCGTCGCGATCGCCAAGGACGAGACCGCCGTGCCGGTGACCCTCGCGTTCGCCGCACCGGGCAGCCAGGCCACGGCACTGGACCAGAGCGACCCGACCGACCGGAGCTACCGCTACCGGGTCACCCGGGTGGCCGGTGGCGTCACGACGACCGACGACTGGAAGACCGGGGACGCTCCGATCCTCAACGTCGGGGAGGTCCAGACCGGTGACCTCGTCGTCGACATCACGCCCGTGGGGCCGGAGCTGACCACGGCCGGCTTGCGCACCATCACGGTGGACCTCGTCTACGTCGACGTGACCCACCAGGTCCGCGACGAGCACACCGTGGTCATCGGGGCCAAGGCGGACACCTTCCGCTGGGACGTCCACCTGGCCGATCCCGGCATACGCGACTACCAGTACCGCGTCACCCGGCAGCTGCTCACCGGCGAGGTGCGAACCGGCCCGTGGCAGGACGGCCACGACGCCCTGCTCCCGATCCCCGTCACCGCGGCCTGAGAGGCACTCCCATGCTCAACTTCATCGACCCGGTCAGCGTCGACGACCTCGTCGTGCTGCGCGACGACCAGAACGCGGGCACCTTCTACGTGCTGCCGAACAAGCCGGTCGTCCCGGTCGGTGACGACGGCACGCCGGAGTTCCTGTTCATCCTCTACACCAAGGACCTCTCGGACGTCCCGACGACGGACGAGGCGGGCGGCGGGTACCTGCAGTTTCGCACCGTGCTGTCCCTGACCGACGCCCAGCGGCAGCGGGTCATCGACGCACTCACCACGCTGCTGGCCACCGAGAAGGCCGCCGGCAAGAAGCCGTTCGGCAACGAAATCGGCGACGGTGCCCCGATCCTGGCCACACCACTGTGGACGTCCGGGACGGTCGACCTGGCCACGTTCGCCGTGAGCGACACCGGCCTGGTGCGACAGGCCACCTCCTGGGCCCCGGTCGACCTCACCGGGCAGCTCGGTGCGTCCTTCTCCGCCACCCTCAGCACAGACGGCGCGGGCGTGTTCGAGGGCGCGTTCAAGGCCTACGAGGACGGCACCCACCAGCTCCCGCTCGTCATCACCTACAACCTGTCCTACGTCGGTCGGATCAACGCCCGGTTGACCATCGACGCCTCGCACTCCGTTGTGCACCAACAGGTCTGGCAGCACGCAGCCCCCTACCAGCTGATGACCGAGGGCTTCGTCCGCTACGTCCCGCTGACCCTCAACACGGCGTTCAACATCAGCATGCTGCCCGCCCTGCGCCAGCAGTACGGCGTCGTACACGCGATGCTGCCGCGACCGAGCTTCATCTCCGCGGTCGAGGAGACGATCAGCAACTCCAGCGTCACGGTCAAGATCGAGGAGGTCTCCACCGGCGACGCGGCCGCGGACGCTGCGACCCGGGCCTCCCTGCTCAAGCTGGCCACCGACCTGCTCACCGACTCACTGCTGCCGTCGCTGACCACCGGGTCGGCGCAGCCCGGCGCGACGGACGCTGGTCAGCAGGGCTCCAACACCGCGCTGCTCCAGCTCGACGAGAACGCCGAGCCGGGCACCGCCACCTTCCACCTCGAGCTCGACGACGCCATGAGCATCACCCGCCAGGCCGCCCCCAACGCGCCCCTGCAGGTCCTCATCGACGACCCCAAGGCACTCTCGTCCTGCTTCCACGCACTGCGGCTGGCCGACGACTTCTTCAAGGACATGCTCGTGACGTTCTCGACGTCCGGTGTGGACTTCTCGGCCAACGGGATCGCCAAGATCCACGTCTACTACCGCTACAGCCAGACCGACGACGCGGCCCCCGGCGCTCCCCTCGTCGAGCGGCACGACGACGCCGAGCTCGACTCGGCGACCGCATCGGCGAGCTTCCGGTTCGACACGGCCCGGAGCGCGGGCGGCGGCCACAAGGAGGACTACGAGTACATGGCCGAGGTGTACTGGCAGCGCGGTGGCGCCCCGACCGTCGTGCCGTGGACTCCGACCAACCGCAGGCTGGTGATCATCACCCCGCCACAGCTGGGTGCGGTGAAGGTCGACGGCGTACTCACCGCACCGGCCGGCACCATCGACTCCGCGCGGGTAGACATCTCGTACACGGCTGCCGATCACACGGCATACGCCGGAGCCCTGGAGCTGACCCCCGCGGCACCGCGCGCGACCTGGCTCCAGTCCACCGGCGAGATCGTCGCGCCCGACGACACGACGAGCCCGCGAGGCTACGACTACACGATCACCTACCGGGTCGGGCCGACGGCGATCGTCACCCCCCAGCAGTCGAGCAGCCAGGACACCCTCGAGGTGCCGACCCCCTTCGCCGGCGCGGTGACGTTCTCGCTCATGGCCAGTGCCGACTGGAGCCGGGTGAGCTCGATCGCCGGCACCGCGACCTATACCGACGGCGGCCACGACTACACGAAGGTCACGTCGTTCACCCTGACCAGCGCGGCCCCCTCCTCCGACGTCTCGGTCCCGGTGATGGCCGGCGGACCCCGCACCGCGGCATACACCGGCCGCGTGCAGTACGCCGACGGCTCGCACGAGGACCTCAACGGGCCGCTGGCCGAAGGGCTCAACTTCGTCGGCGCTGCGGGGGCCGTGCCGCTCGTCGTGGAGGTCCGCACCGACGTCCTGGATTTCGCGGCCGACGTCAAGGCAGTGCACGTCGAGCTCGCCTTCACGCACGCCGACGGCGAGGTCACCGCTGGCGAGCACGTGTTCACCGCCGCCGAGACGGGGCCGTTCACCTGGACCGTGCCGCGCCGGGGCAGCGACGGCCGCACGTATGCCGGGAGCGTCACCTTCTACGGGATCGACCGCGCCAAGGACCAGACGCTGGCGCTGACCGGCTACACCGAGACCACCGTCGAGCTGGACCGCTCGATGCCGACCACACAGAGCTAGGGGCCTGCCATGGAACAGACCGGATGGTCGTGGTGCAACAAGTGCCAGGGGTTGTACTTCAACGGCAACGCGCTGCCGACGGTGTGCCCGGCAGGCGGTGCCCACGACTCGGCGGGCAGTGGGCTCTACTCGGTGGACATGAACGCCGACCCGGGCTCGCACGCGCACGGACAGCCGGACTGGTCCTGGTGCAACAAGTGCCAGGGACTCGGCTACGGGCCCGGCTTCGGGTCGAGCGCCTGCCCGGCCGGCGGGACCCACGACGGGTCTGGCAGCGGGAACTACACGGTCGACTTCGTCGGTGACGACACCCCTGCGACCGAGCAGCAGGGCTGGTCGTGGTGCCACAAGTGCCAGTGCATCTACTACGCGTTGAACCCGGCCGGGCCGTGCCCAGCCGGCGCCACCCACGACAACACCGGATCGGGCGCCTATGCGGTGCCGATGCAGTCCGCTCCGAAGATCTCGGTCGACGCGTCGCCGATGATCTTCCGCGAGAGCATGATCCTGCGGTCGACGCTGGTGCAGGCGCCCGAGTTCGGGACCGACCAGGAGGCGGCGATCACCGCTGACGCGAGCACGGTGGTCACCGACCAGAGCAGCAAGCGGTGGTGCACGCTCAACACCTGGGTCGCGTTCAACTCGGCGGTGGGGTCGGCCAGCTGGCAGTGCCGGCGTACGCAGCTGACCATCACCCTGGCGGCGGCGGTGCCCGACGTGCAGGTGCTCCCGTTCTCGGCCGGCTCGCCCGTCGCGTCCCTCGACGCCGGCAACGGGACCACCATTCCGCTGACCGTCGTCCTGGACTCCGGCGCGGTCCGGCTGGTCACCGTGTTCACCGACGACGACCCGGGGGCCGCGGCATACGACGCGGCGATCGGCGTACTGAGCAACCCCGCCGGGGCGCGTCTGTCCCTGAGCTGCTCGCACGACCTGACCATCCGGGTGGCGGCACCCGGGCCGATCCAGGTGGAGCCGGGGCCGGTCATCCTCGGCATCCCGCCCGTGATCCGCGGCCCGGTGTGGCAGACCCAGACGTTCGACGTCGGCGTGCGACGAAGGACGTTGCAGCCGTTCGCCGCTGGGCAGTTCTCCCGCATGGCGATCCAGCCGGATCTGCAGCTGTCCGACAACGCGACGGTGTTCGACACCCTGAAGGTGTCCGACAACCCCTCGGTCACCGAGCTGACCAAACGGCTGGCGGTCGAGCGGCCGGACTGGCGGCGGGTGTGGGTGCCAGGGCCCGGCGACGGCGGCGACACCATGCACACCGCCACGGTCGCCCAGCAGGGCACTGGCAACCTCGCCTACAAACCGCAGAGCGACGCGACGGCCTTCCCTGACATCCCGCGGCAGCAGACGGGCGGCTGGCTGCAGGTCACCCCTCAGGGGTCGTCCACCTCGCTGCACTGCCTACCGGGAGAGCGGCCGGAGCTGTTCTACTACCTGCCCACGGAGTACCGGCTCGGCTTCCATGCCACCGACGACTCGGACGCACCGGCGACGCCGTTCCGCGTCACGATGGCCCGTGGCGACGACGACGAGACCACCATCACCGTGACGATGACGGCGATGCCGTACCTGTCCGACCCGGAGCGCCAGTCGCTGACCCAGTTCCTCCTCCAGCACGAGCTGCAGGGCAGCGAGCCGTACGTCGAGCTCCGTGCGGCGAGCGGGCTCAAGGCCAGCTTCCAGGCCGACTTCCTGGCCGACGGCCAGCCGGTCGCGATGTCGTCGATCAAGTACTCGCTGGGCGGCACCCCGACGAGCGACCTGCTGCAGGTCACCTTCACGATGGACCAGCTGGACTACGGCCTGATGGCAGCGATGCTCGCCAAGGGGATCACCGGAGCGGTGGTCCTGTCCGACGACCACATCAACGTGCCCGTGCCCGTGCGGATGCAGCTGGACCGGGTGATCACCAACGCGGTCACGGTGGCCCTTCCGCCGACCGCGGACCCACCTCCGGACCCGTACACCGCATCGGTCGTGCTCACGAACAAGCTCCCGTATGCCGTGTCGCTCGAGGCCCTGCAGCTGAGCCTCGTCGCGGCCGGGCACGAGTCGGGGATCGTGTTCGACGCCGAGCAGTTCAACCTGATCTCGGCGCCGCTGACCATGGCGGCGGGCGCCGCCAGCGCGCCGCTTACCTATACCCCGAGCACGCCGTCCTGGACCAGCGTGGTCACCGTGCCCGGGGTGGTGACGGTGAACGGGCCGGCACCCTCGGCGTGGATCGACAGCGTCAACCGGGACCCGTCGCTCCAGCCGTCGAAGGTGTCGATCTCCCTGTCGCCTTCGGTCCCGGCAGCGCACGTCGACGACATCCGGTCCGTGACTGTGGCGGTGTATGCCGTCGGCGACACCTCACCGCGACAACCCCCCTTGGACATCGTGCCGGGTCACGACGCCCCGTTGGAGCTGCAGCTCACGCTGACCCAGCTCGCCGCGGGGCTGGACCTACGGACCGGCTTCTTCCTCGAGTTCACCTCGCGCTTCGCAGACGACACCCGCTCGCTGCCCCAGCGCGTGGGCCTGGACCTGAGCCGCAAGGTGCTGGACCTGGTCGTGCTCTGGGAGCCGCCAGGGGCGAGCTACTACGTCGACGGCGACACCTCCATCGGGCCGGTGACCCGAGAGGTCGCCGGTCAGGTGATCGACACGTTGCGCGCGGCGGGCAAGACCTGGGCGGTGCGCGCCGTGGCACCCATCCCGACTGCCCCGCCAGCCCCGCCCACACCGCCGACGGACCCCCCGCCTGCTCCGCCCACGGGCCCCGCGCCGGCCGGGCCCACCCAACCAGCCTGACCCTCCGGACCCGATAAGGAAGCGCTCCTCGAGTCGGGGACGGCGGCGCGCTCGGCCGAGTGATGTGCGGTGAGTTGCTCAGTCGGCGAGCCAGCTCACGTAGCCGAGCGGCGAGACGAACCTGGCGATCGCCACCTATCGCGTCGCCTTGGGTTTCCCTGATCGTGGCGTTGGCGACGGCCCGGCTGTCTGCGACCTGAGTTCGCCTGCAGGGCCCCCGGCCCCGGCCTTCCTATCGGTGCCCAAGTCGCTCTAACGGCGTGCGACTCAGAAGGGTGGTGGTTCGGCGTCTCGGGCGGCGCGTTGGGCGGCGAGGCGTTCGGCGTCGGCGGTGGACTCGGCTTCGCGCCGGCGCGCGGTGCATCGTTCGAGCTCGTCGTATCTGATCGAGACCGGGTGCAGGTCGCGCCGGCGCGGGTCGGTGCGGTTGCGAGCGAGGAACGCGCCGAGCCAGCCGAAGTCGCCGTCCGGGTGGTGCCCGGTGCTGGGCCGGGGCCGCGGTGGCAGTTCGGGGACCAGCTGCGCCGGTGGTGTCGGGGGCAGGATCGGGTCACCGAACGGGCTGGTCCTGGTCGGTGCTTGCTCATCTTCGCCGCCGTGTTCGCGCGCGCGTGGTGGCCGGGCGGGTTCGAGGTGGTCGATGGGGTGGGTGATCCGAACTTGTCCGGTCGGGGTGGTCCATTCCAAGGTGGCGTCGGGCCGGATCCGCACGTGCCAGCGGTGGCGTTGTTTGATGCGGTGGTGGCGTCGGCAGAGTAGGGCGAGGCCGGCGAGGTCGGTGGCACCGGCCGGCCAGGCCGTCACGTGGTCGACGTCGGCGAACCGGGCCGCGGCCTGGCAGCGGGGGAACCGGCAGCGGCCGTCGCGGGCGGTCAGCAGTCGGCGGAGGGCGGCGGTGGGTCGGTAGGCCTCGGTTCGCGGCGGCCCGGGTGGCGGCTCGGCCGTCGGATCGATCAGGTCGAGCCAGTGCCGTAGGTCGGTGGTGCCGGTCAGGTAGGCCCCGGTGTCGTCATCGCAACCGATGACGTCCCGGCTCACAGTGAACCTGGCCGGTGTTTGCCCCGGGTCGTGCTGGTGTGGCGCCGTGCCGGACCTGGCTGCCTGCAGGAGGTGCTCGAGGAAGGCCCGGCGCAGGTGCACGGTGCCGGCAGTGCCGAACCCGGTGACCGGGATCAGGTCGTCCGGGTCCCCTGAAGGGTGGTCCCGCGAAGCGCGGTCGCCTTGCGCATCCGGGAAAGCCAAGCCGAAGCAGGCGCCGGTCGAACGAGGCCGAGCGGGTGACTGGTCTGGCGCGGCCGGAGCGCTGGCGGGGTCAGGACCGTCGGACGTCCCGGCAGGCGGAGCAGCGTTCGCCTCGTCGCTCAGATCGGGATGGTCGGCTCGGCCAAGGTCCTGAGGCCGCACGGTCGCTGGGGTGTCGCCACCTGGATCGAGATCGTCGCTCGCGTCAACGTCTTCGGTCGACTCCGGCGCATCGTCATCGGTGCTCGGGTCGGTCGTCGGGTCAGCATCGCCGGTGGAGTCGGTGCTCGGGCCGCCGTCTTCGTTGGCGGGCTGGTTGGGGTCTTGGCCGAACTGGCTCATGGGGATGCCGAGGTGCAGGTGGAAGGTGCCGGTGATGTTGCCCATCAGGATCTCGATCAGCGCGGCCAGGCGGGCGGCGTGGATGGACATCCGCCGCGGTCGCGAAGCCGCGGCCATGGCCTCGTCCGGGTCCTCGGTGTCGTCCGTGTGCCCGGTCGAGGTGGTCGGGTCCTCGGTGCGGGCGGCCTGGGCGGCTTCGGTGCGGAGGGTTTGGGCGCGTTCGTCGATGGCGTCCCAGAGCTGGGCGGACTGCTCCAACGGCATCCGGGCGATCCAGGTGTCGACCCCATCGGCGTCCACGGAGCGGGTCAGGCCGGTGTCGCTCAACGCCCGGATCCGGCGCTTCTTCAACAAATCACTGTTGACCGCGGCCAACGCGCGCCGGACCCGGCGGACCAGGGGCCCGACCGGGTCACCAGCCAGGTGCTGGGGTTTGATCCGGTCCAGCACTTCGTCACAGATCTCGGGTGAGCATTCGGTGAGCTCTTCAGCGATTCGGGTGGCCCGGTACAGGTCCAGGTCCCCGGCCCCCATCGCCTCGACCAGGCGCGGCATCCGGGTGAGCAAGTCGACCGCAGCCGCCACCCGCCGGGCGGCGCCGGTGTCGGTCTGGGCCAGCTGCTCGGAGACCAGGGCGGGGGCGTCCAACCGTTGATGCCCCAACCCGACGAACTCCTCAGTGACCGTGCCGTCCTCATGCACGACGTCGTCGGTGGCCGCCACCCGGGCCAACGCCAGGGTCTGGGTGGCTTCCAAGGCCCGGATCCCGGCCTGGCAGTCCCCAGCGATCTCTGCCCAGTCCGCGGCCGTCAGATCGGCCACGGCGGCATACGGTCGGACCGCGGCGAAGAGCTCCTTCGCGGCGGTGACCGGTGCGGTCGTGAGGATCCTGGACATACGTCCATCGTACACCCGTCCCACCCAAACCGGAAGCCCCCGACCGCGCGAATTCCGTTACGCCACAACCGAACACGCGAAGCGGTCCGCAACATCTTGTGATTCATCTCAAATCCCATCAACGAGCTCACATCGCAAACCGAGTTCATCGAGCCGGCGATGTCGAAGCCTTGTCAGGTCCTTGCGCCGGCACCGGAAGGGCAGCCGCCTCAGGACTCGGAGAGGAGGTGACGGCCTGCCTCGGCCGCGCGTTTGAGCCGGGCTGGCGATGTGGAGGACACACGTAGGGGCCGACTCGCCGGCGGACTTCTCACAAGTCGCGGGGCACGGACAGGCGCACGACGGCCAGGCCCGCGGCTCAGCCGTTGGTGCGCACCACCAGCAGTCCCCCACCGTCGGTTCCACTCGTGACGATCGTGTCGCCCGTCGCATCGAGGCGGTGCACCTCGTACCGGTAGGACGGCACCACCCCGAGGGCCAGGCCGGGGCTGGTCCAGGTCACCGTCACGTCCGTGCTGCCCGGCTGGAGCAGCGCCGAAGCCACCTGCTGCTCGCCGTCGCCGGAGGGTGCCGGCGTCCAGAAGTCCACCCGCATCGCGAGGGCCGCTCCGGTGTCGCCGAGCCAGACAAGGCGCACACTCGCCCGACCCGCGACGTCGTCGGCGACGAGCAGGAGCGAGGCATCGCTGTCGCGCCACGGAGACACCGAGGTGGTCCCGTCGGCCCGCAGGATGGTCGCCTGCCACTGGTAGCCGCGCTCGGTGACATCGGTGAGGGCCAGGGTCACCGGCTTGGGCTCGGTGCCGGCTGCCGCCGAGAACAGGAGGCTGGTGTCCTGCTGGGTGCCGAGCACCGGGTGCCGGACCTCCACCGCCAGCTGGGTCACGAGGGTCCAGTCCACGGCGGGCTGAACAAGAAGGCCGGCCTCCGCGACAAAGGGTCCGCGAGCGACGAAGTTCGCACCGATCACGTCCAGGGCGTCTCCGGCGTGCAGGACGCCGTTCTGGTCCACCCATCCCGCCTCCGCGCGGACCCGCGGCGAGACCGTTCCGGGCACCCGGCGGTACCAGTCGACCTGCTGGTGCCCGGAGTCGAGGACCAACGCATCGCGAGCCAGCACCGTCCCGGCGGCGTCGAGGAGGCACATGGTCACCGGGAGGGACTGGACCAAGCCGTAGCCGGCGCCGACCCCGGTGACGTGCACCCGGCATACGGAGAAGGCATCGGCCGTACTCACGACGAAGGCGCGGTCGCGGCGGGAGGCGTCGGGCATGGCGATCGTGGCCGGCCCCGCGGTCGACCCGGGGTCGAAGTGGAACTCGACGTGCGTCGAGTAGGTCGGCGCCGCGGGGTCCAACGGGCAGGTGAACCGGAACGGACCGGGAGCCTCAGCTGTGGCGACGAAGGTCTGCACGTGCGCGCCGTAGGTCAGGGTCACCGAGGCCTCGCGGAGGTCGGCGAGGTCGTCGAAGTCGATGCCGACGATGACCGCGACGTCGAGGGTGGCGAAGAACGGGTCCTCCGCCGTGATCTGGCGGATGTCCGGGGCTTCGTCGCTCCCGGCGACCATCGCGCCGACGAACCCGGACACGACGTGGGTCAGCTCCTCGACCGTGCGGCCGTCGTAGAAGAGCTCGAAGGTCTTCAGCTCGTGCTCGATGTCGACCCGCGCCTTGAGGGTGAACAGCGCCGTGGACGAGGAGACCTTCGTGGTCAGGTCACGAGCCACGATCTGGCCGAGCGCCCCGGCGAAGCCTGCGTCGCTCGCGGAGGTCGGGAGCGCGCTGTGGAAGAAGTCGGACTGCACCCGCGCGCTGACCAGGTCCATCACCGCGTCCCGTTGGCGCTGCGCGTCGGCGTCGTCGGTGAACTCGGTGATCTCGATCTTGACGATGTCGTGCTCGACGAGCCACTGCAGGTCGGCGTCGATCCGCGCGTTGACGTAGTAGGTGAAACCCAGCGACGTCGAGAAATGGTCGAACATCCGCTGGTAGTCCATGGTGACGTGGGCGTGCAGGGCCGGCGTCTGGGCCAGGAAGGTCAGCTCGTAGACGACACCGATCGGCAGCGTCGGCGCCGTCGCCGACTGGGCCAGCAGCGCGGCGCCCTGCTCGGTGACATCGAGCGCGAAGACGGTGTGGAATGGGGCGAACAGCGGCGCCGAGCTCGCCCCCATGACCGACTGGACGAGCGATTCGCCGGTCCCGGAGATGGAGAGGAGTGACACCGTCCCCGACCGGAAGGTGACCGGTGCGATCCGTGCGTTCTCCCGGCCGGTCTGGGCGGCCAGGGCGGCGCCGCCGGGCACGGTCAGCTCCAGCTCGAGCTCGGCAAAACCACCGCCGCTGCCGTCGGCGGTGCGGTACTCGAGCAGGGTGAAAGACGAGCTCCCGTCGGCGCGGGCGGCCAGGCGCGGCGTGGTCGGCAGGACCCAGAACAGGTCCGGGTCCGTGCCGTCCCGGAAGAGCACGGTCCCGTTGACCGACAGGGGGTTCTCGACGGTGATCATGAGGAGGGCACCGAGGAGACCGCGACCACCGGGATGACGCGGAGCAGGTCCGGACCGGTGAGGGTCGGGTCGGTCGTCGTGGAGCCGTCGGCGTGGATCCGGGTGATCGTGAACTGGTAGTCCGCGCGGGCCGGGTCCGCGACCGGATACTGCCAGGCGATCGCGGCGAGCGGATCCTGGGCGAGGAACTCCTGGTCGGCGGTCAGCCCCGCGGCCGGGTCGGAGAAGGTGCACCGGATCCGCAGGGCCAGCAGGCCCGCGGCCGCCAACGTGGTGCCGACAAAGGCGATTCGCACGTCCCGGAGCTGGGCGAAGCCCTCCCCCACGACCAACGTCGGCGTGTCCGGCCCGGCCAGCCAGCTGCCGGTCCGGACGGCGCCGGAGGCGTCCTGCACCGTGACTCGGTACTGGTACCCGCGCGCCGTCTGGCTCGCGGCATACGACCAGGGCGCAGCGGTCCTGGTGGCGTCCAGGGTGAGGCTGGTGATCCGGTCCGGGTTCGCGTCGGACCGCAGCTCGACGACGAGACGCGCGACGGCCGTCCCGAAGCGGGCCGACGCGAGCACGCTGACGGGCACCTGGTCCGGTTCGGGGTCCCCGATGACGAACGCGCCGGGGTCGACGTCGCCGACTTCGCGGACCAGCTCGGTTCCGTCCGTCCGGACATAACGAACCCTCGCCGATACGTCGACGAGCCCGTCCTTGCGCGCCCGATAGGACGCCTGCGCCTCGGGGGCACCGGCGTCCAGGGTCAGCGTGTCGGTCGCGGTCCAGCCGTCGAGGGCCTCGTGCGCGGTGAGGTCGACCAGCACCTTCGGGTACTTGTCGGCCGGGACCCCGTGCAAGGCCGGCCGGATCTCGATCCGCTGGTAGAGCTCTCGCGGGTCGATGCGGACCAGCCCGTGCGCGCTCTGCCCGCCGGTCCCGGCCAGCGCGCCGGAGAGGCCCTTGGGGCCGCCCGCGGCGAACTGCACCCGGAAGCCGTATGCCGCTTCGACGTCACTCGAGGTGCCCCGCCAGAGCGACGTCGTCACGTGCGGCGCCGCCGGGGTCAGGGCGACGTCCGAGTCGGCACCCGCGTAGTGGAGCGTCACGTCGACCCGCTCGATCGACTCGCTCGCGAGGTCGACGAGGGTGGCGACGTCGGCATCGAGGTGGTCCGCCGGCGGTGCGGTGATCGTCACGATGTAGTCCGCGGCGGACGCTCCCGGAGGCAGGAGCGCGGACAGCTCCCCCTGGGGCACGAGCGGGATCTCCTCCGCGGTCGCCGCGGTGAGGTTGTAGGTGAGGGTCTTGAGCTCGCTCGTGTCGAGGCTGATCAGGCTGTAGCTGGCCGTGAACATGTCGACGATCGAGCTGAGCACGTTGCCGCCGCTGTCGGCGGGTGCGGGCGCCTGGCTCAGCGTGGGGGTGAACAGGGTCTGCAGGACGTACTGGGTCACCGCGTCGATCGCCTGCTGGTAGATGCCGCTCTGGTCGGCGTCGGGCACCAGGTTGTCGAGGGTCACGGTGAGGGCCTGCTGCTGCTTCAGGTCCTGGATCGTCTCGCCGATGTCTGCGGCGAAGAGGAGCCGGCCACCGTGAAGGCGGTTCTCGTAGTAGTGGTAGGCGTACGCGTAGTTCGCCGTCACCGTCGCGTGCAGCGCCGGCCGCAGCGCCGCCACGCTGAGGTCGTACACCACGCCGAACGGCAGACCCCCGCTCGTCAGGGCCTGCTCCACGAGGGCCACCCCGTCGGGAGTCAGAGTCACGGTGAACAGGGTCCGGGCCCCCGAGGCGAGCGCCGGGTCGGCACCACCGATGACGGTCTGCACCAACCCGTCGTCAGACCCGGCGGCAGGTGCTCCCCCAGGCGCATCGGCCGAGCCGTCCTTCCCGAGCATGACCAACCGGCAGGTTCCGGAGTCCGGCCAGACCGGCGTGAGCCGTATGCCGCTCCGCCCGGTCGCCGCCGCGAGCTTGCCTCGCACCCCGACGAGCACGTCGTCGTCCACCTCGAGGTCGACCGCGAGGCTGAACACCCCTGCGCCGCTGACGCCCTGGGTCTGCTCGTCGAGCTGGTACCTGAGCAGGGTCAGCTCCGGCTGGCCGGCGTCATCGGTGACGATCCGGGGCCGCACCGGGACGTAGTGGAAGCGCAGCGGGTCGGCGTGGTCGGCCATCACCGTCACGCCGTCGAACGTGCGTGCCGGCGCGGCCAGGTCGATCATGAGGGCGTGACGAGGCGGGCCGGTTGGAGCACCAGGTTCGCCGCCTGGGCACTCTCCCAGTCCCTGACCACCTGGGTGCCGGCCGTGAGGTAGGCCGTCGTCCTGAACTCGTACCCGTCGGCACGGTCGGACCGGAGCAGCAGACGGAGAGTCGCCTTGGGCGGGTCGGTCGCCGCGATGGCCACCGACTGCACCACCTGCTGCTGTCCGTCCGGTGGGTCCGCCCGCAGCTCCACCAGGATGCCGTCCAGCCCGGCACTCGCCAGCTGGCCCAGGATGGTGATGTTGACGTCCAGGTAGTGGCCGCCCTCGCTGATGAAGACGGCGCCGGCGTCGGTGGTCTGGGCCGCCTGCTGCTCGGGCGCTCCGTTCACCTTCGCCAGGGTCGCCTGGTAGGTGTACTCCCGAACGTCGGCGTCCATCAACGGCACCTCGACCACGGTCGGCGCGAAGTCGGGGCCGGCCAGCTGGACGATCTTCTGGACCTCGAAGTCGTTGTCCTTGTCGGTGTACGTGAACTCGACGTCGATCCGAGCGACCGTGGTCTTGTCGACGAGCCCGTTCACGACGACCTCCAGCCGGTCCACGAACGGGTCGGGGACATAGACGTGGTCGAGGTTGCTGTCCACCGTCGGGCCGGGAACGACCTTGTGGCCCTCCTTGAGGTGCCAGGTGTGGCCGATCTGGTAGCTCGTCAGGTCCGGGTCGGTGAGTCGCACCCGCCACTCCTGGCGCGGCGTCGTCGCGTTCACCAGGTAGGTGCGCGACGTCGTGAAGCTGTTCGCCGGGTCCGCGTACGTCAGGGTGGTCTCCACCTGCCCAACCACGTCCCAGTCCACCGCACCCGGCTCGACGTAGACCGACCGGATCGCCACGTCGTCCCCGGGGTGCACCAGCAACGCCCGGTCCGGTGAGCTGATCCACGGGGTCGACCGACGCGTCGTGTTCGTCTGCGCCGCGATGTCCGGTGAGTTGCCGAACGAGTAGACGGTACGGTGCCGGACCGTGTAGTCCCCGGCGTCGGGGAAGGCGATGAAGTGACCGCCGACGAGCTTTTGTGGCGTGAACTGGATCGACCCGGCGGTGGCCGGGGTGTCGGTCGTCCCGCCGTGCTGGAGCTCGACGTCGATGGCCTGGATGTCGAACCGGTCCAGGTCCGCTGTGCTCGTGACGGTCACGTCGATCTGCTTGAAGAACTCGCTGTCCAGGTCGACCTCCACGATGTGGGTGGCCTTGTCCACGTCGGTGAGCAACGCCGAGAAGAAGCCGTTCGGGGCATGGGTGCGGGTCTCCGGTGCGGCCACGTTGAAGTCGACGTCGAAGGTGTCCAGCTCGTTCTGCTCCTTGTACTGGAGCTGGAAGCCGACCTCGACCCGGCCCCCCTGTCCCGCCGCGCCACGGTTCATGCCGCCCGCGGGTGCGGTGGCCCCGCTGAACTGGCGGGCCGCAGTGGCCGCGGTGGCAGCCGCCCCCGCTGACGCCGTCGTCATCTGCGGCTTGAAGAACTCCTCGGTGATCAGCTGCTTGATCAGGTCCAGCGCCTGGGTCTGCAGCTGGTCCATCGACTGGTCGTCCCGCTGGCGCACGATGTCGATCGTGATGGTCGAGTCCTGCACCATCTTCTCGACCTCGTAGCCGATGTCCACCGAGAGTGCGACCTGGGTCGAGGTGTCCTGCTTGTTCTGGGTGCCGGTCCCGGTCCCGGTGCCCGTTCCGGTCTGCTTCGCCGCCCCGAGCCCGCCCACCGCCGGCTGCTGCTGCTGCTGACCCTGTATGCCGCCCGCGGCCGGTTGTTGCTGGCCCTGGGCCGGCGGGGGCGCGGGCTGACCCTGCGCTGGCGCCGCGGGCTGTTGACCTTGGACCGGCGGTACTGGCTGCTGGCCCTGTACCGGCGGTACTGGCTGCTGACCTTGTACCGGTGGCGCCTGTTGCTGGCCCTGGATGCCGCCGGCGGGCTGTTGCTGTTGCTGCTGCTGGCCCTGGACCCGCTGGACCTTGTTGGGCGGAGGCGCCGCCTTGGCGAGGGGCTGCTGTTGCTGGTTTCCGCCCTGCGCTGCTGCCGTGCCAGAGGTGTAGCCGGCGTGGAAGGCCATCTGGAGGTGCTCGTAGATCTTCTTCTTCTCACCGTGCGCCTTGACCGACAGCGCGGGCCGCAAGCCGGTGAACTGCAGCTCGTACATGACGCCGATCGGTGAGAGGTCGTCGGTGTAGGCCGCCTCCAGCAGGGCGGCGGCGTCCGGCGTGAGCGACAGCGAGAACGAGGCCTGCAGGTCTTGGAGCAGGGACGGCGTGGTCGACCCGATGATCCCCCGCACGAACTGCCGGTTCGCCGCGTCGGCCTGTGCGGCCGCGCTGGGCGGGGGCACCGTTGCCACCGACGCGGCGACAGCGGCACCCAGACCGGACACGGTGGGCATGCTCGCGGGCGGGACCGGCGGGGCCACCGGCAACGGCAGACCCGGGGCCGGTTCCTGCGGCTCCTGGTAGTCCAGCGCGATGACGTGAGCCGTGCCGCTCGTGTAGAGCACGGGGGTCAGGTTGACGTCGGCCGTGCCGGGTGGCACCAGGGCGGACAGCTCTCCCTGGATGGTGGCCAGCTGGGTCACGCTGAGTCCGCAGTCGACCTCGAAGGTCAGGAAGGCCCCGCCCAGCTGGTCTCGTGTCACCGGGGCGACCGCGACGCCGCCGACCGCGTTGCGGTAGGTCAACAGCATGAACACCGGCTGGCCGTTGACCTTGGTGATGTGCGGCGACCCGTGCAGGTAGTAGAACGACCCCGGCAGCGCGTGGTCGCGGAACACGACGATGTCGTCGATGAGGTAGACGGGTGACTCGAAGGTGAGCACGAGAACTCCTAGGACGCTCGGACGAGGACGAGGACGGACGAGGAACCGCTCTGCCAGTCCCCCACGAGTGGCGGCACCGAGGGCGGGCAGAGCGTGAGGCGGTAGCGATAGGCGTGGGAGTCGGGGTCGGTCAACCGCAGGGTGGCCCGGGCCGGGGCCGGCGGCGAGGCGTCGAAGACGAGGGTGACGTGCGGCGCTGCCGGGTCGGGGCTCTCCAGCTCGACCACGACGCGGGTCAGGTCGGTGCCGAGCCCGAGCAGGGACGCGATGACGGTGACGTCGAATCGCAAGGTGTCTCTCACGACGAGCACGGGTTGGTCGGTCACCCCGCTCGGGCCGACCGAGTGCGAGCCGTCGGGACGGACCAGCGTCGTGCGGTACTCATAGGTGGTCGCGCCCGACGGAGGGGTCCACGTCCGGGTCTGGTCCGCCGCGGTGAGCTGCAGCGTCGTCATCGGCTGGTCGTCCGCGGCTTGCAGCTCGACCACCAGGGCACTCAGCTGTTGGAAGTCACCGGCCGAGATGACGGTCACCGTGCTCGTCGGTCCGGTCAACGGCGCCTCGAGGCGCAACCTGCTCCGGTCCCCGGACTGCCACTCGCCCTCGGTGCGGTCCGAGCCCTGCAGCCAGGTGACCCGGTACCGGTACGCCGCCGGCGTCTCCCGAACCACCGCCATCCATCGGCCGGTCGGCTGCACCCGGTCCAGCACCAACCGGCCGTCGATCGCGGACTGCCCCTGCCCATAGGCGAACTCGACGACAGCCTGGGCCAGCCCACCGGGGTCGGCGCTCACCAGATCGATGTCGACGACGAGCACGCCCAGCGCGTCGATATCCAGGTCGACCGCGTCGGCGTCAGTGGCGGGCAGGTCGAAGACGTACGGCGCCGAGCCGTCGGCGAAGTGCACCGCAACCTTCGCGGTCACCCCGCGCTGGTCGGGCGCGGCGAGGTCGAAGACGGTCGCGGCGGCCGGCTGGCCCGGCCGGAGCTCGACGTCGGCCGTCCGGTGCAGGACCGTGCCGTCCGGCATACGACCGGAGTAGTCGAGGGCCACGGCCACCGCTCCGATCCCGTATGCCGCGAGGTCGCCCACCGCGCTGACCCGCACGACCCGCCGCAGCCCGCCGTCGCCGAGGTCCGCCGACACGGTGTTGGCGGAGCCGTCCGGGAGGGTCAGGTTCGCCGACCGGGTCACGGGCAGCACACCCGGCGCCGACGCGGTGAGGGTCAGGCTCGCCCGCTGGTCGAGCGCGGCGGACTGGGGGCGCGGTGAGCCGGACGCATCGAGCAGCTGCGGCAGCACGGCGCTCTGCAACACCTGCGCGGAGAGGGCGTCCACGGCCGTCTGCTCGTCGGCCGACAGCGGCCGCGTCGTCTGCAGGGTTGTCCCGGCCAGGTGTCGCGCCGTGAGCTCAGCGGCGAGTGCGGCCGAGCCGCCCTGGCCGGCCGCGGCCAGGTCGCTGGCCACCTGGGCCGAGGCTCGGAGATCACACCAGACGGTCAGCGCGATGTCGTCGAGCACATAGTCCACCGACAGGTCCAGCTCCACGTGCACGGGTGCAAGCCCCTGCTCCATCGCCTGGTCGACCAGCGCGGCTCCGTCGCTGGTGAGGACAGCCACCACCGTGACACCGCCGGTGCTCGCGTCGCTCTCGCACGACACCGACGTGACGAGCTCGCCGGCCGTGGCCTCACCGCCGAACGCGACCCTGGCCGCGCTCGCCGAGATCGGCGGCGGGGCGAGGGTCACCTCGGTGTCCGCAGCCAGCCCGTATGCCGCGCGCACGGCATACGGGATGTCCTCCGGGGCGGGCAACCGCACCGCAAGGACGAGCAGGCCACCACCCACGGCGCTACCCGGCGCGCCGCGGTACCGGTAGAACGTGTAGCCGGCCGCCCGGTCGGTCGCCGCCAGCGCCGGCTCGTCCGGGAGGACGTAGTAGCGCGAGGTGAGCGCGCGGCTACCGTCCGCCCAGCTGACGTCCCGGTACACGGTCGCCTGCCCCACACGGCGGGAGTCGGCCAGCGTCAGCACGTGTCACCCACATTCGCCTCGGACTTGATGTCCCCCGGTCACAGGGGTCGGATCACAGGGGTCGACCCCTGTGACCGGGCACATCACCCCGCGGAGGAGTACCGACCGATGATCACGACCACAGGCCAGCGCACCGTCGAAGGCTGCACGGTGTTCATGGACGACACCGACGCCCTGAACATCTACGTCATGCCCCAGAGCCCACACATCGCGGTGGACGCCGACGGCAAGCCGCTGTTCTCCCTCGTGCAGTACCGCCGGCCCCTGGACCGGGTCGCCGAGGCGGACCGGGCCACCAAGCTCGGGGGCGGGCTGTTGACCTTCTCGGTGGACTTGGCCCGTACCCCGGCACAGGAGGCCGCGATCCGTCAGGCCGTGGCGGCCGACCCCGCGCTGCAGGCGCTGCTCGCCGCGCCGGCTACCGACCGGGTCGACTACTCGAGCTGGTGGGCGACCGAGATCAACGGAGACCTCGGCAAGCTGGCCGCCGCGCTCAAGATCAGCGCGGTGCCGGTCGAGGACGGAAACGTCGCGGTGGCCATCGACGGCGAGCCCACCGCGGGCGGCGAGTTCGTCACCACCCTCGTCGGCGCCGGCAAGGCCAGCATGACCGGCGACGAGCGGGCCGCCTTCGTCGCCAAGCTGACCCTCGACGGCTCTGCCCTCATGTGGGACCTCATCGACAAGAACATGTCGACCATCTGGGTCGGCTACCAGTTCACGTTCACCTCCCGCCTCGACGGCGTCACGATGGTCTGCCATTGCGACACGCAGAAGACCTTCGACGCGACCCAGGAGCAGTGGCAGGACCTCAGCGAGTCCGGGTCCTACCGGGACACCTACTCCGACTCGGAGGAGACACACAGCTACAGCCACGCGTCCTCGACCAGTGCGCGGGACATCATCACCAAGGTCGCGGTCGACACCGGCTCGGCGTGGGTCAAGGTGATCCCCTCGGCGAGCAGCACCGTGATCACGCCCGAGATGATCACCCAGCTGACCACCCAGGGCTGGACGTTGATCAGCAACTTCCTCGCCGACAAGCTGCTCCAGTCCACCAACCCCGACGACTTCAAGCCCGGTGACGACCCGAGCCTCACCACGACGCTCGCCGACGGCGGCGACGGTCGCAAGTACGGCAGCGACTCGATCGACTCCTATCACCTGAAGCAGGTCGACGAGACGACGACCGGCAACTTCGACGCCCGTTTCGACGAGAAGGCCACTGTCACAACGACACTCGCGCCGAACGACAACCTCAGCAACATCCTCAAAGGTATGCCGGTCAGCCAGTTCTGCAAGCAGATCGACCTCGACCCCCAGTTCTTCCGGTTCGCCGACGTCGAGCTCACCTGCACGGCGGACTTCGTGAACGAGCCGGTCGACGTGGTCAAGGCCCACCTCGAGTACCACGGGGTCAACGGCGCCAACAAGATCGATGAGGCGAAGGACTTCGAGTTCACCAAGGACGCCACGGCGCCGCAGATCTTCAGCACCTACCTCGCCGCCCCCGACCAGACGAAGTTCTCCTACGCGATCGACGTCTTCTACCGCGGGTCGACCAAGACCATGCACCTGCAGGGCACGGGCGACGGCACCGCACTCGTGCTCGACACCGACACCCTCGGCATACTGGCGGTCGACCTGCAGGTCGGCATCGTGGACTGGTCCCGCTTCAAGGCGGTGCAAGTCGACCTGACCAGTGGCGCAGCAACCCAGTCGTTCGTCCTGACCCCGGACAAGCAGGCCGACAAGTGGGTGGAGGTCGTCGGCACGGCGATCACCCAGCCGTACACCTACCGGGTCACCTGGGTGGACACCAGCAACCAGCAGATCGCCCAGCAGCCGGGGCAGTCCAACAGCCGTCGGCTCGTGCTCGACCAGCCCGAGCGCGAGTCCCTGTCGGTGACCCTGGTCCCGGCCGGCTCGTTCGGCACCGGCGGGCTGCTGTCCAAGATCGTCACCGCCCTGCGGTACCAGGACCCGGCGAACAGCTACCAGCAGAGCACCACGGTGACGATGGCCGGCGACGGAGACGTCAAGACGTGGGACGTGCCGCTCGTGAACCCGGCGCTGCGCACCTTCGACTACCAGGTCAGCGTCTTCTACTCCGACGGCCTGACCCGCTCCGACGACACCTGGCTCACCACCGACCGAACGGTGCTGCCGGTGGGCGACCCGTACGGCTGGCGCGTGCAGTTCCTGCCGTACCTGCTCAAGAACGCCGCGAGCTCCTGGGCGTTCGCCTCGCTCCACGTCAGCTTCACCGACGCGGCGGGACACATCTCGGTGGAGCAGGACTACCCGATCACCGACTTCACGGTGCCGGTCGTCTGGCGGTTCCGGCTGGCCGTGCCCGAGCGGCACAGCTACACCTACCAGCTGACCCTCTACACCTCCGACCAGAAGCAGGTCGTCATGGACCCGGTGACCGAGACCAAGGAGGTCGTGGTGCTCCAGCCACCCGCCGTCGCCGCGCCGCCCACCCCGGTGCCGCCCCCTGCTCTGCCGCCGGCCCCGGCACCCGCACCCGCACCCAGCCCGACCGGCACACCATCTGGCTGAGCCCAATGCAGCACGCAGTGGCCAGCTGCCGCACCCGCACGCGTACGGCGGATCGGCGTGGCATCGCCTACGGGAGCGTAGGGAGCGGATCGTCCGGGTCCACACCCCGACGATCCGCTCCCTACGGTCCCGTTTCGGCCGCCCTTACGGCGTGGCGTCGAGCACGCCGTCGTGGTTGTCGTCGACCCAACCCCAGATGCGGATCGTCGGGGTGCAGGCATCCTCGACGTTGTTGATCATCAGGCACGGGAACACCGTGTCGGTAGCCGTCCGCTGACAGTTGGCGTTCGGGATGTGCAGAGCCCCGTGGATGCTCGTCCGGGTGCAGTTCGAGGCCAGGTACTCGTCCGGTGCCTGGAAGATGTGCCCGGTCTCGTGGGCGTAGGTCCGCGGCCAGCTGTTGCCCCAGCCTCCGCCCGGGAACCCCGCCCCATTGGTGCTGACCCAGGGGTACTGGAGCACCATGTAGGCGTCCGAGATCGACGTGTACGCCATCCACGCGGCGTTGTACTTGGTGATGAACACCGTGTAGGCCGACGTCGCCTTGCCCACCGACCACGCCTTGTTCATCAGGTCGTTGTTGTACGACGAGATCCCTGACGTGCCGGTGCTGTAGCCCATGGCGGTGAGTGCCGGGTCGCGCCACAGCGGCTCGCGCGCGTTGTAGTCGGAGGAGGTGGGCTTGGGGTTGGTCGCCGCCGGCACGGTGGCCGGGTCCAGGGACAGGGTGATGAACTTGTAGTCCGCGGTGAACAGCAGCTTCGGGCGCACCGGCGAGTAGGTGCCGGAGAGTCGGTAGAGGACGTCCCAGCCACGGGTCAGGCCGATGGTGATGTCGATGATCTCGGCCTGGGTGAAGGCCGCTGCCGTTCCGGCGGGGCCGTTCACCAGCACGACACCCACACCGCAGGTTCCGCTCATGGCCTGGTTCATGCCTGCTCACCTCCATCCTGTCCGTCCGTCGTCGTGCCGGTGTCCCAGCTGCCCCAGCCGTCGCCCGGTGGCGGATCGTTACTGGCCACCTGTCCGCCAGTGCCGCCCCCGTTGTCGGCCACGAGCGGCCCACCGCCGCCGTCGCCACCGTCTCCAAGCATCGTGGGGTCGCACCCTCCCGGGAAGTCCCAGTACTCCCCGTTGCGGTAGGGATCGGACAGAGCCGCCTGGTAGTCCGGGCCGAGGCTGGTGTTCCACGCAGTCACCAGGGTGCCGACGTCGTCCCCCAGCGACAGCTGGGAGGTGTCCCAGCTCGCATCGACCGGACCGACCGCCTGGACCGCCTGGAGCTGGGCCACTGCGTCCGCGACGGTCTGGTCGCCGTCGACGATGACGAAGCCGGGCTCGGACACCGAGACCACCTGGCCCCCAGCGTTCTCGATGTTGGTCAGCAGGTCCGGATCGGAGGCATTGAGCAATGCGATGAATCGAGACACGTTCGCTCCTCACGCTGCAGAGCCGGCGGAAGGTCCGCGGCTGTCCGGTTCACAGGGGTGCGCGCGGTCGTGCGGCATACGGTGGGGCGATGGCCATCCCCCGCGCAGTGACCCGGTTCAACAAGGCCGTCGGCAACAAGCTGCTCATCCACCTCGCCGGCCACGGTCCGTTCGTCGAGCTCGAGCACGTCGGCCGGAAGTCCGGCCGGGTCTACCGGATCCCGGTCAACGCGTTCCGGCATGGCGACACGGTGACCTTCGCCCTCACCTACGGCAGCCGGGTCGACTGGCTGCGCAACGTTCGGGCCGCCAAGGGCTGCCGGATCCGGATGGGACGCCGGATCGTCACCCTGGGCGCTCCGGTCAGGCTTCCGGCGGCAGTCGGACTGGCCCGTATGCCGGCAGCGGCGCGAGTGGTCCTGCGGGCCGTCCAGGTGACCGAGTTCGTCGAGCTGCCCGTGCTCGAAGAGCGGCCGGTGGCCGGGGCCTAGCCTTGCGCCATGGGCACCTCGGACACGCGTCATCACGACCTCGTCGTCATCGGGACCGGATCGGGCAACTCGGTCCTCGGGCCCGAGCTCGATGACCTCGACATCGGGCTGGTGGAGCGCGGCACCTTCGGCGGGACGTGCCTCAACGTCGGCTGCATCCCGACCAAGATGTTCGTCCTGCCGGCCGACCGGATCGTGGAGGCTCGGGAGGCAGCCGAGCTGGGGGTGACGATCACCGGTGCCCGGGCCGACTGGGCCGCGATCCGGGACCGTGTCTTCGGGCGGATCGACCCCATCGCGGCGGCCGGCGAGAAGTACCGGGAAGTGGACCCGCACATCACGGTCTACCGCGCGGACGCCAGGTTCGTCGGGCCGATGACCCTCGACACCGGCACGGGCGTCACCGTGACCGCCGATCGCTGGGTCGTCGCGGCCGGGGGGAGACCGCGCCTCCTCGACGTGCCCGGGCTGGACCGCGTCGACCCTGCCCACGGTGTCCACACGAGCGACACGATCATGCGGATGGCCACCCTCCCCCGCCGGATCGCCATCGTCGGCGGCGGGTTCATCGCCGCCGAGTTCGCGCACGTGCTCGATGCCTACGGCTCGGAGGTCACGTGGATCCACCGAGGCTCGACCTTGCTGCGCTCCCACGACGGGAGCATCCGCTCGGCGTTCACCCGGCTGGCTCGCGAGCGTTTCACGGTTGACCTCGGCACCACGATCTCCTCGGCCTCCCGCGACGGGGACGTGTGGAACCTCCGGCTCGACCATGGGTCCGAGCACTCCGACCTCCAGGTTGACGCCGTGCTCCTCGCCGTCGGACGGGTGCCCAATACTGACCAGCTCGACTGTGCCGCAGCGGGACTGGCGATGCACGACGACGGACGGCTGGTCGTCGACGAGTACCAGCGGACTTCGGTCCCGGGGGTCTGCGCGCTGGGTGACGTCTCGAGCGACTACGCCCTCAAGCACGTCGCCAACCACGAGATGCGGGTCGTCAAGCACAACCTCGCCCACCCCGACCAGCTCATCGCCAGCGACCACCGGTTCGTCCCGCACGCGGTCTTCAGCCACCCCCAGATCGCCGCTGTCGGGCCGACGGAGCAGCAGCTCGTCGACGCCGGGCGGCCGTTCCGGTGCTACGTGCAGAGGTTCGGCGACACGGCATACGGCTGGGCCCTGGAGGACCACACCAGCTTCCTCAAGGTGCTCATCGACCCCGACACCCATGCCATCCTCGCGGCGCACTGCATGGGTCAGCAGGCGAGCACGCTCATCCAGCCCCTGATCCAGGGCGCGAGCCTCGGCCAGAGTGCCGAGGAGGTGGCCAAGGGTCAGTACTGGATCCACCCGGCCCTGTCCGAGGTCGTCGAGAACGCCCTCCTCGGCGCCCTCGTATAGCCCCTCCCGAGGCCGAACGGCAAACTGGCACAAAGGAATTGGTGGTGTGGATAACTCCGGTCGACACTCGCACGGGTGTATGATGTACAGCCACCCAAGCCGTGGCGGACGCGCAACGCCTCACCGCCCAACGGGCAGCCGAACGTGACGCCCGCGACGCCGAACCACCACCCTTCTGACCCTGGGGCAGTAGCCCGGGGCCCCGGCGGGCGCGGCCTAGATGGGCGCGGGCCCCATGCCCACGGGGAACAGAAGGCACCTGCTCGTCATGCCGACGGTGCGGTCCAGAGTGTCCAGGAAGTCCGCTCGCACCGGTCCTGCGTCGTTGAGCCGCCACAGGACTTCCGCCGTGGTCCAGGCGGCCTCGCGGGCCCGGGCAATGCTCCAGGTGCCGACGAGGTCGGCGACCGGCGCGATCTGGTGGTCGACCGCGAGCTCGACGCCCGACAGGAAGGACTCGCGGATCTCCTGCTGGATCGCGGTCAGCACATCCATCACCCGGTTGTAGTCGGCCTGCAGACCGGGGCTGTCCGGGGAGTGCCCGAGCTGTCGGCAGGTGGTGACGACAGCGACCGGCAGGTCGTGGTTGATGTGGGCGTTCATGCCGGCGATCGCGAACTGGATGGGCAGACAGGACCGGTTGTCCCCGACATCGAAGACCGGGGCCCAACAGGCCGCGCGCGCGTCTGGCCCAGCGGTCGCCGCGTCGATGTAGAGCCCGGCAAAGACGACGTCGAGGCGCTCCACGAACGCTGCATCGGCAAAGAAGCCTTCGTGGATCTTGTCGCAGATCTCCTGGGTGACCCGCAGGTACATGGCGTTGAAGGCGCCGACACCATCACCGCCGAGCTGGCTGCCGAGCTGGCCCAACCGGGTGATGACGTCCTCGACCGTCGCCAGCTGACCCGGTGGGACAGGCTGTGGCGCGACACCCGCGACCCGATCCCTCACCTTCTGCAAGAGACTGCCGAGCCAGCCCATCAGATGTCCTCTCGCGCGAGTTCGGTTCGGAGCTCAGCGCAGGAGAGCCGCGCAGTCACGAGCGATCTCCAGCTCCTCGTTGGTCGGTACCACCCACGCCGCCACCGGGCTGTCGTCCGTCGTGAGGCGTGCCTCGCCCCTCGCCCCGGCATTGGCGTCGTCGTCGAGCTGCACTCCCAAGCCACCCAGCCGGCCGAGCACGGCCGAGCGCAGGCCGGCGCTGTTCTCGCCGATCCCGCCGGTGAAGACGACCGCGCCCAGCCCGCCCAGCACCGCGGCATACGCCCCGACGTACTTGACGATCCGGTGGACCGCGACGTCGAAGGCGAGGGCGGCGTCGGAGTCCCCGGCCGCACGGCGTTCCTCGACCTCGCGGAAGTCGGACACCCCGGCCAGGCCGAGCAGTCCGCTCCGGGTGTTCAGGGCGTTGTCGTATGCCGCGGAGTCCACCTCTGCGACGCGGGCCAGGTAGGCCGGCAGGGCCGGGTCGACGTCGCCGGAGCGGGTACCCATGACGAGGCCTTCGAGGGGCGAGATCCCCATCGAGGTGTCGACGCTGCGCCCACCGGACACGGCGGTCGCGCTGCACCCGTTGCCGAGGTGGAGGACGACGAGCCGGGTCTCCTCCGGCGTCAGCCCGAGCAGCTCGGCGGCCCGACGGGAGACGCAGGCGACCGACGTGCCGTGAAAGCCGTAGCGACGCACTCCGTACTCGCTACGCCAGGCCGCGGGCACGGCATACGTGTGGGCTTCGGCAGGGATCGTGTGGTGGAAGGCCGTGTCGAATACCGCGACCTGGGGCACCTGCGGGAAGGCAGCCAGGGTCGCCTCGATACCGCGCAGGTTGGCCGGGTTGTGCAGTGGGGCCAGTGGCACGAGCTCCGCGATCGCCGCCCGGACGGCATCATCGATCCGGACCGGGGCGCTGAACCGTGAGCCACCATGGACGACCCGGTGGCCGACGGCCAGTAGAGCGTCCGGGTCGAGGTGCGGCCCATGCTCGGCCATCGCCTCCATGGCGACACGCAGCGCACTGCCGTGGTCGGCGCAGTCGACGTCGGCCTCATGCGTCCGGTCCCCGACCGTATGCCGCAAGCGCGCGACCCCGCCGATCCGCTCGACGATCCCGCGGGTCTGGGTGCTGCCGCTCGCCGGGTCGAGCAGCTGGTACTTCAGTGACGACGACCCCGAGTTGATGACGAGGACGAGACGACGGTCAGTCATCGCCGACCGGCCTGGATGGCAGTGATGGCAACGGTGTTGACGATGTCGCGGACGAGAGCGCCACGAGACAGGTCGTTGATCGGCCTGGCCAGCCCCTGGAGCACGGGCCCGATCGCGACGGCCCGGGCGCTGCGCTGGACGGCCTTGTAGGTGTTGTTGCCCGTGTTGAGGTCGGGGAAGACCAGGACGTTGGCCCGGCCGGCGACGAGGCTGTCGCCGAGCTTGGCAGCGGCGACGGAGGGGTCCACCGCCGCGTCGTACTGGATCGGTCCCTCGACGAGCAGGTCCGGCGCGCGGTCGTGGACGAGCCCGGTCGCCGTCCGGACCTTGTCGACGTCGGCTCCGGTCCCCGAGGCTCCGGTGGAGTAGGACAACATCGCGATGCGTGGCTCGATCCCGAAGAGCTGGGCCGTTCGCGCCGACGAGATGGCGATGTCGGCGAGCTGCTCCGCGCTCGGGTCCGGGTTGATCGCGCAGTCCCCGTAGACGAGGACGCGGTCGGCGAGGCACATGAAGAAGACGCTGGAGACGATGGAGACATCGGGAGCGGTCCGGACGATCTCCAGGGCCGGGCGGACCGTCGCGGCGGTCGTCGTGACCGACCCGGACACCATCCCGTCGGCGTGGCCGAAGTGGACCATGAGGGTTCCGAAGTACGACGGGTCGACGACGATGTCGGCAGCCTGGTCTGCCGTGACGCCCTTGTGGGCGCGCAGCCGCGCGTACTCCCCGGCGAACGCCGCACGCCATGGACTGGTCGCGGGGTCGACGACCTGGGCCGCCGCGATGTCCACCCCGAGCGCAGCGGCGTGGCCACGGATGACGTCGTCGTCGCCGAGGAGGGTGACCTCGGCGATACCCCTGGCCAGGACGGCCGCTGCGGCCTGGATGATTCGCGGCTCGCCGCCCTCGGGAAGGACGATGTGGGCGCGGGCGGTGCGGGCGCCCTCGACGATCTGGTGCTCGAACATGAGCGGGGTGACGACGTCGGAGCGCTCGGTGATGTCCACCCGCTCCCAGAGGTCGGACTCCCGCAGGTACTCCTCGGCCAGGGCCACTGCCACCTCGATCTTGCGGGTCGAGGTCGCCCGGATCTGGCCGGTGGCCGAGGAGAGAGCCAGCGCGGTGGGCATCGTGCCGCCGGGCGCGGCGACGACCGGCAACGAGACGTCGATGCCGTCGATGAGCCGCGCGACCTGGGTGGACGGCTCGAACCCGCCGTTGAGGACGATCCCCGACAGCGACGGGAAGGTCTTGGCTCGGTGCGCCAGCAAGGTGGCGAGCAGGACCTCCTCACGGTCCCCCGGGCAGACCACGACGCCGCCCTCGACGAGCCGGTCGAGAACGTGCGGCATGGTCATGGCGGCCACGACGAGGCCGAGGCACTCGCGATCCAGCAGGGCGGGGTCACCATGCACCAAGGTCCCGTCGCAGGCGACCATGAGGTCGGCGATGGTGGGGGCGCGGAGCAGGACGACGTCGGGCAGGGCGACGGAGTCGATGTCCGGGCCCGCCGAGGTCAGGGCAGCCTGCACCTCCGCCACGTCCTTCTCCTGCACCTGGTTCGCGATCACCATGGCGACGCCCGCGTGCCCGGCCCGGGCCGTGTCGGCCGCCAGTCGGGCGGCGGTCGCGATGTCGCCGGGCGAGCGCTCCGCCGCCGGGATGACGAGGACCATGGGAGCCCCGAGGTTGGCGGCGATCTCGGCGTTCATCGTGAACTCGGTCTGCGCGGCCACGTCTGCGAAGTCGGTCCCCACGACGAGGACGGAGTCGACATGCGCCGCAAGGTCATGGAAGTGGTCGACGATCCGCTCCATGGCTGCCCCCGGAGCCGTGTGCAGGTCGGCGTAGGTCACCCCCGCGCGCGCATTGGCCAGGCCGTCCGGCAGCCTGCTGCCGAGCAGGTCGAGGACCGGATCATGGTCGAGGTCGTGGACGACCGGCCGGAAGACGCCGACCCGGCCCGCCCTGCGTGAGACCTGGTCGAGGAGACCGACGGCCACCGCGGACTTGCCCGAACCGGCGTCGGTGCCGGCGAGGTAGATGCTCGTTGCCACGAGCCCGAACCTAGCGTGCACGGACCCGGTTCGCGGCGTGAGTCCGGTCATTGGCGTCATGGGCGCAAACGCGCCCCGGCCGGGGGCTGAGCCAACCCGAGTGGATCGAACGGAGTCTTAAGGGGAGGCGGGCAACCGCCCGCCGCGACGAAACCAGGGGGTTTCGATGATGATGAAGTCAACACTGATGACGCTGTGTGCCGTGGGCTTCGCGGTGACCGCGGGCACGCTCGGAGCGTCGGCGGCACAGGCGGCCGGCGTGCCGCAGTGCAGCAACTCCGACCTGCGGGCCGCCCTCGTCAACGTGACGGGCGCCGCCGGAAGCCGGGTCGGTGACCTGAGGTTCACCAACGTGGCGCGCGGCACGTGCACCACACGCGGCTACCCGGGCGTCTCCTACGTCGGCGACGGCAACGGCACCCAGATCGGGAGAGCCGCCACGTGGGACAGCGGAACCGTCCGGACGATCACCTTGCGGCCGGGCCAGTACACCGCCAGCCCGATCCGGATGGTCAACGTCCAGAACTACCCGGCCGCCACCTGCCGACCCAAGGTCGTCGACGGGCTGCGGGTCTATGTCCCCGGGTCGACGCTCGCGAAGTTCATCCCGTACCGGACGACCGGCTGCCTCTCGACGAAGGTCACAACCATCGACGTGAAGCCCGTCGGCAGCTGACGGGCAGATCAGTCCGCGAGACGGGACTCGAAGAGGGCACGGACAGGAGCGTTGCGGCGCAACAGCTCCAGCGCGTATGCCGCGTGCCCGGGTGTGTACCCGTTCCCCACCAGCATCCGCACATCGGCCGCCACCCCCTCGGCACCCAACGCGGCGGCGGCGAAGTTCGTCGCCATCGAGAAGAAGATGATCGTCCCGCCCTGAGCCGTCGAGAGGATGGCCGGCTGCTCGCAGCCCGGTACGTCGACGCAGACGACGGTGATGTCTGCCGGACCACCCGCGGCGGCAACGGACTCGGAGAGACCGAGCGGCGAACGGGCGTCGGCCACGACGACCGCGTCGGCGAGCCCGGTGCCGGCCAGCGCGGCGGCCTCCCGGTCGTTCGGCACGACGGCGATCCGCCGGCCGGCGCCCTGGTCGAGCGCTGCCGCAAGGGAGAGGGACCCGGACTTGCCGGCACCGCCGAGCACGAGGACCGACGGGGAGACACCGCGCGCGGCATACTCCTCCACCACCCGGGCCACCAGGGCGGGCGCGCCACAGACGTCCATGACCATCAGCGACAGGTCCGCGGGCAGGTCCTCCGGGAGGACGGCGGCTATCGACCGGCCGAAGAGGATGGCGTGACCCGCGGCGGGCACCCGCTCGGACCGCCCGTCCCACCGGGCCAGCGCATCGGTGAGGTGCAGGGGGGTGAGCGAGAGCGAGACCAGGGTCGCGACGTGGTCCCCGACCGCCAGCCCGAGTCCGGACTCCGGACCCACCTCGGCGACCGTGCCGATGAGCATGCCGCCGGAGCCGGTCACGGGGTTCTGCATCTTGCCCCGGTCGGCGACGATGGCGAGCACCTCCTCGCGGACCGCGTCGCCGTCGAGCACCCCGTTGGTCGTGTGCTTCTCGGCCAGCTGCCGGTAGGACGCAGCATCCAGGTTGAGGGTCTCGACGTCGATCCGCACCTCGTCCGGCCAGAGCTCGGCACGGTCGTCGAGCCGTCGGGCCGCCTGCGGCAGGGTCGAGCCGGCCGGCTCGAGGACCCGGTGCAGACCAACCGGCGAGGAAGCCTCCAGAGGCGTGATGGTCACAGATTCTCCCGTTCCTGACGTCAGAACCACAGATATTGCGGTGAGATGCATAGATCAGCGTAGAACATCCCGTACGCTTTGAGTCATGAGTACTGCAGTGGCGCAGCCCTACACCTATCGTCGCCGACCTCTTGTCGAGCCGGACTGGCGGCGGCTGCCGGGCTGGCGCGAGGTCACGGCGCAGGAGTGGGCCAGCGCCCAGTGGCAGCGCGCCCACTGCGTCAAGACCATCAAGCAGCTCCGCGACGTCATGGGCGACCTGCTGACCGACGCCGTCTACGCCGACCTCGAGCGCGACCAGGCCGAGCGGGCCACGATGTCGATGCTCGTCCCGCCGCAGATGCTCAACACCATGGTCCCGGCCACCGACACGCCGATGCCCGCCGCCGGCGCGGCATACGACGCGGCCTTCCTCGCGGACCCGGTGCGCCGCTACATGCTCCCCGTCTTCTCCGACCGGCGCACCGACTGGCCCAGCCACCCGCACGCGAGCCGCGACAGCCTGCACGAGCACGACATGTGGGCGGCCGAGGGACTCACCCACCGCTACCCCACCAAGGTCCTCGCCGAGCTGCTCCCGACCTGCCCCCAGTACTGCGGCCACTGCACCCGCATGGACCTCGTCGGCAACTCCACGCCCCAGGTCGCCAAGCTCAAGTTCGACCTCAAGCCGGTCGACCGGTATGCCGCGATGCTCGCCTACCTGCAGACCACCCCGCAGGTCCGTGACGTCGTCGTCTCCGGCGGCGACGTCGCCAACATGCCGTGGAAGAACCTCGAGGCATTCCTCCTGCGGCTGCTCGAGATCGACAACATCCGCGACATCCGGCTCGCGACCAAGGCGCTCATGGGCCTGCCGCAGCACTGGCTGGCCGAGGACGTCGTCGAGGGCATGGGCCGGGTGGCTGGGGTCGCGCGGGCGCGCGGGGTCAGCCTGGCGATCCACACCCACGTCAACGCCGCCCAGTCGGTGACGCCGCTCGTCGCCGACGCGGCCAAGGCGATGCTCGCCGCCGGGGTCGGCGCGATCCGCAACCAGGGTGTCCTCATGCGCGGGGTCAACGACTCCCCCGAGGCGCTCCTCGACCTGTGCTTCGCGCTCCAGGACGAGGCGATGATCACCCCGTACTACTTCTACATGTGCGACATGATCCCGTTCAGCGAGCACTGGCGGATGTCGCTCGCCGAGGCCCAGCACCTCCAGCACGCGATGATGGGCTACCTGCCCGGGTTCGCGACGCCGCGGATCGTGTGCGATGTCCCGTTCGTCGGCAAGCGGTGGGTGCATCAGGTCGACGAGTACGACCGCGAGCACGGCATGTCGTTCTGGCGCAAGAACTACCGCACCTCGATCGAGGGCGCCGACACCGAGGCGCTGTCCCGCGACTACGTCTACTACGACCCGATCTACACCCTGCCGGAGCCCGGACAGGCGTGGTGGCGGGAGCAGGGCGACGCCGAGGCGTCGCACGCGGCAGCCCTCGCGTCCGCCACGGCGAGCCGCGAGGCCTCGCTCCGTGAGGCCGCCCTCGTCTGATGTCCGGTGGCGAGCTCGGTATGCCGCCCAGCTAGGTTGGCCGTCGTGACTGCCGACGAGGCTGCGGAGGCCATGGCCCGCGAGGTGACGAGCGGCTCGGGAGCCACGGACGACGCGGAGCTGGACCGGTTCTGGCAGGTCGCCCGGGTTCGGGCCAAGCTCAACCGGCTCCAGGTCTACTTCGGGCCCAATGCCCTTGACTCACTGCGCCCACCCGCGTGGGCCTTCGGCGCGACCTCCGAGCAGGCCGACGAGCTGCTCGGGCTCGTGCTGGCCGGCACGAAGACCGCGACCGCCGGCGCCCTGTGGGACTACGAGCACGAGGGCGAGGAGATCCCTCGCGTCGGCGACCTGGCCATCCTCCTCGATGGCGGCGGCCAGCCGCGGGCGCTCGTCGCGATGACCGACGTCCGGGTCGTTCCCTTCGACGGGGTCGGGGCCGAGCACGCCTACGCCGAGGGCGAGGGCGACCGGTCGCTGGCGTTCTGGCGCGAAGTCCACGAACGGTTCTTCACCGAAGTCGCCACGCATGACAAGGGGTTTGCGCCCGACATGCCCATCGTGTGCGAGACCTTCGCGGTCCTCTACCAAACCTGACCCAACGCTTCAGGCACTCACGGGGGCGGCTCGCGTGCCCTAGCGTTCCCCGTATGCCGCGCAGAGACTCCGCCGGGACGCCCGCCACCGTGGCGCTCACCAGCGCGGGCGTGCCGTTCTCGGTGCACACCTATGACCACGACCCGTCGGCGCCGTCGTACGGGCTCGAGGCAGCCGCGGCGCTCGGGCTGCCGGCGGCCCAGGTGTTCAAGACCCTCCTCGTCGACACCGGGGCAGGCCTGGCCGTCGGGATCGTCCCGGTGGCGGCCACCCTCGACCTCAAGGCGATGGCCGCGGCGATCGGGGCCAAGAAGGTGACGATGGCCGACCCGGTGGTCGCGGCCCGGGTGACCGGCTACGTCGTCGGCGGGATCTCTCCGGTCGGCCAGAAGAAGCGGCTGCCCACCGTGGTGGACCAGTCCGCGCACGCCTTCAGGACCGTCTATGTCTCCGGCGGCCGACGCGGCTTCGACGTCGGCCTGTCCCCGGCCGACCTGCTGACGGTCACCGGCGCGGCATACGCGCTCATCGCCCGCGCGTAGCCCCGGTGGGGACCGGTCACTCCCAGGGGGTGGAGAGCACGACCGTCGTCCGGGTGGCCACGTTGGCCGCGCCCCGGACCCGGGCGATCAGCTCCTCGAGGTCACCGGGCGTCGCCACCCGGACCTTGAGGATGTAGTTCTCGTCGCCGGCCACCGAGTGGCACGCCTCGATCTCGCTGATCTCGCGCAGGTGGTCGGGGATGTCGTCCGGTGCGGCCGGGTCGAGCGGCGTGATCGAGATGAACGCCGTGAGCGGAAGGCCCATCTGCGCGTGGTCGATGCGGGCGGCATACCCCTTGACGACACCTCGCTCCTCCAACCGCCGCACACGCTGGTGGACGGCCGACGTGGACATACCGAGCGCCTTGCCGAGATCGGTGTAGCTCATCCGGCCGTCGGCAGCCAGCTGCTCGACAATCTTGCGGTCAGTCTCTTCCACGCGCACAGCCTACGGGCGCAGCGACCTGCAACGATGGAGATCATGTCTACCCGGTTGATGTTGCTCGACAGCGCGTCGTTGTACTTCCGAGCCTTCTATGGCGTGCCCGACCAGCGGGACGACCCGAACGCCCCGCCCAACAACGCAATTCGCGGATTCCTCGACATGATCGCCACCCTGGTGTCGGCACATCGTCCGACGCATCTGGCCGCATGTTGGGACAACGACTGGCGGCCGGCGTTCCGGGTCGAGGCCATTCCCAGCTACAAGTCGCACCGGGTCGCCACGGCTCCCTCCCCGGTCGCCGACACGGCGGCGCCGGACCAGGCCCACCCCGCGAGCGGCGACGCCGAAGAGGTGCCTGACGATCTCGCGCCCCAGGTGCCGGTGATCGTCGACATGCTGGCCGCTCTGGGGATCGCCCGGATCGGGTCCGACGGCTACGAGGCCGACGACGTCATCGGCACCCTCGCCCATGCCTACAAGGGTCGTATGCCGGTCGACGTCGTGACCGGCGACCGGGACCTGTTCCAGCTCGTCGACGACGCCCACGAGATCTCGGTCCTCTACACGGCCCGGTCCGGGGTGCGGGACGCCGAGCGGGTCGACGAGGCATTCCTGCGGGCCAAGTACGACGTGCTGAACGGTGACGCCTATCGCGACATGTCGGTCCTGCGCGGCGACACGAGCGACGGCCTGCCCGGCGTGACCGGCATCGGTGAGAAGACCGCGGCCAAGCTGATCGCGGCATACGGATCCCTCGCCGGGCTCCGCCAGGCGATCGACGACGGCGACCCGGCGCTCAAGGGCGCCCAGCGGGCGCGCCTCGAGGCCGGGGCGGACTACCTCGACCGGGCGCCGCGGGTCGTCGCGGTCGCCATGGACGCCCCTGTCCCCTCGATCGACCTGGCCGTCCCGACGGACGTCGTCGACGCTGCGCTGATGAGCAGGCTGGCCAGCGAGTACGGACTCACGAACAACGTCAACCGGGTCCTCTCCGCCCTCGGCATCTGACGACGCCCAGCCACCTGCCCCCTGCCCTCTCGAGACGCTCCCGACGCCAATCTCCTTCTGCCGCAACCTCTGCTAGCAGAAGTTGGTTCACTCAGCAGACGTTGCAACCTCTGCTGAGAGACCTAACCTTTGCTAGCAGAGGTTAGGTTTTGGCAGAGGTTAGGTTTTGGTGGCGGGAGCGGCGGGGCCCGTCAGTCAAGGCGGTCCGCGGCCACGACACCACGCAGCACGAGGTCGACGGCCTTCTTCGCCGTCCGCCTCAAGGGGTCTTCCGGTGCCGCATCCGCCAGCTGGCCGAGCAGGTCGACGATCTGCTTGCACCGCCGCACGAAGTCGCCCGCCGCCATGTCCTGCCCGCGGAGCACGGCATCCAGGCGCTGCCCGGACGCCCAGCGGTGCACCATCTGGGCCATCCCGCCGTCCGGCGCGCCGGTCTCGGGCAGGGCGGCGTCGTGCTCGCGGTCCTGGAGCTCGCTCCACAGCCGGTACATCTGTTCCACCGCCGTCGCCACGTCGTCGGTGGGCATCCGCGGCGACGGGTCGGCCTCGCCCGACCGCGGCTCGTGGACGAGCGCCGACACGCAGGCGGCCAAGGACGGCGCGTCGAGCGCCTTCCAGACCCCGTGGCGAAGGCATTCGGCCGCCAAGAGGTCCTTCTCGGTGTAGAGCCGCCGCAGGTGCTGCCCGCGGTCGGTGACCGTCGTCCCGTCGTCGCCGAGGTAGCCCATCTCGGTCAGCAGCCCGCAGATCCGGTCGAACGTCTTGGCCACCGTTCCGGTACGACCCTGCATCTTGCGTTGCAGTACAACGGTTTCGCGCTTGAGTCGCCACCACCGTTCGGCCCACCGGGCGTGCGTCTCGCGCTCGGGACACTGGTGGCACGGGTGCGCCTTCAGCTGCCGGCGCAGCTCCTCGACCCGACCGTCGACGCCGTATGCCGCCTCCTTGGCCGAGGTCCTCGGCGGCGGGTCGTGCGGGACGGCGATCCGCAACGAGGTGGCGATGTCGCGTCGGGACTTGGGTGACTTGGGGTTGAAGTGGGACGGGATCTTGACCGTCGTGACCGCCTCGACCGGCGACGGCACGTCGACGAGGGTCAGGCGGCGAAGCTGCCGGTCCTCGGTGACGACGGTCGGTGAGGGCGGCTGGCCGGCAAAGCCCTTGTCCGACTTCACGACCACGGCGTAGCCGGCCCGGCGGCCGGCCGGGATCCGGATGACGTCGCCGACTCGCAGGGCCTCCAGCGAGAGCGCCGCCTCGGCCCGGCGGCTGGCCGACCGGACCTTTGCACCTTCCTTCTCGGCCTGGGCGATCTCGTGCCGGAGCGCGGCATACGACCGGAAGTCGCCGAGGTGGCACTCCATCGCCTCCGCGTAGCCCGCCAGGGCGTCCTCGTCCTTGCGGATGGTCGACGCGAGGCCGACGACGGACCGGTCGGCCTGGAACTGGGCGAACGACGTCTCGAGGATCTCCCGAGCCACCTCGCGACCGACCTGGGCGACGAGGTTGACCGCCATGTTGTAGGTCGGCTTGAACGACGAGCGCAGCGGATACGTACGCGTCGACGCGAGGCCGGCGACCGCTACCGGGTCGAGCCCGCGCGTCCACTGGACGAGCGCGTGGCCCTCGACGTCGATGCCACGACGCCCGGCGCGACCGGTCAGCTGGGTGTACTCGGCCGGCGTCACGTCGACGTGGGCCTCGCCGTTGAACTTGACCAGCTTCTCCAGGACGACGGTCCGGGCCGGCATGTTGATGCCCAGCGCGAGCGTCTCGGTGGCGAAGACGACCTTGATCCGGCCGGCGGTGAAGAGCTCCTCGACGATCTCCCGGAAGAGGGGCAGCATCCCGGCGTGGTGGGCCGCGAACCCGCGCGACAGACCCTCGACGAAGTCCCAGTAGCCAAGGACCGAGAGGTCCTCCTCGGCCAGCGAGCCGAGCCGTTCCTCGACCGTCCGACGGTTGCGCCCGCCCTCGGCCTCGGTCACCAGTCGGGTGCCGGACCCGAGCAGCTGCCCCACCGCGGCCTCACAGCCGATCCGGCTGAAGATGAAGAAGATCGCCGGCAACAACGCGTCGCGGTCGAGCAGCGTGACGACCTCGGAGCGGGTCGCTCCCCCGCCGGGCCGCCCGCCGCGCGCGAACCCTCGACCACCCGACCCACCTCCCGGACCGCGCGACCCCGACGATCCGGACGACGCGCCGCCGCCGTCGCGTCCTCGGCCGCGGCCCGCGTGGTGACCGCCACGCCCGACCCGGCCACCCGGCATACGGCGGTCGTCGACCGCCCGGTCCCGCTGCTCGGCCACCCGGATCGCCGCCACCAGGTCGGGGTTGATCCGCGCCTCCCCCGCCGTCATCGGCGTCTCGCCGTCGGCGAACAGGTCGAACATCGTCTGGCCGACGAGCATGTGCTGCCACAGCGGGACCGGCCGGATCTCGGAGACGACGATGTCGGTGTTGCCGCGCACCTCCCCCAGCCACTCGCCGAACTCCTCGGCGTTGCTCACCGTCGCCGACAGCGAGACGACCTGGACGTCCTCGGGCAGGTGGATGATCACCTCCTCCCACACGGCGCCGCGGAACCGGTCGGCGAGGTAGTGCACCTCGTCCATCACGACGTAGCCGAGCCCGCCGAGGGTGTGCGACCCGGCATACAGCATGTTGCGCAGGACCTCGGTGGTCATGACGACGACGGGCGCCTCCCCGTTGACCGACACGTCGCCGGTGAGCAGGCCGACCCGGTCGTAGCCGTGCCGCCGGCCGAGGTCGTGGTACTTCTGGTTCGACAGGGCCTTGATCGGTGTGGTGTAGAAGGCCTTGCGGCCGGTGGCGAGAGCGAGGTGGACCGCGAACTCGCCGACGATCGTCTTGCCGGCACCGGTCGGCGCCGCGACGAGGACCCCGCGCCCGGCCGCGACCGACTGGCAGGCCAGGACCTGGAAGTCGTCGAGCGGGAAGTCCGCACCGTCGGCGAAGGACCGGACCTGCTGGTACTCGGGAGTCGCGCGGCGGTCCGCGTCGGCCTTGCGTTCCGCGGGGCTCGCCATGGCCCCAATCTAGGCGAGGACGGTCGCCGCTCCCGGCACCACCTCGCAGCGCAGCGGCAGTGGCGCGAACCGCTCGCCGTCGGCATACGCGACGATCCCCTCCGCCTCCAGGCGCACCTGCCGGCCGCGGATCACCTCGACCGACGGATGGCCGACGTGCGCGCCGGTGAAGACCCTCGGGAAGACGCGCAGGAACTCGACCATCCCGATCTCGTGCAGGATGAGGACGTCGAGCAGCCCGTCGTCGAAGCTCGCGTCGGGTGTCACCTTCATGCCTCCGCCGTATGCCGGGCCGTTGCCGACCGCGACGAGCATCGCCTTGGTCTGATGGCGGGTCCCGTCGATCTCCACGGCATACGGGATCGGCCGGAAGACGGGCAGCTCGCGCAGGATGGCCAGGTTGTAGCGCATCTGCCCCCTGGGCCAGCGCCACCCGTTGGCGCGCTCGTTGACGATGGCGTCGAACCCGGCCGCCAGGACACCACCGAACCAGCGCGGCCCGGTCGGGGTGTCGGTGCGGGCGAGGTCGATCTTCCGGCGTCGGACCAGCTCGATCCGGTCGACCGCGGCCACCGCGTCCCGAACGGGCAGGCCTAGCTCGCGGGCGATGTCGTTGCCGGTGCCGGCGGCGATGATGCCGAGCGGCAGGTCGGTCCCCGCGACCAGTCCGAGCCCGAGGTTGACCATGCCGTCACCGCCGGAGACGACGAGAGCGTCGAGCCGACCGCTGTCCACCGCCGCCCGGGCCTGGTCCCTGGCCGACGTCGCATCGGCACCGGAGAGGTCGACGAGGTCGTGTCCGCGAGACCGCAGCAGCTCGGCCGCCTGGGCGCCGATGAGGGCGCCGGTCCGCTTCCCGGAGGTGGGGTTGACGACGAGGCCGATGCGCATGCTCACGGGCGGAGAGTACAGCGCCGGGGCCACCCGAGGGGGGTGTGGCTACAGCGCCGAGGCCTCGTCGTCGGCCGCGTCCAGCCAGTCGGCACGTGACCGCCGCTTGCCCCGCTCCAGGAGCGCGGACACCCCGACGGCCGCGAAGTAGAGGAAGACCAGCGGAAGGGCGAGCAGCATCATCGAGTACGGGTCGGGGGTCGGCATCATCATCGCCGAGGCGACGAAGATGAGGAACACCGCAACCCGCCACGCCTTGAGCATCGCCTTCACCGTCAACACACCCAGCATGTTGAGGGCGACGAGGAGGACCGGTAGGAGAAAGGCCAGGCCGAACCCGAGAATGAACCGGGACACGAACGACAGGTAGTCCGACAGCGACTGGATGATCGAGGTGTCGGCCTGGGCGAAGTCCAGGAGCACGCCCATGACCAAGGGCAGCGATCGGTGCGCGAGATAGATCCCGGCAAGGAAGAGCGGGACGGCCGCGAAGAAAAAGGCGCGCGACACCCGCTTCTCCCGCTTGGTCAGGCCCGGAACGACGAAACCCCACGCCTGCCACAGCCAGACCGGGCTGGAGATGATCAGCCCGATGAACAGGGAGAGGCTCAGCTTCTGGGAGAACGCGGCCGTGGCCGTCCCGTAGTTGATCAGCACCGTGCGATGCGGATGAGCCTGCTTGTACTTGGTGATCGGGTCGGTGAGCAGGACGAAGACGGGGTGGTAGATCACCCAGCCGACGACGCCGCCGGCCAAGAGGGCGACTGCCGCGATGACGAGTCGTCGCTTGAGCTCACGAACGTGTTGGCCCAGCGACATCCGACCTTCGGGGTCGCGTGGGCTCCGCCGGATGGATGGCACGCGGCTGGCAGGTGGAGCGGGGATCAGGCGACCGGGCCGGACGGGTTGTCCGTCCGCGGCGCGTTCTCCTGGATGGGACTCTCGGCACCGGTGCTCGTCGGGGTGGACGACGCCGCGGGCGGGACGGTCTGGCCGGGCACCGTGGTGCTGCTCGCGTCGGAGGCCTTGGCCTCACGCTTCATCTCGTCGACCTCGGACCGGAAGACCCGGGCCGAGCGGCCGAGGCTGCGGGCCGCGTCGGGCAGCCGCTTGGCACCGAAGAGTGCCACGAGCAGGACGATGAGGATGACGATGTGCCAACCCTCGAAGAGGCCACGCATGATGGATGCCTTCCGGACGTCGAGCGCTCGACTCCGCCGTGGAGTCGAACTGCGGTCAGTCTACGCCGTAGGCCCGGCCCGCTCGTCGCGCGTCCACGCGAGCCATGCGCTCCTGCCTCTACTCGTCGCGGAGCTCGGCGATCTCCCGCCCGAGAGCCTTCACCTTGCCCCACACCCGCCAGCCTCGCCACGCGATGAGCGCCGCCCCACCGACGACGATGACGACCCAGACCAGCACCCAGCCCCACCACGGAAGCACGGGTCAGGACTCCAAGTCGTATGCCGTGAGCGCGGCTCGGGCGGCATACGCCACCTCCTGTGCGAGAGACGCGGGACTGACGACGGTGCCGAGACCCCCGAGGCGCAGCGCGAGGCGGCGCAGCCACTCGGTGTCGCCGGTGCGCAGGCTGATCTCCTGACCACCGTCGCCGAGCTCGGTGACCGACTCGACCGGGTAGTAGTCGCTGACCCAGCGGGCACCGCGGTCCACTCGCAGGACGACGAGCTGGTCGGTCGGGCCGGGCTGGAAGGTGCCGAGGTCGAGGTCGCGCACCCGGGCGGTCGCCGGAGGCGTGCCGTCGACGTCGAGGACGGTGAGCTCCTCGATGCGGTCGAGGCGGAACAGCCGGGTGTCCTGGGCGCGGTGGCACCAGCCCTCGAGGTACCAGTGGGCGTCCAGGTTGACCACCCGCATCGGGTCGACGTCGCGCTCGGTCGTCTCGTCGCGGCTCGGCACGAGGTAGCGCAGGTGCACCCGACGGTGCCCGGCCAGGGCCCGCCGGGCGTCGGCGAGCAGGCCGGCGGTGTCATCGCCATCGTCGTCGATCGAGACGCTCACCCGTCCGGCGACCGCGCCGATCGCGCCGGTGGCCTCTTCCAGACGCGCCAGCGCGCGGTCGATGGCGTCGGTGTCGGTGAGACCCGGGACCTTGCCCAGCGCACGAAGTCCGACCATCAAGGTGATCGCCTCGTCGATCCCCAGCCGCAAGGGCCGGGCGATCGTCTCGGCGTTGCGGACGACGATCCGGTCGCCCTCGGCGTCGACCTCGATCATCTCGTCGGGCATCTGGCCGTAGCCGCAGACGAAGATGAGATCCAGGTCGGCCCGCAGCTGGTCCTCGCTGATCCCCAGTCCGGTGGCGGCGTCCTCCACGGAGATCCCCGGCCGGTTCGAGAGCCACGGGACGAGGGTCAACAGTCGGGCCAGCCGAGCGGTGGCAGTCTCACCCGTGCCAGGGCGTTGGCGCGGCGGGGTCATGAGGTCGCCCCGTGGGCGGTCAGCGCGCCGTCGAGCCGACGGACGACGGCAAGGACCAGCTCGACGGGCCGCTCGGCCACGACGTCGGCCCCGTGGCCGACGACCTCGTCGGCCAGCGACTCGACGTCGCCGTACTCGACGGACACCCGCGACCAGTACTCGTCGACCTCCTCGACCGACTGCGCCCGGCGACGCAGGGTGTGGCCCTGGCCGGCGCGCACCCGCAGGACGGCGGGCTCGGGCTGCGGCCGCCCGCTCGTCGAGCGCCGGACGCTGGCCGTCGCGTCGTGACCCGGCGGCACGGCATACGCCGGTGCCTTGGGGTCCGGCACGACCTCGCCGACGATCCGGGAGAGCCGGAAGACCCGCTCGGCTCCGCGGCCCTCGTCGTGGCCGGTGAGGTACCAGCGGCCGTGCCACGACGCCATCCCCCAGGGCTGGACGCGGCGGCTGGCCACCTCGCCGTCGGGTCGGCGGTAGTCGAAGGTGACCGTCTGCTGGGCGATGACCGCCCGGCGGATGGCGTCGAAGGACGGCTCGGTCGTGCGCAGCCGCGGCTCGATGCCGACGAGGGAGTCCTCGTCGCGCTCGATGCCGGCCGCCTTGAGCTTGCGGATCGCCTCGGCGGCCGGGCCGGCGAGCGAGGCCTGCGCCCAGGTGCGGGCTGCGAGGCCGAGTACGGCCAGCTCGTCCGGCTCGAAGGTCAGGTCCGGCAGGGCGTAGTCGCGCTCGTGGATCCGGTAGCCGGGCTCGTCGTCCCAGATCCCGCTCAGCTCCTCGGTGACGAGCGGGATGCCGAGCTCGCGCAGCTCGTCCTTGTCGCGCTCGAACATCCGGTCGAAGGCCTCGTCGCTGGCCGCCGACGCGTACTGCGGGACCATGTCGCGCAGCCGGCTCTTGGGCAGCGGCCGCCGCGTGTAGAGCAGGCAGAGGACGAGGTTGAGCAGGCGCTCGGTCTTGGCTGTCGGGCCGGGTGCCGCACTCATGCGCCAGACGCTACCGGACGAACGTACGACTGGCCGACTAGGCTGCGGCGCGTGATGCAGTGGCGCGAGGGGATCGTCGAGCGAGAGCTCTCCCGGTGGCCCGGCGCGGTGGAGTATGCCGTGCGCCTGGCTCCCGGTGACCCCGAGGGTGTCCGGGCGCTCGCCTATCCGGCGATCGTCGGCGAGCCCCGGCCCGGCGACCGGGTCCTGCTCAACGTCTCGGCCCTGTTCCGCGGCCTCGGGACCGGTGGCCTGGCCCTCGTCGTCGCCGTGCCCGACCGGCTGCCGACCGACCCCGCTCCGGCTGACGGACACATCGTCAAGGCCCGCTACACCCCGCAACAGCAGATGTTCCTCGCGATCGACGAGCAGGACAGCCCCCACCATGCCGCGTTGACCGGCAGGTTCCCGGCGGCCGGGGACCTGCAGGGGCTACCCGTCGTCGTGGCCGACCTGCACTCGGCACTGCCGGCGGTGGTCGCGGGGATCCGGGCCGACGCGCCGTCGGCGCGGGTCGTCTACCTGATGACCGACGGTGGGGCGCTGCCGCTCGCCTTCTCCCGGGCGGTCGCCGGTCTCCGGTCGGCGGGGTGGCTGCACTCGACGGTCACCGTGGGACAGGCCTTCGGCGGCGACCACGAGGCAGTCACGCTGCACTCCGGCCTGCTCGCCGCCCGCTGGGTGCTGGACGCCGACATCGCCGTCGTCATCCAGGGCCCGGGCAACGTCGGGACCGGCACGCCGTGGGGGTTCTCGGGCGTGGCCGCCGGCGAGGCACTCAACGCCGCCGGAATCCTGCACGGACGCGGGGTCGCGACCCTGCGCGTCTCGGACTCCGACCCGCGCGACCGGCACCGCGGGATCTCCCACCACAGCAGCACGGCATACGGACGGGTTGCCGTCGCCGGGCGGTTCGCCATGCCGGTGCCCCTGCCGTCGAACGAGTTCCAGGAGCTCGTCCTGCGCCAGGCTCAGGAGCTGATGAGCGAGCCGTCCGGGCTGGCGATCGTGGAGGTGGTCCCGCAGGACGGGCTGCTCACGGCGCTCCGCAGCTCGCCCGTGCGGTTGTCGACGATGGGGCGTGGAGTCGAGGTGGACCCGGAACCGTTCCTGGCGGCGGCAGCCGCCGGACGGTATGCCGCCCGCCTCCTGGACGCGTAGGCCGCCTGCACCCGGTCTCGCGGGTCAGCGGACCTTGACCAGGTCGACGACGAAGATGAGCGACTCGCCCGGCTTGATGACGCCGCCCGCGCCGCGGTCACCGTAGGCGAGGTGCGAGGGGATGGTCAGCTTGCGCCGGCCGCCCTCCTTCATGCCGACGATGCCGTCGTCCCAGCCGCGGATGACCTGACCGACACCGAGCCGGAAGTCGAGCGGGGCGCCGCGGTTCCACGAGGCGTCGAACTCCTCGCCCGTCGAGTGGGCCACGCCGACGTAGTGCGCCGAGATGGTGTCACCGCGCGTGGCCTCGGCGCCATCACCCTCGGTGAGGTCCTCGATGACCAGGTCGGCCGGGGCGCCGCCCTCGGGGAAGTCGATCTCGGGCTTGGTGGTGTTCGGGTCGAACGGCATACGGGATTCTCCTGTCAGGTGGTGAGGAAGTGCGGCGGGCGGATTGCCCAACTTCTGCTAGCAGACGCTGGGTCACTTAGCAGAAGTTGCAACCTCTGCTGAGTGACGCAAGCTCTGCTAGCAGAGGTTAGGACAGTGGACTCGGGCGGTGCCGGGTGGGGAGCGCGCGGCTCAGTAGGCGGCGAGGATGTCCATGACGAACACCATCGTGTCGGTGCCCTTGATGTCGCCCTGGCCCTTGGCGCCGTAGCCGTCGACCGGTGCGACGACGAGGAGCAGGCGTGAGCCGACCTTCTGGCCGACGACGCCGTTGCTCCAGGCGCTGATGGCTCCGTTGCCGGCCGCGGGGAACTCGAAGTACTTCGGGTCGTGCGCCCAGGCGTTGTCGAACATCTTGCCGTTGCGCCACAGCACACCGGTGTAGGTCGCCCGGACCGTCATGCCCGCCTTGATCGTGGTGCCCGAACCCTGGACGAGCGGCTGGATGACCGTCTTGGCAGGCGCCTTGGCACCCTTGGGGATGGTGATCGTGGCGGCCTTGCCTGCGTTGTAGACGACCGTCGGCAGCCCGGCCTTGGGAGCGACCGTGGCGCCGGTCGCGACGTCGAGCATCTCGGTCGACGACACGACGTCGATGACGAAGAGCATCGTGTCGGTGGCGCCGATGCCGAGGGAGGTGTTGCCCTGGCTGCCGAAGCCGTCGGCCGGCGGTACGGCGACGAGCAGACGGGAGCCGACCTTCTGACCGGTCACGCCGGTCTTGAGCCCCTTGAGCAGGGTCGGCTCGCCGAGGTAGAGCCCGGCGGCACCGGTCTCGAAGTTGCTGTTGACCGCCTTGCCGTCCTTGCCGTTGACGACCTCCAACGACAGCGAGGCGATGTCCTTGTCGGTCAGCACGTCACCCGACCCGGGCTTCAGCACCTGGGTCGTCGTCTTGGAGACCGTGAACGGCTTCTTGGTCAAGGTGACGACCGGGGCCTTCTTGGGGTCGCTGCCGACGACCTTGACGCCGGACAGGGTGTCGGTCTGGGCCGGGGTCTTGGCCGTGGAGCCACACGCCGTGAGGGCGAGCAGACCGCCGACCGCGACGACGGCGAGGGAACGGGTGCGAAGGGTCAAGAGATCAGCCTTTGAGGAGAGGGCAAAGCGCCGCCCACCATAACCGCCGCCGCTGTGCCGCCCAAACAACCCGATCCGGTATGCCGGGTGCTCGCCGCCGTTCGCGACCTCAGCCGCTCGACCGCATCCCCTCGATCAGCCGGTCGACGCGGGGGTCGTGGCTGATGAACGGGTCCTTGCACAGGACGGTCCGCTGGGCTTGGTCGTTGAGCTTGAGATGGACCCAGTCGACGGTGAAGTCGCGCCGGCCGGCCTGGGCCGCGGCCACGAAGTCGCCGCGGAGCTTGGCCCGCGTCGTCTGCGGCGGGACGGTCCGGGCCTCCTCGATCTCGGCGTCGTCGGCGCACCGGGCGGCGCGGCCGGCGCGCTGCAGCAGGTAGAACAGCCCGCGCTGCCGGTCGATGTCGTGGTAGGCGAGGTCGATCTGGGCGATGCGCGGGTGCTCCAGCGGGAGGTCGTGCTTCGCGGCATACGCGTCGATGAGCTTGTGCTTGATGATCCAGTCGATCTCGGTGTCGACGAGCGCGAGGTTGTCGGTCGCGACGGCCTCCAGGGTCCGCGACCAGAGGTCGAGCACCTGCTTGTGCACCGGGCTGGAGAGGCCTTCGCGGTCGGCGAAGGCCTGTGCCCGGTGGAGGTACTCGCCCTGGATGTCCAGCGCCGAGAGCTGCCGGCCGTTGGCGAGCCGGACCGTCTTGCGGCCGGTGAGGTCGTGGGAGATCTCCCGGATCGCACGGATCGGGTTCTCCATGGTGAGGTCGCGCATGACGACCCCGGCCTCGATCATCCGCAGCACCAGATCGGCCGAGCCGACCTTGAGCAGGGTCGTCGTCTCGCTCATGTTGGAGTCGCCGACGATGACGTGGAGACGGCGGTAGTGCTCGGCGTCGGCGTGCGGCTCATCGCGGGTGTTGATGATCGGCCGGCTCCGGGTGGTCGCCGAGGAGACGCCCTCCCAGATGTGGTCGGCCCGCTGGCTCACCGAGTAGAACGCGCCCTTGGACGTGGCGACGACCTTGCCGGCACCGCAGATGATCTGGCGGCTGACGAGGAACGGCAGGAGCACGTCGGAAAAGGTCTGGAACTCCCCGGTGCGGCCGACGAGGTAGTTCTCGTGGCAGCCGTAGGAGTTGCCGGCCGAGTCGGTGTTGTTCTTGAAGACGTAGATGGTGCCCTCGAGGCCCTCCTCGGCTAGGCGCTCCTGGGCGTCGGCGACCAGGCCCTCGACGACCCGCTCCCCCGCCTTGTCGTGGACGACGAGCTCACGGACGTCGTCGCACTCGGGAGTGGCGTACTCGGGGTGGCTGCCCACGTCGAGATAGAGCCGCGAGCCGTTGGAGAGGAAGACGTTGCTGCTGCGACCCCAGGCGACGACCTTGCGGAAGAGGTACCGGGCCACCTCGTCCGGGGTGAGCGTGCGTTGGCCGGCCGAGGTGCACGTGATGCCGTACTCGTTCTCGATCCCGAAGATGCGCCGGTCCATGACCTCACTCTAGGCGCGCACGCCGTGCGTGGCGGGAGCCGGGCTGTCCGGATGGTGAAACGCGGTTCCCGAACCATGGACGATCACGGCATGTTATGACGAGCAAAACGTTGTGTTACCCAATGTTTCGACCACTGCTCTACCGATGCTTACCGCTCCTGAGGAGAACCGATGACCGGCCTGCGCCTGGGCGACGACGCCCCCGACTTCACCGCCACGACGACCGAGGGCGAGCTCTCCTTCCTGGACTGGAAGGGTGACGGCTGGGCCATCCTGTTCAGCCACCCGGCGGACTTCACCCCCGTCTGCACCACCGAGCTCGGCCGGGTCGCCCAGCTCAAGGACGAGTGGGCTGCCCGCAACACCAAGGTCATCGCCGTGAGTGTCGACGGCATCGACGACCACAATGCGTGGAAGTCCGACATCGAGGACGTCGCCAAGACGGCCGTGACCTACCCGATCATCGCCGACTCCGACCGCACCGTCGCCGAGCTCTACGACATGATCCACCCCGGCGCGGGCGACACCTCCCCGGTCCGTTCGGTCTTCGTCGTGGACCCGGCCGGCAAGGTCCGGCTCACCCTGACCTACCCCAAGTCCGCGGGCCGCAACTTCGATGAGATCCTCCGCGTCCTGGACGCGCTGCAGGTCAACGACTCCGGCCCGTTCTCGACCCCGGTCGACTGGAAGCCGGGCGAGCAGATCATCGTCGCGCCGACCGTGTCGACCGATGACGCGAAGGCGCGGTTCAAGGACGTCACCGAGGTCAAGCCCTACCTCCGCTTCGCGACGGTCTGACCGACTCCCGAACGCAGAACCGGCGCGTATGCCGTGAGCTCACCTCACGGCATACGCGCCGGTCTGTTGTTGATCAGGACTCGGAGTCGTCGCCGTCGAGCACGTCCGGACGCTGGGTCTCGGGGTTGGTCGAGGCGTCGCGCACGCTGTCGCCGGTGAGGACGTCGTGGTGGCCGGGGCTGTCGTCATCGGTGGCCGGGACGTCGCTCGTCGGGTCGGCCGGGCTGAGCAGCCGCTCGAGCAACGGCCCGGCGATCCGGCGGAAGGTGCGGCGCGGCCGGTTGCGGTCGAGGACCGCGACCTCGAGCTGGTCGGCGCTCAGCTGCCGGTCGGCGCCGTTGCCGGTCGGGTCCTTGCCGAGCAGCTCGACGGCCAGGGCCAGCGCATCGCCGAGCGACAGGCCCTCGACCCACCGCTCCTGGAGTGCCTCCTCGATCGGCTCGGCGGCTCCGCCCATGGCCACGAAGCCATGCTCGTCGGCGACCGACCCGTCGTAGGTGAGCCGGTAGATCTGGTCGCCGTCGGGCGTCCGGCCGACCTCGGCCACGACGATCTCGACCTCGTAGGGCTTGGACTCCTGGGTGAACACCGTGCCGAGGGTCTGGGCGTAGGCGTTGGCCAGCCCGCGCGCCGCGACGTCGGAGCGGTCGTAGGAGTAGCCGCGCAGGTCGGCATACCGGACGCCGGCGACCCGGAGGTTCTCGAACTCGTTGTACTTGCCGACGGCGGCGAAGGCGATCCGGTCGTAGATCTCGGAGACCTTGTGCAGCGACCGGCTCGGGTTCTCGGCAACGAAGGCGATGCCCCCGTCGTAGCCGAGGACGACGACCGACCGGCCCCGGGCGATGCCCTTGCGGGCGAAGTCGGCTCGGTCCTTCATGAGCTGCTCGGGCGAGACGTAGAACGGCATGCTCGTCATCGCGCACCTCCCGGGTTGCCGTTGCGGGCCGCGACGACCGCCTCGACGACCGAGGCGACGTCGTCGTCGGGGAGGAAGGCTGCGCCGTCGACATCGAGCGAAGCGACGGTCGGCCAGATCCGACGGCTCACGTCGGGACCGCCGGTGGCCGAGTCGTCGTCGGCCGCGTCGTAGAGCGCCTCGACCGCCACCGACACCGCGCCGGCCCGGTCGAGCCCTGCGTGCCACGTCTTCTTCATCGAGCCGCGGGCGAAGAGCGACCCGGAGCCGACGCTGTGGTGGTCGTGCTCCTCGTAGCAGCCGCCGGTCACGTCGTAGGAGAAGATCCGACCGAGGTTCGCCTCGAGGTCGTAGCCGGCGAACATCGGCACGACGGTGAGCCCCTGCATGGCCAGGCCCAGGTTGGAACGGATCATGCTGGCGAGGCGGTTGGCCTTGCCCTCGAGGGACATCAGCGCGCCCTCGATCTTCTCGTAGTGCTCGAGCTCGACCTGGAAGAGCCGAACCAGCTCGATGGCGATCCCGGCCGTCCCGGCGATGCCCACCGCGGAGTACTCGTCGGTGAGGAAGACCTTCTCCATGTCGCGGTTGGCGATCAGGCTCCCCATCGTCGCGCGACGGTCACCGGCCATGACGACGCCACCGGCATACGTGACGGTGACGATCGTCGTGCCGTGGGGTGCGTCCAAGGTCGTCCCCGGGGGCAGCGGGCGCCGCGAGGGCAACAGCCCCGGGTCGTGGGCCCCGACGAACTCGGTGAACGAGCTCGACCCCGGCGCAAGGAACGCATCGGGCAGGCGTCGCCCGGAGCTGCCCGTCACTGGCCGCCCTTCTGGACGAACCCGCGGACGAACTCCTCGGCGTTGCTCTCCAGGACGCCGTCGATCTCGTCGAGGATGCCGTCGATGTCGGTGTCGGCCTTGCGGGCTGCACCTGCAGCCGGTGGCGGCGTGGGCTCCGGGGTGTCGTCGGGGCCGTCGTCGCGTCGCTGTGGGCGGGTCTGTTCCTGGCTGGCCATCATCTGCTCCTCAACTGACGGGCTCGTGCTGCCGGACGTCTTGGTTCAACCCTAGTCGCGGCTCCTGACGGTCACCTCGGAAGTCCGCGTCAGGGCAGGTTCGGGTCGTCCGGCGCCGTCGGTGCCGTCGGTGCTGTCGGTGCCTCGCGCACGCTGGCCAGCCCGGCGAGCAGGCTGGTCGCGTCCGGGGCCGCGTCGATGATCGCCCCGACATGTGCCCGGGTGCCCCGGTGCGGGTCGAGCGTCGGCACCCGCTGCATCGTCGGGGCGCCGGGCAGGTCGAAGATCACCGAGTCCCACGAGGCTGCGACGACCTCGGTCGGGAACTTGGCGAGGCACTGGCCACGGAACCACGCACGGGTGTCCTCCGGCGGGGTCGTGACGGCAGCGACGACGTCGTCCTCGGCGACGAGCCGGACGTAGCGCCCGCTCGACTCGAGGGTGTGGAAGATGCCCTTGCCGGCCCGCACGTCTGACCACTGGATGTCGATCGCGCGCAGCCGCGGGTCGTCCCAACCGCAGTCGTAGCGGTCCTGGTAGCCCTGCAGGACAGCCATCTTCGCGACCCAGTCCACCTCTTGGCGGGCGTCGAGCGGGTCGCCCTCGAGGTGGGTCAACACGGTCTCCCACCAGCGCATGACCTCGGCCGTGTCGGAGTCCGGCTCACCGGCATACCGGCTCTGCAGCCACTGCCCGGCGAGCTCGAAGTAGCGCCACAGCAGCTGCACGGCCGTGAGCTTGGAACCGCCGGCGAGCTCCACCTTGGTCTGCAGGGTCGGGTCGTGGGACACCGCCTGGAGGGTGGCCACGGGACGGTGGACGGCGAGGTCCTCACGGATGAAGCCGTCCTCGATCATCCCCAGGACCAGCGAGGTGGTGCCGAGCTTGAGCAGGCCGGCCACGTCGCAGTGGTTGGCATCGCCGATGATGACGTGCAGTCGGCGGTAGAGGTCGGCGACGGCGTGTGGCTCGTCGCGGGTGTTGATGATCGGCCGCTTGAGGGTCGTCTCGAGCCCGACCTCGACCTCGAAGAAGTCGCTGCGCGAGGCGATCTGGTAGCCCGCCCCCCGGCTGTCGGTGCCGATCCCGACCCGGCCTGCACCACACATGACCTGACGGACGACGAAGAACGGGATGAGGTGGCGCACGATGTCGCCGAACGGGGTACGCCGCGACATGAGGTAGTTCTCGTGGGTGCCGTAGGAGGAGCCCTTGCCGTCGGTGTTGTTCTTGTAGAGGTTGACCCCCGGCGGCTGGACCGAGAGACGACGCACGGCCTCGCGCATGATCAGCTCGCCGGCCCGGTCCCAGATCACGCCATCGCGGGGCGTGGTGACCTCAGGCGAGGAGTACTCGGGGTGGGCATGGTCGACGTAGAGCCGCGCGCCGTTGGTGAGGACGACGTTGGCGAGGGTCGGGTCCTCGACGTCGAACTCGTCGGTGAGCTGGCTCGGATGGGCCAGATGGCGCCCCATCTCGAAGCCGCGCGCGTCCCGCAGCGGCTGCTCGTCGGCATAGTCCCAGGAGGCCCGAGCGGCCCGTATGCCGCGACCGGTCGCGTAGGCGTTGACGACCTGCCCGGACAGGAGCATCGGGTTGGCGGTCGGGTTGCCGGGCACCGAGATGCCGTACTCGGTCTCGATACCCATCACGCGCCGCACGGTCATGACCTCACCCTAGGTTGTCCGTCGCACGCTGCGCTCCACCCCCGCGCGGACGGCCGATAAGGTTTGCCCCATGCGGGAGGTCGTGGTCTTCACCGGTGGCGCTCATCCCGCTCTGGCCGAGGCCATCTGCGAGAACCTGGGCGTCCCCCTCTCTCCCGTCGACATCCGCCGGTTCTCCAACGACTGCATCCAGGTCCAGCTCCTCGCCAACTGCCGGCAGCGCGACGTCTACCTGATCCAACCGCTGGTGCCGCCGACGCAGGAGAACCTCATGGAGCTCCTCCTCATGATCGACGCCGCCAAGGGCGCCTCTGCGGCGCAGATCACGGCCGTCATGCCGCACTACGCCTACGCCCGGTCGGACAAGAAGGACGCGTCGCGCATCTCGCTCGGGGGTCGGCTCGTTGCCGACATGATCGCCACTGCCGGCGCCGACCGAGTGCTCACGATGACCCTGCACGCACCGCAGGTCCACGGCTTCTTCTCGGTCCCGGTCGACCACCTGACCGCCATCGGCGTCCTCGCCGACCACTTCCGGGGCACCGACCTGTCCAACACCGTCGTCGTCTCCCCCGACCTCGGCAACGCCAAGACGGCCACCCAGTTCGCGCGCCTCCTCGGGCTGCCCGTCGCGGCTGGGTCCAAGCAGCGGCTCGCTGACGACCGGGTCGTCATCGACGCCATCGTCGGTGACGTGGCCGGCAAGCGGGCCATCGTCCTCGACGACGAGATCGCCACCGGCGGCTCCATCGTGGAGCTGCTCGACCGGCTCAAGGACTTCGGCTGCACCGAGGCTGCCGTGGCGTGCACGCACGGCCTGTTCCGCGGCAAGGCGGTCGAACGGCTGAAGAACCACCCGATGATCAGCCAGGTCGTCACGACCGACACCGTCCCGGCTCCTTCGGACTGGCCCGAGCTCCAGGTGCGCAGCGTGGCCAAGCTGTTCGCCGAGGCGATCTCCCGGATCCACGCCGGTGAGTCCGTGAGCAGCCTCTTTGACGGCGTCGACCCCACGCACGCCCCGCCGCAAGGCTCACTGTTCGACGCGGCCCACTGATGGCGAACGTCCGACCCCGCCCCGACGGCCCCCAGAACTGGTGGGCCCTGGACGCCATCGCCGTCCTCGCCTTCGCCGCCATCGGCCGGGTGTCCCACAAGGAGGGCTTCACCTTCAGTGGCGTCGTCGACACGGCGTTCCCCTTCCTCGTCGGGGTGCTCGTCGGCTGGGCCGTGATCGAGTGGCAGAAGTGGGCTGCGCTGGGCTGGCGTTCGGGGTTGGGTGTGCTCATCCCGACGGTTGTCGTGGGCATGATCGGTCGCCGGATCCTCGGCGACGGCACCGCGGCGTCGTTCGTCGTCGTGGCGACGGTGGTCCTGGCCGCGTTCTTCTTCGGCTGGCGCGCCCTGGTCCGGTTCACCCGCCGCTGACGTCACGGCCCGCCTGCCAGCCGCCCGCCTGGTCACTGGCCGGTCCTGGGTGGCGCTGGCCACCGATGGCTCCGCTGGCCAGTGGACCGCGAGCCACGCCGGTCGGGTCCCGTATGTCGTCACGTAGGTCACGGGCGAGGACTGCTCGAGGCGCAACCGGTTACCCGACTGGTTACCGAACCGTAGGTGTTGCGACCACAACACGTACGGTTCGGTAGCCAGATCGGTAACCGGCAAGGGCGGAGCAAGGGCGGAGCAAGGGCGGAGCAAGGGCGGAGCACAGGAAGCCGGGGAGAAGCGCGCCGCAGTCATACCGGCCGGCCCGCGGAGCTCGGGCATCTGTATGCCGTCCGGGGACTGGCCGGCCGTGGCTGTCACTGGCCACCGACGGCTCCGCTGGCCAGTGGACCGCGAGCCGCGCCAGTCGGGGCACGCGGCGGCACACCAGAACCGTGGGACTCAGTCGGCGAAGCGGCCGGTCTGGTCGTCGTCGCCGAGGGGCAGGGCGTCCTGGGCGACGGCGGTGCGCGGCATACGGAGTCCGAGGTGGCGCCAGGCCTTGGCCGAGGCGGCCCTACCGCGCGGGGTGCGCACGATGAAACCTTCGCGGACGAGGAACGGCTCGGCCACCGTCTCGACGGTCTCGGCCTCCTCGCCCACCGCCACCGCGAGCGTCGACAGGCCGACCGGCCCACCGCCGAACCGCCGGCACAGGGCCTCCAGCACGCCCCGGTCGAGCCGGTCCAGGCCCGCCTCGTCGACGTCGAAGAGCTTGAGGGCGGCGTATGCCGCATGGGCCGTCACGACCCCGTCACCGTGGACCTGGGCCCAGTCACGCACCCGGCGGAGCAGCCGGTTGGCGATGCGCGGGGTGCCGCGGGAGCGGGACGCGATCTCAGCGATACCGGCGTCGTCGGACTGGACACCGAGCAGCCCGGCCGAGCGGCGCAGGATGGTCATCAGGTCGGCGGTGTCGTAGAAGTCGAGGTGGCCGGTGAACCCGAACCGGTCGCGCAGCGGGGCGGGCAGCAGACCGGCCCGCGTCGTCGCGCCGACCACGGTGAAGGGTGGCAGCTCCAGCGGGATCGCGGTCGCGCCCGGTCCCTTGCCGACGATCACGTCGACCCGGAAGTCCTCCATGGCGAGGTAGAGCATCTCCTCGGCCGCGCGGGACATGCGGTGGATCTCGTCGAGGAACAGCACCTCGCCCTCGGTGAGCGAGGAGAGCAGGGCGGCCAGGTCACCGGCGTGCTGGATGGCCGGACCGCTGGTGATCCGGATCGGCTGCTCGACCTCGGCGGCGACGATCATGGCCAGTGTCGTCTTGCCGAGCCCGGGCGGGCCGGAGAGCAGGATGTGGTCAGGTGGCGTACCCCGGCGGCGAGCGGCCTCCAGCACGAGGCCGAGCTGCTCGCGGACCTTGGGCTGACCGGCATAGTCCGCAAGGCGCTTGGGCCGCAGGGCCGCCTCGACGACCCGCTCGTCGTCACCGCCGTCGGCGTCGACGATCCGGGCGGTCGCGTCGAACGACCCGTCGTCGAAGCGCACGTCGTCGGGCTCGTGGACGTCGGAGTCGTAGCGGTCGCTCATCGGCCGAGCTCTCGCAGGGCGGCCCGCAGGAGCGCCGGGATGTCGACGACCTCACCGGCGGCCGGGGACACCTTGTCCAGCGCCGCCTCGGCCTGCTTGGCGGTCCAGCCCAGGCCGGTGAGCGCCTCGCCCACCTGCTCGCGCCAGGCAGTCGAGCCGCCGGCCCCACCGTCGGCACCATCACCGGAAGCGACCGACGCGGAGCCACCCGAACCGGGCGGGCCGAGCTTGTCGCGCAGCTCCAGGGCCAGCCGCTCAGCGACCCGCTTGCCGACCCCGGGCACCTTGGTGAGCGTCACGAGGTCTCCGCGCGCGACGGCACCGCGGAGCTGGTCGGGCGTCAGCACGGAGAGCATGGCCAACGCGAGCCGCGGCCCGACACCGGTGACCGTCTGGACCGTCTCGAACATGTCGCGGTCCTCACCCGACCCGAACCCGTAGAGCGTCAGCGAGTCCTCGCGGACGACCAACGTGGTCGCGAGATCCACCGTCGAGCCCGGTTGACAGGACGAGGCGGTCCCGGGGGTCGTGTGGACGAGCATCCCCACGCCACCGACCACCACGACGACCCGGTCCAGGCCCACGTGCTGGACCTCACCGTGCACCGAGGCGATCATGCGCGCACCCCCTGCTTGGCGAGCCGCTCGCGCTCCACGCCGGCCAGCGCCGCGAGCCGGTCGGTGGACGCGCCACGCCATAGATGACAGATCGACAGGGCCAGGGCATCGGCGGCGTCAGCCGGCTTCGGCGGGGTCTCCAGCCGCAGGATCCGGGTCACCATCGCCGTGACCTGGGCCTTGTCGGCCCGGCCGGACCCGGTCACCGCGGCCTTGACCTCGGTCGGGGTGTGCATCGTGGCCGGCAGCCCTCGCCGGGCGGCCGCGAGCAGCGGGATCGTGGTGGCCTGCATGGTCGTCATCACCGTCGCAACGTTGACGTCGGCGAAGACCCGCTCGACGGCCACCGCGTCGGGGCGGTAGCGGTCGAACCACTCCTCCATCCGGTCCTGCAGGTAGACCAGCCGCTCCCCCGGCGGTGAGGTCGACGGTGTGCGGACGACCCCCACCGCGACCATCCGGACCCGGCCCGGAATGCCCTCGACGACGGCGATACCGCACCGGGTGAGCCCGGGGTCGACGCCGAGGACACGCATCGCGTCTCGCCTTCCGTTGGTACGTACAGGTGTTCGGCACCCAACCTACGCGAGGAGGCGCACGGCATACGGAACCAACACGCCGTATGCCGTGAGGGGCCGGTCAGTCCTCGTCGAGCTCGGCGAGGACCTCGTCGCTCACGTCGCCGTTGGCAAAGACGTCCTGGACGTCATCGGAGTCCTCGAGGGCGTCGATCACCCGGATCATCTTGCGGGCACCGTCGGCATCGAGCGGGATCTGCATGCTGGGGACCCAGGATGCCTCGGCGGAGTCGTAGTCGATCCCGGCGGCCTGGATGGCCTGTCGCACTGCGACGAAATCCGTTGCCTCACTGACGATCTCGAAGGCGTCACCGAGGTCGTTGACCTCCTCGGCACCGGCGTCGAGGACGACGTCGAGCAGGCTGTCCTCGGTCACCGCGTCGCTCTTGGGGACGACGACGACACCCTTGCGGTGGAACAGGTAGGAGACCGAGCCGGGGTCGGCCAGCGCGCCGCCGTTGCGGGTCAGAGCGGTACGCACCTCGGCTGCCGCGCGGTTGCGGTTGTCGGTGAGGCACTCGATGAGGATGGCGACGCCACCGGGCGCGTAGCCCTCGTAGGTGATGGTCTCCCAGTCCGAACCGCCCGCCGTCGCACCGGAGCCGCGCTTCACGGCGTTGTCGATGTTGTTGTTGGGAACCGAGGACTTCTTGGCCTTCTGGACGGCATCGAACAGGGTCGGGTTGCCCGACACGTCACCGCCACCGTTGCGCGCCGCGACCTCGATGTTCTTGATCAGCTTGGCGAAGAGCTTGCCGCGCTTGGCGTCCTTGGCCGCCTTCTGGTGCTTGGTGGTAGCCCACTTGGAGTGGCCGCTCATGAACAGTCCTTCACGATCTCGACGAACAGCTGGTGCACACGGTGGTCGCCCGTCACCTCGGGGTGGAAGGACGTGGCGAGCACATTCCCCTGGCGAACCGCGACGATCCTACCGGCGGCCGGTCCGTGCTCGACGTGGGCAAGGGCGGTTGCCCGCTCCCCGACCTCCTCGACCCACGGCGCCCGGATGAAGACGGCATGGATCGTGCCGTCCATGCCGGACCAGTGGATGTCCTCCTCGAAGGAGTCGACCTGGCGGCCGAAGGCGTTTCGCCGCACCGTGATGTCGAGCCCGCCCAGGGTCTGCTGGTCGGGCCGGCCGTCGGTGATCCGGTCGGCGAGCATGATCATCCCCGCACACGACCCGTAGGCCGGCATCCCCGCGGCCAGTCGCTCGCGCAGCGGGTCGTAGAGGTCGAAGGCGCGGACCAGCTTGTCCATCGTCGTCGACTCACCCCCGGGGATGACCAGACCGTCGACCTCGGCGAGCTCGCTGGGCCGGCGCACGCGCACGGCATACGCGCCGCTCTCGGTGAGCGCGGCGAGGTGCTCTCGGACGTCTCCCTGGACGGCGAGGACGCCGATGGTCGGTTGGTCGGTCACAAGTGCCAGATCGTATGCCGCCTGCTCACCTCTCCTGCAGCCGGCCCGCGATCGTGGGCTCCTGCGTGACCGGCGCGCGCGCCGCCCCGCCCCCCCCGCTCCCCATAAATTATCGGGTCCTCGGACAAGTTCTCTCCGCACCCGAGTTGTCTTCTCGGGTGCGGAGGGGAGTACCCCGAGGACCCGATAATTGTGAGATCGGCGCCGGGCGGAAGGTCAGGCGTCGCGGCGCCGGAGGAGGACGGCGGCGAGGGCGATGACGAGGGCGGCATACCCGCAGAACAGGGCAAAGGCGGGCCACGGCCCCAGGGCTCCGGGTTGGGCGTGGACCTCGGTGATGGCCTGCCCGACGGTGCTCGGGAGGTACTTGTCGATCGACGTCCCCCACGACGAGGGCAGGAAGTGCACGATGATCGGCAAAACGAAGAGCACCCCGAACAGGGTCGAGATCCCGGCGGCCGTGTTGCGCAGGACGGCGCCGAGCCCGAGGCCGAGCAGCCCGACGACCGTCAGGTACAGGGAGGTGCCGATGACGGCCCTGAGGACGCCGGGATCGCTCAGGTGGGCCTGGATGTCCTTGCCGGACAGGATGCCCTGACCGATGAACCACGCAGCGAACACGGTCGGCAGCGTCGTCGCCAAGGTCACCAGGCCGAACACGATGGTCTTGGCCCAGAGGGCGGGCTGGCGCGCCGGGACGGCCGCGAAGGTCGCCCGGATCATCCCGGTGGCGTACTCACCTGTGATGAGGAGGACCCCGAGCACCCCGATGGCGAGCTGGGCGAGGAAGGCACCGGCGAGGGTCCGCGACGTCGGGTCGAAGGAGGCCAGCTCCCCGGGGTCTCGCGGCGGCCAGTGTGACACCGTCACGGTGGGGACGAGGACGGCGAGGCCGATGATGAAGACGAGGGCGGCGAGGAGGGAGAAGACGGTCGACCGCAGGGACCGGATCTTGGTCCACTCCGAGAGGATCACCCGGGCCTGGGTCACCCCGCGGGCGCCTCTGTGCGAGGGAACCGGCCGTCGCTCGGTGGCGGTGGTCATGGTGTCGCTCCGCTCGTCGCGAGCGCCGGATGTTCGGACTCGTCGGCCGTGGTGTGGCCGTGGTACTCGACGGAGTCCTTGGTGAGGTCCATGAAGGCGTCCTCGAGGGTGACGCTCTGGGCGGTCAGCTCGAGCAGGGTGAGGCCGTGCTGGGCGGCCCGGATCCCGATCTCGTCGGTCGTGAGGCCGTGGACGGTGACGACGCCGCTGTCGTCGACGGCGCTCGTCACGTTCGGTCCGTCGACGACGGAGACCAGGCGGGGCACATCGGTCGTGCGTACCCGGACCGCCTGCCCCGAGGCTCGGGCGATGATGTCGCCGACGGTGGTGTCGGCGATGAGCCGGCCGCGACCGATGACGATGATGTGTTCCGCGGTCTGGGCCATCTCGCTCATCAGGTGCGAAGAGACGAACACAGTCCGGCCCTCGGCAGCCAGCTGCTTGAGCAGGTTGCGGATCCAGCGGATGCCGTCGGGGTCGAGTCCGTTGACGGGCTCGTCGAGGACGAGGGTCTGCGGGTCGCCGAGGAGCGCCGAGGCCAGGCCGAGCCGCTGCCCCATCCCGAGCGAGAAGCCTCCGGCCCGGCGCCGGGCCACCTCGCCGATGCCCACGAGGTCGATCACCTCGTTGACCCGCGCCCGGCCGATCCCGGCCGTCTGGGCGAGGGCCAGCAGGTGGTTGGCGGCGGTCCGACCCGAGTGGATGGACTTGGCCTCGAGCAGCGCACCCACCTCGCGGAGCGGGTCGCGGAGGTTGCGGTATGCCGTGCCGTTGACGGTCACCGAACCCGACGTCGGCGCGTCGAGACCCATGATCATCCGCATCGTCGTCGACTTGCCGGCGCCGTTGGGTCCGAGGAAGCCGGTCACGACGCCGGGCCGCACGACGAAGCTCAGGTCGTCGACGGCGACCTTGTCGCCGTAGCGCTTGGTCAGTGCAGTCGCCTCGATCATGGGCGGGTCCGGTCTGGTGGGGTCACGGCGTGAACGGTACCCAGACCGCGCTGTGAGGGCGCTGAGAGCGCGCGTCGCCGGAAACGCCCGCGGGGCCGGGTTCGACGAGAACCCGGCCCCGCGGCATACGAGATGAGTGGCTACCAGCCGCGCTCGGCGAGCCGGTGCGGCTGCGGGATCTCCTCGACGTTGATCCCGACCATGGCCTCGCCGAGGCCACGGGAGACCTTGGCGATGACGTCGGGGTCGTCGTAGAACGTCGTGGCCTTGACGATCGCCTCGGCGCGCTCGGCCGGGTTGCCGGACTTGAAGATGCCCGAGCCGACGAACACGCCCTCGGCGCCGAGCTGCATCATCATCGCCGCGTCGGCGGGGGTGGCGATGCCGCCGGCGGTGAAGAGGACGACGGGCAGCTTGCCGGCCTCGGCGACCTCCTTGACCAGCTCGTAGGGGGCCTGCAGCTCCTTGGCCGCGACGAACAGCTCGTCCTCGGGCAGGTTCTGCAGCCGGCGGAGCTCGCCGCGGATCTGGCGCATGTGGGTCGTCGCGTTGGAGACGTCACCGGTGCCGGCCTCGCCCTTGGAGCGGATCATCGCCGCGCCCTCGGTGATCCGGCGCAGCGCCTCGCCGAGGTTGGTCGCGCCACACACGAAGGGGACGGTGAACGCCCACTTGTCGATGTGGTTGGCATAGTCGGCCGGGGTGAGCACCTCGGACTCGTCGATGTAGTCGACACCGAGGCTCTGCAGCACCTGCGCCTCGACGAAGTGGCCGATCCGCGCCTTGGCCATCACCGGGATGGACACGGCGCTGATGATGCTGTCGATCATATCGGGGTCGCTCATCCGGGAGACGCCGCCCTGGGCGCGGATGTCGGCGGGGACGCGCTCGAGCGCCATCACGGCGACGGCGCCGGCGTCCTCGGCGATCTTGGCCTGCTCGGCGGTGACGACGTCCATGATGACGCCGCCCTTGAGCATCTCGGCCATGCCGCGCTTGACGCGTGACGTGCCGGTCGTCTGGGCCTGGTCGGGGGTCTGGGAAGTCATGGGTGATCCTGGGGAACGTGCGGTGGGGGTCGATCCCATCGTATGCCGCCCGCTCACCTCTCCCCGACCCCGCCTCGATTTCCCGCCCCATCCGGGAAACCTCATCTTCGCAAGGGTTGATATGCCTTGCGAGGATGACTTTCCCGGATGGGGCGGGAAAGTCATCCTCGCAAGGGAAGGTCGGTCAGTCGCGCAGGGTGGCCGGGAGCTCGTCGTCGAACTCCACCGTCGTCGGGAGCACGGCGTACCCGGCGAGCCGGAACCACCGGACCGACCGCTTCCGGCGCACCCGTTGGACGTCCTTGACCGCGTTGTTGTGGAAGCGGCGGGCCAGCTGGACCCGCACGCCGGCTGCCTCAATCCGGTCCAGGGCCGCCGCGGCCACCCCGTCGTGGTCCTTGAGCGACGCCACGACCGGTTCGCTGAGGGCGAGGGACAGGGCCTCGCTGAGGTCGGACTCCACCGGCTCCCGTCCGCCGAACGACTGGCCGTCGAGGGGGTCGTCGTCGATGAGGTGCTCGGTATGCCGTTCGAGGGACTCCGAGGCGGCCGAGGCCAGGATGAGCGAGCTGGAGGGGTCGAGCTCGCCGGAGTTGGCCAGCTCCAGGGTCGCCTCCGCACGGCGGACGAGCTGGGCGTCGAGCGCGGAGAGCGCACCCTCCACGCGGGCGTGCAGCCGGTCCAGCCGGGAGGCGGAGTAGGAGAGGTACCAGGCGACACAGAGCAGGGTCGCGAGGACGACGACGAGGACGTCACCGGTCTGGCTCATGTGTCGCTCCTTCCGAGCGGGCGGAACAGGCGCGGCCGGCGGCTCTCGGCCGCGAGGTCCTCGCGGGCGACCCGGGCGGCGTAGATGACCGTCTCGTAGACCGCCAGGATGTCGCGCGCCACCGTCGACCAGTCGAAGTCGACGGCCCGGATCCGGCCGGCGGTTCGCAGCCTGGCCTGCTCGGCAGGCGAGCCGATGACCGAGAGCATGACGCGCGCGAGGTCCTCGGCGTCCTCGCTGCGGAAGGTCACCCCGGCCGGCGGGTCACCCAGCACGCGCACGAACGCCGGCAGGTCGCTGGCGACGATGGGCGCGCCCGCCGCCATCGCCTCGACGAGGACGATGCCGAAGCTCTCCCCGCCCGTGTGCGGCGCGGCATACGCCGAGACCGAGGCGAGCATGCTGGCCTTCTCGGCGTCGCTCACCATGCCGAGGAACGTCGTCGCGGCGCGGGTGGCCGGGTCCAGTCGCGCCCGGGCCGCCTCGACGTCGCCGGGCCCGGCCACCAGCAGTCGCGTCCCGGGGCGGGCGGCGAGGATGGCCGGCATCGCGGCGGCCAGGACGGGCAGTCCCTTGCGGGGCTCGTCGATCCGGCCGAGGAAGCCGATCGTCGGGGCGTCGCGTGTGCCGACCCAGTCCGGTCGGGTGGCAGCGCGGGCGAAGACGTCGGTGTTGACCCCGTTGGGGATGACGACGGCGTCGCCGCCCAGATGCGACGTGACCGTCCGGCGCGCGTCCTCGGACACCGCGATCCGGCCCAGAATCTTCTCCAGCGACGGCCGCAGCAAGGGGTATGCCGCCTGCATGGCACGCGACCGGAGGTTGCTCGTGTGGAAGGTCGCGACCACCGGCGCCGAGGCCGCCCACAGGGCGAGGATAGAGACGCTCGGCGTGACCGGCTCGTGCAGGTGGATGACGTCGAAGTCACCGTCGTCGACCCACCGGTTGACGCGCGCCGACGTCACCGGACCGAATGCCAGGCGGGCGACAGATCCGTTGTAGCGCACCGGAACTGCGCGCCCGCTGGAGACGACATAGGGCGGCAGCGGAGTGTCGTCGTCGGCCGGCGCGAGCACCGAGACGTGGTGCCCGGCGGCGATGAAGTGCTCGGCCAGGTCCCGGACGTGGAACTGCACTCCCCCGGGGACGTCGAAGGAGTACGGGCACACCATGCCGATCTTCACGGGCCGGTCCTCACGCGGACACCTTGGTGCCCCGCGGCTCGAGGTCGTCGGTGAAGACCCGCTGCATCATGTGCCAGTCCACGAGGTGCTCCAAGATGGCCGCGGACAGGGCGTCGGCGCAGCCCTGGCTCATCGCGGTGACCCGGTCCCGCGTGGTGCCGGAGCGAGGGTCCGGGACGGGGTCGAGGAAGCGGATGACGGTCCGCCAGCCCGACGGCAGGTCGGGCGCGGTCTCGTAGTGGATCGACACGGGGAAGAGCGTGGCGCCGCTCGCCACCGCAAGGGCGGCGGGACCGGCCGCCACCGAGGCGTCGTGCCCGAGCAGGGTGACTGGTATGCCGCCCCTCGTCAGGTCACGGTCTGCGAGCAAGGGCAGGACGATCGGCTCGCGCAGGGCCTCGCGGAGGAGTGCCATGACGTTGCCGCCACCGGTCAGCGGCAGGATCCGCATGCCGAGGGACTCCCGGAAGGCGAGGAACTCGGCATACACCTCCTCCGGCTTGAGCCGCTCGGCCACGGTGACGACCGGTCCGAGGTCGACCGTGCCCCAGGCGCCGGCCATGTCCCAGTTGCCCATGTGGCCGAGGAAGGCCAGGACCGGTCGACCCGCCGCGAGCTCGGCCCGGACCGGCCCGTCGCCCTCGCACCTGGCCCGCTCGAGAATCTGCTCGGGCGTGAGGTTGGGCAGCCGGAACGCGTCGCACCAGTAGCGCAGGTAGGAGCGCAGCCCGTCGCGGACCAGCTCGTCCAGGGCGACGGGATCCAGGTCGGGCCGGACCCGCGCGTAGTTGCTCCGGAGCCGCTCGACCCCCTTGCCCCCGCGGGCGTGGGTGAGGTCCGCGGCCGCCTCGAAGAGCGTGTATGCCGTGCGCTCGGGCAGCCATCGGACGATCGCCCAGCCGGCCCGGAACGAGCCCGTCGTCACTGCGTCGGCGATGGCCGACACCCCGGGCAGCACGCTCGAACCCGCCTCAGGCCGAGGCGGACGCTGAGGTCGCCCCGGACAGGGCCTGGCGGCGGACGGTGAGGATGCGCTGGAAGATGGTCACCAGGCTGGCCAGGGCGAGCAGCGCGAGGACCACGGTGAGGACGACCTCGGGGAGGAACCACCCGACCAGACCGGTGGTCACCAGCACCGCGACGAGCCGGTCGGCCCGCTCGGCGATCCCGACGTTCGCGGTGTAGCCCAGGCCCTCGGCCCGGGCTTTGGCGTAGGAGACGACGCTGCCCAGGATGAGGCAGGCGAGCGCCAACCCGGCCATATAGGGCTGCTTGCCGTCACCGGCATACCAGAGGACGAGCCCGCCGAAGACGGCCGCGTCACCCACCCGGTCGAGCGTTGAGTCCAGGTAGGCGCCCCAGTTGCTCGAGCGGCCGGACATGCGGGCCATGATCCCGTCGACGGTGTCGGAGAAGACGAAGGCGGTGATGACGAGGGTGCCGACGAGGAACTCGTGCCGGGGGTAGAAGGCGAGGGCACCGAAGCAGACCCCGAGCGTTCCGACGACGGTGACGATGTCGGGGCTGATCCCCACCTTGAGGAACAGCTTGGCGACCGGGGTCAGCAGCGTCGTGAAGAGCGCGCGCGCGTAGCGGTTGAGCATGGTGTCGCCAGCCTAACCACCCACGGGCCAGGCCTCGGCCAGCCGCGCCCGGACGTCCTCGAGAAGCATGGGCAGCGCCTTGGTCTGGGCGATGATCGGCAGGAAGTTCGCGTCGCCGCCCCACCGCGGGACGACGTGCTGGTGCAGGTGGGCGGCCACGCCGGCGCCGGCGACGTCCCCCTGGTTGATCCCGATGTTGTAGCCCATCGGCGCCGAGGCGGCGTCGATGGCGCGGATCGCGGCCTTGGTGAGCGCGGTGAACTCCGCCGTCTCCTCGTCGGTGAGGTCGATGTAGAGCGAGACGTGGCGATAGGGGCAGACGAGGACGTGACCGGGGTTGTAGGGGAACAGGTTCATGACGACGTAGCAGAGCTCACCGCGGTGGACGACCAGCCCCTCCTCGTCATCCTTGGCCGGCGCGGCGCAGAACGGGCACCCGTCCCCCGCATCCCGGCTCGGCCGTTCGCCGGTCACGTAGGCCATCCGGTGCGGGGTCCACAGCCGTTCGAAGCCGTCCCGGACGCCGGCGAGGTCGTCGGCGGACTCCGGCTGCGGCATACCGGCGATCCTATGAGGTGGGTGGGTCCGCCGGCCCGAGGTGGTCGAGGTAGGCCGTGAGGGTCGCGTCGTCCCACGGCAGCTCGAGGTCGGGGACGAGCCACCCGACGACGCCCTCGGCGTCGCCGTCGACCGCCGTCCACTCCCCCCGGCGCCAGCCCGCGAGGTAGGCGTCACTGTCGACCTCGCCGAGCCGCATCGCGGCCTCGTCGATGGCCTCCTGGAAGCGTGGGGCGAGAGCCGCCTTGTGGACCGTGTCGCCATCGCGGACGACGACCATCGAGGGCAGCTCGCGCCAGTAGGTCACCTGGTACTCCGGTCCGTTGCTCACGATGGCGATCGTATGCCGCGTGCCCTCGATCCGCATGCAGGTCGGGGTGCGCCCGCGTCGCGGGGTCAGCCGGCGACGAGGGGGATCACGGGGGCGACGTCCCGGAGCCCGGCGGTCGGTGCGGTGAGCGCATGGGGGCCGGCGAGCCGGACGATGTCGCCGTCGCCCAGCGCCAGCGGAAGGCTGGCCGGAACGGCGCGTCCGTCGGCAGGGTCACCATCGGGAGCGTCCAGGGCCGGCCCGGCGAGCACGGCCGGTCCGGTCGGGCCGCCGTCCGCACTCGTCTCGATCCGGCAGCGGCCGGGTGCACCCGCCGGGACCGGGAGTCCGGCTCCTGGTGCCGCGTCCAGGTGGACCCACCGGATGTCCCCCCGCCAGGACACCGCGAGGACCGTGCTGACGACGGCGCGGGTGTCGGCGACGATGTCCGGACCCGACCGGGCGATGAGTCGGGGTCGAGCGTCCGGGAAGCAGGTCGCCAGGGCTGCGTCGACAGCGCCGGCCCCCAGGTCAGCAGACGGTCCCGCACCGATGTCCACGACGCTCGGAGCAAGTCCCACGTCGCGCAGTCGGGCGAAAACCGTTGCCGCGACCTCGAACTGGGCAGCCCAGCTGACCGACTCGCCGTCCGGCGAGCCGACGAGGCTCACCCCCTCGGGTCGCAGTCCGAGCGCTGCCGCACCCCGGAGGACCGCAACGGCCTGGCTCGACGCGCATCCGTACGCGCGGGCGAGCGGCCAGGACGATGCCTCACCACTGGTGACGAGGAGGCACAGGACCGACGACCCGGGCGCCGTCGCAGCGACCTTCTCGACGTCGTCGACCGAGCCGACGACGAAGCGCCGCACGCCAAGGGCGTGCACCGCCGCAAGGTCAGACCTCCGGGCGACCTGGTTGCCGTGGACCAGCTCCGAGGCGAGTGCTCCGGCCCCCAGTGCCGCCTCGACCTCTGCGGGGCTCGCGACGTCGAACGATGCTCCGCTCGCGCAGAGTCGTTGCAGCAGAACGGGATCCGGATCGGCCCTGACCGCGTAGTGGATCATGGCGCCGCCCAGCGCCGCACGCAGCGCCCGGAGGTTCCCGACTGCCACCGACACGTCCAGGTCGACGTACGGCGTCGCCAGGTCTGCCAGGTCCACGGCCGCGGGCCGTGACTGTCGGCCTGGCTGTCGCCGTGGCCGTGGCCGTGGCCGTGGCCGAAGGGTCGTGACGGTCATGCTGGGGAAGAGTCCGTGCGGGCCGGCCCTGATACACGCGCGCCCGGGGAGAACGCCGGACGCGCACGGCATACGACGAGAAGGTGCCCGCCCCCGAGTGGGCGCCTCAGCGCAGGGCGAGGACGAGCTTGCCGGTGTTGGCGCCGGAGAACAGGCGCAGGAGCACGTCCGGGAAGTCGGCGACCGTGCCCTCGACGATGTCCTCGCGCGAGATGAGCCTGCCCTCGGCCAGCCACCCCGCCATCTGCGCAATCGCCTCGGGGTAGCGGTCGGCATAGTCGAAGACGACCATGCCGGTCATCGAGGCGCGGGCCACGAGCAGCGCGAGGTAGTTGGAGGGCCCCTTGACGGGCTCGGTCACGTTGTACTGCGAGACGGCGCCGCAGATGACGATCCGGGCACCTCGGGCCAGGCGGGTCAGCGCGATGTCGAGGATCTCGCCGCCGACGTTGTCGAAGTAGACGTCGACGCCATCGGGAGCCGCGTCGCGCAGGGCAGCCTTGACGTCCTGGCCCTTGTAGTCGATGGCCACGTCGAAGCCCAGCTCGTCGGTGAGCCAGGCGCACTTCTCGGCGCCGCCGGCGATCCCGATCACCCGGCAGCCCTTGATCTTGGCGATCTGCCCGACGATGCTGCCGACCGCGCCCGCGGCCCCGGAGACCAGGACGGTGTCGCCGTCCTTGAGCCGGCCGACGTCGAGGAGACCGAAGTAGGCCGTCATCCCGGGCATCCCCAGGGCCGCGAGGTAGGTCGCGGCCGGCACCACGCTCGTGTCGATCTTCTCGACCCCGCGGCCCGACGTCACGGCATACTCCTGGACGCCGAACGACCCGTAGACCGAGTCCCCGACGGCGAAGGCCGGGTTCGCGCTGGCGACAACGGTTCCCACCGCGCCGGCCCGCATCACCGCCCCGATCTCGACGGGCGGGATGTAGGACTTGCCGGCGTTCATCCAGCCGCGCATCGCCGGGTCGAGCGAGATGTCAGTGACCTTGACGACGAGCTGGCCGTCGGCGGGGGCGGGCACCGGCTCCTCGGTCAGCTCCCAGTTGTCGGCGGTCGGCAGGCCGACCGGGCGGGAGGCGAGGCGGACCTGGTGGTTGATGGTCGAGGTCGTCATGTCCGAAGCGTATGCCGGGCGCGCACCTTGGCAGGATGGCGGGATGAGCGATGCCGAGCACTCCCCCGAGACGGCGGCGACGGTCGCGGCATACGACGCACATGCCGAGGCGTATGCCGCCGGCCTGCTCGCTCCGGACGCGGCCTACCTCGCGGGGATCGACCGGTTTGCGGGGAGGCTGCCGGCGGGGGCCCGCGTCCTGGAGATCGGCAGCGGTTCGGGGGGCGATGCGCTGCTCCTGGAGGAACGCGGCCTCGTCGTGCAGCGAACCGACATCAGCGTGGGGTTCGTCCAGCTCCTAGAGGCGGACGGTCATGATGCGTGGCACCTGGACCCGCTCGTCGACGACCTTCGGGGACCGTGGGATGCCGTCTACGCCAGCGCCTGCCTGCTGCACGTCGAGCGGACCGACCTGCCTGTGGTCCTCTCGCGACTACACGCTGGAACGGTCGTGGGCGGTGTGCTCCTCCTCGACCTCAAGGAGGGCGACGGCGAGCGGTGGTCGACGCACGGGAGTGTGCCGAGCCCGCGTCACTTCACCTTCTGGCGCGAGGGCCCGCTGCGGAAGGCGCTGGAGTCCAGCGGCTGGGTCGTCGAGTCGGTCGAACACGTACCCGGCCGGAGGCAGTCCGGAGAGGGCTGGCTGCACGTGACGGCGGTCAGACCTGGGCGCGGGTCTCGATCGCGGTGCGGATCTCGGCGATGGCGTCGTCCACCGAGACACCGTTCTTCTGCGACCCGTCGCGGTAGCGGAAGGAGACCGCGCCCTTGGAGCGGTCCTCCTCACCGGCGATGAGGACGAACGGCACCTTGGCCTTGCTCGCGTTGCGGATCTTCTTGGGGAACCGGTCGTCGGAGGCGTCCAGCTCGACGCGAATCCCCTTGTCCCGCATACGATCCAGGACTCCTTGCAGATAGTCGTCGAACTCCTCGGCGACCGGGATCCCGAGCGCCTGGACCGGCGAGAGCCACACCGGGAACGCCCCGGCATAGTGCTCGACGAGGACTCCGAGGAACCGCTCGATGGACCCGAACTTGGCCGAGTGGATCATGACCGGCTGCTGCCGCGAGCCGTCGGCGGCCTGGTACTCCAGCCCGAAGCGCCGCGGCTGGTTGAAGTCGTACTGGATGGTCGACATCTGCCAGGTCCGCCCGATGGCGTCGCGTGCCTGGACCGAGATCTTGGGGCCGTAGTAGGCGGCGCCACCCGGGTCAGGGACGAGCTCGAGACCCGAGTCGACGGCGACTGCCTCGAGGATCTTGGTCGCCTCGGCCCAGTCCTCGTCGGAGCCGATGAACTTGTCGACGTTCTTCTCGTCGCGGGTCGACAGCTCCAGGTAGTAGTCGTCCATCCCGAAGTCGCTGAGCAGCCCGGTGACGAAGTCGAGCAGGTGCTTGATCTCCTCGGCCGCGCCCTCCTTGGTGACATAGGAGTGCGAGTCGTCCTGGGTGATCATCCGGACCCGGGTCAGGCCCGAGAGGACCCCGGACTTCTCGTCGCGGTAGACGGTGCCGAACTCGAACAGGCGCAGCGGCAGCTCGCGGTAGGAACGCCCGCGGGACCGGTAGATGAGGTTGTGCATCGGGCAGTTCATCGCCTTGAGGCGGTAGTTCTGTCCGTCGACGTCCATCGGGGGGAACATCCCCTCGGCGAAGTAGGGCAGGTGCCCGGAGGTGTAGAACAGGTCCTCCTTGGCGATGTGAGGGGTCCCGACGTAGTGGAAGCCGGCCTCGATGTGCCGCCGCCGGACGTAGTCCTCCATCTCCCGCTTGATGATCCCGCCCTTGGGGTGGAACACCGGCAGACCCGGCCCGAGCAGGTCCGGGAAGGAGTACAGGTCGAGCTCGGCACCGAGCTTGCGGTGGTCGCGGCGCTCGGCCTCGGCGAGCCGGTCGAGGTAGGCCTTAAGGTCGTCCTTGGTCGGCCACGCGGTGCCGTAGACCCGCTGCAGCTGCGGGTTCTTCTCCGAGCCGCGCCAGTATGCCGCCGCGCTGCGCATCAGCTTGAACGCGTTGCCGAGCACCTTGGTCGAGGGCACGTGCGGCCCGCGGCACAGGTCTCCCCAGGCGCGCGAGCCGTCCCGACGGAGGTTGTCGTAGATGGTGAGGCCACCCTCCCCGACTTCAGCGTCCGCGCCCTCAGCGGCGCCGGCGGCATTGGACTTCAACCCCACGAGCTCGCACTTGTATGGCTCGCCCGCGAGCTCGACGAGGGCGTCGGCGTCGGAGATCTCGCGGCGGGCGAAGGTCTGGCCCTCGTTGATGATCCGCTGCATGGCCTTCTCGAGGGCCTTGAGGTCGTCCGGGGTGAACGGGGTCTCGACGTCGAAGTCGTAGTAGAAACCGTCCCGGACGGGTGGGCCGATGCCGAGCTTGGCGGCCGGGTTGATCTCCTGCACGGCCTGTGCAAGAACGTGGGCAGCGCTGTGCCGCAGCACATTCAGCCCGTCCTGCTCCTCCGCGGTCACCGCCTCGACGACGTCGCCGTCGGCTAGCACGTGGGCCAGGTCGCGCAGCTCACCGTTGACCCGGGCGACGAGCACCGCACGGTCGCCCTCGAACACGGCACCAGCCGTGGTCTGCTCCGGCACCGATCGCTCGCTTCCGGCGACGTGGACGGTGATCTGGGCAGACACGAGGTGACTCCTTGAGAAGGTGACGACGAGGCCGTATGCCGGGCACGCGGCATACGGGGTCACTGTATCGAGCACACGGAGGCTGGCTCACCCCGGTTTCTGGTCGGCAGGGGCCGCCACGCGCCGCCGCGGTCAGGCGGCCTGCGCGCTCACCGTCCCGACCTCTGCTAGCACGGTGGGCATGGAGGTTCTTGGAGGTGTCGCCGGCCGGTGGAACGGCCATGCTGGGGTCAGGTGGAGATGACCGCCGCCGACGTGGACGCCACGATCGCTGCCGTGGCAGCACTCTGGACGTCGGCGATGGCGCGACGGACCGCCTCGGAGGCCCAGTCGCCCCGCGCGACGAGCGTGCCCTGAGCTCTCAGCCACTTCCTCGGCTCGTGGGGGAACACCTTCGGCAGGGCCTCGGTGGCGTGGAGCAGGGCGGCGACCGTCCCATCGATGTCGTTCGTCGCCGTGCCCTCGGACAGCACGGTGCGCACCCGGTCGAGTACCGCCTCGCGGGACGCCTCGTCGACGACCCGCCAGCGCGTCGACGGGATGATTCCGAGGGTGCGGTCCTCGTCACGCCGGACGACCCGGTCGGCCACGAGGACCCGCGTCACCTCGTCCCAGAGCGGGCCGGCACGGTCGGTCCAGCTCGACGCCCCACCCACCCGCGCGACGGCGTTCTTCGGCTTCTGGCCGTCGGCCCGGCGCATGACCTCTTCCCAGCCTGGCCCGGGCAGCTCCCCGAACCCGGTCGCGACGAAACGGCCGGCAGGCCCGCTCGGGTCGCCCGGGCCGATGAGACGCAGCGTTCCGCTGCGCACGAGGTCGATGATCGCGGCGCCGGCGAGCCCGGCCTTCCACCGGGTGCTGTCGACCAGCCGCTTGCCGCTGCGGGGGTCGAGGATGGCCAGCGCGAAGGACTCGCTCACACCCAGCTCGGTGGTTGTCATGACCTCACGCTAGGCCGCGGGGAAGTGCGGACGCCTCAGGCCCGAGGCTGACCGGCCTCCCTCCGAGGGCGGAGGCTAGATCGTCACGAGGCGCGGCTCGAACCGCTCCTCGACCGCCCGGTCTCCGTCGCGGGTCACGATGTAGGCGCCCTTGCCGGGGATCTCGGTGACCGCCTCGACGAGCTCGGTCCCGCGGTAGACGATGCCGACGCCGTCGTCGGTGCAGTGCGTCGTGCCGATCGTGCCGTCGGCGACGAGCCGGTGCACGAGCGGGCGCCGCCGCTCCTCGTTGTCGTAGTGGACGCCGTTGGCATACGGGAGGAAGCCCAGCCCGTTGGTCACCGGCCGCAGCTCCAGCCCGAAGGAGTCGGTCGTCCCGCCCTGGTACCAGCAGATCGACCCGGCCGACACGCCCGCCAGGACGACGCCGGCCTCCCAGGCGGCCCGCAGGTCGCTCCCGAAGTCGTGAACCCCCCACACGGCAAGGAGATTGGCCACCGAGCCACCCGTCACCCACACGACGTCCTGCTCGAGCAGGGCAGCCCGCATGTCGTCGTGGTTGGGCATCGTGAAGTGGCGGAACTCGGTGAGGTCGAAGCCGGCGACCCGTGCCGCTTCGAACATCCGGTGCGCGTAGAACTCCTGGTCGCCGATCGCGGTGCCGACGTAGCCGAGCTTCGGGCGACGGCCGGACACCCCGGACAGCTCGACGGCGTGGTGGACGAGGGCGTTGAACTCGAGCATCGTCCGCTCCCCCATGCGAAGGCCGCCGGAGGTCGCGAGGATCGTAGGTGCGTCTGCAGGCATGCCGAGGATCGTATGCCGCGGTCAGGCCAGGGTGAGGACGAGGTGCTCGGTCTCGGGGTTCTTCCGCGAACGCATCCCGGCGACCACCGAGTCACCCGAGGCGGCCCGGGTGATCTCGACGGTCGACGGCAGGAACACCGGCTTCCGGAACCTGATCTGCGAGGTCGAGGGGTCGCCCGCGGCGTTGCTGACGGCGGCGATGGTGCGCGCCCCGGTCCACATCCCATGCGCGATGGCGCGCGGGAATCCCATCGCCTTCGCGGTCAACGGGTGCAGGTGGATCGGGTTGACGTCTCCGCTCACCGCGGCATACCGACGGCCGATGTCTTCGGGGATCCGCAGGACCGCAACCGGGTCGCCGGGCGGCAGGTCGGGGGCGGCTGCCTCCTGGGCTGCGTCCGGGTTGGAGCCGCCACGACTCAGGTAGGTGGACCGGCTCTCCCACACCCGCTCCCCTGCCACGTCGACCTCGGTGACGAGGTCGACGACCCGGCCCTTCAGGTGCGGCCGCAGGTCGCGTGCCGACACCGTGATGTCGAGGGCGTCGTCAGCCGTCAGCCGGCGGTGCACAGTGATCGCATTGGCGAGGTGCACCATCCCCGGCAGGGCCAACGGGAAGTCGCGCGCCGACATGACCGATGCCTGCAGCGGAAAGCCAAGGATGTGCGGATACGTATGCGGCAGAACGTCACCCACGCCGAATGCACACAGGCGCTGGTAGGCCACGAGGTGGTCGCGGTCGACCCGAACCCCCTCGAGGCGCAGAGTGCGGTCCGGGAGGACCGACCCCTTCTTCCCGTATGCCGTGAGTGCGGACGTCGCGAAGACGCGCGCCAGGGACGGGGCGGACGTCAGCGTGGTGACCGCCACCGTCACGCCCCCAGCAGGCTCTGGCCGCAGACCCGGACGACGTTGCCGGACACTCCGGCGTTGGCGTCCTGGCTGAACCAGGCAATGGTCTCGGCGACGTCGACGGGCAGGCCGCCCTGCTGCAGCGAGTTGAGGCGGCGGCCCACCTCACGGGTGCCGAGCGGGATCTTGGCGGTCATCTCGGTCTCGATGAAGCCCGGGGCCACGGCGTTGACCGTGATCCCACGTCGTCGCAGCTCGGGGTCCGAACCCAGCGCCTGGGTCAGCCCGACGACACCGGCCTTGGAGGCGGCGTAGTTGCTCTGGCCGCGGTTGCCGGCGATGCCGGCGATCGAGGCGACGAGCACCAGGTGGCCGCCATCGCGCAGGCCACCGGGGCCGAGGATCGCCTCGTTCATCCGCAGGATCGACATCAGGTTGACGTCGAGGACCGAGCGCCAGCGGGTCTCGTCGGTGTTGGCGAGCAGCTTGTCGCGGGTGATGCCGGCGTTGTGGACGGCGATGTCGAGCCCGCCGTGGCGTGTGTTGGCGTGGTCGACGATCCGCTGGCCGGCGTCCGGAGCGGTGACGTCGAGCTGCAGAGCCGTGCCCCCGATGGCGTTGGCCACCTTGGCGAGGGCGTCGCCCGCGGCCGGAATGTCAACGGCCACAACGGTTGCGCCATCGCGAGCCAGCACCTCGGCGATCGCGGCACCGATGCCACGGGCGGCACCGGTGACAACGGCGACCTTGCCGGCAAGCGGTCGGGCCCAGTCGCCGGGCTCCACCGGAGAGCCCTCCCCCACGACGATGACCTGGCCGGAGACGTAGGCCGACCGCCCGGACAGGAGATAGCGGACCGTCGCGTCGACGTTGGTGTCGTCGCCCTCGGCGACGAGCACCAGGTTGGCCGTGCCGCCGCGCCGCAGCTCCTTGCCGATCGACCGGGTGATGCCCTCCAGGGCTCGAAGGGCAGCACGCTGGGCCGGCGACGTCGCCGCCTCCGGGGGCCGACCGATGATGACGACCCGGGCGTTCGAACGAAGGCTCTTGAGCGTCGGCGCGACGATCGCGCGCAGCGACTCCAGGTCCTCCGGGTGCTCGATGGTGGACAGGTCGGCAATCACCGCGCTCAGCGAACCGCTGACCGGCGCCTCGTCGACGACCTCCAGGTGGAGCGACTTGAGCATCGAGGCGATGTGCGCCGCGAGCGGTGCGTCACCGTGACCGGCCACGAGGACCGTGCCCTCGATGAGCGGCGCGGTCGGCGAGTACCGGCGCAGCCGAACGGGACTGGGCAGACCGACGCTCGAGACGACCTTCTTGCCGAGGCCGGTACGGACGAAGTCGCCGTAGAAGTCGCTGGCCACGCTCAGGCTCCTTCGAGGATCGCGACGACGCCCTGGCCGCCGGCGGCACAGATCGAGATGAGGCCGCGCGAGCCGGTGCCCTTCTCATGCAGCATCTTGGCCAGCGAGGCGACGATCCGGCCGCCCGTCGCGGCGAAGGGGTGCCCGGCGGCGAGTGAGGAGCCGTTGACGTTGAGCTTGGAGCGGTCGATCGACCCGAGTGGGGCGTCCAGGCCGAGCCGGCTCTTGCAGAACTCCGCGTCCTCCCACGCCTTCAACGTGACGAGCACCGTCGCGGCGAACGCCTCGTGGATCTCGTAGTAGTCGAAGTCCTGCAGGGAGAGTCCCTGCCGTGCGAGAAGCCGCGGCACTGCATACGCAGGAGCCATGAGCAGTCCCTCCTCGCCCGAGACGTAGTCGACCGCGGCGGTCTGCCCGTCGACGAAGTACGCGAGCGGCGGGAGGCCGTGCTCGCTCGCCCACTCCTCGCTGGACAGCAGGACGGCGGAGGCGCCGTCGGTGAGCGGTGTGGAGTTGCCGGCCGTCATCGTCGCGCCTTCGCCCCGGCCGAAGACCGGCTTGAGCTTCGCGAGCTTCTCGACCGTGCTGTCCGCGCGCAGGTTCGCGTCGCGGGTGAGGCCGAGGTAGGGGGTGAGCAGGTCGTCCATGAACCCGCGGTCGTATGCCGCGGCGAGGTTCTGGTGGCTGGCGGCCGCCAGCTCGTCCTGGGCCTCCCGGGTGATCCCCCACGTGGCTGCCGTGATGGCCATGTGCTCGCCCATCGACAGGCCGGTGCGGGGCTCGGTGTTCTGCGGGATCGAGGGCAGCAGCTGCTGGGGCCGGAACCTGGTCAGTGCCTTGGCCTTCTGCCCCGTCGTCTTGGCCCGGTTGGCGGCGAGCAGGGTCTGGCGGAAGTCCTCGTTGAGGGCGATGGGGGCGTCCGAGCTGGAGTCGACTCCGCCGGCGATCCCGGAGTCGACCTGCCCGAGGGCGATCTTGTTGGTGACGAGGATAGCGGCCTCCAGGCCGGTGCCGCAGGCCTGCTGGATGTCGTATGCCGGGGTCGTGGGAGACAGTGCGCTGCCGAGGACCGACTCGCGGGTGAGGTTGAAGTCGCGGCTGTGCTTGAGCACGGCGCCGGCGACGACCTCGTCGAGGTGCGTCCCGGCCAGGCCGAAGCGGGCCGCGAGCCCGTCCAGGGTGGCGGTGAGCAGGTCCTGGTTGGAGGCCTTGGCGTACGCGCCGTTCTGGCGGGCGAAGGGGATCCGGTTGCCGCCGAGGATGGCGGCGCGACGCGGGGTGGTAGCCACGGGATGTCTCCTGAAGGGGTGGTCTGGGCTGGCGCCGGCGCCGCTGGTGCGACCGCGCACTTATATGTAACCGACGGTAGCAGGTACCCTCCTGCCCTGCTACGGTCGCACGTGTGACCACGACCACGGACGGCCGCAGCACCCGCTGGGACCAGCACCGCGCCCAGCGACGAGGCGAGCTGGTCAACGCGACGATCCAGGCGATCCGCACGCATGGCGCAGGGGTCGGGATGGACGAGATCGCGGCAACGGCGGGGACCTCCAAGACCGTCATCTACCGGCACTTCACCGACCGGACCGGCCTGTATGCCGCGGTCGCCGAGCACGTCGACGAGCACCTGCGCGCGTCGCTGGCCCGGGCGTTGACCCGCCCTGCCGCCCTTGTACCCCATGACGCTCCGGTGGGACGTGACGTCCTCGAGGCCGCGATCGACACCTATCTGGACCTCGTCGAGCGCGACCCCGAGCTCTACCGGTTCATCGTGGCGACGCCGATGCTCGACCCGGACGACCGCCGCAGCCACCTCGACGCCGGCGGCCTCCCGGTACGGGTGACGGCCCGGATGGCCGACATCCTCGGCAGCGCGCTCGATGGTGCCGGGGCCCCGACCGGCGTCGCCCCGGTCTGGGCCGCGGCCCTGGTCGGCATGGTCCGGGCCGCCGCCGACGACTGGTTGCGCCCGGGCAGCGCACTGCACGGCCGACCGCGTCAGGAGCTGTGCGCGACCCTCACCGACCTGGCCTGGCGCGGGCTCGCCGAGGTGTGGGGCGGCTAGAGCGCCTCGTCCTCGGTCCACGGCTCCACGAGGTCGCCGACCCGCACGACCCCCGGACGCAGCACATCGGCATACGAACCGGAGCAGGTACCGGTCGTGCTACCTAGGCCGAGAACCGCATCCCCGATCTTGACGGCACTGCCGATGGCCGCGGTGATCTCGGCGGCCGTCGTGTCCAGGACGAAGTTGGCCCGGGTCGTCCGGACCTGCTGCTCGGTGGCCACGAGGTAGACCGGCGCCTTCTTGCGGCGGTCGCCGGCCAGGCCGCCGTCCTCGACGAGACACTCTGCGAGGTCGGTGCCGGGCTCGTCCTTGACCGGGTAGGTGTGGATCGACGTGACGCGTGCCTTCATGGCGCCATTCTCTCCCAGCGACATCGTGGTGTCGGCATGCTGGTGGGCGTGAACCCCGCCGACGACCCGCACCTCCTCGCCCCTGACCTGCTGCCCACCCCGTTCAGCGCTGACGAGATCCGCGACGGCTGTCCGCCCGGCCGCAGCTGCCGCACCCTCGTCGAGCCGGCCGACGGGGCGGCATACGTGCGGGTCAGCCGGTTCGGCGAGCACACGGCTGACGGCTGTCTCTACGAGCGGTGGGTCGAGTCCGTCGACGGCGTCATCGACGGCGAGCGGGCGGTCTCGACCGTTCCATGGCTGGCGCTGCAGCGACATGCCGGGTTCCCAGCGGCGACGAGTACCGTTGCGCCGGAACGGATCACGACGCCGCTGGGTGACCTGGACTGCCTGCGCTACGACGTCCGGGACGGTGCGGACGTGACGACGTTCTGGTTCGCGCATGCTCGACCCGGTATGCCGGTCAAGGTCGTGGAGGTCGTCAGCGACCAGGTGACCGAGACGGCCACGATGGTCGCCGACGAGCGCTCCTAGAGGGCGGCGATGCCCTCCGCGCCGGCGGCGTCCGGGACCGTGACGGCACCGATCGGGGTGAGCCGCCCGCCCGCCCCGACCCGGTAGCCGTCGACGATCCCGCTCGCCCCCGCCTGGACATAGAGGAAGCGTCCGTCCGGGGTGGCCGTGGCATCGACCGTGCCGGCGTCGGTCCCGGTGTCGCCGAGCGCCGTCAGGGACCCGTGCGGACCGAACCGGAAGCCGCTCACCGAGGCGCTACCCGCGTTGGAGGCGTATGCCGTGCCCTTCACCTCCACGATCCAGCAGGTCGCGGCCTGGCCGGTGGCTGCGGTGGACAGGGCCTTCAGGGTGCCGTCGGCGCGCACCCGGAAGGTCGCGACGCTGTTGGTCCCGGCCTCGGCGAGGGCGAGATGCCCCGCCGGGTCGTATGCCGCGGCGAACGGGACGGTGCCCGGGAGCTCGGTCACCGTCGGTGACCCGAGCAGGGCGCCGCGATGACCCAGCCGCCAGACGAGGACGGAGTTGCTGGCCGCCTTGGTCGTGACGAGGACATGAGACCCGTCGGGCGTGATCGACACCTGCCCGGGGGTGTGGGTGAACTCGGGGCTCACCTGCGCCAGCCCGAGCTCCGCGTGCCGCCCGGCGGCCCGGACCAGGCGCCCGTGGTCGACCACGAAGCCCTGGATGGAGCCACCGGAGCGCGCGTTGAGGACGTAGACGACGTCGTGGGAGACGGCGATGCTGACCGGGAAGTCACCGCCGGAGGAGATCACCTGGCCCAGCCGCAGCCTCGTGCCGTCCTGGTGGAAGACGCTGACCGTGTTGCTGCCCGCGTTGACGACGTAGAGGAGGTGGTGGGCGCGGTCGAGCTGGACGGCTCCCTGGGACGCGAGGTGGTCCACGACCGAGCCGGCGAGGACCCCGCCGACACCGCCGGTGGCATACCTGCCCTGCGCCCGGAGCGTGCCGTCGGCGCGACGGGCGTACGCGACGACGTGGTTGCCGGTCGGGTCGTCGGTCTGGACGAAGACCGCACCGACGTCGTGCGGGGCGTTCTGCTGATGGGCCGGCGTCGAGGTGTGGGCCGGGGCGGCGAGGGCGGGGGCGGCCCCGAGCGGGCTGAGGGCCAGCGCGAGCAGGCCGACACGGGCGAGGTGGGGACGGACGGACATGAGTGGGCTCCTCGGGAGGTTGCGGGTGTGGTG
>JAJPIW010000082.1 GCA_021324575.1 Intrasporangiaceae bacterium | reverse complement strand
GTTCGTTAGCCTTCGGAACGTGCCCGACGTCATCACCGCAGCCGACGCCCGCCACTGGGCGGCGACGACCCGTGGGCTGCTCGCCGTGCACCGGGCCGAGATCGACCGGCTCAACGTCTACCCCGTGCCCGACGGCGACACCGGGTCCAACCTGTTCATGACCTTCGACGGGGCCATCGAGACGGTCGCGGCCGACCAGGCCGGTCGCGGGGTCATCGGTCAGGCGAGCCTCGCCGAGGAGCTGGCCGGGATGTCCCGCGCCATGCTGCTCTCCGCGCGGGGCAACTCCGGCGTCATCCTCTCCCAGCTCGTCCGCGGCTTCGCCGACATCGCCGCCGAGCCGGGTGTGGAGGCGATCGACGCGCCGCTACTGGCACGGGCCGCGGCCCGGTCGGCTCAGCGGGCCCGGGCCAGCGTGGCCCATCCGGTCGAGGGCACGATCCTCACCGTCGCCTCCGCCGCGGCGACGGCGGCCCAGCTGGCTGCCGACGCCGATGGCGACCTCGCCGAGGTCACCCGGGCGATGCTCGCGGCCGCCGAGGAGGCGCTCGCCGAGACCCCCCGCCAGCTCCCCGCGCTCGCCGCGGCCGGGGTCGTCGACGCCGGTGGCGCCGGCTACGTCCTGCTCCTCGACGCCCTGCACCGCGTCGTCCTCGGCGAGGCGGCCCCGACCCGGCTCGCGAGCCCCGGATCGGTGGGGGAGCGCGGCCGGTCCGCGCAGTGGTCCACGACGGTCCCGTATGCCGGGGAGCCCACCTCTCCCGACGCCTCGCCACTCCCTGGCGAGGCGACCGGTGCGGACGGAGCCGAGGGGCCGGCATACGAGGTGATGTACCTCCTCGCGGAGACGACCGAGGACGCGGTCGAGGGGCTCACGACGCGACTCGACGCGCTCGGTGACTCGTTGCTCGTCGTCGGCGGGCCCGACATCTGGAGCGTCCACGTCCACGTCGACGACGTCGGTGCCGCCATCGAGGCCGGCATCGAGGTCGGGCGACCGCAGCGGATCCGGGTCACCCACTTCGGCGAGCAGATCGCCGCGCGCCACCGCGACATCGCCGACGTCGGGGTCGTGGCCTGCGCCGCTGGTCCGGGCATCGCCGCCGTCCTCCGCGACGGCGGTGCGGTCGTCGTCGAGAGCGGCCCCGGGCAGCGGGCCTCCACCGGCCAGCTCCTCGACGCCGTCCGGCAGGCTCACGCGCGGTCGGTCCTGCTCCTGCCCAACGACAACGACACCCTCATGGCGGCCCGCGCCGCTGCTGCTGCCGCCCGCGACGAGGGGCTCACCGTCGACGTCGTCACCTCGCGCACCGTCGTCCAGGGCCTGTCCGCCCTGGCGGTCTACGACCCGGGGGCACCGGCCGGCCAGAACGCCATCGCCATGACCGAGGCCGCTGTGGCCACCCGCCACGGGGCGGTCACGGTCGCTGCCCGCGACGGCCTGACGGCCGCCGGCATGTGTCACATCGGCGACATCCTCGGTGTCGTCGACGGCGACTTCGCGATCATCGGCTCCGACCTCGCCGCCGTGGCGGTCGACGTCCTGCGCCGGCTGCTCTCGGCCGGGGGCGAGCTCGTCACGATCGTCAGTGGGGCCGATGCCCCCGCCGGGCTCGCCGCCACGGTCACCGAGGCGCTCGCTGCCGACCACCCACGCATCGAGGTCGTCCACATCGAGGGCGGCCAGCCCCACTACCCGCTCCTCGTCGGGGTCGAGTGAGGTGATCGGCCCCTCCTCCCGCCTCCCCGCAATCGTCGGCAAGGCCGCCGAACCGCTCGCCAAGGCACGCGGCATACGGACCGTCGACGACCTCCTCGGGTTCTGGCCGCGCCGGTACCTCTCGCCCGGGACCAACCTCGCGGGGCTCCACAACGGGATGTACGCCGTGGTCGTCGCCGATGTCAAGACCGCCGTCAAACGCCCGATGAAGTCGCGCAAGGGCTCGCTGCTCACGGTCACGGTGACCGACGGCAGCAACGACCTGGACATCACCTTCTTCAAGCCGTACGGGCACGAGGCCAAGCTGGTGCCCGGGGCGCGGGCGGTCTTTGCCGGGCAGGTGTCGTACTTCAACGGCAAGCCGCAGCTGGCCCATCCCGACTACGAGCTCCTCGACCCGCGAGGCGGGTTCTCCCAGCGCGGGCTGATGCCGATCTACTCGCGGGTCCCCCGGATGCAGAACTGGGCGGTCAGCCGCTGTGTCGAGCACGTCCTGGAGCAGCTCGACGACCTGCCCGACCCCATCCCGCTCGACGTCCGGCTCCGGCACATGCTCGACACCCGGCTGGAGAGCTTCCGGCTCCTGCACACCCCGCACACTCGCGATGAGGTGGCCCGGGCCCAGCGGCGGATGCGGTTCGAGGAGGCCCTGGTCATCCAGACCGCACTCGCCCTGCGTCGCGCCGAGCAGGCCCGGGAGGCGGCGACCCCGCGGGTGGCGCCGGCGGGCGGGCTCCTCGACGCCTTCGACGCCCGTATGCCGTTCGACCTCACCGACGGGCAGGTCACCGTCGGCGTGGAGATCACGACCGACCTGGCCGGCGTGATCCCCATGAACCGGCTGCTCCAGGGCGAGGTCGGCTCCGGCAAGACGGTGGTCGCCCTGCGCGCCATGCTGACCGTCGTCGACGCCGGGGGCCAGGCCGTGCTCCTCGCGCCGACCGAGGTACTCGCCCAACAGCACCACCGCTCGATCACGGCGATGCTCGGTCCGCTCGCCGAGGCCGGGATGCTGGGCGGCAGCGACGTCGGCACCCAGGTGGCACTCCTCACCGGGAGCATGGGCAAGGCGGCCCGCCAGAAGGCCCTGCTCTCGATCGTCACCGGCGAGGCCGGGATCGTCGTCGGCACGCACGCCCTGCTGGAGGACAACGTCGAGTTCCGCGACCTGGCGCTCGTGGTCGTCGACGAGCAGCACCGCTTCGGTGTGGAGCAGCGAGATGCCTTGCGGGCCAAGGGTTCTGCGCCTCCGCACCTGCTCGTGATGACGGCGACGCCGATCCCGCGGACCGTGGCCATGACGGTCTTCGGCGACATGGCGACCTCGACCTTGACCGAGCTGCCGCGCGGCCGCTCACCGATCCTGACCCACACCGTCGACGAGCACCGCGAGGGCTGGATGGCACGGGTCTGGCAGCGGGTGGGGGAGCAGGTCGCCGAGGGTCGGCAGGCCTACGTCGTCTGCCCCCGGATCCATGCCGACGACACCGGCGCCGCCGACGGCCTGGACCTCGTCGACGCCACCTCGCGCCACGCCCGGGGGGTGGACGGGGAGCCCGGTGACGACGACTTCGAGCTCTGGGACGACGAGCTCGAGGAGGTCCCCGTCCGCACCCCTCCGCACGCCGTACTCAGCGTCGTCGAACGCCTGCGCACCGAGGTACCCGCCCTCGACGGCCGCCGGATCGAGGTCCTGCACGGCCAGCTGGCGGCCGAGGACAAGGACGCGACGATGACCGCCTTCGCCCGAGGCGACATCGACGTCCTCGTCGCGACGACGGTCATCGAGGTCGGCGTCGACGT
>JAJPIW010000097.1 GCA_021324575.1 Intrasporangiaceae bacterium | reverse complement strand
GGAGGGGGCCCCGCGTTGCGCGCCCGTAAATACCTTGGAAAAAGTTGCAGGCGGCCGGCGACCCGGGGGGCGGCCGGGCCCCCAACCGGGCGAAGGCCGGCCGGGGGGGGGGGGGGGGGGGGGGGAAGGGGGGGGGGGGGGGGGGAGGCAGGGGAGGAAGGGGCAGGGAGTCAGTACCGCCGGGTGAGGTTGAGCTCGAAGCCGCGGGGCATCAGCGTGAGCCGCTCGGTGACGTCCAGGTCGTATGCCGGGTCGCCGGCCAGGTCGTACCGGTGCAGGATCGTCGCCAGCGCGATGACCGACTCGTGCAGGGCGAACTGGCGCCCGATGCAGGCCCTCTCGCCGGTACCGAACGGCTTGTAGGTGTGTGGCACTCGAGCGTGGACCGCCGCCGAGGTGAACCGGTCGGGGTCGAAGCGTTCGGGGTCGTCGCCCCAGATCTGTGGGTCGCGGTGGACCGCCGGGAGGAGGACCAGAGCCATGTCGCCGGGTTCCATCAGCCACTGGCCGGCGACGACCTGGGTCGAGCCGTGGCGCGGGCCGCGGCTGAAGCCCGGCGCCGTCGGCCAGAGCCGCAGCGCCTCATCGATGACCCGCCGAACGTAGCGGAACTTGGCGACCTGCTCGAAGGTCGGTTCGGCCCCGGGGTCGTCGCCGAGGATCGCGTCGCACTCCTCCTGCGCCTGCCGCAGCACGTCGGGGTTCCGCGCCAGGTAGTAGAGGACGAACGACAGCGTCCCCGACGTCGTCTCGTGGCCCGCGGTCAAGAAGGTGAGGATCTGGTGCCGGACGTTCTCCGCCGACAGCTGCTCCCCACTCTCGGGGTGCGCGGTCCCCAGCATGATCCCGAGCAGGTCGCGGTCGTCGATCTCGCCGGACCGCAGCCGCGACTGGACCATGTCGTCGAGCAGTCCCTGGGTGAAGGCCCGGGAGTCGGCGTCCTTGCGGTCGAACCACCAGTTGAGCGGCCGGCCCACGACGGGCAGCGACCCGAACGCCCCGCGCCGTTGCCCGCCGACCAGCCCGACGATCATGGCCGTGACGAACGGGTGCTGCCGCTCCTGGCTGAACGACCCGAAGTCGGTCGAGAACGCGCACCGCGCAATGGTTTCCAGCGTCAGCCGGGTGAGGTCACCGGACACGTCGACGGCCCGGCCGGCTGCGGCATACGAGTCCCACTTGCCGACCAGCTCGCCGGTCGTCCGCAGCATCGTCGCGTGGTAGCTCTGCATCGCGGGGCGAGAGAACGCGGGCATGAGCAGGGCGTGCGCGAGGGCCCAGTTCGGTTCGTCGTTGTATGCCGTGAAGAGACCGTCGCCGGCCGTCTCCCGGAGCGCGACGAGCCCGGGCGGCAGGGTCTTCTCGAACCGCTTCTCGTCGCAGAGCTCCGCGGCGACGAGCGCGTCGGTCACGAGGACGAAGCGGTTGCCGAACGCCTTGAACTCGCACACCGGCCCCATGCCCTCGAGGCGCTGCATGATCGCCTGGAGCGGTCGCCGCTGGCGCACCCGACGCAGGTCACCGAGGAGCGGTCGCCGCCCCGGGGGATGGGAGAAGGTGGTCTCGGACCAACGCGGCAGACCGGCATACGAGCTGTCCGAACCGTCGTATGCCGGTCGCGCCGCCGGTGCGTGTGTGGTCACCACCCCACTGTGTCACTGGATGCTACCGATCGGTAGCCCCTGCGTTCGGGGCTTGACGGCCTGCAGCGTGTAGCTGGCGGCCAGCCGCTCGGGTCGGTCGGTGAGCCGCCACTCGCCGTCGGCGTCCTCGGTCATCTGCCCGGGCAGGGCGCACCACGGCACCGAGTCGTGCTCCACCAGCCCGGTGAGGACGAGGCCACGGTCGAGCAGGGCGGTGACGATCTCGCCGAGACCGTGGTTCCACTCGACCGTCGTGTTCGCGGTGAACGCGTGGTCGGTCTCGACGTAGGTCCCGCCCTCGGTCCACACCGTCCCCTCGGCCTGCTCGAAGTAGGGGAAGCCGACGACCGGGTTGTCCTCGTGCCGCTCGTCGAGCGCCCAGAGCATCGGGTGACCCTCCCGGATGAACAGACGCCCGCCGGGCCGCAGCAGCCGGTCGACGACGTCGGCCCACCGCGCCACCGACGGCAGCCAGCACAGCGCGCCGATCCCTGTGTAGACGAGGTCGAACGTCCGGCCGCCCAAGGCCTCCGGCCCGGCATACACGTCGGACTCGACGTAGTCGATCGGTATGCCGGCCCGCTGGCCTATCGTGCGGGCCTGCTCCAACGACCTGGGGGAGAGGTCGAGGCCGGTCAGGCGGCCGCCGAGCCGGGCCAGGGACAACGTGTCGGTGCCGATATGGCACTGGAGGTGGACGATGTCGAGCCCGGCGATGTCGCCGAGGCGGGGCCGGTCGAACGCGACGACCCCGGAGAGCTCGCGCGCGCCGCTGGCCAAAGTGTCGACGTCGTAGCCCTTGCTCGCGGCGTGCGCGGCGGCGCGGTCGTCCCAGTTGGCGCGGTTGAGGGTGAGGTAGTCGGGGGTGGTCATCGCCCCATCCTGCCCAAGCGCCGCGTCACTCCCTGACCCAATTGTTCCGGTAGTCACCGTCACTACCGGAACAATTGGGTCACTCCGTCACGCGGGCGACAGGGCTTCGAGGGTGGCGCGGGCGCCCTTGGCGTGCAAGGAGTCCAGAGCGGCGACGTATGCCGTGGCGAAGCGCTCGTCGTCGGCCAGACCCCCGAAGAAGTCGCGGTCGCGGACGAAGGCGAGCTTGTCCTCGCCCTGCTTCGCGGCGGCGGCCATGACCTTGTCCTTGAACCGGTCGACGACCTCGATCGGCTCGCCCTGCTCGTCGCTGCCCTCGGCGTACCGGGCCCAGGACGCGACGACGAGGGCGGACCGGTCGATCTCGCCGCCGGTCTCCAGGTTGCGCTGGATGACCGGGACGAGCCACTTGGGGATCCGGTCGGAGGACTCGGCGCACAGCCGGGCCAGGGTGTCACGCACCTCGGGGTTGGCGAACCGCGCGATGAGCTGGTGCCGGTAGGCGTCGAGGTCGACCCCGGGCACGGGCGGGAGGGTGGGGCTACCCTCCTGCTCCATGTACCCGAGCAGGAACGAGACGAACAGCGGGTCCTGAGCGACCTCGTGGGCGTACCGGTACCCGGCGAGGTAGCCGAGGTAGGTCAATGCCTGGTGCGAAGCGTTGAGCAGTCGCAGCTTCATCAGCTCGTACGGCACGACGTCGTCGACGAGCTGCACGCCGACGTCCTCGAACGGTGGCCGGCCCAGGGAGAAGTGGTCCTCCAGCACCCACTGGGTGAACGGCTCGCACACCACCGGCCAGGCATCCTGGACGCCGAACTCCGTTGCGAGAGCGTCGATGTCGGCCTGCGCGGTGACCGGTGTGATCCGGTCGACCATGCTGTTGGGGAACGGGATGGTGGCGGTCATCCAGTCGGCCAGCTCGGGGTCCTTGAGCCGGGCGAAGGACGTGATCATCTTCTTGGCGACGTCGCCGTTGCCCGGCAGGTTGTCGCACGACATGACGGTGAACGGCTCAGTTCCGTTGTCCCGCCTGCGTTTTGCGGCCTCGACGACGAAACCGAACATGCTCCGCGGCATACCGTCGCCCGCCACATCGGCCGCGATCACCGGGTCGCTCGCGTCGAACTCGCCGGTCACCTGGTTGACGTGGTAGCCGCCCTCGGTGACGGTCAGCGAGACGATCCGGGTCGATGGGTCGACCAGCCGGTCCAGCACGACCTGCGGGTCGTCGGGTGCGAAGAGGTAGTCGACGATGCAGCCAATCACCCGAGCCTCGCGCCGCCCGTCGGGGTGCTTGACGACCAGCGTGTAGAGGCAGTCCTGACCCTTGAGTGCGTCCCGCATCCGGGCGTCGCCGGGCATCAGCCCGACCCCGACAAGGCCCCAGTCCAGTGCCTCACCCTTGTTCATGAGGGCGTCGAGGTACATCGCCTCGTGCGCCCGGTGGAAGCCACCGACGCCGAAGTGGACGATCCCCGGCGTCACCGCCGATCGGTCGTATGCCGGTCGCTCGAGGACTCCCGGCAGGTCACCGAGCGCGTTCTGCGACAGGCGAACTGGCGCAGCGGTCGTCACCGCACCGCGCCCATCGAGAGGCCTTGGACGAGCTTGTCCTGGGCGGCGAAGCCGGCGATGAGAACGGGCAGCGAGACGACGAGCGATGCCGCGCACACCTTGGCGAGGAACAGGCCCTGGCTCGTGACGAACCCGGTGAGGAACACCGGCGCCGTCTCGGCTCGCGTCCCGGTGAGGACCCTGGCGAAGAGCAGCTCGTTCCAGCTGAAGATGAAGCAGATCAGCGCGGCCGAGGAGATGCCGGGCATGACGACCGGCGCGATGATCTTGCGCAGCGTCGTGATCAGGTTCGCGCCGTCGACCTGGGCGGCCTCGAGCATCTCCACCGGCACCTCCGCGAGGAATGACCGCAGCATCCAGATGGCGATCGGGAGGTTCATTACAGTGTAGAAGATCGCCAGCAGCCAGATGTTGTCCAGCATGTGCACCTTCTGCGCGAACAGGTAGATCGGCAGCAGTCCGGCGACGATCGGCAGGAACTTGGTGGAGAGGAAGAAGAAGAGGACGTCGGTCCACTTGCGCACCGGCCGGATGGACAGTGCGTATGCCGCGGGGAAGGCGAGGAGGAGGACCAGGACCGTCGACACCACGCTGGCCGTGACCGAGTTGAGGATCGGTGGCCACGGTCCGGCGCTGAAGAACGACTTGTAGCCGTCGACCGACAGCGGCGCGAACAGCGAGGGTGGGTTGGTCGCCGCGTCGGCCTCCTTGTGGAAGGAGGTGAGGATCATCCACAACACAGGCGACACGAAGAGCAGCCCGATGACCCAGGCGGCGACGCCGAGCAGGTGGCTGCCCATCGAGGGCTTGCGATGGTTGACCGCCTGTGGCGCGACGGTGCCGCTCGTCTGCGGGGTCGTGGTGGTGGTGCTCATCGGGTCTCCTCCTTGAACAGGCTGAACACGGTGCGGAGGGCAACGGTCGCGACGATCATCGTGAGGATGACGACGATGACGCCTGCCGCGGAGGCCAGGCCGTAGTCGTGGGCCGTGTAGAAGGTCTGGTAGATGTAGTACGGCAGGTTGGCCGTGCCGAGTCCACCTGAGGTGATCGTGAAGACGTGGTCGAAGTTCTGGACCACGTAGATGGTCCCGAGCAGCCCGGCGAGCTCGATGTACTGGCGCAGGTGGGGCAGCGTCATGTTCGTGAAGATCTGCCACGAGCTGGCACCGTCCATCCGGGCCGCCTCGACGACGTCCATGGGCCGGCTCTGCAGACCGGCCAGCAGGATGAGCATCATGAACGGCGTCCACTGCCAGACGATGGCGACGATCACGGACATGAGCGGGTGGCTGCCGATCCAGTCGACCTGGGGCGCGCCGTTGCCGAAGACGCCCTTGAGGACGCCGTTCAGCAGCCCGTACTCGGGGTTGTAGATGGCGTGCTTCCAGAGGAGCGCGGCCGCCACGGGAACGATGAGGAACGGTGTGATCATCATCGTCCGGACGATCCCCTGACCCATGAACTTGCGGTCGAGGAGGAGCGCGATCCCGAGGCCGAGGAGGAGCGAGATGAGGACGACCGAGACGGTGAGGAGAACGGTGATCCAGATCGCGTGCCGGGCGTCGGGGTCGGAGAGGACGGTCCCGAAGTTGGCCAGGCCCGCGAAGGCGCGCTTGTCCGGGTAGTAGGCGTTCCAGCGCATGAACGACGACACGATGGTGACGACGAACGGGAGCTGCGTGGCGACTATTACGAGGATCAGGGCGGGCAGCAGGGGTGCCCGTCGGGCCCAGTCGCCGGAGCGTTGGAGGGCCTTGGACGCAGCGGCCGTGGCCTTCGCATCCGGCGCCTTGGTTGTGGTGGTCGTCATGGCTTCCTCCTTCAGTTCTTGTAGCTCTTGGCGACGCGCTCGGCGAGGTCTTGCCCCTGGCTGAGCGCCTGGTCCACCGTGTTCTGGCCGGCGATGGCCGAGCTGACGTACTGGCTCACCTTGGTACCGAGATCCGGGAACTCCGGGATGTCTATGAACTGGATCCCGGCCGCCGGCCGCGGCTGGACGCCGGGGTTGTTGGGGTCGACCGAGGCGATGGCGGCCTTGGTCTGCGCGGCGAAGGCGCCGGCCGCCTGGAGGTACTCAGGGTTGTCGTAGGTCGAGGCACGCTTGCCGGCCGGAACCGAGGACCAGCCGATCTTGGCCCCGACGAGGTCCTCGTACTGCTTGCTGGAGGCCCACGAGACGAACTTCCACGCGTTGTCCTTCTTCTTGCTGGCCTGCTCGACCGCCCACGACCAGGTGTAGAGCCACCCGCTGGACTTGGTCTCCTTGACCGGCGCCGCGGCATACCCGATCTTTCCCTTGACCGGGGAGTCGCCCGCCTCGAGCGACCCGGCGGCCGAGGTCGCGTCGTACCACATGGCGACCTTGCCCTGCATGAGGTTGTTGAGGCACTCGGTGAAGCCGGCCTGCGAGGCTCCGGCCTCGCCGTGCGCCTTGACGAGGTTGACGTAGAAGTTGGTCGCGTCCTTGAACGGCTGGGCGTCGACCTGCGGAGTCCAGTCCTTGTCGAACCAGGTGCCGCCGAAGGTGTTGACGACCGTGGTGAGGGGCGCGAAGAGCTGGCCCCAGCCGGGCTGGCCGCGCAGGCAGATGCCCTTCATGCCGGGCTGGGCGCCATCGACCTTCGCCGCGATGTCGGCGACCTGGTCCCAGGTCGGTTTGTCGGGCATGGTGAGGCCCTTGGCCGCGAGGACGTCCTTGCGGTACATGAGGAAGGACGACTCGCCATAGAACGGCTCGCCGTAGATCTTGCCGTCGCGGGACAGCGCTGCTGTCATGGGCGGCAGGATGTCGGCCTGGTCGAAGGTGGTGTCCGCCTTGCTGTATGCCGTGAGGTCGGCGACCCAGCCGGCGTGTGCGTAGATCGGGATCTCGAAGTTCGACAGGGTGGCGACGTCGTACTGGCCGGCCTGGCTCGAGAACTCCTGGCTGGCCTTGTCACGCAGGTCGTTCTCCGGCAGCACGGTGAAGTTGACCTTGATGCCGGTCTGCTTGGTGAAGTTGTCGGCGGTCAGCTTCTGTAGGTCGACCATCTGGGGGTTGTTGACCATGAGCACGTTGACGGTGTCGCTTCCGCCGCCCCCGAGACCACCTCCGCCCCATCCGGCACATCCGCTCAGTCCTACCGCGCTCGCCGCAGCCACGGCGACGACGGTCGGCACGGCACGTTTCCTGGGCACCATCGCCCTCCTCCTCATGCGTGGCCCCGACGTCGGGGCGGTCCGGCTCGGTCCCGCTGCGCTTGCTCAGATGAGCGAGTACCTTGCACGTATGAGAGTGCTGGTTTGGGACACACTTGTCAACAGGTGGGACCACACCGTGGGATGTACCCCATGAGTGAGCGCCGCGGTCCGACCGAGGCGGTCCTCATGGATGCGGTCGCCCGCCGGCACTACCTGTTGGGGGAGTCCAAGGTCGAGATCGCCAGCGCGCTCGGGATCAGCCGGTTCAAGGTGGCACGGCTGCTGGAGGAGGCGATCAGCTCGGGGATGGTCCGGATCGAGATCGTCCCGCCGCCGGGCCTGGATGCCGAGCTCTCCGAACGGCTGCGCCGTGCCTACGGGCTCCGGCATGCCGTGGTCGTGCCCGGGGGTCAGGACGTCAGGTCCACGGTCGCCCAGGCCGCAGCCGACCTGCTCGTCGAGCTGCTGACGTCAGACGACGTCCTCGGCCTGCCGTGGAGCCGCTCGGTCAACGACGTCGTCGGGCGGCTGACCTCGCTGCCGACGATTCCCGTCGTCCAGCTGTGCGGTGGTCTCGTCGTACCCGGGGAGGACGGGAGCTCGTCCGACGTCGTGCGCCGGGCCGCCCGGACCGCGGGTGGAAGGAGCCACGTCTTCTACGCGCCGCTCATCCTCGACGAGGCCGAATCCGCTTCTGCGCTGCGCAGGTTGGCGTCTGTGGCTGATGCGCTGGCGCACGTTCCGACCGTCACGGTCGCGATCATGGGGGTCGGTGCTTGGCGCGCCGGCGCCTCGACCATCTTCGATGTCGTGAGCCCCGAGACGCGGGCTGAGGTCGCGGCGGCCGGCGTGGTGGGAGAGATGGGCGGAGTCCTCTTCGACGCCGACGGCCACCCGGTCGACATCGACCTGTCGGCGCGGATCATCACCATCACCGGCTCGCAGCTCCAGGCCATTCCGCACGTCATCGCCGTCGCCCACGGCGCCGACAAAGTTGCCGCCATCGAGGCCGCCGTGCGCGGTGGCCTGGTCGACTCGCTGGTGACGACGGCTGCGGCGGCCGAGGCGTTGCTGGCCCTGGCCCCCGAAGCCGTCGACGAACCGACCCCGAGCCAGGCCCTCCCGGCCGGTCACTGACCGGCTCCCCGACGGTTCCGCCGACCCTGCCGGATGTGCTGTGCTGTGCAGGTGCCGACCGACAGCCCGCCCGAACCCTCCCCGGCCGAGGCCGGTCACGGCGTCGTCGACCGGGCCCGGGGCGACCTCCAGCACGGTCGGGCGTGGAAGGCGCGGGACCGGCTGGTCGGCTACCTGGCCTCGCACCGTGACCCCGAGGCACTCGACCTGCTGGGCCAGGTCCTCTATGACATGGGTGACCTGCCGGCCGCCGGGGCCGTGTGGTTCGGGTCAGCTCGTCGCGGTGCGGACGTGAACGAGGCCGTCGCTGCGTGGCGCGAGCGGCACGGCGACGACTTCGGGCAGATGTGGCGGTCCGTCCCGCGGTCCCTGCGGAGCGAGCCGCGGACCCCGAAGCTGGAGGCGTTGCGCAACAAGGCGATCGAGCAGGACCGACGCGAGGGGCGCGGTGACCGGGGCCCGGACCATCAGGCCCGGCAGAAGGACGTCCCGGACGCCGAGGCTGGCGTGGATCCGGCCACCGTCATCGCCTGGGTGCTCGCGGCGGCCTTCGTGGTCTGCGGGATCGTCGGGCTCGTCACCATCCTCCAGTGGATGGTCCCCGGCTGAGCGGTCGGCGAACCGTACCGACCTCACGGGGTCATTTGCCCGGTGACGTCTTGCCCAGCGACGTCTTGCCCGGCGTCGTCTTGCTCGGCGTCGTCTTACACAATGAACAAAGTGTTTGAGTTATCCCAACATGCCGTTATATTCGTTGCGTGACCCGCACCCGTTCGATGCTGACCCGCTGCATGCCCAGCGGTGGTCTGCCGCGCTGTTGTCGTCGCTGACGACGCCGCCCGCCTGACCACCGAACGTCGGGGCCGACCCGGCCCTCCGCGGCCCAAGCGCCGCCCGCAGCAGACCAGCCCGCGCACTCTGCGCCAGTCGAACGCCCAGGAGCACACCATGACCATCACCGCCGACGCACCCGTCGCCGCCCGATCGAGCCGGGGCACGGCCGCACTGGCCCCGACCGCCGCCCCCTGCTTCCCGGCATACGAGGAGCTGGCCGACCCGACCGAGCGGGCCCTGGCCGCGATCGTCCGCCGAGTCGCGGCGGACCGCAGCCAGTGGGCCCACCTCGTCCGGCTCGGCCCGCAGCGCTCGTGGGCCCGCATCGAGGTTCCCGAGGGGATCGACGTGTGGGTCATCGCGTGGCCGACGTTCGAGGCGACCGAGCTGCACAGCCACGGCGACGCCACCGCCGCGTTCACGACCGTCGCGGGCGCGATCACCGAGATCCGCCCCGACGACGCGGGCCGGCTCGTGCCGCGGACCTTCGCCCCCGGCGTCGTCCAGATCATCCGGCCCGGTGAGATCCACGACGTCCGCAACGAGCGGGTCACGCCGGCCGTGACGATCCACGCCTACAGCCCCCGCCTTCGGACCATGAGCTTCTACCGCTGGAACGCCGGCCAGCTCGTCCTCGACCACGTCGTCCACTCCGACGATCCCGAGGCCGGCGCATGGTGACGCGTGCGACGATGGGGATCGACGACGTCCTGGAGACCTCGCGGCTCGGCATCCGGCGCGTGGATCCCATTGACCTGCAACGGCTTCAGGCCCAGGGGGCGTTCGTCGTGGACGTCCGGGCAGAGCGGTACCGACGCAGCGAAGGCCACATTCCCGGCGCCGTCGTCGTGGAGCGCAACGTCCTGGAGTGGCGGCTCGACCCGACCAGCGGGTACAGGATGACGCACGGTCCTCGGAAGGACCAGCTCGTCATCGTCGTGTGCAACGAGGGCTTTGCCTCGAGCCTCGTCGCGCGCGACCTGCGCCAGATCGGCTTCCTGCGCGCGTCCGACCTGATCGGCGGCTTCCGGGCGTATGCCGCGGCCGGACTGCCGACCGAGCGTCAGCCCTTCCGCGTCGTCGAGTGAGGTAGCGGCTCCCTTCCCGGGGCATGCCGCGCTGCTTGCCTTCGCCGGGGAAACGGGCCGGCCATGCCGGACGTCCAAGGTGGGACCGGCACACCGGTCGTCGGCGGAAGGACCCGATCGTGGCTCTCATGATCTCCACCTGGGTGTTCCTGGCAGCCCTGCTCGGCGGAGCACTCTTCGTCGGACACCGGCGACGCACCCACCCCGACGTGGACCTGCGCGACCACGTCCGCCAAGGCAGCATGAGGCTGTTCTGGATCCACCCAGACCACGACAGCCACCGACACTAGGCACCCAGGAGCCAGGATGACACTCATGGTCGTGACGTGGATCGTCGCAGGGATGGTGCTGGTCGCCGTCGTTGCATTGTTGGTCGTCCGCAGTCGCGGGCCCAAGCCGCTCGACCCTGACTGGCGCGAGGACGTCGCCGCGGGCGAGGTCCGGCTGACTGGTGGCCCGGGAATGGGCAATGGCGGCGTGTGGAACTGACCGAAGCCGGACTCGGGCTCAGCTGTCCGCAGCCCTACTAGGCGAGGGCTGTGACGAGGGGTCGGCCAATGGTCGGCGGTCCCCGAGCTCACGAGTCAGCACCGCAACCTGGGCCGCCAAGGCCTCGATGTCCCTCTTGGTGGCTGCACGGCTCTCCTCCTCGACATCACGTACCTGATCGATCAACCACGAGGCGAAGGTTGCTGTCACGACTCCGATCAATGCGATTCCACAGAGCATGAGGCCGACTGCCACCAGTTTGCCGGTCAGCGTGACGGGGTAGTGATCGCCGTACCCGACAGTTGTCACCGTTGCCACCGCCCACCACAGGGAGTCGCCGAATGAGGCGATGTTGGACCCAGGTCGGCCCCGTTCAGCGTCCAGCTCGGCCAGGCTGGCGACGAGGACGACGATCCCAGCGGAACCCACGAGGTAGACGGCAACTCGTCCCCGAAGCGATGCTCCAGCGCGTTTGTTCAACACACGGAGCAGGGTCACGAGGCGCAACAGCCGGAGAGGTCGGAAGAGCGGAAGTGCCACCACGAGGAGGTCGGGCACATTGTGGAGAAGGAACCGGAGTCGATCCCTGGCCAGTGCCACTCTCACGACATAGTCGATGGCGAAGGCGAGCCAGAGGACCCACGTAGCGACGTCCAGCGTGGATCGCAATCCCCCCGACAAACTCGTGTCGATGACCCTCCAGCCGTACGTCATCAGAAACAGGAGGGCCGCGACAGTGAGCGGCCAGTCCGTCCGGCGCTGCCACTCGTCGAGCCGAGGTTCTGCCGTCATGGACTGATCCTTGCCCGATCACGTCGGCCGTGCAGCCTCAACGCAGCCGTCCACAGCCGCCCGTCATGCGCGGTCGGGACAGTCCGCCATCCATCAGGCGACGAGCAAAGGGTGCGGTCACGGCGTGGGAGTCATCGGCACCCGCTCGGTCTCGCGACCGAGCCTGAGGAAGCGCCGCACATGGCCGCCCAGGTCGAGGGTGCTCGCAATGAGCATCGACACCTGCAGCGAGATGACGAGCCAGCCGTGGTGACCTCGGCCCTGGTACAGCGTGGTCCCGGCTGTGATCGCGATGGTGAGGCTGATGACGCCGCGCCGCAGGGCCCGGAGGCGCTGCTGGGCGAGGTTCTGTCCCTCAACGAGCCGGTGACGAGAATCGAACTCGCGTGTCCAGCTTGGGAATCCCGTCGGCGGCTGCGCAGACGATCGATTCGTGCTCCCGCAGGCTTCCGCGAGAGCCCGAGGCAGACCCCTAGGCACCGGCCCTTGTGGCCCGGTTGTGGCCCAGGATCCATGGAGGGAGGGGAAACGAGGTGGGAAGGCAGGCACAGGTCGGAGCGCCAGCAGGCGCCGAATCGCATCAGACCGCCGACAACACCCATTCCTATCTGCTGCCGACAGAGCGAGCGAGGACATGGCGCTTGGTCCCCTCAGGCAAGGGTGTCCGTCCGCCACGGCTGGTTGGCCACCCTTCGAGCAGACACTGGAGTGGACCCCCAGCCTACGAAGTGCACCACTCCCGTTCGCTTCACGACGCCGACGCCGTCTGACCTGCCCGAACGCAGGTCGACGTTGGTCGCGGGCAGGGGCCTGTCGAGCACGGATGTGTCTCATATCACCATGCAGGCACTACTCGACGGGGGTTCCGGGACAAAGTAAAGACGGGAGCGGCCCGAAGGCGACTCCCGTCTTTCAGCTGGTCGACCAACAGGCCGTACGAAGACACTAGCCTACCTTGGTGACAACGGATGGCCACTCACCTGAAACTCTCATCACGGCCCGGCTGATCGAGCTTGTGGATCGGCGGACTCCGTGGCATCGCGGCCTGTGGCAGCTGGGCAGTCTCCTGTGCCTTAGAGAGGTACTTGAGTACGCAGATGGCGTCAGAAGCGGGGCCATGCGAACGGAGGGCCTCGTCTACGTGACCGCATCTACACGCGAGATCGTTCTCCGCGATGTCGGTCTTGGCACACGGCAGGTCAGGGAGCAGATCGCCGAAATCCTAGGCCGTGGCGCCACGAAAGCGGGCGCTAACAACAGCGGCGTTGTTGACCTCTCGATCGCGGGCTCCCTAGAGCAGTTGGTGCGGCGTTGCGAGAACGGCTACATCCGCAACTGGAAAGAGGCCTTCGAGCGCGGCGAGGTTTCGGACGGCGAAGTTGAACTCTGCGCGAGGTCTCTCGTGGCTCATCTTCTGGACGCGGGCTTCTCTCGTGATCATCTCCATGGGTGGCTGCTAGCCAGTCGAGATCAAGGAAAATCTCTTGGGCAGTTGCTTGACAAGGCAGACGAGATGTGTCGCCGGGCGACCGTTTCCTATGAGGTCATTGTCCCTTTTGCAAGCCTGCCCCAGGAGTTGGCCACCGCCGCAGGAGAGCGCTTCTTGACGTGGGACGAAATGGTAGAGCGAGTCGAGAAGGATAAGACTTCGCAGCCACCCGATCGTAAAGGGGCTGGAGCGCTTCTCTTCACAGTTGAGGCTCGCGAACCGAAGGCGGCCGTGGAGATTGTCGAGGTCGAGCTTCGTCGAATCTCCGCACGAGTTGCCATTGGCCTGGCGGCCAAGAAAGCCACGCCAAGCGGTCACGTTACTATTCTTTCTGGGAAGCGGGGAAAGTGGATCCCACTGCCACCACGAAGTGCTAATATTCTAGTTTCTTCCATCACCCGCTATAAATTGCTCTTGCCAGCCGCGAGAACGCCTGAAACGACGCCCCTCGACGACGCTTTTGAGTTGCTAGCCGCAGTTGAGACCTCCACGTCGTGGGCGTCCGTTGCGGCGATCTGGGCGGCGGTCGAAGGACTTTTAGCCCGCGCGGGCGAGGCGGGCGCGGAGGCTGCCGATCGGATGGCGGCGGTCGTTGCTGGCGGCTTTGTTCGCGCAGAACTAACCCAACTGATCGAAGTTCTCGGAGTGCGGGAGGACTTTCTTGAGGGCCGGTTGGGGCCTGCTTCAGAATTGACGCAGTTGCAGAAGCTGGATCTTCTCCTGGCAGAGATCGAGCAGGATCGAGTTGATTTCACTGAAAGCCCGGCGGATGCAGCTGCTGCTGCACGCGTCAAATCAATTTCCGTTGATCCCGCGGGCGTTATGATCAGAGTCAAGGGCTACTATCAAGATGCCTTCCGTCGACTCTTTAATCAGAGAAACTTGCTCTTGCACGGCGGACGTTTTGATTCGGTTGCTTTGCCGGCCACGATGCGTACTACCCCACCTCTCGTTGCAGCAGGGATTGATCGCCTGGTTCATGCGGCTATGCAGGAGCAAGGCACATCGCCATTCGGGCTCGCAGCCAGAGCAAAGAACGAACTTTCTCTGTTGGGGAAGCCGGGAGCTCGGGCGGTTCACCGCCTCCTGGACTGAGCGGCGAGGACGGCGCGCCAGCGCCGCCCGCAGCCGTGGCCGAGCGCAGCGAGGCTCTTGACTTGGTAGAGGTCATTTCGGCAACGACGGGCAGAAGACACCGGCAGAAGACACCGGACGTCGATCGAGGACACGGGCCGAGGTCCAGGGCAGGGGTCGACGGTGCGCTGAACCTCACGGGATGAACTCCAGGGCGGCGTCAAGCAGAGCATCGACGCCGTGCCGGCCTACTTGGAGGTCGAACGTTCGTCCGTTTTGCAGCGCGACGGTTATCGTGCTGAGAGGACCCAGGCGCGCCCGCTTTGACAGGCGTATTTCGGATATCCCTGACCAAGCCCACATCATCACCTGTTGAGCGTTGAAGGCGACGTAGTAGAGCCCATAGCGAGTAACCACCCAATCTGATTCCAGAATATTCAGACCCGCCCCCACGGAGTTGGCAAACTGTCGCACTCCTTGGGTGCCACCCAGTACTGACTCCAAATACTCCATGCGTTCCTTATCCAACTCCCGACTGCGTGCTGGGCCTCCGGCTATCGCGTCATGAATTTCGAACCCGGCTACCGATTCCACCATTATTTCGAGAGTCTTGGCACCAGGAGCCAAGTCAACCATCTCCTCTTGGATTTAATGCGGGTCTCTAATTTGCGCGCCATTTGGTCATGACATCTTGGCGCCGCTGCGGCACGGCGACCGGGGTGTTGAAAGTGCGAGAGAGTTCAGGACGACGGACGGATCGAGCCTACGACCGGACCGCGCGCCGAGCGAGTGGCGACGTGTCCGGCTCTGTTGCACTCCGTGATGATCGACGAACGCCCGTTCCGCGCGGTCACTGGTGCAACGACGTCGTCGGCTACTTGAGGGCCGCCTATCGGCCGTGAGTGACGCGGCGGCCTTCACCAAATCGGCACCCCCTTGCCCGGATGGCCAAGAGACGGCCGCAAGGATCACGCGCAAGGCCGAAGTCAACACCCGACGGCGAATGCGCCGGAGGAGGACAGGAGGGATGCATCCCGATAGCGGAGCAGCAGTAGGGCTGGCCAGGTTGGGTCAAGGGTGGACGAAGTCCATCGCGCCAGCGACGCCGTAGGCGCCCTTGACGCGTTCTGGACGGGCCGGATGATGGACCGCTCGGGGGCATCCCGCAGGTGAGTCGACGGGAGACCCGGCTACGCGGGCAGAAGGTCAAGGCGAGGTCAAGCCCTGTCGAAGTCTTGGTAAATCTCGAGACTCGTTGCAGGTTCGGTGGATTCACGACCCCGCGCTGAGGCGGACTGGTTGATGTCGGGGAGGTCCCGACGTTCAACTGATTGGGGACGATCATGCACACCCTCACCACCCTCACCGCCGGCGCCAGCACCTCGAGCCTGCAGGACTGGATCAAGCACAACGTGGTCCCGCTGCTCATCCTGATGATCGCCGTCGTGCTACTCCTGCTCGCCCAGAAGGGCGACAACTCCCGCGCCATGCGCGTCGTCGCCGGCGTCATCATCGCCCTCGTCGTGCTCGGCATCGCCGCCACCGGCAAGGCCGACCAGCTCGGCGCCTGGCTCGCCAGCCTCGTCACGAGCTGAGGAGGCCGACCGATGCGACTCCCAGTGGACGACGACATCTACGACATCAACGGCGTCTGGCTCGGACCTCCGAACCAGACCCTCCCGTTTCGGGCCCGCTACATCGCGTATGCCGTGGGCGCGGTTATCTTCCTGATCCTCCAGGCGGTTGAACGCAAGGTCGGGATCCCGTTCGGGTTCTTCTCGTTCGCCTACACCGTCATCGGCACGGCCCTCGCCACGCGGGCCATCCTCCGTCTCGTTGATGCCGACCGCCCCGTGCTGTCGGTGGTCGCCGCCTTCGCCCACGAAGTCGGCGCGCCGCGGCAGTTGACGAGGGTCACGGAGGCCACCATCCGCCCGGCTCGGGTCCGGATCGTCCCCCCAGACCCGAGCCGGGCAACTCCTGCCACGGACTCAAACGCGAAGGGGACGGACTGATGGGGTCCAAGACCGGTCTGGCCCTGCAACGGGTTACCAGCAACTGCACCGTCACCCGGAACGGGATCCAGGCGTGGTACCGGCTCGACCCACAGGGCTGGTCGTTCCGTCCGGACTCGATCCGGGAGCAGCTGATCGTCGGCGCTGCTGACGCCTACGCCCAGCTGACGAAGCGGACCCTGCACATCCGGGTCACGACCAGGCCGTACCCGGTGAGCCGCTGGGCCATCGCCCACGACCGGAACGCCCCGGCGCCGCTGCCGGGCTGGCGAGAGCATCTGCTCACCGAGCAGCGGTACCTGGCCGGCAGGTCGATGGCCGACAAGGAGGTCTACGTCGGCGTCTCGATCCCGACGCCGACCGGTCTGCACGGACCGCTCGCCGCCCTCGGTCGCGCCGTCGGCCCGGTCACCGACCGCGAGGTCCGCGCACTGGGCAAGCAGGTCAAGGCCGTCACAGAGGTCATGGCGCTCCAAGGAGTCGACGCGGCCCTGGCGACGCCGCGCGAGCTCGAGTGGCTGCTTCACCGATCGACCGGGCTCGGCTTGCCCGCTCCGACCGTCATCGGCGCTGCGACGGACGACGAGTGGGAGTTGGACGATCTGCACGAGTTCACCGATCGTGTCCACTGGTCGGCCACCCCGTATGGGCGCACGATCCGGGTCGTAGGAGAGATCGAGGACCGCCAGGTCACCCGACACGTGTGCGTCATGTCGGTGGGTCGGATGACCGATCTCGACATCCCACCGGGCGTTCCATGGATCCAGCGCACCGACGCCCTCGACTTCCCGGTCGAGTGGTCGGCCCGCGTCCAGATCGAGGACGCCGCCAAGGTCGGCATGGCCATGCGCCGCTCGATCCAAAAGATCCGCGCCCAGAAGCACCACTACGAGGTGGAGCACCACGAACCCGCCCCCGGGTCTCTCGACCGGCAGGCCGACAAGGCCCTCACCGTCGAGGACGAACTCACCTCCGGTCTGTCCGGGCTGTCCACCCGCACCCAGGGCTGGTACCGGATCGCCGTCGCCGGCACGACCGAGGAGGAGGCTCTCGAGCGAGCCGCCGCCGTCAGGTCCCTCTACGCCCCCGCCGTAACGATCGCCCGTCCCGCCGACCAGTACGCCGTGGCCCGCGAGTTCATCCCCGGCGAACGCCTCGGCAGCACGGCATACCGGCGTCGAATGCCGGTGACGACCTTCGCGGCCGCGGTCCCCGCTGCAACCGCCTCCGTCGGCGACCGCGTCGGCATCCACCTCGGCGAGACCTCCGGGACGTCCGCCCGGGTCGTCACGTGGGAGCCGTGGATGGCCACCGAGAAGGGCGAGGAGTCCGGCCTGGCGGTGCTGTGCGCCGGTCTGGGTGGTGGAAAGTCGACCGCCGGCGGCAGCATCATCTACCGCACCGTCATGCAGGGCGTCCCCTGGACGGTGCTCGACCCATCAGGCCGGCTCACTGCCCTGTGCCGTCTGCCAGAACTGGCCGAACGATCCCGGGCCATCGACCTCCTGGATGCCCCGCCGGGATCCCTCGGTACCTACAGGGTCATCCCCGAGCCCCAGCGCGGCCACTACGGCAACGACCTGGAGTGGAAGGCAGCCCAGGCCCACGCCGAGGAAACCCGGCGCGTCCTGACGAGCAGCGTCCTGCGGGCGATGCTTCCCCGCCAGATGCAGGACCACGTCCTCACCGAGGTCGCCCTCATGCGCTCCGTCGGCACAGTCCCGGCCCACAAGACGAGTGCGGCCGGTGACGTCGTCGAGGCCCTGGCCCGGTTCGAGGGCGACGCCGAGCTCGTCCGGCACGCCGGCTACATGGCCGACTTCCTGCGCGAGGCCGCCCGAACCAGCCACGGCCGGCTCATCTTCCCCTCCGGCTACCGCCAGGACTACGGCCACGATGACCCGCTGCTCACCGTGTACAGCCTTCGCGGACTCGCCCTACCGGACGACTCCCGCGCCACCTCCGAGGACCTCGACGAGCGGCTGTCCATGTGCATCATGTACCTCGCCGCTTGGCTCACCCAGCGCGGCATGTACTTCGGCGACGTCAACGCCCGCAAGGGCATCTTCATCGACGAGGCGTGGGCACTGGCCACCTTCGGCACCGGTCGCCGGTTCATCGACCGCGCCGCCCGCGACAGCCGCAAGCACAACACTCGCGTCCTGATGGCCAGCCAGAACCCGTCCGACCTGCTCAAGCTCGACCTGGCCAACCTCGTCTCCGCGGCATTCATCGGACGGCTCACCGACCAGGACGCCCAACGAGATGCGCTGAAGTTCATCCCCGGCATACGAGACGGGATGGGCTTCGAGGGCATCTTCGGGACGCTTTCCCAACCGACCCGCGAAGGCAGGCGCGGCTCACGGGAGTTCGTATTCTCCGACGGCTCCGGAGGCGTCGAGCGGATGCGCATGGACCTATCGGCACACCCTGCCCTCCTCGAGGCACTCAACACCACGGCAGACCCGAGCGCCGCGACGAACTGGACCCACCGCGCCCGACCGGAGTCGGACATCGAAGACGACGAGCTGGAGAGGAGCGCCTGACATGCGCCACGCCCGAGCACTCGCCATCCTGCTCGCCCTCCTGGCGGCACTCCTGACCGTCGGCGCCTCCGCCGCCTCGGCCACCCCCGCGATCCCGTTCGTCCCGGACTGCAAGGACGCCCCCGCTCCCGCCGAGCCCGGGACTGGATCCACCGACGTCGTCGACCCGCCCCCGGGCCAGACCCCGGTGTCCGGAGACGCATTCGCCGACCCGGCCAATCCGGCGATCTACGACAACTACGCGTATGCCGGCCTGTCGTGGCACACCTACGATCTCGGCTGCCTCGGCCAGGTCCAGGGGTTCGGGGCGACTCTCGACACGACCGTGGGCAACTTCCTCCTCGGGGCCGCCACCTGGTTCACGGCCGTGGCCAACGGTCTGCACAGCGCCGTCGCCCATCCGGACCGGTACATGGGACCCCTGGACCGCACCGTCGCTGCCGTCACCGCACAGATGCGAGCCTCGATCTGGTCCGCCTGGGGCATTGTCGCTCTCCTCGGCCTTGGCGCGATGCTGCTCTTCCTTTCCATGAGCGGCCGCGTCGCCAACGTTGTCTCCTCGGCCGCCTGGGCAGCCCTCGTCCTCGCCGTCCTGGCCGGAGTCACGGCCTACCCCCAGCGGGTGTCGTCGTTCTTCGACCACTCCGTCACGTCAGCTGTCAGCTCAGTCAACGCCGGAGCCGCCCACGTCAGCGGCACACCGGCCACTGGCGACCCAACCCGTGCCCAGGGCGCGCTGCTCGTCGACGACGTCCTGTATGCCGAGTGGCTCCGGGGCGAGTTCGGGTCCGCCAACAGCAAAGCCGCTCAGCGCTGGGGGCCCGCGCTCTTCAAGGCCAGCACGCTGAGCTGGCACGAAGAGGCCGAGGCCTCAGCATCGGCTGATGCGGCCAAGCGGATCACCGACGCCAAGGCCCAGCAGTGGAAGGACACGACCGCCCAGATCCAGGAGCAGGATCCGGCGACCTACGCCCATGTCCAGGGCAAGGCGGGCGGCCGGATCGGCACCGGCTTCATGGCCGTCATCGCCTCGGCGTCCACCGCGCTCTTTCGGCTCATCGCCGACCTGTTCCTGTTCGCCGGCCTCGTCATGTTGCGGCTGCTCGTCATGTTCTTCCCCGTCGTCGCCGTGCCGGGCGTCCTCACAGCCTTCAGCGGCCTCGTCCGTCGAGTCGCCAACGAGGCAGGTGCTGCCGTCGTCAACGTCGTCGCCTTCGGCACCGGCGCTGTGGTTCACACGGCCGCTGTCTCCGCGATCGTCCGTCAGGCGAACGGCGCCGGCATGTCGCTCATGGCTCTCGTTCTGTGCCTGGTCCTGACGTTCGCAGCCCTCGCGATCCTGTCGCCGCTGCTGACCTTCAAGAGCATCCTCGGTGGCGCCCGACCTCACCGCGCCAAGGCACTAGCCGGCCAGCTTGTCCGCTACGCAGCGGTCAAGCACGGCGCCAAGCAGGGCATCGAGGACGGCCTCGACAACCCCGACGGAGAACAGCTGACCGTGGCCAAGGGTCGGAGGAAGCAGCCTTACCGGGAGGTCCTCTTGCCCGCCGAGGCGGTCGGTCGTCCCCGCGTGACGCAGCAGGAGATCCCAGAGAGCGAGCGGAGCCTGCCACCGCTCGTGGTCGACTCGTCCCGACAGGTCGGGTCGCCCGTCGCCCGGGGCCAGACATCACCCCGAGGCCCCGCGAGGCACCCTGGCCGGCAAGACGCCGATGATCTGAGGACGACGTCTCGGACGGGCCAGGTCCTTCGAGGGCGCGTCGTGACGAGCCTCCCCGACGACGTGCGGGTCTATCGGACGCACGACTCCAACGACGAGGCGACTTCCGACGGGGTCGGCACCCGCATCTATGACCCGGCTCTCGGGCGCTCCGTCCTGTCGTCAGATCTCGACGACGAGGTGGCCTGATGACTCTCGACTGGCCCGGCCTCCGATGGCCTTTGTGGTCGTGGCGGAACCTAGCTATAACCTGCCTCGCGATCCTCGGCCTGCTCTTCGCCATCGGCCAGGCCATGGCCAGCACAGCCCCCGCCAGCCCCATTCAGGTCGACTCGCCCGGAACCGGTAGTACAGCCGTGCCCTCGGCGGACCGGTCCGCCACCAGTGCCGTCCGCAATGACGCGGGCGTCGGTCCAACCCCAGCGGCGCCAAGGCCGACATCCAGCGCACCGACGGCAGTCACGCGGTTTCTCACCGCGTGGATCCGCCCCAGTGGCCTGGCGAGCCCCGACGCTCTGTCGGCGGTAGTGACCCCCCGGTTGCTCGGGACCCTGCCCGGTGGCGGGGTGGCGCAGCTCCCCGTATCCCGGGTCTATGGATCGCCCGTCCCCGGGGCACACACCCCGACGAGCCAGGCCTTCGCGGTGTCCACCGACGCCGGACGACTCACCGTGACGGCGGTACTCGTCCCCGGGGGCTGGCTCGTCGACGACGTCCGTGTCGGTGACGTCGCGCCCGCAGCACCCGTGCCGAGCATCGGGCCAACGCGCGGAGCCACCTGATGCCCGCCCCAGTTCTCGCCGCAGCCGGAGTCGCGGCCAAACGCGTCCTCTGGCAGCGCGTCGTCCGTCTCGCGGCTTTACTGGTCCCCTGGGTCCTGATTGCCGGCGCTGCAATGGGGATCGTCCTGGCCATGGCCGTGTCCAGCGGCAACGACAACAGCGGCGTCGGAACCGCGTCGGGGACATGCTCGACCTTGGTGGGGCAGGCAGCCACCGCTACGACCGTAGACGGCCTCGACGCGGACCAGCTAGCCAATGCCCAAACCATCGTGGCCGTCGGACGACGACTCAGCGTTCCGGCATACGGCTGGGTGATCGCGATCGCCACGGCACTGCAGGAGTCCGGCCTGCGCAACCTCCCGGGCGGAGACCGTGACAGCGCCGGCCTCTTCCAGCAACGCGGCGGCTGGGGACCGGTGAGCGAACGAACGGACCCGGTCCAGGCCGCCACCATGTTCTTCACCGGCGGCCGAGGCGGCCAGCCCGGACTCGAACAGGTCAAAGGCTGGCTGACGCTGCCCGTCACCGACGCCGCCCAGGCCGTACAAGCCAGCGCCTTCCCTTCGGCGTATGCCGGACAGGAGACCAAGGCCCGCCAGCTCGTGTCCGACCCCACCGTCCTCTCCGCCACGTGCTTGACCAGCGCGGCCTACACCGGAGACGGCACCGTGGGGGCGAAGGTCGTCGCCGCCGCCCTGCGGTGGGTCGGACTCCCGTACAGCTGGGGCGGAGGCAACGTCAACGGACCGACACAAGGCTTCGCACAAGGAGCGGGGACTGTCGGCTTCGACTGCTCGTCCCTGGCCCAGTACGCCTGGTTCCAAGCGAGCGGCCTGCGTCTGCCCCGGGTCACCACCGAGCAGGCGAACGCCTTGCCGCACGTGCCAGCTGGCGCACCGCTCCAGGCCGGCGACCTGCTCTTCTTCCATGACCCCGCCGACCCGCCGGGCGTATATCACCACGTCGGGATCTACGACGGTCAGGGAAACATGGTCCACGCACCACACACCGGCGCTGTGGTGGAAGTCGTCCACAACGTCCTGTCCATCCCGTACTACCGCGACCAGCTCGCCGTCGTCGCCAGGCCGGCGTCGGGATCCCGCGCATGATCCCCGGACGCTGTGGGAGCCTGAGGTGATGGAGGGGATGGCCAACGACCCACACATCGAGGCGGAGTTCCGCCGGCTGATCGCCGCGGAGTTCGGCGAGGCGCCACCGCGGTGGGTGGGCGAGTCACCGCCGATGCTGCTCGTTCGGCCGGCCACCTCGGTCAACGACCGCCTCCTCGGGGCACGGCTCCGCTACCTCGTGACCGTCGAGGACGAGCACGGCGCGATCTCCGCCTTCGGCTGGCGCAACGACCTCCGGGCAGCCTCCGACCGACCCGTCTGGGTGGACGGAGCCGTCGAGCCCGTCGTCTGGGTCGTCGACGAGGCAACCCAGTACGGCGCATCCGCCACCCCGGCCGTGGCCGTCGGCGTCTCGCGCCTGTGGGTGGAACAGTACGTCGGCGTGAGCCTCGGCGTCCCCAGTGACGACCTCGTCGCCGTGCTCGACGCCCAGCGACGATCACCGATGGACCCGCAGCTGCGCCTCCTCAGCCCAGTGCTGGGAGTGACCGAGCCGATGGGGCGACGAGCCGTCGTCTTCGGCGACAACGGTTGGGAGCCTGACTGGCGAATCGCCGGCCCACCCCGGCTCCGGCCCGATGGCAACTACGTCGTGCCTGTCCTCGACGAGGCCGAGTGGTACCAGTGGACCGGGACGTCGATGCTCACAGCGGACGGTTCGGAGCCCCTACGCATGGTGCCCACGCGAGACGTGCGGCTGGAGTGAGTAGTCCGGGTTCGAGCGACTCATCCGGGCAGGCCGCCTAATGTCGTCCTATGTCGAAATGGACGCGAGAAGCCGTGCGCTCGCTCGCTCGCGACCTCATCGGGAACCTGCACCCGCGGTGGGAACACGTGCAGGCCGTCGGCCGCGCGATGGAGGTCCTGGTCGATGACCCGTCCCACGACCTGCCCGAAGATCTTGTGTATGCCGCGTGGTTGCACGACGTGGGATATGCCGCGGCCCTCGAGGTAACGCTGTGCCACGCGATCGATGGGGCAATCTTCCTGCAGGCCCTCGGACTTCCACCGGATGTGGTCTCGCTCGTTGCCTGGCACACCGGTGCCGCGTGGGAGGCCTCCGTCCGCGACGTCTCCGACGACCTGGAGGCATTCACCCCGCCGCCAGACGGCCTGCTCGACGTGTTGAACTTCGTGGACCTGACGACCGGTCCGGACGGCGCCACGACTGAAGTCGACACACGGATCTCGGAGATCCTCGAGCGCTACGACGTCGAGCATCCGGTCCATCGGTCGGTGACCAACTCAGCGGCGGCGCTCCGAACCAGCGCCGCCCGAGCAAGGGCCCGGCTGGTCAGCCGATGAAGGGCGCGTCTCGGTTCTCGAGAGCATGCTGAATCCGTAGCCGCATCGAGGGATGCATATTCAGCCGCTCTAGGTCCTCAGGCCGGACCCAGCGAACCTCGCTGCTCTCCTTGCTCGTCCGCGCCTTCCCGCCAATCAGCTTGGCGCGGAATGCAATTGAGAACTGCTGCCGCACCTCGCCGTCGTCGTAAGCCATGACATGGTGGGGATTCGTGTAGGTGCCGGTGATCGTCTCGACCTCGACGTCGTACCCGGTCTCCTCCCTGACCTCGCGAACGACTGTCTCGGCGATCGACTCGCCGATCTCATGACCACCACCAGGGAGTGCCCAGAGGTCGTTGTCGGTCTTGTGGATCAGGAGGATGGATCCGTTGTGACGTCGAACAATCGCGACGACGGACGGCACCACGGAGTTGGCGGCCGGCGCCGAAGGGTCATCAACGAAATCACGCCTCCCCATGAATCCGATGCTATCCAACAGGGTGCGCACCTGACTTGGTCAAGTTCGTTGATCCTGTGCAGGCGTCGTTGCGGACATTGGACAGATTCCGGGTAGATGCTGATCGCCTACGTCCATGTCGAGGAGGTGCTTCATGCCTGATAGTCAACCTCAGCCTGCCTACGACCTCGAGACCGACCGGCGCACGTCCAGCGAGATCCTCGAACAAGCTCGATGGCTGTTCGAGCAACATGAGGGTCGCAATGACAGCGCACAGAAGGCTGCCGCCACCGTGCTCACCGCGACGGGTTCGTTGGTCGCACTCGTAACCAAGGCTTTGCCGTCGGCACCCAGATGGTGGCAGATCGTCCTGATGGGGCTCGTGGCGGCCTCCGGCCTCATCACAGTGATCCTGTGCGTGCTCGTGCTCCGTCCGAGGGACCGAGAGAACGGCTTGCCCTCTATAGGCGGCCTCCGTAAGTTCGCGAAGACACATGACGAACAGCAACGCGTGCCGCTCCCTCCCAGCCAGTTTGCAGTCGACATGCTTAACGCTAAGAACCTTGAAGCGAAGTCGCCGCTCGACCACGCCGCGGAGGACGCGAAGACGCGCATGTGCTGGTTATCTCGCGCCTACGTAGGACTTGCCATAACCTTCTTCTGGATCATGGTCTTGACGGTCCTCGTCGCCGTGGTCAAGTGAATGGAGGCCCGCATGCCAGATCCGGAAGAGCAGCAGGACGACCAAGGCCAACAGAGCCAGGAAACGGCTGCACCCACGCGAATGCGGACTACCGAGCCTGAGTACGACCGCGTCAAGGGAAACCGCGAGCCCAAAGGACCCGAGCAAATCATCAGGTTGACCGTCACAGGTGAGGCACCAGAATGAGCGACACACAAGAACCGATGGAGCCTGCTCCGCAACAGGAGCCTCAAAGGGTCCCGACTATCGCGACCGACTTCGACGTGATTAAGAAGGGCCAAGATCCTTCAAATTTCGAATACCGAGACCTCTCGGACGGATAAGCCAAGTCCGAGAATGGGCGACATCACGGAGGCGGGTCTGTCGGAGACTGACTCTTGCAAGGGCGGGCTCTAGTCCACGACCGTTCAAGAACGTTCTCGTAAGAAGCGTGGATTCCCGTGCCGGTGATGCGTTTCAGGTGGAGTACGGGCGCAGCTCCCGCGGGGACGCCTAGTTGGTGCACATTGGCCAATAGGTCCTCGTCGACCCTGACGACGGTTGTATAGAGCGTGTCCGTGTGGACTCTTGCCTCGATACACTCCAGATCAAATATAGGTTCTACGTACTTCCACGTGAGTCGGCATCGGCCGGCCAACGCGTCGCCGATGCCTTCCTCTTCGCCGCGTACCTTAACGGCCTCGCAGTCCGGATCGCCGAAGAGCATTCGGACTTGAACGCCTCGTTCCGCGGCGGCCTTGATCAGGCCCGTGAAGTCTGGGATTGCGTCCCATAGGAAGCTGGCGGCATACGCGAGGATGTCGATGTGCTCCTTCGCGCCGGACAACAGCCCGGACCAGGTCTCGACGGGAACGCTGCTCCGTGTGGGGTAGAGCGCGATCAGTTCTGAGTCAGCCTGTCGGTCAACGGAATTCGCTTTGCCCGGCCACAAGTAGACCTCGTCCTTCCCAAGGATCTTGGCCAGTTGTTGGCGGTACCTGCGGTACGGAGGGCGCGCGGTGGAAACCCACCGTTGAACGGTCTTGGGATCCACACCCAGGCGTTCGCCGGCCTCCTCGTAGGTCAGCCCGGTGGCCGTCATTGCCGCGCGGAGGCGCTCGTTCGTCACGGTCTCTCCCCTTCCCGTGTGGGACGTCCTCACCACCGTAGGACGTCTTGAGACGTCCCGCAGCGCGGTTACCCCGTCCCTGTGGAAAACGGTCGACTGGACCCCGAGCCGGTTCAGGCTCATCCACAAGAGATCGAAGGGTTCAGTCCAATGGCTTTCCGTCAACGCTTTAAGATCGCCCACGACGAGTACTTCCACGCCGGGGCATTCATCCTCTCGCCCGTCACCCCAGTCTTCGACTTCGACCGGTCGACGAAGGACAACAAGATCCAGCAGGTCGACAAGGACACCGGCCTGCTCCTCTGGCAGATCGACGTCCTGGACGCCGACCCCGAGGCCAACAAGGCGATGCGCACCGTCACGGTGAAGTTCGCCGCGAAGGTCCAGCCCATCCCGCCGCACAACGACGGCCCGTCGCCGTTCACACCGGTGGAGTTCGTCGGGCTCACCGCTCTGATGTACGTCCAGCAGTCGGGTGACTTCAGCCGGGTGATGCTCTCGTTCCGGGCCAACGACATGGTCGCTCCGGGCAAGGCGCCGGCTTCCGCTCCCAGCGGTGGCAACTCGGCATCGGGTTCCAAGGCGGCCTGACGTGATCACCGTGGACTCGGTCGCGTGGGGCGAGGCGCTCGGGGTCGGTCCCCGCGAGGTGACATGGATCCTGGGCGCCCGTGCCCGCGAGGTCGAGGAGCTGATGGGGGCCATCGACCGGCTCCGGTCCGAGCTCCGCGAGGCACCCGATGAGGAGCTCCTCATCCTCATCGGGTCCGCCTCGGCGGCTCTGGCCAACGCGGGCGACCGGATCAACGACGCCCTCAACGACCTCCGTCGGGAGACCTGAGATGGACGCCCAGGTCCAGGCCCAGTGGGCAGCGGTCCTCGACACCGAGCCGGAGCAGCTGCGCTACCCGATGCGGTTGCTCGTCTCCAACTTCGACGATCTCCGAGTTCGGACGCTGGAGGTTGCGGCTTCGCTGCTCGACGCACCCGATGCCGAGTTGGCCGAGGGCTGCCGACTCCTGATCCGGGCGGTCGAGGCACTTGACCAGCGCGTCCGCGACATCCACCTGAGGATCTCGCTGAGCGGAGGGAGGTAACGATGGCAACGAACGGGGAGCGGGCATCTGGCGCGGATGACCTCGCGTCGATGGCCCTCGATGGGGTCGTCGAGACGGTGAGCCTCCTGGTCAGCGCCATCGCTGCGCTGGCTTGGTCGCTGCTTCGACGTCCGCTCCTCGTCCTGGTGGGGACGGTGGTCACGGCGGGTTGGCTCCGGTTCGGTGCCGAGCCACTCGCCGTGGCCGCACTGGGGGTAGTCGTTGCCCTGGTGATCTGGAGGATCATCGCCCCCGACGTCTACTTCTCGTATGCCGGCCGTCACCTGGCCGGATTGGTCCGGGGCGTCGTGTATCCGATCATCTGGCGCCGTCTCGCGCGACGGGCCGGCCTCACGGCATACGACGCCCGCTCTTTGCGCGAAGACGACCCGGACATGCCGGCCATCGTTCGCGTCCGGGTCACGCGAGCCAGAGTTGAGCGCATTCTGCTGCGCCTCCCGGTCGGCATGAGTCCCGACGATGTGGCGACTCGTCTCGACCACATCGCGACGGCCTTCCGAGCATCGGAGGCGCGAATCGTGCCGCACAAGCCTGGGTTCGTCTGGGTCGAGCTGGTGCACAAGGACCCACTGGCCCGGGTAGTCACACCCACTGGCGGCGCTGACCCTCTGCTGAGTGCCGTCCCCCTCGGCCGTAACGAGGACGGCTCCCTCTGGGCCGTCCGCCTTCGAGGCACCCACCTGCTGATCGCCGGCGCAACCGGCTCGGGGAAAGGCTCGGTCCTCTGGGCGATGGCCTTCGGGTTGCGAGACCTTGTGCGGCGGGGCACGGTCGAGATCTGGGGCATCGACCCAAAGGGAGGCATGGAGCTCGGTCCCGGCAAGAACCTCTTCGCGCGATTCGAGGCCGGATCGCCCGAGGCCATGTGCGCCACCCTCGAAGACCTCGTCACTCTCAAGGACGAACGGGCCCGAGCTCTGGCCGACGTCGGCCTCCGTCTGCATGAACCAACAGTCCGGGTGCCGCATGTCGTCGTCATCATCGACGAGCTCGCGACACTCACGGCCTTCGCCGAACGTGCGGTGGTACGCCGGATCGAACAAGCGCTGGGTCTGCTGCTCACCCAGGGCCGCGCGTGCGGCATCACGGTTGTCGCGGCCGTCCAGGACCCCGGCAAGGACGTCGTGACGTGGCGTGACTTGTTCCCCACCCGGATCGCACTGCGACTGGACAACCCGATCCAGACCGACATGGTGCTCGGCGACGGCGCCCGGGACCTTGGTGCCCGTCCGGACCACATCTCCGAGCTCACCCCGGGAGTCGGGTACGTCCGAGTGGAGGGCACTCGGGCCATCCGCCGAGTCCGGGCGGCCTACCTCGACGACGACGCCCTCGCCGCACTCAACCAAACCTTCGTCACCCCACCAACCGAGCCGGCGCCTGTTGCCGTGGCCGGCCCAGACCCGCAAGGGAGATGACACGCTGTGACCAGACAACGAATCGCTGAGGCCGTCAACCAGCGCATCTACGGCGTACCCGTGCCGTACCTCGACCCGGCCGGAGGCCCCACCGTCGACCAGCTCGACGACACGAACTGGAAACTCCGGGGGAGATGCACGGGTCAGGCCGAGGTGCCCTGGTTCGACCGGGTCAACAGCCGAGCGACACGGACCGGTCAGGCCGTCTGCCGCGGATGCCCGGTACGGCGCACCTGCCTGGCCTACGCCCTGACCTTCGACGAGGAGTTCGGCGTGTGGGGTGGGTACACGGCCGAGCAACGGGCGCCCATGCTCGCGGCCATGCGGGACGGGTTCACCCTGGGCGAGGTCCTCGACATTGCATTGACCCGCGCGCGAGAGGCAGAAGTGGCATGAGCCACCTGGTCATCGACGATGTCGCCGTCGAGGAGCTCGCCCGCGCCGAGGGGGTCTGCGCCCGCCCGATCGTCAAGAGCGTCACCGACCGGCTCAACGGCGAGACGGTCTGGGTGCCCTTGCCCTGCGGCGCGACACGAGACGTGGTCTGCCCCGCCTGCGCCGCCAAGGCCCGCCGGCTCAGGATGACCCAATGCCTTGAAGGCTGGCACCTGGACACGGAGCCGGAGGTCCCCGAGTTGACCAGCGCTGCAGACGAGGACCCGCCGGCCGAAGACGAGGAGACCGTCGGGGACGAGATCGCCCCCGTTCGGCAGACGCGCTCGACCCGACGCCCCGAGAGCATGCCGTCCCTCCCGTTCGTACCGGTGGAGAACCGCACTATCGGGCGCGCCTTCACGGGCAAAGAGGGACGCACCTACCGGCCCTCGATGTTCGTCACTCTCACGCTGCCGTCCTACGGTGCGGTCGTTCCGGGTCGGGGGGTGCCCGTTACGCCGGCCAAGTACGACTACCGTCGAGCCGCCCTGGACGCATTGCTCTTCCCGAGGCTCATCGACCGCTGGGTTCAGAACCTGCGACGCTGCGCCGGCTACAAGGTCCAGTACTTCGGAGCCGTCGAGGCCCAGGTGCGGCTAGCGCCGCACTTCCACGTCGCGTTGCGAGGAGCCATACCCCGCAAGGTGATTCAGCAGGTGACTCGGGCGACCTACGCCTCGGTCTGGTGGCCTCCCTTCGACCGCGTCGTCTACCGGTCGACACCGCCGGTCTGGGATGGTGCCGACTACGTGGACCCGGACACCTCGGCTCCGCTCCGTAGCTGGGAGCAGGCCCTCGATGCCTTGGGCGACGATGCCCGCCCAGCGCATACCCTCCGGTTCGGCCGTCAGCTCGACATCCAGGGCCTCCTCGGCGGCAGTACCGAGAGCGATCGTGCCGTTCGCTACCTGACCAAGTACCTCACCAAGGCCGTCGCCGAGACCTACGCAGTTGGCGCTGACCCGGCATACGAGGCACACATCGACCGGCTCCACCGTCACGTCCGATGGCTGCCGTGCTCGCCGGAGTGCGCCAACTGGCTCCGCTACGGAGTCCAACCCAAGAACCCTGGCCCCGGCCTGGCGCCCGGACGATGCCCGTCCAGATCGCACGACCGGGAGCACCTCGGTGTTGGTGGCCGGCGCGTCCTCGTGTCCCGAGGCTGGTCGGGAAAAACCCTCAGCCAGCACAGGGCAGATCGCGCTACTGTCGTCCGCGAGCTCCTCGAGAGCGCCGGCATCACACCCCCCGAGGCAACCCGGATGGCCGCCGAGGTCCTCGACCAGGACGGTGAACCGCGCTTCCTCTGGTCGCTTGCCACCGTGCCGCCGCACATCGCTGGCAACTACGTGATGAACGCCGTGATGGAACGCCGGCGGTGGCGAGCCGAGCTGGACCTGGCCAAGTCGCTCGTCACACCAGGCGCACCGCCTGTGGACAACCATTCGGCAGCGCCAGCTACGGGAGGTGAGTGAGATCGAGAAGCTCCTGACACTCGACGAGGCTGCCGAGGTTCTCGGAACGACAGGCCGATTCCCCCGACGACTGGTTGCCGAGCGGCGCATTCGCTTCGTCAAGGTGGGCAAGTACGTCCGCATCCCGGAGTCCGCGATCGACGAATTCGTCGCTGCCGGAACGGTGGACGTTGTCACCCGCCAGAAGGGTCGGTGGGCATCGTGAGTCCAACCCGCCGCCGGCAGTTCGGTGCTATCAAGCGGCGCGCATCGGGTCGGTACGCCGCGAGCTACTTGGGCCCGGATGGCATCCGCCGATTCGCGGGCCACACCTTTGTCGCCAAGGCCGACGCCCAGGCGTGGCTCGCGCAAAGGCAGGCGGAGCTGCACACGGGCAGCTGGATCGACCCTGCTCTCGGTCGGATGAAGCTCTCGGAATATGGCACGCGATGGATCGCCGAGCACAAGTTGAGCGATCGGACGAGGGACCTCTACGCCGGACTTTTCCGGCTACATATCGCCCCGTTCTTGGGCAGGGTGGCGCTCGAGGACGTCACGTCTGAGGTGGTTCGAGGGTGGCGCGCCAAGCTGAAGGACCAAGGGCGATCACCGTCAACGATGGCCAAGTCATATCGCCTCCTCCGCGCGATCTTCAACGCGGCCATCGACGATGGACGGGTGACCCGGAACCCGTGCCGTATCAAGGGTGCCGACCGCGAGAACCCGGAGGAGAGACCGGTTGCATCCGTGGCTGAGGTCTTCGACCTCGCCGACCGAATCGGGCCGCAGTACCGGGCCTTCGTTCTCGCTGCAGCCTTGGCGAGTTTGCGATGGGGTGAGCTCGTTGCCCTCCGGCGCCGAGACATCGACCTCGAGGCAGGTCTGATCTTCGTCCGTCGCGCCTTGGTCGAGCGTGGCGGAACTTTGGAGGTCTCGCTGCCCAAGGGCAACAAGACACGGACAGTTGCGCTCCCAGAGATCCTGGTCCAGGAGCTCCGCGAGCATCTCACTCGTGTGGGTGAGGACGCTGACGCTTCGGTGTTCACTGGTGAACGTGGGGGGACCCCGAGGCGCGGGAACTGGCGAGCCAACGTGAAGTGGTCAGCCGCCATTTCAGGAGTAGGGCTCCCCGCTGGCTTTCGCTTCCACGATTTGCGCCATACCGGTAATCACCTTGCCGCTCAGACCGGCGCCTCGACCCGCGAACTAATGGAGCGGATGGGTCACTCAACCGTGAGGGCCGCAATGATCTACCAGCACGCCACCGACGCGCGATCAAGGCATCTCGCGGATCGGCTGGACGCTCTGGTGAAGGAGCAACGAGGTTCCGCGAAATGAACAGGACCGTGCTGCTTGTGTCCCAGTTGTGTCCCAACGGTGGCTCGCAGGGCTACCTGCGCGGGCCTGCGGCCTCTCACACCAGTGCTGACGTGCGGAAACGTCTGGAGCCGGTGACGAGAATCGAACTCGCGTGTCCAGCTTGGGAAGCTGGCGCTCTACCATTGAGCTACACCGGCGCGGCTCGCGGCATAGGGGATCAGACCCCGGCCATGAGTGCGCGTGGCAGTCTAACCCAGACCCGCGACCGCCCCGGAACGCATCCCGCACCGGACCGGTAGCCTGACGCCCGTGCTTCTCTCCGACCGTGACATCCGCGCCGAGATCGACGCCGGCCGCGTCGTGTTGGACCCGTGGGACCCCGCGATGATCCAGCCGAGCAGTGTCGACGTGCGCATGGACAAGTATTTCCGGCTCTTCGACAACCACAAGTATCCGGTTATCGACCCGGCCAGGGACCAGCCCGACCTCACCCGGCTGGTCGAGGTCGACCCGGCCGAGGGCTTCGTCCTGCACCCGGGCGAGTTCGTCCTCGGCAGCACCCTGGAGACGATCACGCTCCCCGACGACCTGGCCGCCCGGGTCGAGGGCAAGTCCAGCCTGGGCCGGCTCGGCCTGCTGACCCACGCGACGGCCGGCTTCGTCGACCCCGGGTTCTCCGGGCACGTCACCCTCGAGCTGTCCAACGTCGCCACGCTGCCGATCATGTTGTGGCCGGGGATGAAGATCGGCCAGCTCTGCTTCATCAGGCTGTCCAGCCCGACCGAGAACCCCTACGGCTCCAAGGCCCACGGCTCTCACTATCAGGGCCAGCGTGGCCCGACGGCGAGCCGCAGCTTCCAGAACTTCCACCGCGCCGAGGTCTGACGCGGCGCACCGGTCTCAGCCGACTCACAGCCGGCTCGGGGAATCAGCCCGTATGCCGTGTGGTTGCCTACCTTCGTGACCCTCGCCAACCCGCTGCGCTGGACGGCCCGGCCGGACCGCGCCGAAGCGGTCGTCCTGGTCCTGCACGGCGGCGCCGAGCGGAGCAACCACCTCAACCGATGGCGGAACGTCCACGTCCAGCGGTTGCGACCGTTCGCGGGCGCGATCGCACGGGTCGGGGACGGGCGGTTGGCCGTTGCCCGCCTCCTGTTCACCCGGAAGGGTTGGAACGGCGAGGGCAGCCAGCCGATCGCGGAGGCTCGTCAGGCGCTCATGGCGATCCGCGCGGCCTACCCGGGCCTGCCGATCGGAGTGGTCGGCCACTCGATGGGTGGCCGGGTCGCCCTGGCCGTTGCCGGCGACGAAGGCGTGACGGCGCTCGTGGGCCTGGCTCCCTGGGTGGAGACACCTGACGTCGGCCACGGCAAGCCCGGCCTGAAGGCGCTCATCCTGCACGGCAACCATGACCACATCACCAGCCCGCAGGCCAGCGAGCGGATGGTCGGGCTGCTCCAGGCGCAGGGCGCCGACGCGGCCTACGAGACCCTCCCCGGCGAGAACCACGCGCTCCTGCGCCACCCGATCGCGCTGCAGCGGCGGGTCGGTCAGTGGCTCGCAGACACCCTGGTCAGCTCGACCGCCGACCGAGCCCGAACCAGCTGACGACACCGCCGAACGCGAGCAGTGCGGCACAGCTGACCATCGCCGCCCGGTAGCCGTGGGTGAGCGCCGTCGGGTCCGTGTAGTCGGCGCCGGACAAGCCGACGAGGCCCGGCAGCGCCGCCACCGCCAACAGCGACCCTGCTCTGGCGACGGCGTTGTTGATGCCGCTCGCCAGCCCCGACAAGTGGTCCGGCGCCGCCGCCAGTACGGCGGTCGTCAGCGGCGACACGAGCGCAGACAGCCCCAGCGAGAACAGCACGACACCAGGCAGTACGCCTGTGAGGTACGACGACTGGCGGCCGACCGGGATGAGCAGGAGCACCCCGGCGGCAGCCAGGAGCGGACCGACGGTCATCGGAACTCTTGGCCCGATCCGCGCCGACACGGCGGCTGCGCGGGACGAGAGCAGCATCATGGCAATGGTGACCGGCAGGGTCGCCAGCCCTGACTCGATCGGTGTCCACCCGGCCGTGACCTGGAGCTGGAGGATGAGGAAGAGGAAGAGCGCGCCGATGGACCCGTAGACGAGGAACGTCATCGCGTTGGCCGCCGAGAAGATCCGTGACGCGAAGAGCCCCAGTGGCACAAGGGGATTGGGGACACGACGCTCGTATGCCGTGAAGCCGGCGAAGGTCGCGACCCCGAGCAGCCCGAGGCCCCAGACCAGGGCGCGCGGAGCGTCGGCGGCAGCGGTGAGGGCATAGGTGAGGACGCCCAGCCCCACCGCGGTGAGTACCGACCCCACGACGTCGAAGCGTTGCTCGCGCTCGTCGGCGTCGTTGCTCTCGGGCGTCACGGCCAGGCAGACCAGGACGACGACCACGCAGAGCGGGACGTTGATCCAGAAGATCCAGCGCCAGCCCGCGTGCTCGATGAGCCAGCCCCCGACGAATGGACCGGCGGCGGCGGCGATGCCGGACCAGCCGGCCCAGGTGCCGATGGCCGGTGCCCGGTCCTCCGGCAGGTAGGACGACTGGATGATCGCCAGGGCTCCGGGCGTGGCGAGCGCGCCCCCGAGGCCCTGGACCACCCGGCATACGACCATGGCGGTGGGGTTCGGCGCCACCGCGCACGCGGCCGAGGCGAGCGCGAAGAGGCCCAGGCCGAGGACGTAGATCCGCCGCCTGCCGAGCCGGTCGCCGAGTGCCCCGCCCACCAGCACGAGCGCGGCGAGCGACAGCAGGTAGCCGTTGACGATCCACTGCAGCTGCGCAAGGGACGCGTGCAGGTCCCGGCCGATCGCCGGCAGGGCGATGTTGACGACCGTCCCGTCCAGGATGGCGATCCCCGACCCGAGGGTCAGTGCCCAGAGGGTGAGGCGCCCGCGGCGCGAGGTGCGGGAAAGCAGCGGAGGGCCGGCCGTGTCCGGCCGACCCTCCGCTCCTGAACCGGCGTCGCTCAGCTCGCGGCCTTGGCGAGGTCGGCGATCGTCGTCAGCTTGTACTTGTCGGCGGTCGCCTTGGTCACGACGATCGCGTCGCTGTCCTGCGCCACGGACTTGTCGAGCGCGATGAGGTTGGCCGGAAGTACCTTGGTCAGGGCCGTGTAGACGTCGTCGGGGCTGCTCGCCGTCGCGGTCTTGTCGATGAAGGTGAGCAGCGTGCCGCTGTACTCGGCGAACAGGTCGAGCGAGCCGGTCTTCAAGGCCTCGTAGTACTTCTCGCGGCTGCCGATGTTGAGCGTCGTCTTGATCGTCGCGCCCTGGGCCTTGAGCGCCCCAACGTAGATCTCGGCGAGGACGACGTTCTCCGGGAAGTTGGCCGAGCCGACGGTGAGCGAGACGCCCTTGGCCTGGGTCCCCGCAGTTCCGAAGCCATTCGCCGTCAGCCATTCCTTGGCCACGGCATCGGGATCCTGTTTGTCGTTCTGGACCTTGCCGACCAGGGTGGTCAGGCCGTCGGTCGTCAGCTTGGCGGAGATGCCGTTGAGGATCGTCTTGACCCCGTCGGTCGCCTTGGCCTTGTTGATGATCGGCACGACGTTCTGGGCGGCGAAGTTGCTCTTCGGGTCCTGGAGGATGACGAAACCGTTGGCCTGGATCGACGGGTCGGTCGTGAACAGGTCGGCCGCGTCGATCTGGCCGTTCTTGAGGGCTGTGACGGTGACCGGGCCACCGGTGTCGGTGACGGTGTACTTGCCGAACTCGACCCCGTAGTGGGCTTTGAGGCCGGGCAGGCCGTCGGCGCGGGTCTTGAACTCCGGCGGACCACCCATGATCAGGTTGCTGGCGATGGTCGCGGACGAGCCGGAGCCCGACCCCGACGCGGTGTCGCCGGTCTTGGTGGAGTCCGCGCCGCACGCGGCGAGGGCGAGGGCAACGGCGGCGCTGGCGCCGATGGAGAGAAATGCCTTGCGGTTCATGGTTTCCTATCTGTTACCGATGGTCTGGTCTGGGCCGGACGATCACGGCTGGTCGAGGCACAACGGCGGGCTTGTCAGTGATCTGCCACCCCCGATTCCTGCAACGTCGCGGCGACCGGTCCGGCAGCCTTCGTGGAGTAGCGCCCGGTCAGCCCGCGGCTCACCGTGTAGCGCTGGACGGTCCCGAGGATGAGGTCAGTGAGCAGCGCCAAGGCGGCGACGAGCACACCGCCGCTGATCATCTGCGGGAAGTCCTGCTGGTAGAACCCGTCATAGATGAACCGGCCGAGCCCGCCGAGGGTGACGTAGGAGGCGATCGTCGTCGTCGCGATGACCTGCAACGCGGCCGACCGCAGGCCGGAGAAGATGAGAGGGAGGCTGTTGGGCAGCTCGACCTTGGCCAACACCTGAGGCCCGGTCATGCCCATCCCGTATGCCGCGTCGCGGACTGCCGGGTCGACGTTCTGGACCCCGGCGAACGTGTTGGCGAGGATCGCCGGTATCGCGAGCAGGACCAGGACGATCTCGGTGGGGATGAGGAAGCCGAGGTTGGTGCGACCGTGGTAGTGCGGCGAGATGATGACGACAAGGAGCACGAGGACACCCACGGTCGGCAGAGCCCGGACGGCGTTGGCGACGGTGACCAGGCTGGTGGCCTTGCCGGTGTGCCCGATGGCCAACCCGGCGGGGAGGGCGATGAGCAGGGCGATGAGGACGGCCACGATCGAGTAACGCAGGTGGGTCTCGAGCTGGCTGGTGATGCCCACGTCGAACTTGGTCCCGTGCCAGTGGCCGGGGTCGTTGAGCCACTTGATGACTTCACCGATCATGACCGGGCCGCCTTCCGCCACGGCGTGAGCGCTCGGTCGAGGCCGAGGAGGGCCAGGTCGAGGACCAGGGCCAGGAGGACGCAAAGCAGGATGCCGAGGACGATCGGCGGGTAGTAGGGCGTGCCGGTCGACAGGTGGTAGCCCTGGTCGAAGAGCGAACCGAGGTTGGCGAAGCCGATCGTGCCGGCGACCGCGACGATGCTGACGTTGGCGACGACTGCGACCCGGAGGCCGGCCGTGATGACCGGTACGGCGATGGGCAGCTCGACCCGGAAGAACCGCTGCAACCGGGTGAACCCGATGGCCGTGGCCGCCTGGAGAGTGTCCTCGGACACCGAGCCGAGCCCGTCGGCGACCACCCGGACGAGGAGGGCAAGCGAGTAGACGGTGAGGGCGATCGGCACCTGGATCGGGTTGAGCGAGTCCAGACCGAGAATCGGCGGGATGAGGACGAAGAGGGCGATCGACGGGATCGTGTAGAGCAGCCCGGTCACCGTCATCATCGACGGGTAGACGATCTTGTAGCGCCGAGCGAGCCAGCCCAGTGGCAGGGCGAACAGCAGTCCAACCGCGACTGGCACGACCGACAGCCAGGTGTGCGCCCACAGCCAGCCCACGTCCTGGGAGAAGTGGTCGAGAAAGTAGCTGAAGAAGGCCCACGGTGAGGAACTGGCCGCCCCGTCCGCGGCATACGGGACGATCGCGCCGGTCATGAGCGGGCGCCCTCGGGATCGAGGCCACGGGCCTGGATGATCCGGGTGACTTCGTCGAGCTTGACCGTGCCCTGCAGGCGACCGGTCTCGTCGACGACGACACCGCGCCCGGAGGGGGAGGACAGGCAGGCATCGAGCGCCGCGCGAAGCGAACCTCCTTGCACCGCAAGGGTTCCTCCGCGATAGAGCGACTCCTGGTCGGCGACGTCATCGGCCGTCCGCGGCGGGTCGGTGAGGTGCAGCCAGCCCTGGGGGGCATCGGCGTCGTCGACGACGAGCAGCCAGTCGCCGTATGCCGGGTCGCCCCGGGGGATCTTCTCGCCGACGGTGACCGTGGGCTCGCCGTGGCTCGGCAGGACCTCGCCCTCGGCGAACCCGAGCGCGCGGTAGCCACGGTCGCGCCCCACGAAACCTGCCACGAAGGCGTTGACGGGGCGGGCGAGCAGCTCGATGGGCGAGGCCAGCTGGGCGAGGTGCCCGCCGACGGCCATGACGGCGATCTGGTCGCCGAGCTTGATCGCCTCGTCGATGTCGTGGGTGACGAAGACGATGGTCTTGCCGAGGTCGGCCTGGAGCTGGAGGAACTGGTCCTGGAGCTGCTCGCGGACGACCGGGTCGACAGCGCTGAACGGCTCGTCCATGAGCATGACCGGCGGGTCGGCGGCGAGGGCGCGGGCGACTCCGACGCGTTGCTGCTGGCCGCCGGAGAGCTGGCCGGGGTAGCGGTTGGCGAAATGGTTGGGCAGGCCGACCCGCTCGAGCAGCTCGGCGGCCCGGGCGCGCGCCTGCTTCTTGTCCTGACCGAGGAGGTAGGGGACGGTCGCGACGTTGTCGATGATGGTGCGGTGCGGGAAGAGGCCGGCGTGCTGGATGACGTAGCCGATCTTGCGGCGCAGCTCGTGCGCGGGCAGGGCGGCGGCGTTCTCGCCGAAGATGGAGATCCGACCCGAGGTGGGCTCGATCATCCGGTTGATCATGCGCAGGCTCGTCGTCTTGCCGCAGCCGGAAGGCCCGACGAACACCGTGATCTGCCCGGTGGGTGCCTCGAGCGTGAGGCCGTCGACGGCCACCGTGCCGTCGGGGTACCTCTTCGTGACGTTGTCGAAGCGGATCACGGGCCAACCTTTCCGTTGAGGAACCGCGCAGATTGAGGAACCGCAGAGGTGGAACTATAACGTCAGGTTTGGATAATCAAAACGGATTGTTCGAGATGTCAACCGCTCGTGCTCAACCGGCTCGTCGCTAGCATCGCAGCCGGAGTGGTTTCGACCCTATGACGTGCCGCTGACATCTCGCGGGATCGAACCGCACCCGTCGCCGGGGCCGGTACAGCCGGTGCAATTCCCGGTTCCGCGAGCCTTATTCCCGCCACGCCGACATCGTGTCCGCAAGGAGACCCCGTGACCCCGCCGACCGCGCCACCGACTGAGCCCCCGGGCGTGCGCCCGGGCCACCTCCCGGACGTCGTGCTCGACGGAGGACGGCTGGCTCTGCACGACCTCGAGCGGATCGCCCACCGAGCCGCCGTACCGCGTCTCGGGGAGGGTGTCCTGGCGGCGGTCGCCCGCTCCGCGGCCTACGCCGACCGGGTCGCGCAGACCCGGCCGATCTATGGCCGCTCGACCGGTGTCGGAGCCAACCGCAGCGTCGCCGTCAGCGACCCCGGAGCCCAGGCGCTGCGGCTCCTCCGCTCGCACGCCACGAGTGCGGGGCCGCTGCGCGACGCGCCTCGGGTCCGCGCGATGCTGGCCGTCCGGCTCAACCAGCTCGCCGCCGGCGGCAACGGCATCGCGCCCGAGATCGTCGCCGCGCTCGCCGAGCTGGTCGCCGCCGACGCACTCCCCCCGATCCGGGAGTGGGTCGGCATCGGCACCGGCGACCTCTCTGCCCTCGGGACGACAGCGCTCGCGCTGATGGGTGAGATCGGCTGCACGACAACGGTTCCCGTCAAGGTCACCTTCGGCGCCGGCGATGCGCTCACCTTCATGTCGAGCAACGCGGCGAGCCTCGGTGACGCTGCGCTCGCCCTCGCCGGACTGCGGCGGCTCGCGGAGGCATCGCTCGTCACCGCGTCCCTCACCTTCGTAGCGGTCCGCGGCAACCCGGAGGCCTTCGCTCCCGTCATCGAGTCGGTCACCCCGTTCCCCGGAACATCGACCGTATGCCGGGCGCTGCGTGCGCTGACCGCCTCACCCGAGCCGGTGCAGCCCGCACGCATCCAGGACCCTTACCCGCTGCGCACCCTGCCCCAGGTCGGCGGCGCCTGGCTCGACGCCCTCGACCGAGCCGAGTCCGTTGTCCTGGCGATGTCCTCCGCGGCGAGCGAGAACCCGGCCCTGTCCCCGGACCTGGGGGTGGCACACCACGGCGGCTTCTTCGCGCCCCACCTCGGGCAGTCCCTCGACGCGCTCCGCTCCGCGACGGCCCAGGCTGCCCACCTCTCCGTCGGTCGTGCGGCGCTGCTCAACGAGCCGACCATCTCCGGGGACGAGCCATTCCTCGGCGACGGCACCCCGGGCGTCTCGGGAACGATGATCGTGGAGTACGTTGTGGCCGCAGCCCTCGGCGACCTCGTGGCGGGGGCGGCACCCACCGGTCTGCAGAGCGTGACCCTGTCCCGCGGGCTCGAGGAGGGCGCGAGCTTCGCCGCCCAGTCCGCGACGCGGGCCCTCGCCTCGGTGGAGCCACTCCGGGCCGTGCTCGCCGGCGAGCTGCTGACCGCGGCCCGGGCGCTCGGGTCGGCGGCCATGGTGCCGGCTGCCCTGGCTCCGGTGCTGGCCGCGGTCGCGCAGGCGGTCCCGCAGCTCGACGACCGTGCGGACCGGAACCTCACCGACGACCTGGCTGCGGTCGCCCTGCTGGTCGGTCGGCTGCCGGAGCTGGTGGGTCAGAACGCGTCGTCGAGCGGGCGCAGCTCGTCGGCGTAGGACACCGAGACCCGGCGCAGGATGCCCGTCGAACCGAGCGAGTACTGGCCCATCCGCCACAGCGGCGGTGAGTAGGCGTGGACCGAGACCGACGCGGCCTCCTTGCCCACGAGCCGGTGGATGTGGTCGGGGCCGAAGGAGTACACCTGCCCGGCGCCGACGTCGGTGGACAGGCTCGGCCGGCCCACCGCGAGGTTGTGCTCGGTGAGCGTCCCGCGGACGACAGCGACCGCTCCGCTGGAGATGTCATGGTCGTGCCAGCCGGTGTCGTTGGCCGGGGTCCAGCACAGCAGCCACACGTCGACATGGGCGTCGCGGTGCAGCGAGACGTAGTGGCGCTCCTCGTCCGCGAACGCAACGTGCTCCTCCCACCGTGCCGGGTCGGCGGCGACCGAGGCGGCCAGGGCACGCAGCTCGGCCGTGTCCAGGTCCCGCTGCGGGAGCGTCTCGAAGCCGGCGAAGGAGCCCCGGAGCGCGTCGCCGAACCCTTCCGGGGCGCGTGCCGGGACGTCGTCGGTCGCGCGTCGTATGTCGGTCGGGGTGCTCGCGCTGCTCGGTTCGGCGGCCAGGGTGGTCATGCGGCGGCTCCGCGGAGCAGGCGGTTCGGGTTGGCGTGGGTGATGGCGTGTCGGGCGGCGGCGCCCTGACCGAGGTCGGTCGGCGCGGCATACGGTCGATCGGTCCCGAGGACGACGGCGTCGATCCCCAGGGCCCGGATGAGGGCGTCGACGCCCTGTCGGCCGTAGGAGGAGGTGTCGACGAAGACGCCCGGGTCGAGCACGAACGGCCCGCCGCCGCGCTCGCGGAGCCGCTCGTGATGGGCCGGGGCGAGCCCGGCACCGGCGACGAAGCAGATCCGCAGGTCGGGAAGCAGCGACCGCCCGGCGGCGAACCATGCCCACCACGCGGCGTGCAGCTGGCTCACGTAGTCGACGACCGCGGGCCACCACGCAGGGGTGCCGCACGCCGGCCGCACAGGCCCGGGGTGGACCAACACCGGCCGCCCGGCAGTCTCGGCGACGGCCAGCGCGGGGGCCAGCCGCTCGAGGTGCGTGGGGGTGGCGAGGGCCGTCGCGGGGACCTGGAGCCCGACGATGGCCGGGTCGGCGAGCAGCATGGCCAGTCCGGCGAGATCCGGTTCGGCGGTGGCCAGGGCCGCCCACCCGGCATACGGGCCGCCGAGGTCTCGTATGCCGTCGTGCCAGGCCTGAAGGAGCGGCGCCGCCTCGTCGGCGGGGAGTTCCTCCACGCCGAGCGGCGAGGACATGGCAAGCACGATCCGCCCGACGGCCGCGTCCAGGCTGCCGCGCCGACCGGGATCGTGGTCGGCGGGTCGGACGGCGAAGGGCGCTTCGCCCGTCGTGTGGAGGGTCCACCCGTCGAGGTACGGCGCGGTCGTGCGCCGACGGAGGGCGTCGAGGAAGGGCTCGGGCCATAGGTGCTGGTGCACGTCGACGGCGCGACACTGCATGACTCTGCCTCCTCAGTGAATCGTTTCAGTGATGCGTTTAAGTACAGGTCGGACCCGAGTGGTTGTCAAGGTCTGTCTCACCCGCCGGTTAGGGTCAGGGACGTGCCAACCGGGGCCAAGCGGGTCACCCTGCGCGACGTCGCCGACGAGGTCGACCTGTCGGTCGCGGCGGTCTCCTACGCCCTGCGTGGCCTGCAGGTCCCGGCCGAGACCCAACAGCGCGTCCGCGAGGCCGCCGACCGGCTCGGCTACCGCGTCGACCCCATCGCTCGCGCCCTCGTGTCCGGCCGCACCGGTCAGGTCGGAGTCGTATGCCGCTCGCTCGCCGACCCGTGGCAGCAGGAGGTCGCCGCCGCCCTGGGGCGGGAGCTGCTGGCGGCCGACCGCCTGGCGCTCATCGTCGACTCCTCCAACGACCCGATCGTCGAGGAGCGGCTCGCCGGACAGCTGCTCGGACAGCGCGTCGACGCGATGATCGTGCTGCCGACCGACCCCTCCGCCACGCACTGGACCCACCTGGCCGAGCAGACCGTCGTCGTGGCCGTGGGTGATGCCCTCCCCGGAGCCGAGGCCCGGGCCGAGATCGTCTTCGACAACCGGTCAGCGGTGTTGGCCGCGCTCCGGCGGCTCGCCGATGCCGGTCACGGTCGGGTCGCTGTGCTCACGCCGGGCGACCCGTCCACCCCGGACCGGCCGGTCGAGGTGATCGCCCACGAGGTCGCCGACGAGCTCGGCCTCGACCTCGCCCTCCACACCAGCCCCCACGACCTGGCCGGCGCCCGTGCCGTCGCGGCGCGCCTGTTGGACGCGGCGCGACCTCCGACGGCCTTCTTCTGCCTCTCCGACTCGATGGCCTACGGGGTCTATGCGGCCGCCCGCGACCTCGGGCTCGATGTCCCCGGCGACGTCTCGGTCCTGGGTTCGGACGACAACGAGGTCTCTGCCCTGCTCACGCCGCCGCTGTCCGGTTATCGCTGGCCGTTCGAGGAGCTCATCGCCGCAGTCGTCGCGGCCACCCTCGATGCCCTCGACGACGGCCTGCCGTCCCCTCGGCGGGTGCTGCACGCCATCCCGACCGAAGGCGGGTCGGTAGGCCCGCCTCGAGCCTGACATTTGTGGCCGGCCCCGGCCGCGGTGACTGCCCCAATCCCGCGGCCGGAGGCCGGCAAAACGGATGGCCGCCCCGGACATCCGACGGCCGTATGGACGACACCGCCCCTCCACGGTGCCTTCCACCTGCCCCGACCTCGGTCGGCATCTCTGCTCGACCTGTGCCCAAGCCTGCCGGTCCATGGGGGTGGGCCGCATCGGTGTTTCTACCGATATTCGCCGTATGCCGCGCGCCACACCCGAGCGCGGGGGGCGCCGGTCCACCCGCTGGCGACGTTGGCCGGATCGGACTTTCCTTGAGTAATCTGACCGGGTGCTCACCCCGGCAGTCGGTCGTGCCAAGGACCAGGCTGACCTCGCTGCCGCGCTGGGGGAGTCCCGCTGGGTCACGGTGGTCGGACCCCCGGGCAGCGGCAAGACCCTCCTGACGAGGCATGTAGTCGCCAACCGCCCGGGCGTGGCCTGGGTGAACGCCGACCAGCTCGAGGGCGCCGACGCCGTCGTGCGGGCCTGCCTGGACGCACTCGAGGTCGAGCCGGCGCCAGGCGACCATGCCCGCGCCGTGCTGACCCGCAGCCTCGATGACCAGGAGACCCTGCTCGTCGTCGACGGGCTCGGCGCCGACGTCTCGGAGATGGGGGAGCTCTTCCAGGAGATCGTCGAGACGACGACGCACTCGGCGATCGCCACCACAGCCACCACCGTCGCGGGTCGCCCCCGGGAACGGGTCGTCCGGGTCGGTCCCCTCGCCCTGCCGCCGCGCGGGAGTGTCCTCAGCGGGCCGGCATACGACCTCTTGCGGACCCGGCTCGCAGCGGCCGGTGCCCCGACCGACCATCTCGACGAGCAGGTCGACGACGTCCGGCGCCTGCTCGTCGCCACCGGCGGCCTCCCCCTGCTCATCGAGCAGGTCGCGGTCCAGATCGCCCTGGTGGGCATGACCAACGTCGTACCCACGGCCTCGCTGTCGGAGGCCGTGCACGCCTCCTACCAGCTCCTGACGACGGACCAGCAACGCGCCTTCCGCCGGATCTCGGCCATGAAGACGCCCGTCGGCCTGGATGTCATCGGCGACATCACCGATGCGGTCGACCGATCCACGGCCGCCACGCTCGCCTACGACCTCGTCCGCCGGAGCCTGCTGCAGGTCGAGCGGGACGGGCGGTTCGACATGCTGGCCCCGATCCGGCGCCATGGTGCGTTCCTCATCGCCTCGACCGACGACGCTGCCCGCGCCCGCGACGGGCTGCTGCGCTGGGCCGAGCGGGTCGTGCCGACCGACGTCAACGTAGGCGGCTCCGACGCTCCCTGGCTGGCCGACCTGCCCGTCATGCGCTCGGCGATCGAGGCCGCCGTGGCGTCGCCGGCCACGCGGGACCGTGGCTATGCCCTGGCCAACGCCATCTTCTCCACCCTCTACACCGCCATGCGCGCCCGGGAGGCGGTGGAGATCCTCGAAGGCGTGCTCACGTCCGGGGACGGCCCGTCGACGATCGGAGCCCAGGTGGCCCGGCGGGCGGGCATCGCGGCCTCGGAGGTGCGCGGCACCTACGAAGGACTGTGGTTGCTCGACCGCGCCGAGAAGCACGCGGACGCCGCACCCGATCCCGCGATGGAGCGGGCCCGGAACGCCTCGATCAGGGCCGAGATGCACCTGGACGCGGGTGACCTGGACGCTGCCGAGGACGAGGCCCGGCGCGCGATCGCCCTGGGAACCTCCGACCCGTACATCCGGCGTCAGGCGCGGCGAACCCTGGTCGACATCGCCGTCTCCCGAGGCGACTTCGGCGCAGCCGAGGCGATCGCCGAACGCGTCATGACGGCGGTCCCGCCCGAGCAGCGCTGGATGGCGCTCTCGGCACAGGTGCTGCTCGGCCAGATCGCCGTGGAGCAGGGGAGAGTCCACGAGGCGGTGTCGGCCGGGCGCGCGGCATACGAGAGCTGCAAGGCCATCGCCGAGGACCGGATCGGGCTGCTCGCCGAGACCCTGCTGCGGCAGGTCGACGACCGGACCGTTGTCTCTCCGGTCGACCGCGAGTCGCTGCCCTGGGCCGTGCGGCTCGGCGTGCTCCTCCAGGACGCGCGACAGGTGGCCCGCTCCGGCGACCCGGCCCGCGGCGCCGGGCAGGCCGCCGACGTCGTTGTCCTCGCCGACAGCGCCCGGCTCGGTCGGGACGGCATCCAGGCGCGGCTCGTCCTCGCCGATGCCCTCATGGCGATGGGGGACCACGAGCAGGCGGAGTCGACGTACCTGTCGGCGCTCGACCGCGCAGCGCGGTGTCCGATGCCGCTCCGGGCGGCCGATGCGCTCGACGGTCTGGCGGCCGTGGCCATCGCGCGCGGTCTGGACCAGGCCGTGGCCGGCTGCCTCATGGCCGGAGCGGCCGTCCTACGGGCGCCTCGACGGGCCGTGGCGTGGGGCGGCGCCTCGTGGCACAACCTGCCGGCGCTCCCGTCCCGCCTGGGGTCCGGACCGTCCGGCTGGGTCGTCGACGGGCAGCTCACCCCGCTCGGGGTCGAGCAGGCGGCAGCCCTGATGTCGGGGGAGGCGTCGCCCGGAGTGCTCACCGCGACCTGGGCCGCGGCCGGCTCGGCCGATGGCCCTGGCGCGGGTGGCCACGGGGCGGCTGGCGCGGACTCCGCGTTGCCCGGCGTCTCGGCGGGCGCGGGTGGCCACGGCCACCATCCCTTTGGGGCCTCGGCAGCCGTCGTGGCTGCGCTCACCCGCTCGGAGCTCGCCGTGGCCGAGCAGGTGGCCGCCGGGCTGACCAACCGGCAGATCGCCGAGGCGCTGTTCGTGTCACCGAGGACCGTCGACGCCCACCTGTCACACATCTACCGCAAGCTGGAGATCCCCTCCCGGGCCCGTCTGGCCGCCCTGATGTCCGGCTCCCGCTGACCCAGATCCCGTCCCTCCCCAGCCCAGTTCCCAACTCCCCCAGCCGAATTCCCAACTTCTGCTAGCAGAGCTTGGTGCTCTTAGCACAGGCTGCAACCTCTGCTGAGTGACCTAACCTCTGCTAGCAGAGGTTAGGTTTCGCGGCGGGCGGCGCGCGGCGGGCGCCCCCGGCTCGAGGCGGACACGGGTGGGCGCTGGGTCGGGCGGACGAACCTGTGCGACGAGTCAGGCCGCGGGGGTGGGCTCGGGCGCCGGCTCGGCAGCCAGTTCCGGCTCGGGCTGGTTGCGACGCACGGCCGCGAGCAGCATCTGCGCGATGTCGACGACCTCGACGTCCTCGCGTGCACCCTCGGCCTGTCGGGCGGTGAGCCCATCGGACAGCATGACCCGGCAGAACGGGCAGCCGACGGCGATCCGGTCGGCGCCGGTCGCGAGGGCCTCGTCGGTGCGGTTGAGGTTGATCCTGGTGCCGAGCTTCTCCTCCATCCACATCCGGGCCCCGCCGGCGCCGCAGCAGAACGACTTCTCGCCGTGACGCGGCATCTCGCGCAGCTCGACTCCGGGGAGGGACCCGATGAGCTCGCGCGGGGGGGTGTAGACGTGGTTGTGCCGGCCCAGGTAGCACGGGTCGTGGTAGGTCACCGACCCGGCCGTCGATGCGGCGTCGCGGGCCGTCGACCTGGTCGGGGTGTCGGCGGGCCGGGCCACCGGGACGAGAGCCTTGTCCCGCACCAGCCGGTTGAGCAGCTGGGTGTGGTGGACGACCTCGAAGGAGCCGCCGATCTGGGGGTACTCGTTCTTGATCGTGTTGAAGCAGTGGGCGCAGGTGACGACGATCTTCGTCGCGCCGGCCTCGGTGAGGACCTCGACGTTCTGCTGGGCGAGCATCTGGAAGAGGAACTCGTTGCCGGCGCGCCGGGCCGAGTCGCCGGTGCAGGTCTCGCCGTCGCCGAGCACCGCGAACGAGACACCCGCGAGGTCGAGCAGCTCGGCCACCGCACGGGTCGTCTTCTTGGCCCGGTCCTCGTAGGCGCCGGCGCAGCCGACCCAGAACAGGTAGTCGACCTCGCTCGCCGACTCCACGTCCTGGCCGAGGATCTTGACCTCGAACGGCAGGTCCTTGGCCCAGTCCAGCCGGGCTCGGGCGCCCATTCCCCACGGGTTGCCCTTGTTCTCGAGGTTCTTGAAGAGCCCGTTCAGCTCGTTGGGGAACGCGCTCTCGACGAGGTTCTGGTAGCGGCGCATGTCGACGATGTGGTCGACGTGCTCGATGTCGACCGGGCACTGCTCGACGCAGGCGCCGCACGTCGTGCACGACCACAACACGTCCTCGTCGATGACCGCGTCCGGGCCGTGGGGGTCGTATGCCGTGAGTGGCGCGTCCGCGGCATACCCCGTCTGTCCGATGAGGGAGACGCCGGCGAGAGACTTTGTCTTCTCCGGAAGAGAATCTCGATCGGCTTCTGCCGCAAGGAGATACGGCGCCTTGGCATGGGCGTGGTCGCGCAGCGTCATCATGAGCAGCTTGGGCGACAGCGGCTTGTCGGTGTTCCAGGCAGGGCACTGGGACTGGCAGCGGCCGCACTCGGTGCAGGTGGTGAAGTCGAGCAGGCCCTTCCAGGTGAAGTCCTCGACCTTGCCCACGCCGAGCGGGGCATCCTCGTCGAGGTCCTCGATGTTCTCGAAGTCGATGGGGCCCCCGTCGACCATGATCGGCTGCAGCGCACCCAGGGAGGTCCGCCCGTCGGCGTGCCGCTTGAGGAAGATGTTGAAGAACGCGAGGAAGCGGTGCCATGCCACGCCCATCGTCGGGGTGAGGGCGATGGTGATCATCCAGGCGAACGAGATGAGGATCTTGACGGCCGCGACCACCACGATGGTGTTCTTGAGCGCGTCGACGCTGAGCCCCCCGAAGGCCCCGCCGAGCCACGACGTCAGTGGGAAGTGCAGGGCGCTGGCGTGGTCGTCGCCCGTCGCCTTGGCCAGTGCGAACTCGAGGACCCGCAGGGTGAGGATGCAGATGGTCACGCCGAGGATCGTCAGCTCGACGTAGTAGGCCTGCCAGAACGTCGACCCGAAGAACCGCGACCGACGTGGGCGCGCCTGGCCACGCGGGTGGTGGTACTGCCGGATGCCCATCAGCGTGAGGATCCCGACGAGGCCGGTCCACGCGAAGAACTCGGTGACCCACTCATACGGCGGGAAGTGCCCGATGACCGGCAGCGTCCACTCCGGCTTGCCCAGCTGCCCGAACGCGTTGACGAGGGTGAAGAAGAGCACCCCGAACGAGATCATCGTGAACCAGTGCGCCACCGCGACGACCGGCAGCCGCGACATCCGGGTGTGCCCGAGGAACTCGCGCAGGAGCGTCACCGTGCGGGCACCCTTGTCGTTGGTGCGGTTCGGGTCGGGCTGGCCGAGCCGGAACGTCGCCAGGAAGCTGCGCCGGACCGTCCGGGTGAAGAGGGCGACGGCGACCAGGGTCACCGCGAGACACACGACGATGGCGACGACCTGCAGCGCTGACATGCCTGAACTCTAGTGAGCCGAGCCTCCGTCGGTCATGGCCTGTGGGGGTGCCGTGAGGGGTGGGGACCATCCCTCGGTGGTGAAGGTCACCTTGGCGCTCGTCCCGCACCCGCGCTGGAGCCCGGTTTCGTATGCCGGGTGCCGGCCGCTCCAGGCCGGGCCCGGGGCCGTGGGAGAGCCGATCGACCGGCATGCCGCCCGTGGACGGCACTTGCGCTCGGATAATGGAATGTTGGACTATGCATAAGACAGTGTTTGATTGGCCTCGACATCTCACCAGCTAAGGCGGCCCACCCGTGCCCATCCACGACGACGTGACCCAGCTCATCGGCAACACCCCGTTGGTGCGGATCAACCGGATCATCGACACCTCGCAGAGCGGCGCCACCGTCGCAGCCAAGCTCGAGTTCTACAACCCGGCGAACTCGGTCAAGGACCGGATCGGCGTCTCGATCATCGACGCGGCCGAGGCGTCCGGGGAGCTCAAGCCCGGCGGCACGATCGTCGAGGCGACCTCGGGCAACACCGGTATCGCGCTGGCCATGGTCGGGGCGGCGCGCGGCTACAACGTCGTCCTCACCATGCCCGAGACGATGAGCAAGGAGCGGCGGGCGCTGCTGCGGGCCTATGGCGCCGAGCTCATCCTCACCCCCGGCCCGGAGGGCATGCGCGGTGCCGTCGAGCGCGCCAACGCGATCGCCGAGGAGCGCGGCGGCGTGCTGGCCCGCCAGTTCGCCAACGCGGCGAACCCCGAGATCCACCGCAAGACCACGGCCGAGGAGATCTGGAAGGACACCGACGGCGAGGTCGACATCGTCGTGTCCGGGATCGGTACCGGCGGCACGATCACCGGCGTCGGCCAGGTCCTCAAGGGCCGCAAGCCCGACGTCAAGATCATCGCGGTGGAGCCGGCCGAGTCGCCGATCCTCAACGGGGGTGCGCCCGCCGGCCACAAGATCCAGGGCCTCGGCGCCAACTTCGTCCCCGAGATCCTCGACCGCGAGATCTACGACGAGGTCATCGACATCAACGCCGAGACGGCCGTCGAGTGGGCCCGCAAGGCCGCGACCCAGGAGGGCCTGCTCGTCGGGATCTCCTCCGGCGCCGCCCTCGCAGCCGCCGCCCAGGTCGCGGCCCGCCCGGAGAGCGCCGGCAAGACGATCGTCGTGGTCATCCCCGACTTCGGTGAGCGCTACCTGTCCACGATCCTCTTCGAGGGTCTGGTGGACTGAGGCGATTCCTTTGTCCGGCAACGCAATCGGCTCCGCCCTCGCCCAGGCGCGGGAGGATGTCGACGCGGCCATGGCTCGTGATCCTGCCGCCAACGGACGGCTCGAGCTGATCCTCACCTCGCCAGGCCTGCACGCCATCTGGGCTCACCGCGTCCTTCACCGGCTCTTTCTCCGACCGGGCACCCGGCTGCTCGCACGCGTCCTGGCGATCGTCGTCCGGTCGGTCACCGGGGTCGAGATCCACCCGGGCGCGGTCCTCGGTCGGCGCTTCTTCATCGACCACGGGATGGGCGTTGTCATCGGCGAGACCGCGGAGGTCGGCGACGACGTCATGCTCTACCACGGCGTGACCCTCGGTGCGCGGTCCTCGGAGAAGGTCAAGCGACACCCCACCGTTGGCAACCGGGTCACGATCGGTGCGGGCGCCAAGGTCCTCGGTCCGGTCTACATCGGCGACGACGTCCAGATCGGCGCGAACTCCGTTGTGGTGCGCGACCTTCCGGCCGGGGCCGTTGCGACCGGCATACCTGCGACGGTCCGTTTCCCGAAGGCGGGCGAGGACCCGTACGAAGCGCTGTTCCGCGATCCAGCCATCTTCATCTGACGGCTGAGCCGGGCCAGCTCGTATGCCGGAAGCTCGGCGTCAGCCGTCGGTGCCGGTGTGTGGGTGGTCGACGACGTGGGTCGGGATCGCCGGTATGTACTTGGGAGTACGGCTGCCCGACTCACGCAACGCCTGACCGGCGGCCTTCGCCGCGTCGCTGATCCGGTCGGCGACGAACGGCGCCGCCTTGGTCCTGGCCACGATCTTGAGGTCCGCCTTCCGGCGCTCCACCGGATGGCTCGTCCACACCTTGTTGGAGACCCGCTTGATCTGGCGATAACGCCTCTTGCCCGCGCGTGCGCCGAGCACGTAACCGGCCGCGAGGCCGACGACGAGGGTGAGCTTGGCCATGGATCGGTCCTTTCGAGTACTCGTGCCGACCCTACCGGCTCCTCCACGGCCGACTGGGTGTGCGGTCGCTTCGATGGATGCGGGTCGTGCATTAGCGTTGTGCCGCTGCGTCCTCACCTCGGTGAGCACGCGGCATACGAGGAGGGCTCGCATAGTGGCCTAGTGCGGCGGTCTTGAAAACCGCTATGGCGGCAACGTCATCGTGGGTTCGAATCCCACGCCCTCCGCCGAAGCCCGAAGGGCGCTTCGCGCCCGAGCGGGCGTTCGGCGTTGGGCGCAGGACCCACCACGCCCTCCGCCGAAGCCCGAAGGGCGCTTCGCGCCCGAGCGGGCGTTCGGCGTTGGGCGTAGGACCCACCACGCCCTCCGCACTCGCCCGAGTCCCGAGTGTGTTCGTTTGTCGCTGAAGTGTCCGACATGTCGGCCAACCTTGCGACAAGCGAACACGGCAGCCGAGGCGCACCCGCGATCAGCGGCTCGCCGGCGGGGGAATCTCGCCCGACCCGCGGACAATGAGGGTCGGCGGCAGGATCACATGGTGCGGGCGTGCGGTCGACCCGTCCAGTCGGGCGAATAGCAGCTCGGCCACCTTCTCGGCGATCCGCGACGTGTCCTGACCGATGACGGTGAGCCCGGGCTCGATGACGTCGGCCAGCGGGAAGTCGTCGAAGCCGACAAGGGCCACCGAGCGCTGCAGTCCGCAGCGTGCGAGGGCGCGAACAGCCGCCACGCACAACGTGTTTCGCGAGGCGAAGATCGCAGTGGGCGGGTCGGCGAGGCGCAGCAGGGCGTCGACCGCGGCGAGCCCCGCGGCTTCGTTGCGCAGCCCGCTGACGATCAGGGCCGGGTCGGGGGAGAGGCCGCGCGCGGCATACGCCTCGGCAAAGCCGGCCCTCCGCCCGGCCGCGGTGTAGATGTGCTCGTCGTCGGCCACGACGGCGATGCGTCGGTGCCCTGCGGCCAGGAGGTGCTCGGTGGCCAGGCGGCCGCCGCGGACGTTGTCGACGACCACGTAGTCGCAGTCGATCCCGGTCGGCGGTCGGTCGATGAAGACCATCGGCAGCCCTGCGCGCAGCTCGGACGCGAGATAGTCCTGCCGGTCGCTGGACGGCATCATGATCAGGCCGTCGACGCGACGGGTCACCAGGTCGCGCACCAGCGACATCTCGCGGTCGGCGTCCTCGTCCAGGCTGGCGGCGACGAGGGCCAGACCACGGTCGCGCGCCGCGTTCTCGATGCCGCGGAGCACGCTGGAGGAGAAGCTGTTGGAGATGTCCTGGACGAGCGCTCCGAGCGATCCTGTGCGACCGTGGGCCTTGCGCAGGTTGCTCGCGGCCAGGTTGTGCCGGTAGTCGAGCTTGGCCGCGGCGCGCTCCACTCGTTCACGGACGGAAGGAGAGACATTCGGCTCACGGTTCACCACGCGTGACACCGTCTTCAGGCTCACCCCGGCCAGGGCCGCGACCTCGCGCATGGTGGCCCGACCCCTTGAGCGCTCGGGTGACACCGATGTCAAGGTCACGACACGGAATGTAACTAAGGGTTGACAGCAATACAAGAGCCCGCTAGAACACCAAGCGACAACGTTGTCTAACGGGGATCAGCTCCCCTGGAGAGGTGGACGCAACGATGCGTACCTTCAGCAGCTCCTTCGGCCGGCGCACGCTGGCCCTGACCGCCGTCGGCACCCTCGCCCTCGGACTGTCCGCATGCAACCGCGGAAGCTCGACAGATTCCGGGACCGGCGGCCAGACCGCGGTCGGGGTCAGCCTGATCACCAAGGACTCGACCAACCCGTTCTTCGTTGCCATGCAGAAGGGCGCCAAGGCCGACGCGACGAAGAACAACGTCAAGCTGACGGTCGCCTCCGGCAAGCAGGAGGGCGACGACCAGGGCCAGATCACGGCGATCGAGAACTCCGTCGCCCGCGGTGACAAGGGCATCCTGATCACCCCCATGAGCACCGGTGTCAACGCGGCGATCGAAAAGGCCCGCAAGTCCGGACTCTTCGTCATCGCGCTGGACACGCCTCCGGACCCCGCGAGCACGGTCGACATCACCTTCGCCACCGACAACCGGGCTGCGGGCAAGCTCGACGGTGAGTGGGCGGCCAAGACCCTGGCGGGCAAGCCCGCCGTCATCGCCCTGCTCGACCTGTTCAACGACAAGGTCGTCTCCGTCGACTACAACCGTGACCAGGGCTTCCTTGAGGGCATGGGCATCGACGTCAAGGACGGCAAGAAGAACGGCGACGAGGCCAAGACCGGCAGCTACAGCGGCGGCACCTACACGATCGTCTGCAACGAGGCCGGTCAGGGCGCCGAGGACGGTGGCCGCTCCGCGATGGAGAAGTGCCTCGCCAAGAACCCGAACATCAACCTCGTCTACACGATCAACGAGCCGACCGCTGTCGGCGCGAACGCTGCCCTCAAGGCGGCGGGCAAGACGGCCCTGATCGTCTCGGTCGACGGCGGTTGCGCCGGCGTCGGCAGCGTCAAGAGCGGCGTCATCGGCGCCACCGCCCAGCAGTACCCGCTCAAGATGGCCCAGCTCGGCATGGAGGCCATCGCCAAGATCGCGCGCGGCGGCGCGAAGCCGAGCACCTCGCCCGGCCTCGACTTCTACAACACCGGAGTCGCGCTCGTGACGGACAAGCCGGCCACGGGGGTCGACAGCATCACCTCCGACGCCGGGTCCAAGATCTGCTGGGGCAACTGACCATGACCGCCGACGTCTCGTCGGCTGCCGCCGAGTTCGCCCGGCGACAGCAGTCGCCCCTCCAGCGGATTCAGCACCAGCTGCACGGCCGGCCGTGGCTCAGCCCGCTGTTCCTCCTGTTCGTGACGTTCGTGGCGTTCTTCATCGCCACGCCCACCTTCCTCACGGCCAACTCGATGGGCATCCTGCTGCAGCAGACGGCCGTCGTGGCGGCACTCGCGGTCGGCCAGACCCTCGTCATCCTCACCGCGGGCATCGACCTGTCGGTGGGTGCGGTCATGGTCCTCTCCATGATGGTCATGGCCACGTTGACCAAGGACGGCGGTATGCCGGGGGTCCTCGGCCTGCTCATCGGCGTCGCCCTCGCGGTCGGGGCCGGAGCGATCAACGGGCTGCTCGTCACCCGGATCAACCTGCCGCCGTTCATCGTCACCCTCGGCACGCTGAGCATCTTCACGGCCATCGCGCTGCTCTACTCCGGGGGTGAGAGCATCCAGCAGGAGCACCTGCCCGGGCTGCTCAACGCCCTCGGCAACGACTTCGGGATCGGCAAGTTCCGGCTGACCTGGGGCATCGTCGTCGTCATCGCGATCTATGCGGTGATGTCGTTCGTCCTGTCGCAGACGGCCTGGGGTCGTTATGTGTATGCCGTGGGCGACGACGCCGAGTCCGCTCGCCTCTCCGGTGTTCCGAGCAAGCGGATCCTGCTCGCGGTCTACACCGTGGCCGGACTCGTCTACGGCATTGCCGCGTGGATCCTCATCGGTCGGGCCGGGGCAGCGACGCCCAATGCAGCGCCCACCGCCAACCTGGACTCGATCACTGCAGTCGTCATCGGCGGTACGAGCCTGTTCGGTGGGCGCGGACGCCTGATCGGGACCCTCATCGGCGCCCTCATCGTCCAGACCTTCGACTTCGGTCTGTCGCAGATGGGTGTCAACCAGCAGTGGCGGGTCCTCGCAACGGGGCTGCTCGTCATCATCGCCGTGGCCATCGACCAGTGGATCAGGAGGGTCAAGGCATGAGCGCGTCAGACCTCGAAGTCGCCTACGGCGGCGTGCCCGCCGGCAAGGAGGACGTCTACAGCAAGCAGCCGGTCCTCTCGGCACGCAAGCTCGTCATCACCTTCGGTCGGGTCGTCGGCCTCGACGGGGTCGACCTCGACCTCTACCCCGGCGAGGTCCTCGCGGTCATCGGCGACAACGGAGCCGGCAAGTCCACCCTCATCAAGTGCCTCACCGGCGCCTATGTCCCGGACTCCGGTGAGATCACGATGAGCGGGCAGCCGGTCCATTTCAAGAAGCCGCAGGACGCCCGCGAAGCCGGGATCGAGACGGTCTACCAGCAGCTGGCCGTCATCCCCGCGCTCGACATCGCGAGCAACCTGTACCTCGCGCGCGAGGAACGGCGCAAGGGTCCGCTCGGCTCGGTGCTCCGGATGCTCGACAAGAAGGGGATGGAGCGCCGCGCCGGCGACGCGGTCCAGAACCTCGGGATCCAGACCATCCAGAACATGGGTCAGGCGGTCGAGACCCTCTCCGGTGGTCAGCGGCAGGCTGTCGCCGTCGCGCGCGCCGCCGCCTTCGGGAGCAAGGTCGTCGTCCTCGACGAGCCGACCGCTGCCCTCGGTGTCAAGGAGTCGGGCATGGTGCTCGACATGGTCAAGCAGCTCCGCGACAAGGGCCAGTCGATCATCCTGATCAGCCACAACATGCCGCACGTGTGGGAGGTCGCCGACCGCATCCACATCCAGCGGCTCGGCGGTCGGGCCGGCGTGATCACCCCACAGACCCACGACATGGGTGAGGGAGTGGCGATCATGACCGGCGCCACGAAGCTGAGCCAGGACTCGGCGGCCTGACGTGGTCACGGGTGCTGCGACCGTCCCCCTGCTGGTGGCGGCACCCGTGACCATCCCCTTGTCAACACCCAAATCCCTTGGGAGAGTGCGGAAATGACTATCGTCGTCGGGTACATCCCGTCAAAGGAAGGCAGTGCCGCGGTCGATGCCGCGATCCGCGAGGCACAGCTGCGATCCCAGCAGCTCGTCGTCGTCAACACTGGCAAGGGCGGTGACAACTCCGGCCCGCACTTCGCGACGCCCCAGGACCTCGACGCCCTGGACGCGCAGCTCGCCGAGCTCGGGATCGACCACGTCATCGAGCAGCCGACGGGCACGCTGGCTCCCTCCGAGGCCATCCTCGAGGCCGCCGAGCGGGTTGGGGCCGACCTCATCGTGATCGGCATCCGCCACCGCAGCCCGGTCGGAAAGTACTTCCTCGGCAGCACGAGCCAGCAGGTCCTGCTCGATGCCCCGTGCCCCGTCTTCGCCGTTCCGGCGCCGCTCTCCTGAGTCGATCGACGGGTGAGCCCCGTGGCGCCGCACCGGAACTGGGCACCGGTGCGGGCGGGGTTCGGTCCGACAGGTGGCCAAAGGATGAACTGTTGCGTCACAAACGCGCGGGTAGGCCTAGAAAGTGCTAGTTTTCGCAACGGTTGCACATGCAGTCCTCGCGCGTCTTTGATCCCGCTTGGCTAACACAGCAGGCGGGATTTTCGTCACAGACGGGGTTGTGGCTGCAGCCTGGGAGCCCACACCGTTCGTGGCCTCCGACGGCACATCGCATCAAGAAGGAAGAAGCAACTCCATGGCACAGGGCGTCGTTAAGTGGTTCAACGCTGAGAAGGGCTTTGGTTTCATCGCCCAGGACGGCGGCGGACCAGACGTGTTCGTTCACTACTCGGCCATCGACGTGCCGGGCTACCGCACGCTCGACGAGGCGCAGCGCGTCGAGTTCGAGGTCACCCAGGGCCCGAAGGGCCCGCAGGCCGACCAGGTCCGCCCGGTCTGACGAGGTCTACCCTCGACTTTCCAGCGAGAGCCCCCGACGCGCACGCGTCGGGGGCTCTCGTCGTATGCCGGGTGGTTGCGGGCTACCTGGTCCCTACTTGTTGACCGCGTCGAGGAAGGCCTTGGCGATGGGTGCTGCCACCGTGCCGCCACTCACGCCGTCCTCGACCATGACGGCGAAGGCGAGCTTGCCCTGGTAGCCCACGAACCAGACCCGGTTCTTCGGCGGGACGGCGGTGCCGTACTCAGCCGTGCCCGTCTTGCCGAAGACCGGTCCGCCGGCTGCTGACTTCAGCGCCGAGCCGGTTCCGGTGGTCACCACAAGCCGCATCATCGACCTGATGTCGGCGACCGCCTTGGCGTCCAAGGGCGACGGGGTGCGCGCCGGTGCTCCCGACTGCACGAGCACTGGCGGGAGGAACGACCCGCGGGCGATGCTCGCCGCGACGGCGGCCATCCCGACCGGTGACGCGAGGTCACGGGCCTGGCCGATGGCGGCGGCCACCTTGTCGGTCTGGCCGTTCGCGGGCGGGACCTGACCGGCATACGCACCACCGATCCCCAGCCCCTGGCCCCAGTCGCCCCCGATCCCGAAGGCCTGGGCTGCGGTCGTCAGGTCACCCTTGCCGAGCTTCTCGGCCATCTGGATGAACGCGGTGTTGCACGAGTGCGCGAAGTTGAGGTCGAGGGTCGGCGTGCCGAGCGCCTCGCCCTCGAAGTTGTGGAAGGTGCGGCCGTCGACGACGTAGGTCTTGGGGCAGGAGACGGTGGTCTGCGGCGTCGCCTTCTTGCCGGTCAGGAGGGCGTAGGAGGTGATGATCTTGAACGTCGACCCCGGGGGGTACTGGCCGGTCGTCGCCCGGTCGTAGCCGCTCGTCGGGTTGTCGGCGACCGCGACGACGTTGCCGGTGGGGACGTCGATGGCGACGATCGCGGCGGGGGTTCCCTTGGCGGCGGCGACGGCCTGTTGCGCGGCGTTCTGGACGGCCGGCCGGAGCGAGGTCTTGACGTCATTGCCGTCGACCGCGGCCACGTCCAGCAGAGACTTGCCGGTGCTGCTCACCACCCGCAGCCCTGGCGAGCCGCCGAGGACGGCGTCGTACTGGCCTTGCAGGCCGGAGAGGCCGGCCCGGTCGCCGACGGCATACCGGCCGCTGCTCTTGGCGATCATCTCGGCAGTGACCTCGCCGAACGACCCGAGCACCGGCTGCCCGAACGTCCTGGTCACGGCGAGCGGCTGCTGGGTGCGCGGGTAGATGACCCCCTTGAGCGCGTCGAGCTGCTTGGACCGGGAGTCGAAGTCGCTCTGCCGGTAGGTGATGACCGGGATCGGACCCTTGGAGCCGGCCTTGGTCGCGGCGGCCAGCTTGGCGACGAGCGAGCCCTTCGGTTGGTCGGTGAGCTTTTCCAGGGCAGCGGCCGTCGCGGGGGTCGCGCGCGTCGGGTCGAGGGCGACGGGATAGACGTTGCCCATCGGCATGAGCGGGTTGCTGGAGTCGTCGAGCAGGTCGCCGCGGGTGCCCCAGACCCGCTTGAGGCTGACCGTGTCGGTGCTCTTGATTCCCGGGACCCAGGGGGAGACGTCCGGGGAGGTGGTCAGCGCCCACTTCGTGCCGTCGTATGCCGCGCTCACCGGTACGTGGTAGGCCCACATCTGGGTCGCCGAGACCTGCCAGCTCACCGAGAGGTCGCCTGACGCCTTGTCGCCCGCGCGCTTCCAGGAGTCGACGGTGACAGTGGCCTTGGTCTGGCTGCCGAGGCCGGCGAACGTGGGGGCGAACGAGTCGCGAACCTTGGGATCGGTGAAGGGGACGCTGGGGTTCGCCAGGTCACGCTTGGCCCAGCCCGATGCGAGCTCGTCGACGAGGGCGCGGGCCGAGCGGTCCTGGGCGCGTTGGCCCGCGGTGACCTTCCACCACCAGGTGCCGCCGCCGACTCCGGCGACGAGCAGGAGCGCGACGGCGATGGCGATTCCCCGAGACCTCATGGGTCCATCCTGCGGGTTCGGGCGCCGACTTCGTGAAATGGGTCCCTTACGTGTGTCGGCGACAAAGCGTTGGTTGTTGTGCCGTCGTGCCCGATCTGGCCGGCGCTCGCCGGCGCGTCCAGCGGCAGGAACCCCGTGGAGCAGCAGCCCGATCGCGATGTCGTGTGCGCCCCCGGCGACGACGCCTTGGCACTGCCCTGCTGAGTCGCGCGACTCAGCAGAGCTTGGGTCACTCAGCACAGGATGCAACCTGTGCTGAGTGACCCAAGCTCTGCTAGCAGAGGTTGCGTCAGGGGGCCGTTCGGGCGGAGGCGTGGACCCGACTCCGCGGTCCGATAACGGCGGAGGCGTGGATCTGCTTGCGCTCGCTGACGCCGACGGGGCCTGACGAACGCGAAGCGTTCGGTCAGGCCCCGTCGGTCGTCTCGAGCGGAGGCGGAGGGATTTGAACCCTCGATGGGCGATAAACCCAAACCGCATTAGCAGTGCGGCGCCATAGACCGGACTAGGCGACGCCTCCTTGTGCGCCCGTCAGGGTATCTGCCGAGGCCGCCTCGGAGCAAAATGGGTCCACCTTCTCGGACACGGGCGCCGCGGCGGCCGGTCGGGGGCGGAAGACGATGCCCCGCATCACCCCGAACTTCGCGGCCGTGGCGAGCGCCGTGGCCACCCCGACAGCGCCGGTCTCGAGCCACGTGGGTGCCGCCGGGACGATGGCGCGCAGCAGCTCGAGAGCGCCAGACGTCAGCGCGAGGGTGACGCCGACGATGGCCAGGCCGGAGAGCTGGTGGCGCCTCCAACCGGACCGTCCGCGGATCCCGAACGTCCAGCGCCGGTTGGCCCAGGTGTTCGCCAGGGTCGCGAGGACGAGCGAGACGACGTTGGCGACCTGGGCCGACGACGAGACCGTATGCCGGAGTGAGGCGAACAGGCCGAGCTGCAGCACCCACGACAGGACGCCGATCAGGGCGAAGGTGATCGCCTGCCCGCCCACGCCGCTCGTCGGCCGGGTCCGCCCGATCCGTCGGGCGATGTCAGCGACCGGCAGCGACCCGGAGGCGAGGGCACGCCGCATACGGATGACGCCACGCAGGTCGTCCGCGGCGGTGCGGATGATGTCGACGCGCGAGTCGGGGTCGTCGTACCAGTCGACGGGGACCTCGTGGATGCGCAGGTTGCAGCGCTCGGCGAGGACGAGCAGCTCGGTGTCGAAGAACCAGGTCGGGTCCTCGACGAGCGGCAGCAGCTCGTGCGCGACGTCGGCGCGGATCGCTTTGAACCCGCACTGCGCGTCGGAGAACCGTGCGCCGAGCGCCCCACGGAGGACGAGGTTGTACCAGCGCGAGATCGCCTCCCGTTTCGTTCCCCGGACGACCCGCGCCTGCCGGGCCAGCCGGCTGCCGATCGCCAGGTCGGAGTGCCCGGACATCAGCGGCGCGACGAGCGGCCAGAGGCCGTCCAGGTCGGTCGACAGGTCGACGTCCATGTAGGCGAGGATCGGCGCGTCCGACGCGAGCCAGACCTGTTTGAGGGCCCGACCGCGACCCTTGCCGTCCAGGTGGACGACGGCGACGGCCGGCAGCTCGTCGAGGAGGTGGTGCGCCACGGCAAGGGTCGTGTCGGTGCTCGCGTTGTCGGCGACGGTGATCCGGAACGGGTAGGGGAACGTCGCCGTGAGGTGGGCGTTCAGCCGCCGGACGCACGCGGCGAGGGTGGCCTCCTCGTTGTGGACGGGAACGACGACGTCGAGGACGGGGGTCATGGTCGGGTCCATTCGCTCGTATGCCGGGTGGCTGGGTCGGTCGTCGGGTGGTCAGGTCGTCGTGGTGCTCGACGTGCCGGACGTGCTGGAGGTGAGTGGCTGGGTCAGGTCGTAGAACGTCTGGCTGCCGATCGTCACCTCCGTGTAGCTGGCCGCGACCCACTGCGAGATCTGGCTCGCGGAGCCGTTGCTGCCGCCCCCGGGTCCACCGCCGGTGCTGCTGGCCAGGAAGTAGTGGATCTTCCCGGCCTTGACGTAGGCCTCGAACTGGGCGAGCGTCGGGCTCGGGTCGGAGCCGTTGAAGCCGCCAATGGCCATGACGGGCAGCTGGGTTCCGAGCTGGAGGCCGGCCGCGTTCTGCGAGCCGATCGCTGCGGCGACCCAGGTGTAGTCGCCGGCGTTGGCGGACAGGGCCGCGACCACCTCGGTCGACGGGGTCGAGGCGTTGAGCAGGCCGCCCATGCCGCCGGTGCCGCCCTGGGCGCCGGTGGTGCCACCGGTGGTTCCGCCCTGGGTTCCGCCGACGGTTCCACCGTTGGCCTGGGTACCGGTACCGCCGGTGGTGGTTCCGGGCGGGCCGAACTGGCCACGCGGCATACCGCCGCCGCCACCCATACCGCCCATGCCGCCGGTGCTCGGGCCGGCATCGACGATGGAGCCGGTGTGCCCCGTGGCGACGGTGGAGAGCGAGTAGGCCGTCGGTCCGGCGAGCCCGGCCGCGATGGCGCCGGCGATGACAAGCGGGATGGCCTTCTTGTGCAGCTGGTTGACCGCCAGCAGGAGGAAGGCGGCGGCGAGTCCGATGGCGAGGACGCCGATCCGCAGCCAGGACCCGTATGCCGTGGTGCGGGTCAGCAGCACGAAGCCCCACACCGACGCGGCTGCGGTCGCCGCACTGAGCGCGATCGTCGCCACCGGGTGATGCCGCTTCTCCCAGGCCTCGACGGCGCCCATGCCGACGAGGGCGGCGACGGCGGGTGCGAGGGCAACGGTGTAGTAGGCGTGGAAGATGCCGGCCATGAAGGAGAAGGTCAGCCCGGTGACGAGTAGCCAGCCACCCCACACGACGTAGGCCGCTCGGCGCAGGTCGGTGCGCGGCATACGAGACCGGAGGAAGAGGCCGACGGCCAGGAGGATGACGGCACTGGGGATGAGCCAGGAGATCTGGCCACCGATCTCGGAGTTGAAGAGACGCCCGATGCCGGTCGCGCCCCAGTTGCCGCCCGACGTGCCGTTGCCGCCGCCGCCGACCGAGCCGGTCTCGTTGCCGGTCAGCCGGCCGAAACCGTTGTAGCCGAAGGTGAGTGAGAGGAAGTCGTTGTCCTGGCTGCCACCGATGTAGGGACGCATCGAGGCCGGGACGAGCTCGACGACGGCAACCCACCAGCCGGCGGAGAGCACCATGGCGGCCAGCGCGGCGATCGAGCCGATGATCCGGCGACGGAGGGTGGTGTTGGCGAACAGCAGGTAGGCCAGCCCGAAGAACGGGACGACGAGGAACACCTGGAGGGTCTTGGTGAGGAAGCCGAGCCCGATGAAGACACCGGTGATCGCCATCCAGCGGATCGAGCCCTTCTCGACCGAGCGCATCGTCGCGTAGGCGCCGAGCGCCATGAGGAAGGTGAGTAGCGCGTCGGGGTTGTTGAAGCGGAACATGAGCACCGCAACCGGCGTGAGCGCCATGACGACGCCGGCCAAAAGGCCTGCGGCAGTGGAGAAGTAGCGCTTCACCGCGGCATACACGACCCCGACCGTCCCGACGCCCATGAGGACCTGGGGCAGCAGGATCGCGAACGAGCTCAGCCCGAGGACGCGGACCGACAGAGCCATCAGCCACAGCGAGGCCGGCGGCTTGTCGACGGTGATCGAGCTGGCGGCGTCGGAGGAGCCGTAGAAGAAGGCCTTCCAGCTCGCGCTGCCGGCCTGGACGGCGGCGGAGTAGAACGAGTTGGCGTAGCCGCTCGAGGTGAGGTTGTAGAAGTAGAGGACCGCCGTGCCGAGGAGCAGGCCGAGGAGTGCGGGTCGGGCCCACGCTGGGTCGCCCTCAGGACCGTGCCAGATGCGCGCGATCCGGCCGCGGCCGGGGGATCCGGGGTGGGCGTCGACCTCGTCGGGTCGGACGCCCGTGGGTGGTGGGGCCGTGCTCGTCGTCGCACTCGTGGCCGCCGCGGACGGCGCCGGTGTGAAGGTCATCGTGTCCATGCCGATGACTCTCGGCCGTAGCGCTATGCAGATGCTGTGCCATTTCTGAGCCGTCCCGATGCGTTGGCGGCGCTCGGGTCGGGCGGGCGTCGTCGTGGCTGGTGTCGGCCAGTTGACGACTGCGCGGAGTGCTGACGCTGGTGGTGCGTCGGTCAGGCGGCCGGGGTGGGGAGGGTGACGCTGAAGCTCGTCCGCCCCGGGTGGCTCTCCACGTCGACGGTGCCGCCGTGCGCCTGACCGACCGCGGCCACGATCGACAGGCCCAGACCGGTCGAGCCAGCTGCCCGCGAGCGGGAGTCATCGCCCCGGGTGAACCGCTCGAACACCTTGCGCTGCAACGCTTCTGGGATACCCGGACCGTTGTCGGTCACCGAGATCCGAACAGCGCCGCCCGCGGGCTGAACCGCGGTGACGACGGTCGTCCCCTCGGGCGTGTGAGTGCGGGCGTTGGCGAGCAGGTTGGTGAGCACCTGGTGCAGCCGCGCCTCGTCACCCATGACGGTGACCGGCTCATCGGGCAGGTCCAGCCGCCAGGTGTGGTCGGGGGACGCGGCGTGGGCATCGCTCACCGCGTTGATCGCGATCCTGGTCAGGTCCACCTCCTCGCGGTCGAGCGGTCGGCCCTCGTCGAGCCGGGCGAGGAGCAGCAGGTCCTCGACGAGAGAGGTCATCCGCTGCGCCTCGGACTCCACCCGCGACAGGGCGTGGGTGACGGCCGGCGGCACCGGGTCCTTCTCGCGGCGGGACAGCTCGGCGTACCCGCGGATCGAGGCGAGCGGCGTCCGCAGCTCATGCGAGGCGTCGGCGACGAACTGCCGCACCCGCATCTCGCTCTCCTGCCGGGACTGCAAGGCGCCGTCGACGTTGTCGAGCATCCGGTTGAACGCGAGGCCGACCTGGCCGACCTCGGTCCGTGGGTCGGTGTCGCGCGGCGCCACCCGCTCGGCGAGCGCCACATCGCCGGAGTCGAGCTTGAGGTTGGAGACCCGTCGAGCGGTGGCGGCGACTCGTTCCAGTGGCTCAAGATTGCGCTGGACGAGGTACCAACCGCCGGCACCGACGACCAGCAGCCCGAGCAGTGTCCCGCCACTGACGAGGAGGATGATTCGGGTAACCGCCTCGTCCACTCCCCTCGTCGGGACACCCGTGACCAGCGTGATGGCGCCCGAAATTCGTTGCGCTTTAAGGAGATAGCTGCCGACATCGCCGCCGACGTCGATGCGCCGAGGGGTGCTCCCAAGGTGCGCGTTCTGGAGGATCGCCACCTGGTCGGCGTCGAGGACATCGCGCTCGTTGCTGTCGTTGACCACCCGGTTCAGGAGCGTGCCGTTCACCGACACCACGGCACCGTCCTGTATTCCAAGGATGAGCAGCGAGCTCGGGTCACCGCCGCCTGGAACTGGTGCCGGCCCGCCGTAGGGATCGTGGTCGCGCGGGCCAGCAGTGCCGGTCAGTCGTCCAGTAGCCCCGTCGAGGTCTTGTGTGAGCTTCGTGGTCAGGTAGTCCCGGGTCAGGAGCACGGTTGCTGCGCCGGTCCCGAGCATCACAACGGTGAAGAGCGCGACGACCGACGCGACGATCTTGGCCCGCAGGGTCCACCCTGCGGGCTTCACGAACGTGACGGGGGTCATGACTGGCTGCTCCGGGGAGGGGTGAGTTCGGGGAGAGGTGAGCGGGCGGCATACGAAATCGGTCGTATGCCGGTGAACTCAGTCCGCGGGCTTGAGGACGTAGCCGACGCCCCGCATGGTGTGGATCATCGGGTTGCGACCGACGTCGATCTTCTTGCGGAGGTAGGAGATGTAGAGCTCGACGACATTGGCCTGACCGCCGAAGTCGTAGTTCCACACCCGGTCGAGGATCTGGGCTTTGGAGAGGACTCGCCTGGGGTTGCGCATGAGGTAGCGCAGTAGCTCGAACTCCGTTGCGGTGAGCGAGATCTGGGTGCCGCCGCGGGTGACCTCGTGGCTGTCCTCGTCGAGGGTGAGGTCGCCGACGGCGAGGAGCGAGGAGGACTCGTCGGTGACGATGGCGGTGCGTCGCATGAGGGCGCGGACCCGGGCGACGACCTCCTCGAGGCTGAACGGCTTGGTGACGTAGTCGTCGCCGCCCGCCGTGAGACCCGCCACCCGGTCCTCGACGGCGTCCTTGGCGGTGAGGAAGAGGACGGGCACGTTGGGCGTCTCGCCGCGCATCCGGCGCAGCACCTCCATGCCGTCGAAGTCGGGGAGCATCATGTCGAGCACGACTGCGTCCGGCCCGAACTCGCGCGCGGCGCGGACCGCCTCCATGCCGGAGGCGGCGGTACGGACATCCCAGCCCTCGTAGCGCAGCGCCATGGCGAGCAGCTCGGTCAGGTTGGCCTCGTCGTCGACGATGAGGACGCGGACGGGGGATCCATCGGCGCGCACCAGCTTGGCCGTCGAGGTCTTGGTCGGGTTCATGACCATCAGTGTCGCGCGGTCGTCGTGTGTCCGCGCCCTCGAAGTCCTGTGCCTTTCCTGTGAAGCCTCTGTGCCGGGTTCCCAGAGGGTCGATATGTGGGCCACAGTCGTGCCACAGGCCGGGTGGCGAGCGTGGTCGACGACGCGTTCCCACCTGTCCCAGGAGACCAGCATGACGACGACCCCCCGCGACGAGCTCGGCCCGAACACCGAGGTCTTCGCCCCCGTTTCCCCGACCGAGTCCCTTCCGTATGCCGTGCCGTCGGCTCCCGCGGTTTCTGCGGCTTCCGGCACTGTCGGCGCGGCTGCTGGTGTCACCGCTGCTGACGGTGCAGCCACTGCCCCCGCGGTCAGGGCTCCGACCTGGTCGGGCAAGAAGACCGCGATCGCGGCGGCGCTGGCGATCGGCCTCTCCGGGGTCGGAGCGGTCTCGGCGGCGGCACTGGTTCCTGCCGGAACAGGTTCCCAGAGCGGCGATGGGCCGGGCGGGCAGCTGGGCCGAGGGGGGCCAGGTGGGACCGGAGGTGGCTTCGGCCGGGGCGGTCAGGGCGGCCAGCTCGGTCCGACCGGCCAGCAGGGTCAGGTCCAACAGGGCCGGGGTCAGCTTGGCCAGACCGGACAGCTCCCGGGTCAGGGCGATCCCAACGCCGGAGCCGGCGCGGCCGCCAACGCTACTTCGGGCACGGCGACCGGCTAGCGGACTGGTTACCTGACCGAAGGTGTTGCGGGCGCAGCACATCCAGTCGGGTAACCCGTCGGGTAACCGGGCGGGTGGACGGGGTCCTCGCTGAACCGCACGGCTGCGCTGGACCGGTCTCATCCGTGGTGCACCTGGCGCGCGGACACTCCGCTGGCCAGTGGTACCTGGTACCTGGTACCTGGTACCGGGTACCCGGCCAGTCCCTGTCGCGCGGCATCCCGGGCACCGCGCCGACGGGTTACCGCACGGGTTACCGAACCGAAGGTGTTGTGGGTGCAGCACATCCGGTCCGGTAACCCGTCCGGTAACACGTCGGGCGACCCAGGCGGCATACGGAGACACCGGCGACCCACTGCCGGCTCAGCCCGGGGATGGCGGAGGCTCGGGACGAGGTCGGGAGGACGGCCCGGCGACGAGCCTGCCGGCACGGTGCACGGCCCGGACGTCGAGCAACGCGGCCGGGTCGGTGGTCGGGTCACCGGACACGACCAGCACGTCGGCAACCAGCCCGGCGCGGAGCCGGCCGCACACGGTGGCAAGTCCGACCGCGTCGGCGGCCCGGGCCGTCATCATCGACAGGCACTCGGTCGCCGGGATTCCGAGAGTCGCGAAGAACGCCAGCGCGTAGGGCAGCGTGTCGTGACGCTTGCCCGGGCCGACTCCGGCATCGGTCGATGCGACGAGGCGGGCGCCGAGGCTATGCAGCTCCATGATCGCCGAGCCGACGAGCGGCAGCCGGGACGCGATCGCCGGCGGTGGCGGTGGGCCGCCGGGGGAGCTGCCCGCCGTGAGCCGGATGACGACACCGGACTCGGCGAGCAGCCGGCGCAGGTCCGGGTCGGGGTCGACGCCGTCAGCGGTCATGAAGGTGCAGTGCTCGATGCTCGCGACACCAGCCTCCACACTGTCCCAGATCGCCTGGACCCCGTGTCCGTGCGCCGCGACGCCGAGGCCGTGACGAGCCGCCTCTGTCACGATCGCCCGCAGGGTCTCTCGGTCGAACTGTGAGTCCCATGGCAGGGACCCGGGTGTGACGTTGCCGCCGGAGGCCATCACCTTGATCAGGTCGACGCCGCGCTCGGCATGCTCCCGGACCGTCGCCGCAACGTCGGCCGGACGGGTCTCGGAGCCGCCCAAGAAGTGGCAGTGCCCGCCGACGCTCGTGATCGGCGGGCCGCTGGCGAGGATCCGCGGCAGCATCGGGTCGCCGGACACCTCGTTGCGCACGTCCACGACGAGGTAGTCCCCGTCGCCGACGTCCTGGACGGTCGTCACGCCGGCGGCCAGCGCCAGCCGCGCGTTGCCCAAGGTCTGCTTGCGCAGGAAGGCCCGGTCATGGGCCAGCCCCTCCAGCGCCGAGGGCGTGGAACCCCAGGACAGGTGCTGGTGGCCGTCGACGAGCCCCGGCAGGAGCGTCGTGTCGCCGCCGTAGTCGATGACCTCGGCGTTGCTCGGGGCGTCCTGCCGGGGGCGCACCTCCGCGATCGAGCCGTCCTCGGCGACGACGATCTCGAGGCCGTGCAGCATTCGTTCACCATCGAACAGTCGCGGCGCGCGAAGCACCAGCATCCCGCCATCCTCGCTCCGATCGGGGCCGAGGTCTTCGCAGCGGCAGGGGGTGGGGCCGAACACCCGACCCACCGGCATACGTCGTGAGCGGTCGGGATGAGCAGGATTGGAGAAGCATCCGTATGCCGCTCGAACCTAGCGTCATCGTCATGACCACTCTTCGCAGCATCACCCTCGACGTCACCGACCCGGCCGCGAGCCGGGCCTTCCTTGTCGCGGCGTTCGGCCTCGACCACCAGATCGGTGTACGCGCCTCCGATGCGCCGTCCACCGGGTTCCGCGGTTTCACCCTCTCGCTCGTGGTGGCACAGCCAGCGATCGTCAACTCACTCGTCGGCACAGCGCTCGCGGCAGGCGCCACGACGCTCAAGCCGCCGGCGAAGTCGTTCTGGGGCTACGGCGGGGTCGTCCAGGCGCCGGACGGGACGATCTGGAAGCTGGCGTCCTCGGCCAAGAAGGACACCACGGCAGAGACCCGCACGATCGACCAGGTGGCGCTGTTGCTCGGCGTGGAGGACGTCAAGGCCACCAAGCGGTTCTACGTCGAGCGTGGCCTCGATGTGGCGAAGAGTTTCGGGGGCAAGTACGTCGAGTTCGCTACGCCCGGCAGCCCGGTCACCCTGGCCCTCTACGGCCGCCGTCACCTCGCCAAGGACGCCGGTGTGCCGGTCGAGGGCAGTGGGTCGCACCGAATCGTCCTCGGTACCGACGCGCCCGCGTTCGCCGACCCCGACGGGTTCGCCTGGGAGACCTCCGCCAGCGAGGTCGTCACGGGCTGACCCCGGAGCGGGCCGGCGTGGCTACGCTGGACGGGTGACCAAGGAGGAGCTCGCCAACCTCGCCCACCTTCGTCGCGCCCGCGACCTGATGGACCGTGAGTACGCCGGCCCGCTCGATGTCGATGCCATCGCGCGGGCCGCGTTCATGTCGCCCGCGCACTTCTCGCGCCAGTTCCGCAAGGCCTACGGCGAGACGCCGCACTCCTACCTGATGACTCGCCGGATCGAGCGGGCCAAGTCGTTGCTCCGGATCGGTGACCTGTCCGTCACCGATGTCTGCATGGCGGTGGGGTGCACGTCGCTCGGCTCGTTCAGCGCACGGTTCACCGAGCTCGTCGGGGAGACGCCGACGGCCTACCGGGCCCGCAGCCACGAGGAGCTGGTGACGGTTCCGGGCTGCATCGCCAAGCAAGCCACCCGGCCCGCCCGCACCCGCACCGCCGCCGACAAGGCGAGCAGGAACGAAGAAGCCCCGCAGCTCTCGGCCGTCTAGCGTTCCGTTCATGGAACTCAACCTCTCGACCTGCTTCGTCCAGGTGATCGACGCCGACGCCGCCCTCGCCTTCTACCGCGACACCCTCGGGCTCGACGTCCGCAACGACGTCGCGAACGGCGGCTTCCGCTGGATCACCGTGGGCTCGCCCAGCCAACCCGCCGTCGCCATCGTCCTGACCAACTTCGTCAACGGCAGCCCGGACGACTCCGACACGATTGCCGCCCTGATCGCCAAGGGCGCCCTCAACGGCGTCAACTTCCACACCGACGACGTCGACGCCACCTTCGCGAAGGTGAAGGCCGCGGGCGCCGAGGTGCTCCAGGAGCCGACCGACCAGTTCTGGGGCACCCGCGACTGTGCCTTCCGCGACCCCTCCGGGAACATGGTCCGCATCGACCAGCCGCCGAAGGCCTGAGCCTGCCGTGTGCCACGTCCTGGCCGACGGCACGGTGATCCGCTTCTCGCCCCGGCCGCTCCCTGCTCGACGGGTTACCGACCCGGTTACCGAACCAGAAGTGCTGTGCTCACAACACCATCCGTCGAGTAGCGCGCCGGGTAACCGGTCCGTCGCGCACGGCGGGGCCGACGAACACCCCGCCGACCGGCATACGGCGAAACCCCCGTCCGAGGATCTCGAACGGGGGTTTCGTATGCCATGTGCCCGGCATACGAGTCAGGCTTCGGTGACCCGCTGCTGCAGGGTGTTGAACTCGTCGCGGATCTGGGTCGGGAGGTTGTCGCCGAACTTGTCCAGCCACTCCGAGATCAGCTCGGTCTCGGCCACCCAGTCCTCGGTGTTGACGGCCAGCGCCTTGGCGACCTGCTCGCGGGTCATGTCCAGGCCGGTCGTGTCCAGGGCCTCCGGAGTCGGCACCAGACCGACGGGGGTCTCGACCGCGTCGGCGGTGCCCTCGAGCCGCTCGACGATCCACTTCAGGACGCGTGAGTTCTCACCGAACCCGGGCCAGAGGAACGAGCCGTCCTCCTCGTCGCGGCGGAACCAGTTGACCTGGTAGATCTTCGGCAGCAGGGCGGCATCGGCCTGCTTGCCGATGTCGAGCCAGTGCCCGACGTAGTCGCCGGCGTTGTAGCCGATGAAGGGGAGCATCGCCATCGGGTCGCGGCGGACGACGCCGACCGCACCGGTCGCGGCAGCGGTCGTCTCCGAGGAGAGTGTGGCGCCGATGAAGACGCCGTGGTTCCAGTCGCGGGACTCGAAGACGAGCGGGACGGTGGTCTTGCGGCGGCCGCCGAAGAGGATCGCCGAGATGGGGACGCCGTTGGGCTCGTCGTACTCCGGCGCCATCATCGGGCACTGGGCGGCCGGGGTGCAGAAGCGGGAGTTCGGGTGGCTGGACGGCTCGCCCGATTCGGGCGTCCAGGACTGGCCCTTCCACGACGTGAGGTGGCTGGGGACCTCCTCGCTCATCCCCTCCCACCACACGTCGCCGTCATCGGTGAGGGCGACGTTGGTGAAGATCGAGTTGCCCTTCTCCACGGTGCGCATCGCGTTGGGGTTGGTCTTCTCGCCGGTGCCGGGGGCGACGCCGAACAAACCGAACTCGGGGTTCACGGCATACAGTCGACCGTCCGGGCCGAAGCGCATCCAGGCGATGTCGTCACCGACCATCTCGGCGGTCCAGCCCTCGAGCGTCGGGTCGAGCATCGCCAGGTTGGTCTTGCCGCACGCGCTGGGGAATGCGCCGGCGATGTAGTGGACCCGGCCCGCGGGGGAGACGAGCTTGAGGATGAGCATGTGCTCGGCCATCCAGTTCTCGTCGCGCGCCATGGCGCTGGCGATGCGCAGGGCGTAGCACTTCTTGCCGAGGAGGGCGTTGCCGCCGTAGCCCGAGCCGTAGGACCAGATCTCGCGGGTCTCGGGGAAGTGGGCGATGTACTTGGTGTCGTTGCACGGCCACTTCACGTCGGCCTGACCTGGGGCGAGCGGGGCTCCGACCGAGTGCAGACCCTTGACGAAGACGGCGTCCTGCTCCTCCATCGCGCGGAGCACGGCGGTGCCGATCCGGGCCATGATCTTCATCGAGACCACGACGTAGGCCGAGTCGGTGATCTCGACGCCGTACATCGGGACATCGGCGTTGAGGTGGCCCATGACGAACGGGATGACGTACATCGGCCGGCCGGCCATCGAGCCCCGGAACAGGGCGGTCATCTCGGCCTTCATGTCGGCGGGGGAGCGCCAGTTGTTCGTGAACCCGGCGTCCTTCTCCTCCTCCGAGCAGATGAAGGTGCGGTCCTCGACGCGGGCGACGTCGGTCGGGTCCGAGGCGGCCCAGAACGAGTTGGGCTTCTTGTCCTCGTTGAGCCGGACGAAGGTGCCGGCCCCGACGAGCTGGGCGGTGAGCCGGTCCCACTCGGCGTCGGACCCGTCCACCCAGACGACCTCGGAGGGGGTGGTGAGGGCTGCTACCTCGTCGACCCAGGCCTGGAGCGCAGCATTCGTCGTCCTGGCGGCATCGGTAATCTCCGTGGTCATGGCCGTGAGTTCCCTTCGTGGGCGAGCTTGTTCTGTCAAGGTACGCCCGGGAATTGGGCCCGTCCGACGCTCCGAGGGGTCTCATCCGGTGAGACGTCTCACAAGCGCGCAAGCCCTCTTGCAAGCCCTTGCAAGAACCTGACGGAGAGTTCTGCAAGACGCTTGCAAGGGCGATTTTCCGTATGCCGGGTGCGTGATCCGTCCCCTTCGCCGCCGGCGCTCCGACCGGCCTCATGACGATTTCGTGGGGGTCGGGGTCACCCGGTAAGGTTGTCCCTCGTTGCGCTGGGCGATCCCCGGCGCGCACCTGCGCCCGTAGCTCAACGGATAGAGCATCTGACTACGGATCAGAAGGTTAGGGGTTCGAATCCCTTCGGGCGCACTCTGTGTTGAGACAGACGTTTGGGGCCCTGACCTGCGGAGACGCGGTTAGGGCCTTACTCGTCCTTGGCATCGCTCGGGCTGCCTGAGTCGTCCGATGGGCCCAAGAATGGGCTCAACAATGGGACCTCGGTGGCTCTGGTCGATTCGGGAGACTGGTGGTGTGCACCAGTCCTCGTGGGTCCAAGACGCGGGATCTGTCGTGCCCTCCCGTGACCACCAGACGGCTCCGGTCTGGCGTATTTCGGCATGAACACTGCAACTGCCCAGAGGGCCATCGAGGACACCCAGCCCACACTTCTGTTGACGCTTGGCGAGGTCGCATTGCATCTGCGGTGTACGCGGCGCAGCGTCGAGCGTGAAGTAGCACGCCATCACATCCACGTTGTTCGCATCGGCCGCTCCGTCCGAGTCGAGCGACGCGAGCTCAACCGCTACCT
>JAJPIW010000045.1 GCA_021324575.1 Intrasporangiaceae bacterium | reverse complement strand
TCGGTCAAGTCGTTCACCGCCACCACCTCGATGTCCGCACCCGACGCCAGGATGGCCCGGTAGAAGTTGCGGCCGATCCGGCCAAAACCATTGATACCAACACGAACGGTCACGAGGGCTCCTGACTACGGAAGGGGTGAAGGGGTCGGTCGGGTTCGGGGGCTCAGCGCGCCTTGTCCCGACGCTCGATGAGGCGCCAGATCATGGGGGTGAAGATGAGCTGCATGGCGAGGTCCATCTTCCCGCCGGGGCACACGATCGTGTTGGGGCGGGACATGAAGGAACCGTCGAGCATCGACAGCAGGTAGGGGAAGTCGATCCCGCGCGGGTTGGCGAACCGGATGACCAGCATCGACTCGTCCTGGGCCGGGATGGTGCGCGCGATGAACGGGTTCGAGGTGTCGACCACCGGCACCCGCTGGAAGTTGACATGGGTACGGGAGAACTGGGGACACATGTAGTTCACGTAGTCGTGCATGCGGCGCAGGATCGTCTCGGTCACGGCCTCGGTGGAGTAACCACGCTTGGCCTTGTCCCGGTGCAGCTTCTGGGTCCACTCCAGGTTGATCACCGGAACGACGCCGACGAGCAGGTCGGCATACTGGGCCACGTTGACGTCCTCGGTGGCGACGGCGCCGTGCAGCCCTTCGTAGAACAGCAGGTCCGTGCCCTGCGGCAGGTCCTCCCAGGGCGTGAACGTCCCGGGCTCCTGGGCGTAGGGCGCAGCCTCCTCGTCGTCGTGGAGGTACTTGCGCACGCGTCCTGAGCCGGTCCGGCCGTAGGTCTCGAAGAGCGACTCCAGCTCTGCGAAGAGGTTGGCCTCGGGACCGAAGTGGCTGAACGTGTGGTCGCCGTCCTCGATCGCCCTGGCCATCTCCCCCTTCATGGCCATCCGGTCGTAGCGGTGGAAGCTGTCCCCCTCGACGAGGGCGGGCTCGATGTGCTCGCGCCGGAAGATCTGCTGGAAGGTCCTCATGACAGAGGTCGTCCCAGCACCGGACGACCCTGTGATGACGACGACGGGGTGCTTGGCAGACATCGGTTCTCCTCAGTTCTCGGGGTGGAAGAGGCCACGCGCACCGAAGAGCGGATTCCTCAGCTCCACCGGCTCTCCGGTCGTCTCAGTGTGGTACCGCTCGATCCGTTCCACTTCCTCGCGACAGCCGAAGATGAAACCTATCCGCTGGTGCAGGTCGGTGGGCTGTACGTCGAGCACGCGCTGGAGGCCGGTCGTGGCGCCGCCACCGGCCTGCTCGATGAGGAAGGCGATCGGGTTCGCTTCGTAGAGCAGCCGGAGGCGACCGGCCTTGGACGGATCCTTGAAGTCACGCGGGTACAGGAACACCCCGCCACGGGTGAGGATGCGGTGTGCCTCGGCGACGAGGGAGGCCACCCAGCGCATGTTGAAGTCCCGGCCCCGGGGGCCTTCGACGCCGGCGAGGCACTCATCCACGTAGCGCAGGGTCGCCGGCTCCCAGAAGCGCCGGTTGGAGCTGTTGATCGCGAACTCCGACGTGGTCTGGGGCATCGTCAGGTTGTGCGAGGTGAGGAAGAACTCACCAAGACTCGCGTCGAGCGTGAACACGTTCACGCCAGTGCCGACCGAGAGCACCAGCAGGGTCGATGGACCGTAGATGGCATAGCCGGCCGCGACCTGCTCGGTCCCGGGCTGCAGGAAGTCCGCGACCTCGGCGTCGACCCCTGCCTCTGGCGCGCGCAGGATCGAGAAGATGCTGCCCACGGACAGGTTGACGTCGATGTTGGAGGACCCGTCGAGCGGGTCGAACGTCAGGAGGTACTTGCCACGGGGGTACTGCGACGGGATGGCATACGGGTCGTCGAGCTCCTCGGACGCGAGTCCGGCGAGGTGGCCACCCCATTCGGTCGTGGCGATGAAGAGGTCGTTGGCCACGACATCGAGCACCTGCTGCTGCTCGCCCTGCACGTTGACCGTGCCGATCTTGCCCAGGATGTCGCTGAGCGCCCCCGAGGCGAGGCGCCGGGAGATGGCCTTGCAGGCCAAGGCGATGTCGAGGATGAGGGAGTTGAGATCGCCGCTCGCATCCGGGTGATCTTGGCGCTCCTCGATGAGGAACTGGGTAAGGGTGGACCGCTCGGACAGCATGGGGTTCCTCCCACGAAACAAACTCGCGTACGGCAGTGGACAACGGCGTTCCCAGAGCACATCAGTGAGCGCCGTTGGAGGCATCAACCGCAGGGGTGACCAGGGGGGTGGTTCCGCCCGTGGTCAGGAGCTCTGGCCCTCTGCCTGCACCGGGAGGGACGCCAGTCGAAGGACGCCGTCGCAGTCCCAGGTGGCCCTGCGGGGAGACTCGATCTCCCCCACGAACTGACCACGCTCGTCGTAGTACCGGAAGGCGAGGAACATCGACTCTCCAGTGGCACGGTCGTCGATGAACTTGCCGACGTAGTGCTGGTCGTCGGTGAGCAGCTGGGCGCCGGCGACGTCGTAGGGCCCCAGCGGTGAGTGGGACTGGGCCACCCAGATGCCACCGGTGGTCCCGGTGGCTCGCTTGGACCGCGAGCACTCACGCGCACGGCAGCTGAAGACGAGGACCTGCCGGCCGTCGACCACGGCGGTCTGGACCGCCTCGAGCTGGGCGAAGCCCTGACCGGGCGAGGACAGCGGCTCTCGCAGCTCCCAGGTCTCCAGGTCGGCGGACCAGGCGTGCCCCACGACGCCCCGGTCGTCGGCCGGCCCGTGGTTGGCCCGTGCGGTGATGAGCATGTGCCAGCCGTCACCGTCCGGGTCCGGAAGCACCCACGGGTCACGGAACGCCTCGTCGTGCCACAGACCGTCGGCCAGCGACTCGTACCAGGTCCGGTCGACGGCGAGCACCGGCCCGGGGGCCTTCTCCCAGCTGAGCAGGTCATCGGAGGTTGCGTAGCCGATGGTCTGGATGTTGCTGTGCGAAGGCGCCGCCGTGCCACCGGTGTAGAACATGAACCAGCGGCCGTCCGGGTGCCGGACGGTCGAGCCGGTCCACGTCGCGAGGTCGTCGAACGCCGGCGCGTCGCTGCGCACCAGGGCGTCGGTCACGCGTTCCCAGGTGTCCAGGTCGTCGGACACGGCGTGGCCCACCGAGGCCCGGTAGTGGCGGGCGCTCGGGTTCTTCAGCGCCCGCGATGCGTAGAGGAAGAACAGGTGGTACTGCTGGCCGTCGTCGACGAGCCAGAAGTCCCACACCCAGGCCTCAGGGAGTCCGAACACGACTCGTCAGCCCTTGACCGCGATCCGCGTGCTGGGACTCACCTTCACCGACATCCTCCGGGTATCAACACGACTGGTCAGAGCTGCCCTGGTGGCGGCTCGCAGGAGCAAGGGTGCTGAAAGGGTTCAGCCGCGTGGAAACGTATCACCCCGTCGTGATCGTCGGCCCAGGTGAACCGCCGTGATGTTCCTCAGCGCCACCGTCGTCGACCTCCGAGCTCTCGTCCACGGGGGCGGCCTCAGGGGCGGCCTCGGGCTGGGGGTCGATGACCTCCTCTTCGGCCTTCGCATGAGGGATGAGCAGCTCAGCGGTCTGCCGGAGCAGGGCGCGCGCCTGTCTTGGCGTGGCCTGCTCAAGCTTCTCGAACACAGCCACCAGCTTCCGGTGGTCCTCCTTGAGGAGGGCGATCACGCCAGCCATGCACATGTCCTTCCGAGCGCTCGCTCAGCGCCAGCGTGAGGCTGCCGCCTCCCTGCCGTTCCTGTACGGCATACAGATGCCCGTTCACTCGTGGGCGCAAACGCGCTGGGCCCCAAAGGATCACCGGGGTGGGGGGTGGACCGGTCGGCTCAGGAAGCACCCGGCGCCTGGCCTGAGATGACATGGCAGTCTGAAGTCGTGTGACACCGACGAACGGAGAACACCTCATGCGTGCCGACGCGGTAGTGGTGGGGGCCGGCCCCAACGGTCTGGTCGCGGCGATCGCCCTGGCCGATGCCGGTTGGGACGTCGTGCTGCTGGAGGCGAACGACGTGGTGGGGGGCGCCGTCCGCAGCGCCGAGGTCACCACGCCCGGCTACTCCACCGACCTCTTCAGCGCCTTCTACCCGTTGGCTACGGCAAGCCCGGTGATCCGCGACCTGGACCTGGGTGCGCACGGGCTGGTCTGGCGCCACTCACCGGACGTGGTCGCCCACGCCCTGGATGACGGGTCTTCGGTCGTGCTGCACCCCGACGCGGCGGAGACGGCGGACGACCTCGAGCGAGCCGCGGCCGGCGACGGGGCGGCGTGGCTCGAGCTCGTCGAGGGCTGGCGTCGGGTCCGCGACCCGTTGCTCGACGCGCTCTTCACCCCGTTCCCACCGGTGCTCGCCGCGGCGCGGATGGCACGGCGGCTCGGCATCGCCGACGGCCTGGACCTGGCCCGTCTCGGCGTCCTGCCCGTGCGTCGCCTCGCCGACGAGCGGTTCCGCGGCGATGGACCCGGCCTGCTCCTGAGCGGCAACGCCATGCACAGCGACGTGCCGCCCGATGCGGCAGGCAGCGGGATCTTCGGCTGGCTGCTCACCATGCTCGGCCAGGACGTCGGCTTCCCGGTGCCCGAGGGCGGTGCCGGCCGGCTGGCGGCCGCGCTGCGAAGCCGTGCCGAGCAGGCGGGCGTCCAGGTGCGGACCGGAGCTCGCGTCGCCGAGGTCGTCGTGACCGGGGGGCGGGCGACCGGCATACGACTGCCCGACGGCACCCTCGTCACCGCCCGTCGGGCCGTCCTGGCCGACGTGTCGGCACCCGCGCTCTACGAGGAGCTCCTCGCCGGCCACGAGCTCCCCGCCCGCCTCGTGCGGGGGCTGCAGCGGTTCCAGTGGGACAACGCCACGCTGAAGGTCAACTGGGCACTGGACCGGCCGGTCCCGTGGGCCGACGACCGGGTGCGCGGCTCCGGAACGGTCCACCTCGGCGTCGACCGGGACGGTTTCGTCGACGTGGCTGCCGAGCTCACGGTCGGCCGGATACCCAAGCGGCCGTTCCTCCTCTTCGGTCAGATGGCGACCGCGGACCCGACTCGCTGCCCGCCGGGGACCGAGACGTCGTGGGCCTACACGCACGTCCCCCGGGGTCTGGACTGGACGATGAACCTGTTGCTCGAGCACGTCGAGCGGATGCAGGACGCGGTCGAGCGGGTCGCGCCAGGGTTCGGCGCGACGGTCGTCGGTCGGCACATCCAGTCCCCGCTGGGCCTCCAGGCCGAGGACTCCAGCCTGGTCGAAGGGGCACTCAACGGCGGAACGGCGGCCGTGCACCAGCAGCTGTTCTTCCGCCCGACACCGGGACTGGGCCGACCGGAGACCTTCCTCCCCGGCCTCTACCTCGCCAGCGCATCGGCCCACCCGGGCGGCGGCGTTCACGGCGCCTGCGGATGGAACGCGGCCCGCGCCGCCCTCGGAGCCGAAGGCCGGACGGGGGCGGTGCGACGGGCACTCACCCGGACTGCCTGGGCCAGGGTGCTCAGGGAGCGGTGACCCGCTGGCGGTGGCGGCCCTCAGCGAGGTAGGCGAGCCGTCGCAGGACCTCGACGTTCCGCGGCCCGAACGCCAGCTGACGGACCGGACGCGGCACGAGGGCGGCCGGTCCGCGCACCGCGTCTTCGGCGATGGACACCCGACTCGTGGACGCGCTCAGCGCCGTGACGACGATGATCACATCAGCCACGCCCACCGGCCACCCCCGAGCACGGAGCACCAGCTCGGTGGGGACCACGACGCGCAGCACCTCGGTCGTGTCGCTGATGAGCGCGGGCCAGATGCCCGAGGAGTGATGGATCCGGCTGCCCTTGCTCGGCCAGCTCAGGTCCACATCTCGCACCCGGGATGCTCCGACGACCCAGGTCGCGTACAACCATCCGTCGGCCAGCGTGTCCCACACCGCCTCCGCTGGGGCATCGACGTCACGGCGCACGATGACGACGCGGGACAGGTCCAGGTCGCTCGGATCGGGGCTCATACCCCATCATGCCCTTTCGGTCGCGAGACGTAGCAGCAGCCAGACGCCGGCCGGGATGGGTCAGCCTGCACTCTCATCCTCGTCGTCTTCGGAGGACTCAGAGATGCCGCCGCTCGCTGGGTCGTTCTCGGTGCCCCCGCTCTGGCCCTCGTTGTGGGAGCCCGGGCCACCATCGGCCCGGTCGCTGGACTCGTCCATGGTCGTCTGTCTCCTTGGTCCAGGTTGCCTCGTGACTCACCGATCACCACGAGAGTCACCACGAGAGCGATGCCGACGACGTACCCGATCGGTGCGGCGCCCGCGATGCGGGCCGCCTTCTCCTTGGACGCTCCGTCCTCGCGCAGCGCCTGTATGCCGGTGGGCCTGGTCTCCCGCGAAGGGGCCTTCGCGACGGCCGGGGTTGCCGGCGCCCCGGCCGGACGCCCTGCCTACTCCCAAGAGACCGAACCTGTCAGCGCGGGCCCGGCACGCAAGAGGGTGTCCCTGGGCGACTCTCCGTACAGCCGGCGGTATGCCGCCGCGAACCGCCCGGGATGGCTCACGCGCCAACATCCGGCTACGGCCGCCACGGTCGTCGCTGCGCCGTCGCTTGCGATGAGCTCGGCGCGGATCCGTCCGAGCCGCGCCTCCCGAAGGCGGGCCATCGGCGTGGTCCCCAGCCGGTTGCGGAACATGGCCTGAAGGCCGCGTGTCGACAGGTTGCAGGCGCCGGCGATGTCGGCCACGGTGATGTCGTCGCCGAGATGGTCCTCGACGAAGTCCAGCGCCATGGCCAAGGTGCGGTCGGCATCGGTGCGTCCCTCGGTGCCGAACGCGGCGTCGAGGCACCGTTCCACGAGGCGGGTGGCGTCGCCGAGGGTGATCGAGTCGGCCGAGGCCACCGGGTTGGCAAAGACGCCGTGCAGCACGTAGTCGATGACGTCGCGACACTGTTGGGCGCCCTCAGCGCTCGCCGGTGTCAGGGAGGCGACACGGGGCCGGGGAGCGTTGAGGACGATCACGTCGCCGGCCGCGCCGCATGAGCTCCGGAGGCGGTACGGCACGTTCGGATAGGAGAGCAGGAACACGTCACCCGAGGTCGCCGTGAGGTGGTCGTCGAGGCACCTGCGTTCCAGGATGCCGGTGGACAGCCTCACCAGGGCGAGCCGGTCGCCCGCCGGCCGCCGCTGTGGGCCCATCATCGGCCAGCCGACCGTTCCGGCCGTCAGGCCGCCTTGGCTGGAGAGCGCGTGCTCGAGGTCGAGAGGAGCGGGGAAGGACATGTGAGAGTCCGATCGATCCTGCACGGCCACCGGCCCGTGGCTGGACCTGGCGGTGCTCCGTCCACAATAAACGACCGGCGCCGGTCGATGGTGGGCTCGCACACCCGAGGCTGCGTTTCTCGTCATGGCGATCCTGCGCTTTTCGGCTTCCCAGCCGTTCGCCGCTGTGATGGTCTGGAAAGGCCGCGGGCGGGCCGAACACCGTCGCCGGGCTCCGCGGCATACGACGGGAGTAGCCATGTCGGCGCAACCAGTCACCGTCCACCCGGCCCCTGCAGGCACGTCCACCCGACCCGAGGTCGACCGGCTCCTCGCCGAGATTCCGCTCTGCGAGGACGTCTTCCAACGTCGCGCCCTGGAGAACGAGGTCGTCGTTCGGCTCCTTGAGCTCGCGGAGAACACCGCCCGTCGATACCGCAACCGGGGCATCCCTTCGGAGGATCTGGCTCAGGTGGCCCGCCTTGGCCTGGTCAAGGCAGTGCGCCGGTACCGGCCCGGCGTGGGGCAGGACTTCGCCGCGTTCGCCGCGCTCACCATGAGCGGCGAGGTGAAGCGACATTTCCGGGATACCGGCTGGGCCGTTCGACCGCCACGGCGTCTGCAGGAGCTGCGCGCTGTCATCCCGGTCGAGTCCGAGCGTCTCGCCCAGCGGCTGGGGCGGCACCCGAACGCGAACGAGGTCGCAGAGTCGCTCGGCATCGCCGCTCATGACGTCGGCGCCGCCCGTCAGGCGTCCGCGGCCTTCGCCTTCCGCCCCTTGGACGGCCCATTGGAGGAGGGAGCCGGACCTCGGGTGGCGGATCCGTTCGATGCGTTCGAGCTCGTCGAGCAGCGACAGGTGCTGCGTCAGGCGCTGGGCCGGTTGACGCCCCGACAGCGGCGGATCGTCAGGATGCGGTTCGTGGAGGAGCGCACGCAGCGCGAGATCGGACTCGCCATCGGGGTCAGCCAGATGCAGGTGTCCCGGTTGCTCACCTCGATCCTGGACACCCTGCGCGCTGAGTTCGCGGACACAGCCACGGCCGGGGCCTGGTCGACGCCGTCGTCGGAGCTGCAGGATGTCGGCTGAGGATCGCGACCCGGGCTCCCGCATCCCCAGCGGCCTGCGGCGCCTGGGCGTCCCCAACCAGGTCCGCGGATGACCCAAGCGACGGCCACGCCCCGAGGAGCGGGGGCGATGACCTGCCATGCGCCTGCGCCGTAGCGACCTGACGGTGGCGGGCGTCCGGCGGGTCCGGCGCGGACGGGGGTTCGGGTACGGCTCGCCGGTGGATGCCTCCACCCGGGATCGCACACTCACGTTGGCCATCCCTGCCGCCTGGAGCGAGGTGTGGGTCTGCCCATGGCCCCACGGGCACATCCAGGCGGTCGGCACCGACGCCGCCGGGCGGCGCCAGTACATCTACCACCCCGGCTGGGTGACCTCCCGCGGTCAAGCCAAGCACCAGCAGGTCCAACAGCTGGCAGCACGCCTCCCCCGGGCTCGCGAGGAGAATCCGCAGGCGCGTGCGGCAGCCGGGTCTGGCCGGCAACGCGTCGGTGCTGTCGCTCTCTGGACTCTCGATGCTGGGCTCTTCCGCACCGGTGGCGAGGAGTACGAACGCGGGCTGTCGCCGCCCTGCGTCGGCGGCGGACTTCGACCGAGCGCCTCCTGCAGTTCACCGAGGACGGCCAGTGGCACGACCTGGGGTCTGCCGACCCGTCGTTCCTATGTCGACCCGCGGGTCGTGGACGCGTATGCCGGTGGGCGCACGATCGTCGCAGCGCTGCGACGACTTCCGGCTGGCGACCGCGCCCTGTTGCGGCGCGGCGAGCTGGCCGGCCGGCGCCGACGTGACGCGCTGGAGCGGTCAGTCCGCCGACTCATCGGTTGACGGCTGCCCCGACGACTTCTGCTCGAGGCCGGCGAGGGCGCGAACGATCGCGCGCTCATGGCGTAGGAGCTCGGCCCGCCGCTTGGCGTGGCCTGGGCTGGGCTGGTAGCCGGAGGACTGGTCCTCGGCGTGCATCTGGTCCCGGATGCGGGCGAGCTCCGCCTTGAGCTCACGGACGTCGGGGCTGGGTGTGGGGGCGTCGACACCCCGCCCCTCGATGTCGCTCATGGGCTTCTCGAGACCACCACGGCGGGCTGGCCGCGACGTCGGCGCAGCTCGGCGCAGATCTCGTCTTCACGGTGTCGCAGCCACAGCGGGTCGAGCTCGTCATCGTCATCGGCACCCGCGAGGTCGGGTGCGCGTGCCCTCCGGTGATCCTGCACCCAGGTCAGCTCGGCAACCAGGTCGCGGATCGTCATGCCTTCCAGCGGTATCGCCTCGTTGCCCGACGGCATCCACGCTCCGAGCCCCTCGACCCCTCGATCCCAGAACACGGGCGCGCCGTCAGCGGACATGGTCTTCTCCTTCGCGGTCCGGCGGTGGTGGCGATAGCTCACAGGTAGGTACCCGACCGGGCGGACGCCCAAACCGTGCGGGCCGATCTCCCCGGTCACGGCTGCTTCTCGTTGTGCGAGGTGCTCTCGACGTCCTCGAGGCCGACGGCCGCGCGCAGCTCACGACAGTCCTGCTCGAGGTCGTGCCTGCGGCCTGAGTCGCCCAGGTGTTCCATGAGGTCACCCAGCCCTTGAGCCAGGGCGTTGAGCTTGTGCTGGATCGCCTGGTCGCTTCGGGTCTGGCTGTTCTGGAGAAGAGCGACGAGCAGGAAGGTGACGATCGTCGTCACCGTGTTGATGATCAGCTGCCAGGTGTCGATGGTCTTCAGGATGAGGATCGACGGGGCCCAGATCAGGATGATGAGCACGCAGGAGGCGAAGAACCACGCCTTGCTCACCACCTTGGACGCGGCGCCGGCGAACCGGTCGAAGGCGCCCGTCCGGCGCGACACCTCGGTGGGCAGCCGAGGTACTCGCGCGCTCATCGCCGGTCCCGCGGTTCGGCGATGGACCGCGGCTTGCCTGCAGCCGCATCGGCCGCCGAGTTCGCCGAGTTCGCCGACGCGATGTGGCCAGGCGGGTAGGTCGGGTCGACCGACGTTCCGTCCAGGTCGATGAGGACCGCCCACCTCTGTGCCGTGCGGTGCGTGACCATGGCCCAGTTCCTGCCAGGTGCCCGGCCACAGGTTTCGAGCCGGGTGCTGCACTCGTCAGGACACCACACGACGGCCCGATCCACAACCCGCGGAGTCCAGGCTCGATCCTCTCGATGACGGCCGTCAGCGAACTCCTTCCTGTCGGCGTCATGGACGGAGGCGCGGGTGGCGCGTCCCCCCGGAAGCACCTGGAGGCCGCCCACTCGCCGACCCGAAGGGTGACGTCCTAGCATCTACCTTGGCAGGCGGTCCAACAGCGGCGCGACCGGCCGCCGCGTCCAGCGCGGGTAGACCTCGGAGGTGGCGTGAACCCCCGTAGTGGATCTGGTGAGGAACAGTCGCCGCGTGGCGCGGCCGGTCGGGCGGCTTCGGAGAGCACCGCCTGGTTGTCATCCCTGGGCGGGGAGCTGGCTGGGCGCGTCCTCGACAAGGACTGGTCGCTCACGTCGCTCGGTCCGATCGCGCACTGGTCGGAAACCCTGCGTACCGCCACGAGCATCTGCCTGGGCTCGAAGTTCCCCCTGCTGGTCTGGTGGGGTCCGGAGCTGGTCATGATCTACAACGACGCCTATCGACCGATCCTGGGGAGGTCCAAACACCCGTCAGCGCTCGGCTCCCCCGGATCGTCGGTCTGGCCGGAGATCTGGCCGCTCATCGGCCCGATGCTGCACGGCGTCCTCGAATCCGGCGAAGCGACGTGGTCGGATGACCTGCTGCTCCCCCTGGACCGCAACGGCTACCTGGAGGAGTGCTACTTCACCTTCTCCTACAGTCCGATCACCGACATGTCGGGATCGGTGTGCGGCGTCTTCTCCGCAGTCGAGGAGACGACCGACCGCGTCCTGTCCGAACGTCGGCTGGAGACCCTGTCCGAGCTGGCTGCGTCCTGCGCTGCGGCGTCCGACATCGACGACCTCGGGCGCCGGGCCCAGGCCGCGCTGCACCGCAACAGTGCGGATCACCCGTTGGCGGCGGTCCTGGTCGTCGACCAGGACGGCACGGTCCACCCGGCCGGGCCGCATCTTCCCGGCCAAGGACCGTTGCGGTCGCTCGCCGTCGAGGTCGAGCGACTGGCGAGGATGGTGGCAGAGGACGGGCGACCGCACGACAGGGCCAGGACCGGGGGCTCCCGCACGCAGGCGGCGCCCGGGTCGGCGGAGATCGGCCTGCACGGGCTGCCCATCGTGCGCGGCTCCGTCGGACAGTGGGTCGTCCTCGTGCTCGGGGAGTCCGACCAGCGGGCCTGGGATGCCGGTCTTCGCGCCTACGCCGAGCTCTGCGTGACGCACCTTCACACGGCGCTCACCTCGCTCTGGGAGCGTGAGGAGCAGCGCCGCCGGGCCGATGCGCTGCGCGAGCTCGCTGAGGCCAAGAGCCTGTTCTTCACCAACGTCAGCCACGAGTTCCGAACGCCTCTGACCCTGCTCGACGGTCCGGTCCAACAGGTGCTCGAGGACAAGGGCCTGTCCGCAGAACACCGCGCGCGGCTGGCCATCGTGCAGCGCAACGCGGACCGGCTCAAGCGGCTGGTGGATGCGATGCTGGACTTCTCCCGCATCGAGGTACACGGCGTCTCCCCGCACCCGCGAACCTTCGACGTCGTCGAGGCCACCCAGGCCCTGACCGCAGGTTTCGAGCACCCCTTCGACCGGGCCGGACTCGAGCTGGCCGCTCATTGGGGTTGCCCGCGGCTGGAGGTGACCCTGGACCGAGACATGTACGAGCGGATCGTCCTCAACCTGCTGACGAACGCGCTGAAGTACACCAAGGAGGGCAAGGTCACGGTCGAGCTCACCGCGCAGGCCGACGGCACCTTCGAGGTGTCGGTCACCGACACCGGCAGCGGAATCGCCCCCGAGGACCAGCAGCGGATCTTCGAGCGCTTCGAGCGGCTCCCGCCACAGGCCTGGGCGCGGTCCCGCGAGGGTGCCGGCATCGGCCTGGCGATGGTCAAGGAGCTGGCCACGCTGCTGGCGGGCAGTGTGACCGTCTCGTCGCAGGTGGGTGCCGGTTCACGGTTCACCGTCCGTATGCCGGTGGCCGGCCCCGCGATCGAGAGCGCCCGGCTGCCCTCGATCACCCCCCGGCGCGCCGACTCGTTCCTCGCCGAGGTCGAGGGGTGGGCCGATCCCGCGGCGTCCCCCGCAGAAGCCGACGGGACGGCATACGGGACAGCTCCGGTGCCCGACGCGACCGCGGGAGCTCCGACCCCGACCCTTCTGGTCGTCGACGACAACAGCGACATGCGTCGCTATCTGGCCGACGCTCTGGCCGACACCTTCCGAGTCACCGTCGCCGCCGGCGGGGCGGCCGCTCTCGAGCTGATCCGCCGCGAGCGCCCCGACGTCCTCCTGGCCGACGTCATGATGCCCGCCGTGGACGGACTCCAGCTGGTGCGCGAGATCCGCGCCGACCCCGCCCTGACCGACCTGCCGGTCGTCCTGCTCTCGGCACGCGCCAGCGAGCAGGACACCGAGGAAGGCCTCGACCTCGGCGCGGACGACTACCTCGTCAAGCCGGTCTCGGTCCGGGAGCTGCGCGCCCGGCTGTCCTCGAACCTGGACCGGTCGCGGTCCCGGCTGCGCGACGCGGCGTGGCGCCGGGCGATCACGCGGTCCTACCGTGACCCCCTGCTCATCGCCGAGGAGTCAGGTCGGGTCCTGGAGGCCAACGACGCCTACCTCCGGGTCTTCGGCGAACGGCCCCCCACCGTGCCGGAAGACGTGTCCGCTGCCGGCTCCGAAGACGTGGCCCTGCCCACGAGAGGTGGGGAGACCGCCTGGATGGCCGTCGCCCAGCACCGGGTGGAGGGTGTCGCCGGGCGGCCTCCGGTCGTCGTCCACGTCCTGCGCGATGTCACCAGGGAACACCTCACGCGGGAGCGGCGACGCACTGCCGCCGAGGTGTCGTCCGAGTTCGTCACCGCCGACGACCTCAGCCAGGTCATCGGCGTGGCCATGGCGGGGTTCGCCGAGCTGTTCGGAGGTGAGTGCACGCTGCTCACGCGGATCGGCACCGAGACCACCGCCTTCACCAGCGCCGGACCGATGCCCCTCGGGCAGGTGAGCCCGTCCCTCCGGTCCGCTCTGCTCGGCCACGACGGGCCCGCGGGTGAGGAGGTGGACCGGCCCAGCACGCCCCTGGCCGGTCTCCTGCTGCTCCCGGACCACCGTCCGGAGGACATCCGGGTGTGGGTGGAGTTCGCCCATCCCCGGCCGGTCTCGGTGGACGAGCAGATCGTCGGCGACCTGATGATGCAGTCGTTCTGCCTCGCCGTCGACCGGGTGACGGCCGCCCAGAAGGCGGCCGAGAGCCAGGTCCACTTCCAGCGGGCGCTGGAGAGCCACGAGCTCGTCGGGCAGGCGGTGGGCATCATCGTCGAGCGTCACCGGGTGACGACCAAGACGGCCTTCGCCACCCTCAAGCAGCTCTCCCAGGAGCGCAACACCAAGCTGCGCGACCTGGCCGCGAGAGTCATCGAGACCGGCCTGGACCCCTGAAGCCACGATCGAGCAGCGGCTCCGTCACGACCTCGGTTTCGGCCCTGGCCGGTCAGCCGGATACCGGGGTCGACGTGAGCGTCGCCACGCCCGCCAACGCCGCGAGCGAGGCGGACGGGTGCTTGCCGGAACCCGGCCCGGTCACGTCCGTCACGCCGGCGGCATACGCGTTGCGGAGGGCGACCTCGAACGGTTGACCCCGGGCGAGAGAGACCGCGAGGGAGGCGGTGATCGCGTCGCCGGACCCAAGAGGTTCCGGAGCAGGGAGCTGCGGGCCGTGAACCTCGACCAGATTCTCGTCGGCCAGTGCCAGCGCGGACCCGTCGTCACGAGCCACCACCACCTGGCCGGCTCCCTCGTCGCGCAGGGCCTGCATCGCCTCGACCACCGCCCGCCGGGACAGGTCAGCCACCCGGCGGTCGGCCAGCAGCTCCAGGTCGCTGGTCTTGACCACCGTGGCGCCACCTGCCGCCGCCTGGCTCAGCGCGTCGCCGGTCGCGTCCGCGACGACCGGAACGCCGATGCCCCGCAGGTCGGCCGCCAGCCGGTGGAAGACCTCCGGGGGAACCTTCGCCCCGGCCGGGCCATCGGTGAGGACGCAGGCGGCCGCGCTCGAGGCCGCCGTCAACGTCGTTCGGTAGAGGACCTGGATCGAATGCCGGTCGAGCGGCGTGGGCCAGGTCCGCAGGACATCGTGTCGGTGACCGTCGCGGCGCACCTGGAGGTCGACCTGGGTCTGGCCCGCGCTCACCCAGCGGGCGATCCCCGGCTCCTCGGCCAGCAGCAGTCGGAAGACGCGCCCGGGCTCTCCTCCGCAGGCGGTACACAGGACCGGGTCCGCTCCGAGCGCCGCAGCCATCCTGGCCACCTGGACGCCCTGGCCGCCGGCGGTGAAGTGGACCTCGGCGCACGCATCGACGATCTCGACCGCCACCGTGACCACGGAGCAGGGCGCGAAGACCACCACGACGGGTGCCGCCGAGTCCGGCGAGGAGGTCATCTCCAGCTCTCGATCTCGCGCAGCATGGCCGCCGAGGTGGGTGCCGCCTGCGCGACGACGATCGGGTGGATCCGCACCGTCGGGCAGGTCACCAGGGTGGGACTGTCCTCGTCGCAGGACAGGAAGTGGCCAAGTCGCATACCGACCTGATGCCCTGCCGGCCCTCGATCATGCGGGACGATGCGGAACTTTCTCGCCCGGGTACGCCCGCCGGTCAGTCGCGCAGGGCGTCCTTGACGTTCTCCTTGGTCTCGCGCAGGTCGCCGACGCCTTGGTCGACCTTGCCCTCGGCTTCGAGTCGCTCGTCGTCGGTCACCTTGCCAACGGCTTCCTTGACCTTGCCTTTGGCCTGCTCGGCCATGGCGCGTGCCTTTTCTTCCATTCCCATGATGACCTCCCGGTCGCTGTCGTGGCAGTTACGGCCCGATGCCGCCCGCACGTCCGGCATACCCTGGTTCGGCTCGACCCAAACGGCGGGAGCCGTGGCCGGCATACGGATGAAACCGGCCGCCACGGGGTACTCAAGATCTTGGGATGTTCGTTTGTCGCAGGACTGGCCGACATGTCGGCCAGTCCTGCGACAAACGAACAGGAGCCCACGTTCCGGCGGAGAAGTGAGTGGATGAGTCGGTCGATACGCCGGGGATTGCCCCGACGCCGGTGAACTGCGCCGGGATTCGGTCTCCAGGTCGCTGGCCAGCGACGACGCGCTGTGGGCTCTGTTGGCTCCGTTGGTCAGTCACTGTCCAAGTCCGCCACGTTGGGGACTATCTGCGGACCGACAGCGGGTCAACCGCCCGCGGTGCCGTCAATCCTCGCTCATGGCTCCCCAGGCCTCTGCGTAAGTGGGAACGCGAGGGCGTGGGCAACAATTGCCGCCCTGCCGCGCCTCGGCCGCGTTGTTTCGCCGTCGTGGGCGTCAGGCGAGTCGCGCCTCCAGCGAGATCGGCACGGCCCTGAGAGCCTGGCTCACGGGGCAACCCTTCTTGGCTTCCTCGGCCGCCGCCCGGAAGTCGTCGAGGGACATGCCGGGCACGGTACCCACGACGCTCAGAATGACCTGGGTGATGCCTGTGCCGGGCACGAACGTGACGGCGGCCGTCGTGTCGAGCGTGGTCGGCGGGGTCCCGGCCTTGGCGAGCCCGTTGGAGAACGCCATATTGAAGCAGGAGGAGTGGGCGGCCGCGATGAGCTCCTCGGGGCTGGTCGTGCCGTTCGGCTCCTCGGCACGCGAGGGCCAGTTGACGTCGAACGTCCCGATGCCGGACGACTCGAGGGTGACCTGCCCCGCGCCGGTGAAGAGGTCACCTTCCCAATGGTTGGTCGCGGTCCGTGTCGTTCCGGCCATGAGCGCTCCTGGGTTCGTCCGTTTGGCCGCTAGGCCTACACCCTTGCGCGGGTTCGCGCGTGTGACAAGGGTTTGCTGCGCAGGTCTGTCTCGCCGTGGCGCCCGCGGCCCGGCATCAGGTTGGAGCTGAGCGGCTCGTCGACCGTGCCTCACAGCGATTGACATCGTTTCCCGAGACGCGGACGCGGTGCCATACGGCTTCGACTTGGACGCAGTCGTGAGGCAGCCACGCAGGCACCTCGGAATGCTCTGAAGGCCAGCCAGGAACCCGGCGAATGGACGCAAGTCCACCTGCGGGACCGAGTGCCCTGTCGAGCTCCCGGAGAGAACAAGGCGGTGACTACGACCGGGAATGCCTCGTCCGGTCGCCCGTAGCGGCCTCCTCCAGCTCACCTTCCACGACCTCCGGGTCCTCCAGCGCGACGGTCGCTCGCAGCGTCTTGCTGCCCGTCTCCGGGAGCGTGAAGTAGACGGCGAGGCAGACAACGATGATCGCGATCATGTAGAAGGCGACGTATCGGGGGTGCCCGGCGCCGACGAACGCGGCGGCGATCAGCGGGGCGGTACCGCCGAAGATGGCGATCACCAGCTGGTGGGAGAAGCCGATGCCGGACACCCGGACCGACGCCGGGAAGAGCTCCGCCTGGATGGTCGGGTACACCGCCTGCCAGATGCCCAGGACGAGCCATCCTGATGCGGCCACCCCGACGTAGACCCAGAAACCCGGCCGGTTGAGGAGGAGGAGCAGGGGGTAGAAGAGCACGATCATGCCAATTGCGCCCACGATGGGGAAGATCTTGCGTCGACCGAGTCGGTCCGAGAGCGCACCGCAGATCGGCACGACGATGACCAGCAGCGTGAGCCCGATGACGCTGCCGACCAGGGTGGAGCCCTTGTCCCGTCCGCTAGTGAGCTGTGCGTAGGTGGGCAGGAAGGTCGCCCAGGTGTAGTAGGCCACGGCCGGCGCGGACAGCGCCGCCGTCTGCAGCAGGGCCATCGGGTGTTCACGGAGCAGAGCCATCAGCCGTGCCGGTGCCGACTTGTGGTCCACGAGCGAGCTGGCCTCGAACTCGGAGGTCTCGTCGGCACGCGCCCGCAGGACGAGACCAACCACACCCATGAGGCCGCCCACCAGGAACGGGATACGCCAGCCCCAGGCTGCGAGCTGGTCCGGAGCGAAGGCGGTAGTGATGATCGCGGCAGCCCCGGTTGCGGCGAGGGTGGCCAGGCCGCTCGCCATGTTCGAGAACGACCCGAACAGGGCTCTCCTGTTCGGCGGGGCGTGCTCAACCATGAACGAGATGACGCTCTGCGCCTCACTCCCGGCGGAGATGCCCTGCAGGATCCGGGCCACCACGAAGAGGATGGGCGCCGCGTAGCCGATCGTGTGGAATCCGGGGGTGAGCGCGATGATCAGGGCGCCGAGCGCCATCCCGGATACGGCCAGAGTGAGGATGACCCGTCGGCCGTAGCGATCGGCCAGCGGCGAGATGATGATCCCGCTGAAGGGGCGGACCACGAACCCGATCGCATACGTGAGCAGCGCCGCGATGAGCGAGGCGACCGGGGAGTGGCTCGGAAAGATCTGCGGGGCGAACACCGCGGCCAACAACCCGTATACATACCAGTCGTACCACTCGACGAAGTGGCCGATCGTGCCCGCGACCATGTTAACCGGGCGGTGAGGGCGATTCGGGACTTCGGAAGGCCTAGGGAGGCTTGAGGTGCCGAAGGCGTCGGGTGAGTTCGTCGTCATTGACTGCTCCTTGGTGGGTGTGTGCCGTGGGTGGTGCCGTGTTGGGAATCGTCAGGACTTGTTCGTCGAGGACATCGCCGTTCCCCGTCGCAGGTCCCTGTCGAGGGGGCGAAGCCAGCGGTGCAGCAGCACCGCGGTGTTCGGATGCCGCTCGAGCTCGTCGTCCCGGACTTGGGCCGTACGAGCCGTCATCGCCGCCCGGTCTAGGCCAGCGCGTGCCCCTTGTGCCGATCCGATGTGCTCCCCGTTCGGGGATGCAGCACCCGGGCGACGCAGATCGCGCCCGGGGCCAAAGGCTCTGCGAGATCCATCATTTCTCTCCAATGAGATCGGTTGCTGAGATCGGTTGCAGAAACTATAGGGAGCGTGCGACTATCTGTCAATCACGCACTTGACCAGAGAGGACACCGGTGTTCACCAAGCTTGCGACACTGCGCACGATCGAGGAGTCGGGCGCTGTGCTCATCGTTCGGCTGCCCGACGCGGACAGCGCGGAGCGCGTCGCGCACGCCGCGATCGAGGGCGGGTTCCGCGCCCTGGAGATCACGCTCTCCATCCCAGGGGCGGTCGAGCTCATCGGACGGTTGGCCACCCGATACGCGCCGGACGGTGTCGCCGTGGGAGCGGGAACCGTCCTCGACGGCTACGCCGCGTACGAGTGCATCCGAGCCGGTGCGTCCTTCTTGGTCAGCCCGCAGCTCAACCCCGAGATGATCCGGGTCGCCAACCGCTACCAGGTCCCGACGATCAGCGGGGCCTTCACCCCGACCGAGATTCTCGAGACGGCTGAGGCGGGTGCGGACATCGTCAAAATGTTCCCGACCGAGAACGCGGGTATCCCCTACGCCAAGGCCGTGCTCGCGCCGCTGGCGCACGTACCGATCATGCCCGCCGGTGGTGTCACTGCAGAGAACGTGAAGGAGTGGTTCGCTGCGGGCGTGGCGGGCGTGGGTGTGGGCAGTACCGTCACCAAGGCGTGGCAGCCTGACGGCGACTTCACCCGGGTGACCGCCGCCGCCCGCGACTTCCTGGTGGCGGTGCAGGACGCGCGCAGATGAACGCCCCGACCCTGCGCATCGTGATCGGCACGGCGGGCTCCGGCAAGTCGACAATCGCACAGCGCCTCGCCCAGCAGCACTGCGCCACGTACCTCGACAAGGATGCGATGAGCGCGCGGTTCGTCGAGGCGGCTTTGGCGTCGGCGGGGTGCGACCCTGGGGATCGAGAGGCCAACGCGTTCTACCGTGACAGCATCCTGCCCCTTGAGTACGACTCGCTGCTCGACGTCGCCGGGACCAACCTCCGCCTCGGTTGCCCCGTGGTTGTCGACGCGCCTTTCAGTCCCTACTTGTCCGACCCCACCTTCATCACCGCTGCCGCGGAGCGCTTCGACTGGCCGCCGATCGACGTGGAGGTGGTACAGGTCCGCGTCTCCCCGAGGATGCTGCAGGACCGGCTGCGAAGGCGCGGCCTCGACCGCGACCGGGTCAAGCTCGCCCATTGGGACGAGTACTGGGCCTTGCACGGCCAGGTGACGTGCGCGTGGACGGGCGTAGTGCTGTCAGAGGTCTCTAACGACGCGCCGGAGGCGGAGACCCCCTCTGATGTGCCGGCCGCTCCGGTTGACTTCGGGCACGGAGAACGCGGCGTGGGCGGAGGCGCACGATGATCAGCGGAACGACCACACTTATCGCACACCTGGGCTACCCCACGCACACGTTCAAGTCGTCGCTGATCTGCAACCCGTGGTTTGACAAGAATGGCATCGACGCCGCCGTTGTCCCGATGGGGATCAAGGCCGAGGACTACCCGGACTTCTTCCGAGCGGTCTTCACCCTCACCAACATCCGCGGTGCGCTGGTCACCATGCCGCACAAGGTCACGACAATGGAGCTGGTGGACGAGATCAGCCCGACCGCCGCGATCGCCGGCGCGACGAACGCCGTCCTGCGGCGGGAGGACGGGTCACTTCTGGCCGACCAGTTCGACGGCGCCGGTTTCGTCCGCGGCATGCTGCGCAAGGGATTCGACCCGTCCGGGAAACGCGCGCTGGTCGTCGGCAGCGGCGGGGTCGGTTCTCCGATCGCTGCGTCGTTGGCAGGCCTCGGTCTGGCCGAGATCGGTCTGTACGATCCCAACGCAGCCGCCTCCCGAGCGCTCGCCAGGCGGATCGGCGTGCATTACCCGGACGTGAAGGTCGTGGCGGGGTCCAAGGATTCCGACGGCTACGACCTGATTGTGAACGCCACCCCCCTCGGGATGAAGGACGACGATCCTCTGCCGGTCGACGTCGACCGCGTCGCCCCCGGTGCGTACGTCGGAGATGTGGTGCTCAAGGCCGACATGACCCCGTTCTTGCAGGCAGCCAAGGACAAGGGCTGCACGGTCCAGGTCGGCAGCGACATGTTGTTCGAGCTGATTCCGGCCTACCTGGAGTTCTTCGGCTTCGAAGGCGCCACCCCCGGCGGGCTACGGGCAGCCACGGAGCGACCGTAACGACCTCGGCTTGCGGACAGCGTCCGTTGCCAACGAACTTGGCAATAGCGGGCGGGCCTTTGGCAATCCATGAGCATGTCCACCATGTTAGTCCCTATTTAAAGGAGTCAGCACGATGAGAGCTTTGGTAAGCGGTGGAAGTAGCGGCATAGGTGCGTCCACATGTGTGAGACTCGCCGAGGCGGCTCTTGCTCGGGGCGAGCAGCCGATGATCGCGGTGTGTGGGCATAAACTGACCACCAGCCAAGAGGAAGTTGTTCGTTCGATTCAGTCGATGGGCGGTACTGCCATAGCATTGGCTGGTGACCTCGGTGATCCCGACGTGCCACGGCAACTGGTGGAAGCTGCGGTTGCCGAATTCGATGGTCTGGATGGATTAGTAGCAAATGCTGGAATCGCCAGCCCTGGCGCAATATGCGACCTATCCGTCGAGGACTGGGACGATATGTTCTCCGTTAACCTCCGCGGCGCGTGGCTTCTTGCCAAAGCAAGCTACGCGCACTTGAAGCGTAGTCGGGGCTCGGCTTGCTTCATCTCCTCGATGTCTGGTCAGCTGCCACACGCCGGCTCAGGCGCGTACAGCCCCAGCAAAGCTGCCGTGACAATGCTCGCGCAGACGCTCGCATTGGAGTGGGCACCGCACGGTATTCGCGTGAATGTGGTATCCCCAGGCATGACCCATACACCAATGACGGAGAAGATGTACGCCGATGCCGAAACGAAGAAGGCCCGGGAAGACATCATTCCGTTGTCAAGAATTGGGGAACCCAAAGACATTGCGAATGTAATCGAGTTTCTTGTGAGCCCGTTGTCGGGCTATGTCACGGGGCAAGATATTTGTGTCGATGGCGGGTTCTCGAAGTCCATTCTTAGCCACATCCCCGGGCGCCCAAGCTCCAGCTCTTAACCGCACCGACAGGTCACCCTGGGAATATTCGCTACCTCGGCGCCACAGGCAATCATGTCCACGTCGGCCTTATGCTAAGGAGCGCTGCCTGGAGCCACCGATCACCATCGGTTTGGGTGACTGACCACTCGGGGTTACCGCTGATGGTCGAGGCGACCGAGGGCAACAGGGACGAGCCCTGACGATGCTGCCGATAGTCCGCTTGTTGATGGCCGCCCACCAGTTACCCGAAGCGGGCCCCGAGGTACTCCACTACGCGATCACAGCCATCCACGCCCGAGGCGCTGCGCACGTACTTGATAAAGGTCGGACACGCCGTGAGGAATTGGTCTCACAGTTTCCAGCCCTTATTCTTGAGGTCGTGCATTGCTTGGCTGAACTCCTGCAGGGTGTTTTCTTCGCGGATGATCTCGAGCACAACATTGTCCACTCCGCATGTTGCGTCGACGGCACTGCCCAACCCGTCGAAATCGACGACTCCGGTGCCGATTGGATCATGACCCCAGATGTCCAAGCCGGTATCGGAGATGTGCACGAGCGCAATGGATTCGTGGTGCGAGAGCAGACCCGCGACGGGGTCCTCCTCGATGTAAGCAGCATTGGCGATGTCGTAGACGATCTTCAGCACATCGTCGCTGACGGTGCTGACGATGCCCGCCAGCTCCTGGATGGTGGGAGTGAAGCAGTACGGAGTATTTTCCATGAGGAGTCGCACGCCGGCCTGTTTGGCATGTGGGATCAAATTGTCCAGACTCTCATACAGCCACCCATACGTTCTCTCGAGTGAAGGTGAGATCATGGGCCGCCGTGTGCCCGGGGAGATCACAATCTCGGTGGCATCCCACGCTACGGCCAAGTCGATCACCGATTTGATGTGATCGATGCTCTTGCGCCGCATGTTTGCGCCCGGACTCGCCAAGTTGATGTCGTATCCGCCCGCATTAAGAGATCTGATTTTCGCGCCGTACTCATCGAGTCTTGTCTTTACCGTCGCACGCTCCGAAGCGGAAATTTCATCCGGCCAACAGTGCGGGGAGCTGATCGGAACTTCAAAGATCTTATAGCCGCTATCGGCTAGTTCCGCGATTGCATCGATGGCCGTGGAAGACCACAGATACGAAAACGTGCTAATGATCATGTCAAAACCGTCCATTCGGGTGAATAACTGTTGACGACCTATGCCATACGGAAGCTCAAAGACCTGGTCGAGCCGGGCTCGACATCCGATCTAGGTCACTTCTTGGCGTGGCTGCTCCAAGCCCGTCCGGGTTGCTCGTCGGTGGGCAGCCCGGCGACGGCGAGGATGCGATCGAGGAGGAGGTGGGTCTTTACCGCGTCAGCTCCGGAGGTCAGGGGCTCGCCGCGGTCTCGGACACGGTCCAGGAAGTGGTGAACCGCTCCGGCGAAGCCGAAGGTCTGCGTCGCTGTCGCCCAGCCGAAGGCCTCGGGCGACATCTCGCGCACGGTCGTCCCGTCAAGCCGACTGATCGAGATCCGGTCGGGTGCGGTGACGTTTGCGCTGGCCCCGTCGCCGTAGGCGTCTAGCTTCTCGCTCCAGCCGCCAGCGTTGCGGGCCGCCATGAGCACGCCGCAGTGGCCGTTGTCGAACCGCACAAGCGCGGCTGCGCCGTCCTCCTTCCAACGGTCCTCACCGGCCGCGCACGCGCTGACGTCGACGGGCTCGCCCCCGCAGTACCAGCGCAGCAGGTCGACCATGTGGATCGCGTTCTCGAAGGTGGCGCGGTACTCGGAGCCTGCCCGGTTCTTCTGGGCGACGCAGAAGCTCGCGCCGCTCTCGCCGAAAGCTGCGCGACCGGCCTCGTACACCGGGGCGAAGCGGCGGTTGAACCCGACCATGAGCACCCGTTCTTGTGTGGCGGCCAGCTCGGCGAGGGACTGCGCGTCGGACACGCTCGTCGCCAGCGGCTTCTCGCAGAAGACGTCGACGCCGGCCTGCAGCGCGAGTCGCGTTGTGTGGACATGCTCTGACCGGGGCGTGAGGACGAACAACGCGTCCAGTTCCTCGGTCTCGAGCAAGGCCTCGACTGTCGGATAGGCATGGTGGAAGCCCCAGCGCCGCATGAGGGGCTGCGGGTCGTCCTTGCGGGTGACCAGGCCCCGCAACTCGACGTCGTCGCGCGCGACAAGGGTGGGGAGTTGGGCGATGCTGGCGATGTTGCCGGCGCCTGCCACACCGATGCGCAGCACGTCTCCTCTGGTCATCCGGGCACCACCGTGGCGAGCATTTTGCGAAGCGTGAACGCGGATTCCTTGAAGCCGATCGCGGGGTCGGGCAGGTCCTGAGGATGCCACCGGTACTCGTACTCGAGTGAGAGCACGTCGTCGTAGCCGCGGCGTACGAGTTCTTGCAGGATGTCGGGCCATGGCACCACACCGGTACCGACGACCCGGGACCTGACGGCGCGTTCCTCGGCCTTGACCCGGGCGGTGTCGGAGGCTCGGAAGGGCGCCTCGGGGTCCTTGAATACGAGGTCCTTCACATGGACGTGGCTGACGAGCTCGCCTTGCACGGCGAACGCCTCCTGCCAGGTCTCGTCATGGGTGAAAGTCAGGTTGGCCTGGTCGTACAGGACGCGGACCGAGGGGGAGCCGACTTCGCTGACCAGACGGGCGGTGTCGGCTGCCGTCTGCGTCATGGTGCCGAAGTGGTTCTCGACGCATAGCACAACGCCCGCGTCCGCGGCCACGGGCGCGAGGACCGTCAGCGCGTTCCGAAGCTGCTCCCAGTGCCGGGCGTGATCAGTGTCCCCCGGGTGCCAGGAGCCGGCGTAGACCCGGACGCGGGTCGCACCGACGGTGTGTGCGGCCTCAAGGCACGCGCGGAACTCGTCGAGCCCCTGCTGCCAGGTCGTCGCGTCGACGCTGTTGATGGAGGTCGTGTACGGGGTAAGTGCGACAATCGGGACACCTTCGGCGTCGGCGATCGTCGCGGCCTGCTGCGCAGACCGCGGGTCCGACGGGCTGATACCCGCCGGGTAGTCGTCCTGGTAGATGACTTCGGCGGCGTTGAGACCTGCCTTGCTGAAGAGGCGCAGCGCTTCGGCGAGGTCACGCCCCGGGGTTCCCAGCGTGTGTCCGGCGATGATCATGAGAGAGGGGTGCTCCTTCTTGGCAGGCGGGTCCAGTCCGCCGGGCCGACGAGATTCGGGGGGTTCTGCACTCGTGACCGGTCCACGAGCTCCATCAGCAGGCCCCAGGGGGTGACGAAGTATGTCCACCGGTTGCCAGCGACGAGGGGGCTGTCGGGACCGACTTCCTTGCGGCCGCCGAGGACCCGGACGCCCTGGATCGTGCCGAGGTGAGCGACCGCCGCGTCGACGTCGTCGACGACGAAGCACAGGTGATGACCGCCCCGGTCGCTGTGTCGAGGGTGCTGCGTCCGCTGGTCGACGGACTGCCACTTGAACAGCTCCACGTTCAGGTTCGGCGGGAGCCGCAGCATCGCGAGCTCGAGGGCAGCGTCCGACGGGACGTCGAAGTGCGCCGGCATGAACGACGGGTCGGGACCTCGCTGGGACCGGTAGAGCTCCTGCGCCCCGAGGACCTCGACGAAGAAGCGCACCGCCTCGTCCAG
>JAJPIW010000094.1 GCA_021324575.1 Intrasporangiaceae bacterium | reverse complement strand
TTCGAGTCGGTTGTGAGAGATCACTCGAAGGATCACGCGGTGACCGCGCCTACATCAGCAGGACACGCTCACCCGGATCGTCGTACACCAACGCTACGGACTTAGCCACGCGGACCCAGACGATGTCGCCATCTTGCCCGCGCCCGAGCTCGCATCTGAGATCACGCACCTTTGGGTACTGCCCCGGTACCTGCCTGCGCTCACGCTTCACTGGAGCCCGGACGCAGGCTGGGTGGGCGTCCCGTGGCAATGGGGACATCCTGCTGAAGCAGTCGACGTGTGGGCTGACCCGGCGTGCAACGAAGCGCACGCGCCCCGCTGACCGCCAGGCGGCGGCCGGCTCACGAGAGTCAGTCCCGACGAACGGCAAGCCGCCTCACGTGTCCCCACGCCCCCGCACCGTGAGGTGTGCTCAACCCGAAACTGCCGCGATGAGCGCGTCACCCCGCCGCGTTGCGGACGCGCGCCGACACCAACGCGCAAACGGGATCACTGCCCTCTCGCGGATGAGGGGATCCGCTCCAACCTCTCCCGCGAGGTCGGGCGGTCGAGCTGTGGTATGGCTCGCATGTGCCATGGGCCGATGGTGCCCCGTGCGCCAGTAGTGGCCCGCCCGGGCCGTGTTCGAGGTGACTGCGATTCATCTCCCGGGAAGGCCTCATCGTGGACTCGACACCGTATGCCGCGCAGGCGCAGATCCTGTCTTTGGCGGTTGTGGCCCACCACAACCTGATCCGCGACGACGGGCCTCATCGGGCCACCCTGCGTGGGGCTCGGGATGCGTTCGCTATCGCGGCGGCGACGATCGCGGTAGGGCATCCGGGGCAGGCCGCTCTCGACCTGGCCGATCGGATCACCGACCTTCTGGACGCTGGTAGGGACAACCTTCAGACCTTGGTTGACCAGATGCCCCTGACGCGTACCCAGGGTTTGGAGTGGATCGGGCCGCTGGCGTTCCAGCGCCGGGCGATGGCTGTTGACGGTGTCGACCACGACCAGGGTGACCGGTGGGGCAGGGATCACGACATCCGCATCTCCCACCGCCGCCCGCACGACGGGACGACGGGTCTGCTCTACGCGTACAGCCGCGGATGGGACGAGTACACGATCCTGGGGGAGCGGGTCGAAGCCGCCGCTGTCGACGCGGCCCGAAGGGCGGCGCTGGAGTCCGACCCGCGGCTGGGCGAGTCCGCGTGGCGGCTGTTCATCGACGTGGCCCGGCTGCGCCGTCCAGCCGTTGACCGCACCGTCGTCACGAGTCCGGTGCTGTGATGAACATCGACATCGACCAGATTCGCCGCGACCACCCCATCGCCATCGCGGTCGCCGATGCTGGCGTGGACCTGCGCCGGTCCGGTCGGGGGTGGATGGGCCGGTGCCCCTTCCACGAGGACCGCACCGCCTCCCTGTCCGTCGACGGTGTCCCCGATCGGTTCCACTGCTTCGGGTGCGGCGCCCACGGCGACGTCATCGACTTCATCAAGCTCCGCTACGGGGTCAACTTCCTCGAGGCCATCGCCACGCTCGAACATCACCACCCGACGGCTCACCAGATGTCGACCGCGGACCGGCCTGATCCCGGGCCGGGGCTTGCCGATCTAGGCAGCGGACCATCGGCATTGCGGGCCTTGGAGATCAACGACCTGGCCTGGCGGCACTTCATCGGCCCGGTGGCCCACGCTTTCGCTGAGTCCTGGCTGCGTCATCACCGCGGCATCGACATCGGCGCGCTCGAACCATCCCATCAGGGCCGATTGGTTGGGCACACCGGCCACGGCTGGACCTCACTGACCCAGCACCTGCTCGAAAGTGGCGTGACCCCAGCCGAACTGGTCGCGATGGACCTGGCCCGACCCACCCGGCGCGGCAACCTGATCGACACCTTCCGCGACCGACTCATCCTGCCCATCCGCGACATCGCGAGGAACCTGACCGGGTTCGTCGGAAGGGACACCGGCACAGCACCCGGGGCGCCCAAGTACCGAAACCCCACCAGGACACCGACGTTCGCCAAGGCCACAGCCCTCTACTGGCCGACCGGCCACCACGCGTCACCGGTCACGATCGTCGTCGAAGGCCCCCTTGACGCACTTGCCCTATCCGCGGCCGCGGCCACCGTCGACCGCGCCTGCAGGTACGCCCCGGTCAGCGCCCTGGGCGCCCACGCCACCCAGGTCCAGATCCGAGCAGTCCTCACCCAAACCACGGGCGATCTGGTGATCGCCCTCGATGGCGACCCCGCCGGACGGACCGCCACGACGGCTTGGCTCCAGGAGGCGGCCCGCTCCGGCCGGCCCTGTGTCGTCGCCGAGCTACCCGATGGAGTCGACCCCGCCGACTGGATCGCCCGCCGCGGCCCCACTGGGCTGTTCGCCTTCGACCCGGTCACCTGCGACGGGCCCGGCAGCCTCATCCGGGGAATCGAATCGCATGGTCCTGCAACGTTTCCCGATCCACCCGCGCGCGCGGCATACGCACCGAGCATCCTCTGACCGCACAGGGAGACCCTGACATGACTGTTCACGTCGACCGGCTCGACCTCGCCGCCGGGCTCCTGATGGCGGCTGCGGACTCCATCGACGGTCCTGCCGCGGCGACGGACCTGTACGGGTTGGCGGGCCTGACGCGGCTCACCGCAGGCCGCATCTCAGCGACCCCGGCACCACCCCACTCAATTCAGGCTGGAACCTCCTTCGTCGAGCAAGTCAAGGCGGCCTTGGATGTGCTCGACGCCATTGACCCGACCGACGGCCCCGCGGATCTCGCCCTCCTGGCCTGGCACGTCCACGAGCTGCACCAGGTCGCACTCAACCAGGGGCTGTCGTGAGCGCGGCCAGCCCCTGGGCCCTGCTGGATCGCGCCCAACGGTTGTGCGTGGACCTGCGGGCCGACCCGTCCTCGACCTCGCCAGACCTTTGGAACGCCTTCGACGACACGGTCCACCGCACCTTGACCAACCTCCTCGGCCCCGCCGGACGGCACGTACCGCGAGGCACCCGCGACACGGCGATGCTGGACAGGATCGCCACCAGCTACCCCGACCCCATCCGCCGACCGGTTGACGCGTTCAACACCCACCCGCGCGTCGACGAGGTCGAGCCGGGACAACCCGTCGTCTTCCACCGCCGGCTCCGGGTCGTCAAGTCGGTTGACCCTAGCTCGTCGTCCGTGCCCGACCTCGACCTGCCCGAATCGACCGACGGCCACCCCCTCGCCAGGCTCACCTGCGCGCTCGGTGCTGCCGCAGACCTGCTCGTCGACCCCAAAACGGACCCATGGACGAGCGCACCCGGTGACCGGCTGACCATCACGGCACGCGTGCTGGCCATCGGGGTCATTGGTGCCCGCCATGCCCTCGCCACAGGAGACCTCAGCAAGACCAGGCGCCCGCTCGCCCTGGCCGCGTGGGCCGAGAACTGCCTCGACCGGATCACTGGGCCAGATCCCGGAAGAACGGTGACGGACCAGCTGGTCACGCCCGGGGAGCCAACCGGCTCCGGCCTCAGAGCCCAACTCGAAACGGCCCGGAACGACTGGGTCGCGGCCGCCAGCCGAGAAATTCACCGCACCGTCCCCAGCGCGGACGCGCTACGCATGATGGCGAACATGGGAGCCAACGCGCTCTTCGCCTACGCACGCCTCGCCGCGTCGTCAACCGGAAACGCGATCGACGACGAGAGACGGCTCTCCGAGGCCTTGACCGCCTCAGCCCGCGACTTGCAGGACGCCGACCGCGCATGGAAGAGCCTGACCACCTTGGTCCAGCCCAGCCACGAGTTCCTGACTGCCAGCAGGCGACTGCACACGGCTTTGGAGGACGTGATCCGCGCTTGGGCGGCCTCGTCACCGGATGTCGCAGCAGAACTAGCCGTTGACGAGTTTCACGGACTGGTCGCCGAGGTCGCTCGGCTCACCGCCGCAACCGCGACCCTACCGGTCCGGCTCCTGAGGTCCGGCCTGGTCTTCGGCCCAGGCAAGCAGTACATGGATTCCCTCCAGCGGCTTCAACGCCACACGCCCAACTTCGTGCCCCTCGCACCGAAGGACGCACCACAATTGCAATCCCTCTGGGACCGAGCAGTGCAGGCCTCAAGCCACGCGGATCGCGTGATCGAACGCCAGCGTCTCCGTTTGCCGGCGGCCAACATCCGCCGGCACGATACTCGGCGGGAGCCCCCCGCCGTCCGATCGCTGTCGACATAGAGCCGAAGCTTTCGTCCTCCCCTCCGCTATCGGAAGGTCGGCTGTTCGGCCCCGCCCCTGGCCTTCCACCGGAACAGCAGGTCACGAGACTGAGGCGTCCTGACCCTCGCCCAGCACGTCACCCTGCGCGCCATGAAACTGACCGGGATGCTGGACACCCTGGACATCCGCCTGGCCCAGGCACGCGCCGGCAGGCTCGGCCACCTCGACTTCCTCCAAGTCCTGGGCGAAGACGAGATCGCCCGGCGCGACTCCACCGCCCTGGCCCGCCGGCTGCGGCCGGCCCGGTTCGTGGAACCCGCCACCTTAGAAGCTTCGACTTGACCGCCCACCCCAAGGTCCCCGCCGCCGCCCTGCGCGACCTGGCCGCGCAGGGCTGGCTCCAAGCCGGCCAGTCCGTCATCCTCTACGGGCCGGTCGGGGTCGGCAAAAGCCCACATCGCCCAAGCCCTGGACGCAACGTGATCCGCCGCGGCGGGCAGGTCCGCGTCACCAAGACCAGCCGGTCGTGGCCGACCTCGCCGGAGGCACGCCGACCGCACCTGGGACCGGCGACTGCGCGAGTACACCCGCCCCGCCGTGCTGATCCTGGACGACTTCGCGGTGCGTGAGCAGACCGGCCCTCAAGCCGATGACCGGTAGGAGTTGATGCCCGGACGAGCCGCCACCAGCCGGCCGTTGATCCTGACCTACAACCGGGACCCCGCCGACTGGTACCCCCTGTTCCTCAACCCCGTGGTCGCTAAGTCGCTCCTGGACCGGCTGTTCAATACCAGCCACAAGGTCCTCATGGACGGCCCCAGCCACCGGCCCCTCAAACGACCCAGGCCCGGCGACTCGACTACACCCCACACCCCGGAGTAGACAGCACGCGGACCGCACCATGGGGAATTGCGTGATCGTCTACACCCATCGGCTCTGTCGTGTGGTGACCTGGGCGGGTCGCTAGGCGCCCTGAAAGACGCCATAGGTCGGGGTGGATGGAACGCGTGAGGAGCGAGGCCGGTGAACGAGCCGCCGCCGGTGTCGGAGGGTTCGACCACACTATGTGGTGCAGCCTGACATCTGTCATCATCTGCGACACGGGGAGGAGGTGAGCGGGGCATGGCGGGCGTTGCTGACCAGAGCACGGTCGAAGTCCTGAAGTACTTCCACGAGCGACTCGATGTCCATTTCCGCACTCTCCACGAAGAGCGCGACCAACTCGACCCCCCCGGCCCTGTCTTCGCGCTGGAGCACAGCCTGAGCACGGCAGAGTTCGACCTGCTGAAAGGCACGGTACGAGCCGCTGTTGCGGCCGGATTCGGTGCGGTCTACCGCACCTGGTGGCTGCCCTTCGTCGTGTACTCCGCCGATATGGGCTACGACTACATCGGCAAGGATTACTGGCCGCACTTTGCGGAACTGACACCGGGGTGGGAGGCTCCGAACTCGCGGTGGGACGTCGCCGGGCACCGTACTCGCCTGAGGAACTGGTTCCTCAAGTTTGCGAACGAGTACGGAGGTGCCCGACCCACCGGTGCGTTCGCCGAGTTCTTTATCAACATTGCCTGGCCGATCATGCATGCCGTGCTGCCGGTCTATCTGCAGCGCCAACTCGCGCAACTACTTGACGGGTATGCCAACTATCTGACGAACGACCTCCTCGATGATCCGGATGCGCTTGGCCGAGAGTTGGCTGGTCAGGCCCACTTGCGGGACTACCCCGAAAGATTCCAGAAATTCTGCTCGCAACAGGCCCTGCTTGGGCGCATCGCCACCGCCCTTCTCGCAGGTGAAGGGGAAGAGACGCCCTACCTGCTGCCCGACACTCTGCAGCGCATCGTTGATGGACTCATGGGAGAGCAGAGGGCTCGGCTTGCTCTACAGAGCGCCCGCCGGTCAGCCAGCCGCGTTCGAGCGGCGGGTTTCAGTCCGAGGTCGACCGCCAATCTGCCCAGCGAAGGAAAGTGGGCATCGACCTTGTCCGATCCGCGGTTGCGGCTCAAGCGCATCGAGGAAGGATGGCGCCTATTCGCCGACATTCCCGATCTGGCGCCGCTGGCCGCACGCCTCCCCGAACTGGTCGATGAGCTCCGCAAGCGCCGCGCCCAGATTGCAGGAGTTGACCGACCGGTCACCGCCGGTCGCCTCCTTCGCCCCGGCGAGCAACTGATCGGCGCACTCCCAAGGGCAGGCACACCGTTCGTGACCCTGCTCGGAGCGTCTCCTGCGGTAAATACACTCCTGTCGCTGCAGTGCCGGCTGACCTCGGGTCCGTGGTGGGTTTTCAAGCGGCGGTCGGGGGCCCAGGCCGTCGAGGTCAAAGGCAAGCACGTCACACCGGGTGAGCGATACCTCTTGCTTGGTTACCCCGATCTCACTGCACCGGACGTCCCCTGGCTGCGAGAACTTGAGGTTCGGATCGACGGGGCGCGAGCGTTTGAACTTGACGTTCCCGAACAGGTGACCGAAGCGGATGCCGCCGTTCTCACCAGTGCCGGGGTCTCGGTCGTTTCGGGCGTCCGCATTCGCCCCGTCGGACTCGTACCGCTTGAGTGGGACGGGGAGGGGTCGGCCGAGTACCTGGCCGGGGATCCAGTCCTTCTCGCTCTTCGGTCGGAGCGGGCCCCGGAATCGTGCGTTCTAACCGTCAATGAAGGACCCCCGGAACTCCTCCCTTGGCCGTCCGGGGAGACGGAACTGTTCTTTGCCGTGGATGACCTCGGCATCGGGGTCCACTCACTGACGGTGGCTCTGCTCGGCGGTGGTGCTGTGGCAACGGGCAAGCTGCAGGTGTCGATCCGCCAGCCAAGCGCCGAGGGGACTGGTGCCGGTGAGGGTATCCGGCTCCTCGCTTCTCCTGCCAGACCTTTGCTTACTGAGTTGTGGGATGGGCTTGCCACCCTGACGATCGACGGCCCGCCGGACACCGACGCACAACTTGTCATCACCCTAAGGAACGAGCGATTTCGCGAACTTGGCCAGTTACATCGCACCGTCACTTTGCCACTGTCCGAAGACGGATGGCGTCACATTGCGCGCGAGGATCTGCGCAGTTCCGACCTTGGGGACGCCTACGACGAGGCTGAGCTGTGCGAGGTCGTCGTCTCGCGCAGCGGGATAGGGTTTGCCTCGCTCACGTGCGAGCGTGGGTTCCGCCCCCTCCGCTGGGTCATCTCGAAGCGACACAATGGCCCGTACGAGGCGCGGCTCATCGACCGCACCGACGGAGCGAACACCGTCATCGATCTCTTCCAGTCCACGGCTCCGCTAGAGGCAGTCCGTCAAACGAACGGGGGGCCTGTTGAGAGTCCCGTCGTCGGTGGGCTCCTGCGTGCCCAGTCAGGCGAGCAAGTCGCCAGCGTGGTGCTCCCGCCCGATCACATGGAACTAATCCGCCAGCGCAACGCCGCTCGACCCTACGTGCGGGTCGAGGGCAGGTCAGTTGCAGAGGCTATGCGCCTCATTCGGGGGCACGCCGCCTGGATGGAGGCCGACCTGCCCGCCAACCCCTTCGCGGACCGACAGCGACAGAAGGCACTCGACGCCATCACGAGCGAGTTGGCCGGTCTCATCGCCGGGCACCGATGGGCCCATCAGGAGCGAGTGCAACGCAACGAGGACATCCTCGACCACTTGGAGACCATGCAGGCGCTCGCAGGCGACGCGGACGTCCAGAGGGTGGCCCAGCGAATCAACGATCGGTTGTGGCGGTGGGCACAGCAGCCAGAGTTGCGGACTCCCGAACTCGCTGAACTCCTTGCCTCGCTGATCGCAATAAGCGGGATGGGAAATCCGCAAGCGGCCACCCGCTTCTTGGCGCGTCTCACGAGCGCTCCAGGTCGACTCCTCAAGTGGGACGATGGCGATCGTAGCCGACTCCTCTCATGCGCACTCCGTTCACCGGTGCTCGTCCGTGTCGTGCGGATGGCCGTGCTCGGCAGCGACGCGCTGCGTCTCGACGCCCAAGGCGCTCGACAGGACAAGGGGGCATAGGTGACCCTTTCCCCACTCAATTCAGCGGAGGTATCCGAGCGCCTGGCTCGGCGCCTCGGCCTCGATCCCACAGTCCACGACGCCTTCACACCGGAGGCGACTGCCGAAGCGCTACGACGGGCCGCGTCGCTCGTTTGCCCCGCGACTCCCGGTGAGATCGTTGATGCGGTGGCGAGCGTCCTAGTGCCGTTGGCTGGCAAGGATGGAGTCAACCGACAGGACCTGGTCACCCAGACTGACCTGCTTATCGCAAACGGTGACCTGCTCGTCCTGCGGGCGTCTGTTCAAGGTACGGCGCGGCTCGTGTATCTGGGACCGCCGTCGTTCGTAACGAAGGTGCCTGGGCGGTACTTGCTCCTTGGGGTGCGCCCAGAGGGTCAACCGCTCCTCGACGCGGAACTCTCCGAGAGCATTGCTCATGAAGGACACCTTCGCTGCGCGACCCTCGATCCCGGTAACGGGGGGGACCTGCTCAAGGCGGCCGGCCTGCAGGAACAACGGGTGGATCGCTGGCTGCGTCTCCCACGGCCGATGTCGGCGGGCGACCATGTGACTGCGCTTCGTCTCCGTCTTTCCGTTGCGCTTGAAGCAGGCCTCGTTGCAGGCCTTGAAATCCTTGATCCGGCGAAACCGGTCCACTACTACCGGGGCCGTTGGCGTTCGCTGGAACCGTACGACGGTGGCGACTTCATCGGGCGCCGTCCGCAGGCGTATGGGGCCCCTGCTTGGTGCTTTGTGCAGGTGGCTGATGGACGTCCGAAAAGGCTGATCGACCTGCCGGTCGAGGACGCGGCAGCGCAGGCTCGGGATGAAGCATGGCGTTTGCAAGCAGCGATTGATGCGTCACGGGGAACACCGCAACGGTACCGGGTGCGGATGCTGACGGGGAAGGAGGCGACGTGCGTTCTGGACCTCTTTGGTCCCGTGCCGTCCTGGGCAGTTCGCCAGCTTGATCTCGTTGGCACGCCCGTCGAGAAGAGCGGTGGGGCCCTCATTTCCTATCGCCTGGTCGGAGCGGCGATCCCGACCGCCAAAGAGCTTTTGACTGACATGCTGTGGATGCAGCCCAGAGACTAGGGAGATACCGAGTGACTGACCCGGCGCCCACGATTGCTCAGACCATCGCCGAGATGCAGTCGGCGTTGAAGGAGTACATCGAGGCCACCTACCACGTCGGTCATCCGGCAGTGCTCGCCCAGCGACGGGCACTGCTTGAGGCGGATGGGGTCATCTTCCAGCCTCCATTCATCGAGAGCACGCCGCGATATCAGGCCGGCAAGCGCTTCGCCGACCTGGACCTGGGTCAGGCCGTCAAGACACTCTTCGCTTCGCTCACGGACACCATCGGCGGCAAGAAGCCACTCCTTTTCGACCCGCCCTACACGCACCAGGCCAGGGCACTCGAGGCGGTCCTCCGTGACGGTCTGAGTCTCGTGGTGACGACGGGTACAGGCTCCGGTAAGACCGAAACCTTTCTGCTGCCACTGATGGCCAAGCTGGCGACCGAGGCCGCTACGCGACCGGCGTCCTTCAAGGCGCCGGCAGTTCGGGCGCTCGTGCTGTACCCGATGAACGCTCTAGTCAACGACCAGCTTGGCCGACTCCGCCTGCTGCTCGGGGATGATCGCGTCACGCAACAGTTCCACGAGTGGGCAGGACGGCCCGCTCGCTTCGCGCGTTATACGAGCCGCACGCTGTACCCCGGCGTCCGCTCCGTCAAGAAGGACACAACGCGCCTCAAGTCGATCGAGCGCTTCTACATCGACCTGATGAACCAGGCGGAGGGCGGGGACTCGCCGCGCCAACGCCGCGCCCGGTTGCTGTTGGATAGTCTGAAGAGGCGCGGCAAGTGGCCGTCGAAGCCGGATTTGCGGGGTTGGTACGGCGAGCCAGGAACGCACTGGACAAACAAGGCCGGCCAGTTCATGCGAGCCATCCTTCGGCCCGAAGACCCTGAACTGATGACCCGGCACGAGGTGCTCGGTTCACCCCCGGACGTCCTCATCACGAACTACTCCATGCTTGAGTACATGATGATGCGGCCGTTGGAGCGGCCGATCTTTGACCAGACGCGCGCCTGGCTGAAGGAAAATCCTGAGGAGCGGTTCCTCCTAGTCATCGACGAGGCGCACCTGTACCGCGGTGCGGCCGGTGCGGAGGTAGCACTGCTACTGCGGCGACTGCGGGCACGACTCGGCGTCACGCCAGACCGCATTCAAGTGATCTGTACGAGCGCGAGCTTCGATGACGCCGACTACGCCAGAGAGTTCGCTGCCCAACTTAGCGGCACCGACCCGGATACCTTCGACACGATCACGGGCGACAAGAAGTACCGCGACCCTGCGGCGCACGGTTCGGTGGAGGACGCCGAGGTGCTCGCATCGCTACCAATGAATGCTTTTTACGACGGCACCACGGATGACGAGCGCGCTGCTGCTGTGCAGACGCTCCTCGACCATCGAGGTATCAAACGCAGCGCGGGAGCGAGCGCCGGTGAGCTGCTCTTCCACGCGTTGGAGTCTTTACCAGCGCTCGGGCACCTCGTGAACATCACAATGGACCAGGCTCAGCCGGTCACCCGCCTCGGCGGCATGGTCTTTCCCCATGCCGACCCGGAGATCGCCGAGCGAGCCGTGTCCGCGCTGGCGGCCCTCGGTAGCGTCGCCCGCCTGAGCCAGGGCGATCCTGGCCTGTTGCCTTGTCGCGTCCACGCATTCTTCCGAGGGCTCCCGGGACTCTGGGCCTGTGTCGACCCGGACTGCACCGAAGTCGAGCGCAGCGAGATCGGCCTTGGGCCCATCGGGCGCCTCTACGCGCAACCACGCGCCGCGTGTAGCTGCGGCGCTCGTGTCTTCGAACTCTTTACTTGTCGGCAGTGCGGTGCCTCCTACGCACGTGCCTACACCGATGACGTACTCGATCCTGATTACCTGTGGCATGAGCCGGGCACCGCGATGCTCTCCGCATCAGGGGCGACCAAGCCGTTGCTGCCCCTAGATCTGCTACTGGAGGCGCCGCACCAACACAACGTCGAGCCTTTCACCCTCGACCTCGTCACCGGGCGCCTCAACCCCAAGGGGGAGGGTGACCGCACGCGCGACGTCCACCTCGTCAGCCCACGCTCCGGAGTTGCAGGCACCGGCGATAACGATGATGCCAAGCCCAGTGGCCAATTCACCCCCTGCGGGGTGTGCAAACAGCGTGCGGCATTCGAGTCGTCCGTCCAGGATCACCAGACAGCGGGTGACCAGCCGTTCCTGGCCCTCGTCAGCCGCCAGATTGAGGTGCAACCGGCCGGTGAGGTTGAGGAGACTGAATTTGCTCCTCTTCGGGGGCGCAAGGTGTTGGTGTTCTCCGACTCCCGTCAGATGGCTGCGCGGCTGGCCCCCAACCTGCAGACGTACTCGATGCGGGATGTCATCCGTCCTGTCCTTCTCCGTGGGTGGCGCGAGTTGCAGGACAACCCTTTACTGACTTCTTCCCTCAACTTGGAGAACGTCTTCTTGGCAACGCTCGTGGGAGCTTCACGCTTGCATGTGCGGCTCCGGCCAGAACTCGGGCCAGGCGAATCGATGCGGCCACTCGCCGAAGTGCGAAAGATCGTCGACAGCGGCGACCTGGGCGCGCCGCAAAGTGCAATCAGGTTGCTCCAGGTGCCGAACCAACCGCCGCAATCGCTCTTGCGCGGCCTGTACACGACGCTTACCCACGAGTACTACGGGCTGGCGCCCTTGGCGCTAGCCTCCCTGCGCGAGAAGGCCGATCTTGTAGGGGTGATCGATAACCTGCCGGACATTCCCGGTGTCGCCGGAACGGATGCCGCCAAGCTCGCGCTGGTGCGCCTGTGGATCGATCAGTGGCGCAAGCCCGGAGTCTGGTTCCCGTCCATGACGGCCGATTGGATCGGCACCAAGGGGGGCGTCCAGAGCCACAGCGGCAACTTCAAGCCGATGGGCGACTTCCTTGACGCCCTGGCAACTGGGGCCAAACGCACGTTCACGAGGGACTGGGTTCCGGTGCTGGTCGCGACGTTCTGCGCCCGATCGGGCGGAAGCAACCAGATGCTGGCGGGCAACCTGGCACTGTGGCTCGGTGACGAGGCTGAGTGGGCGTACTGCGTCCGGTGCCGCGCTACTCAGAGGCCGTTCCCAGGTACTCTGCGCTGCTTTAGCTGTCTTGGCGAGGAAACTCTGAATGTCATCGATCCCAACGCCGATCCGGTCTTCGTGGCTCGGAAGGGCTACTACCGCTCTAGTTCGATTAGGGCCTTGGCCAACCCGCCGGCCCTGCCGTTCAACATCATCGCGGCCGAACACACCGCTCAACTGAACTCGTCGCAGAACGAAGACGTCTTCTCCAAGGCCGAGCGCAACGAGTTGCTCTTCCAGGACGTCGACATAACGCTTCCGGGCCCCGGTGAGGTGTCTGAAGCAGCCATCGATGTACTGTCGTCCACGACCACGATGGAAGTCGGTATCGACATCGGTTCCCTGTCGGGCGTCGCTTTGCGCAACATGCCGCCGTCACGTGCAAACTACCAACAGCGTGCCGGCCGTGCTGGCCGCAGGGGCAATGCCATCGCGACAGTCATGGCCTTCGGTAGTTCCGACACCCACGATGACCGGTACTTCCGCGAACCAGCTGCCATGATCTCTGGCCGGGTGGATGACCCGCGCTTAACGATGGACAACGAGGAGATCGCACGCCGTCACGTCACGGCATACCTGATGCAGCGATACCACCAGGCGCGTCTGCCAGACATCCCTGAGGCGGACCAGCCCTCCAACCTTTTCGAGGTGCTGGGAACAGTGAGCGGCTTCCTCGATGAAGACTCTCCACTGAACTACGCGGACTTCCGCACTTGGCTTCAGGAAGGGGAAGCCGATCTGGCCGCCGAAGTCGACGGATGGCTCCCAGCCGAGATCGCCGGAGGGCGCCGAACCAACCTGCTCGATGGGCTCGTGACACAGACGCTTGCCGAGTTGGCAGCAGCCCTCGACGTAGAGGAGGCGAAACCCGTACACGAAGACGAGGTGCAGGACCAGGATCCGGGGCCTCCGCCTGATGACGATCAGGGAGGCGTAGACGATGTAGAGACGCCACCGGCGGAAGATGGCGAGACGCCAAGTTCGCACCGCAGCGCGACCAACCTGCTTGATCGACTCCTCTACAGGGGTGTCTTGCCGCGCTACGCCTTTCCGACGGACGTGGCGACCTTCCATGTCTTCGACGACGAAAGCTCAACCAATTTCCGTCCGATCTTTCGATTCGAGCCGAGCCAGGGCCTTCCGGTCGCGCTTACCCAGTACGCCCCAGGCAAGACAGTGTGGGTCGGTGGCAAAGAGTGGGTGTCTGGCGCCATCTACTCGCCGATGCGCGAGGAACTGTTCGACGCGTGGCATAGCAAGCGCCTCTACTTCGAGTGCGAAGAGTGCGGCTACGCCGAGTATGTTGAGTACAGTGAGGCCTTTCGGGGCGAGGTCCGGGACTGCAGGGCCTGCAAGGCAGTGGAGAAGTTCGGCCCCGCCATGAACTGGATGCGGCCCCCGGGGTTTGCCCACCGAACCAAGACGCCGGCCGGCACGAGTCCAGATGACTCGCCGGCGATTTCTTACGCGACGCGCGCAAAACTGCTGGTGTCAGGTCCACTGGACGAAGCGACCTGGATCGAGGTGACTCCGCGCCTCATCCAGACCTACAACCGAGCCCGGCTGCTCGTGACCAACACGGGTCCCGAGGGCGAGGGCTACAGCATGTGCACCCGGTGTGGCCTGATCGAGCCAACTGCGACGGAAACGCCGCTGGTCTCCGGTTCGCACCCTAAGCCCTACCCTGACCCGCGCCATCCGAACTGCGATGGTGGCGCTCGCACCAAGGGACTAGTCCTCGGGACTGACTTCATCTCCGATGTTCTCCTGCTCAGGCTGCGCGTTGATGATCCGGTGACTTTGCGTCCCCTGTACCAGTCGACTCAGGTTGCCCTACGCACGCTCGCGGAGGCAATCACCATTGCGGCCGCTGCAAGGCTCGGCATCGAACCCACGGAACTCGACGCCGAGTTTCGAGCCGCGCTGACCCCGGCAGGCGGACACGGCCGCGAGGCTGAGATCTACCTCTACGACACCCTTCCGGGCGGGGCTGGCTTCACTCGTCGCGTCGGCGAGTTGGGTTTTGAGGTCTACGAGCAAGCCCTGGAACTCCTTGAGGGTTGCCCGGAACGGTGCGACGAGTCGTGTTACCGGTGCCTCCGAAGTTTCCGGAATCGGTTCGACCACAGCATGATGGATCGTCACGTTGGTGCGAGCTTGCTGCGGTATCTGCTGGATGGCACCGAACTTCAGCTGGATAAGGCCCGCCTGGACCGGTCAGCCGGTCGTCTCTATGGGGACCTTCGCCTGCTTGGCGGTACAGAGATCGCATTCGAGCGGAATGTTCCGGTCAGCGTGCCCGGCATCGGAACAGTGACGGCGCCGATCCTGGCAACCAAGAACGGCCGCCGTTTTATCGTCGGAGTCGCAGGGCCGCTCACTCCTAACAAAACGTCCGACCCGACGCTTCAGGATGCCAAGGAGAACCAGGTCGGCGTGCCGGTTCGGCTCGTGGACGATCTCGTTATCCGAAGACACCTTCCAAACGCCAGCACGTCAGTGTTGGAGTTGCTCCAGTGAGTGAAAGTGTCCGATTCGAAACGGACGTCGAGGGACTCTGGGGCTACCTTCCCGGGTCTCCGCCAATGTGGAGTTTCAGCTCTCTCAAAGACGTCGAGGCGTGTCCTCGCCGCTGGGTTCTGAGTAGGGCGCATTACCCGGATGTGTGGGGTCGCCATGGCTATCCCCGCATTCCGCACTTGGCCTCCTTACTAGGAGACGTCATTCACCGCGCGCTCGAGGTGACTGTTGAAGCGCTCGCCGCGAGCGGATGTATCGCGACCAACTCCAGCGAGGCCGTCGGGGTACTGCGGGGACTTGGAGGACTCTCTGCAGTCCTACGCGAGGCGATTGATCTGAAGGTCGACGGCCTCGGGAGCAACCCGCGCGTCAGCCCAATTGCCCGTGAGAACCTTCGACAAGCGTTACTAGACCAACTCGGCGTGGCGAGCAATCGCGTGCAACTGTTTCTCAGTAGGGGGACGCTGCCAGCTTGGGTCGATGGTGTCGACGGCCCGAGCGATGCAAGCGAGAGCTCTAGGGGTGGCGGTGGACAGCGGCGGCGACGGTCAGTCGGCGTCGGAGCCCATCCAGAGGTCGACGTCGTTGCGGACCAACTGCGCCTCTGGGGGCGGATCGATTTGGTGACGGTGGATGAATCCGGAGTTACGATCACCGACTTCAAGACCGGGCATGAGGATCCCTCGCACGATGAGCAGGTGCGTCTCTACGCGCTGCTGTGGGCCCGCGACCGCCAGACCAACCCCGAGCGACGGGCCACGACCGCATTGGTTGTGTCGTACCCGGCTCGCGACCGAGCGGTGCCCGTTCCCGACGCGTCAGCCCTGCGTACCCTCGAAGCGTCCCTGACCACTCGGATCGCCAATGCCGACCTCGCGACCTCGACGGGCGATCCGAGGGCGTTACCGAGCCCGGACACCTGCGCCTTTTGCCACGTGCGCCATCTCTGCGGTGACTACTGGGAAAAGGTCGCGCCGTCACCCGCCGAAGTTCCGGCGCGAGAATGGTTCGATATCGAGGGAAAGGTGCTCCGCCAGAACGGCGTCAAAAGCTGGGTGGTGAAATCGGAGCAGGGCGGCCACGAGGTACTCGTGCGCACGCCGAACCCATCGAAATCGTTGCCGGTCGGCAAGCGCATCCGCGTCCTTGGCGTACGAAAAGTCGAAGACCCAGACAGGAATGAGCTGGTGATCGTCGCGCTAGGTAACGGCTCGGAGACCTACATCGTGACAGAGGCAACGCGCTAGCCGTTGCTGTTGTCTTCGACATGAGCCTGACGGACATCGGCTGCCAGCGTGTCACCTGCTCCCAGCCAGGTTGCCCCGGGTATCGACTGGAAGCAACTCATCCTGCTGCAGCGCCGGCACACGTGCGGCGTGGCGCACGGGGCGAACGAGTCGGTGAAGCCGCATCGCCTCGCGAACCGCGCCCTGGTCGGCACGCCGGCGCCCCCATCGCTCGAACCACCACACAGCGACGGCTTGGCCGTCATCACGCGGCAAAGGGTCGAGCAAGTACTTGGGGTGGCTATCGATGCCAAGCGAGTAGTCACGGACGTTCTCGACCAGGGGCACGCCATACAAGATGCGCTCCCTCCCGTGTCGCAGGAGTTCATTGCTTGGCCAGCCAAGGGCGGCCAGGCCCAGTCGCACCTTGCGCAGGCGCGGACTGACGCCTTCACCGAAAAGACTATTCACCCGAACCAGCCCGCCGCTGTGCTCTGAGAGGCGCACGAGAGCATCGACCGTAGTGTCCGAGAAGTGGGATGTGCCGAACGAGCGGGAACGTCCCAGTTCGTAGAAGCCCATCCTCGATTCGTCGTCTCCGCCCATCACTGAAGCCGGCCAAAACAACCGGTTATATTGACTGGACCCGGTTCCATAGAGCGAGGTCGTGCCAATGAAAGCTAAGCGGGCCTCGCGAGTGATCGGCCGTCCGGCCATTGCCGAGGCGATCTCGCTGGGCCGGGAATACTTGGCACGGTAGGCACCGAGCACGGCAGGCGAGACCGCCAGCGCACCAACCAGCTTGCCCGCCGCCAGTGCGTTGTACGGTGCGAGAGCGCCGCACACTGTCAGATCCGCGATCACAGTGCCGACACGCTCACCCCGAGCGCGCCGTGCCAATCGCCCAATCTGGGTCTTGGCCTTGGGGTCGGCCAAGGCCTTGCGGAGTCCGGCGGCAGTGGGCCTCTCGCCCAGGTATCCGCCAAGCAGTCCCTGGATTTCCAGGGTCTCAGCGAGCAGGGCGGATCGCTTGGACCGGAAAAGAGGGGTCTCAGCCCGCGCAACCCAAGCATCTGCCTCGATCTTGCGGGCTTCACGAATCGAACCCCCCCGATGGTGCTTGCCTCGGTGGCGCTCGGCATCGGCTCGCAGCCGGGCAACCACGTCCAGTGAGGGTTCATTCAGATCGTTTGGTTGCAGGACGCCATCGCGGAGCAAGTCTTCGACATAGATCTCGCAGCGTTGGGACTTGATGCGTTGTGCAAGCCATCGGGCGACCTTGTCGGTCGGTGCCGCTTCGACCGTCGCGACAAACTGCTTCGTGTCCCACTGAATCCAACTGTCGCGCTCCGCAATCTGGACGACCGGACTGGAGATTGCGGCCAGACCGATCACCGCGTGGTGCTCGGTTGCGCCGTCTCGGATCAGGATTGGCATGGAGCGCCCGGGTACCGTTGAGTAGGCGTTCGACCAGGTGTGGCGGAAGTAGCGCCAGATGTCGTGCAGTTTGAATCCGGTCAGTTCGCAGGTCCTTGCACTGTCCACGATCTGCACGTACGGCTGGATGGTGTCGGTGGCTTCGGGATGCGCCTCGAGGGCGCTTGCAAGTTCTCGACCATCGCGCATCAGGTTGAAGATGGACACCAGGCGGTCGCCGTGCTGGTGGCTGCGCTCCATGCTCGCGATAAAGCGGCGGACACTTGGCTGACGGAGTTGGGCGTCACGGCGAAGGTGCTCTTGTCTTCGGATGCGCGCCTTCTCCGAGTCCTTGTCGTCGTCGGTGTGTGGAGGACAGAGCAGAGGGCCGTACTTGTCGACCTCGATCGTCCAGCCCTGATCAACGAGATCGATGACCGTGTGCGCGGCTGCGGCCAATCGGGGCATGTTGTAGCTGTCACCGAGCCCGGCGGCCGTGAACCAGAAGGCGTGGTCAACGTGCACTTCTGAGTCCAACTGCGCGTCGGCCAGCAGGTTGCACAGTCTTGTGAACCCTCGCCGCTCTGTTGTGCTGGCCCCGGCAGGCAGGGCGAGGGGGACGTATCTGGCGTCTTTGTCAGTCATGACTTCTGAAGCATCCGTCCATAGTTGCTGCCCCAGACCCGGACGAGAGCGTCGAAAGGTTGACCTGCCAGCTCAAGCTGCACAGCACTCCTTGCGAACGACAACAGGAGGAGTTCGATCGAAGTGCGGAGTTCCGCCGCCGCTCCACCCTCGATGGCCTGGAGTGGCTGATAGAGGGCAGCGAAGGCGGGATGGTCACTGTTGAGGGTGAGGTCGAGCGTCCGCTGCGCCAGCGTGGATTGGAACATGACCTCGATTGGCAGCGCATCGGAACCTAGCCGGTACTGGATCGCTCCGCTTCGTCCCCGCGAGTCGATCACGGGCAGGTCCGGGTCGGCCGCGGCGGCGATGCGACAAGAGGCTTGCGCCGCTGCCTGGAACTTAACATCGTCGAAGGCTTGACGCACGCGGGCGTTCAGCAGCCGGCCGATGGACTCGAGTTCGGGCTCGAGGGCCTCGCGCAACTGGGTCGAGGGGCGGATGCCTTGCTTGTTGATCGTTATGCCGAAGTGCTCATCGAGGCTAGGGTCGAACTCGATCTCGCAGCGCCACCAGTCGTCGTAGTTCTCCTTGCGCTTCCCTCCCATGAGGTGCCAGCCACTGGCGATCTCACGTCCGGCGCGCAAGATCGAGACCCCTCCACCCCCGACGATGCCCATCCGCCGCTTCGTCACGTTGTCGAGGCGGTGCCACACCTCGACGGGGAGCACGGCGAACCGAACCGTGACCACGGAGGTGCCGCCCCCGGTGGTCTCCAACTCGTATTTCATCTCGTCGAAGGCGAGCCGTGCCGATGCACCTTCGACCTTGGTCGTGAGCAGCGTGGGATCGATGGCCTCGACTCGTGTTCCGTTGATCGTCATGTTCAACCCCCCGACGATAAAGCGCCGGAACATTCGCCCCAAGTCGTGGCGAAGTGATCGCTCCAGCCATGCCAGCCGCCGGTACTCGATACGGTCGCACTGCATCCAGCGGACGCGACATCCGGACGTGCCTGCTCTCCGCGACCCAGGCTGAGCGATCAGCATCGGGGCGCTTCCGGCCACTATCGCATCGACATCGAGCGCGACAGTGTGCTCGGGACCGTTGTTCTGCCACGCAGTGACTTCGACACGACGTGCCTGGCTGAGGCTGGCTGCTGGCAGTCCCATGCCGAAGCGACCGAAAGACTGGCGCGCGTCGAATCGCGATGATCCGCCGAAGCGCAGGCACAGTTCCAGTCCGGCCTTCGACATGCCGGCACCATCGTCCTCGATCGTAATATCGGGAAGGGAATTCGTGGTGTTGCGGCCCACGGTGATCGACACTGTCTTCGCATCGGCTTGCAAGGAGTTGTCCACGAGTTCCGCGAGTGCGGTTGCGATGCTGAGGTAGCCGGATTCGCGGACAGCCCGAATGAAGTTGGATGTAACCAGGAGGTCGTCTCTCGGCTGAGGTTGGGCTAGCATGCTCGGTCCCTTCTCGTGGTTGAGTTCTACGAAAAGAGTAGCTCGCCGACCGGGGTATGCGCCCGCTGAGTTGCGATGCCTGTGGACGAACGGCTGCCCCGAAACCTCCCTGTGAATTTCAGGTTTCACTGAGGACAACCGAGATCCGCTTCGTCTTCGCCGGTTCGGTGAAGTCCAAGGCGGACCCAGACTCAAAGAGCAGCCGCACGGTGGGTGTGCCAGGCTGCGCGATTCGCGCGGGCACGGCTTCGCCGAGCCAGAGGAGTCGTCCTGTCCGTTGGAGATCGACCGTCGCCGAGAGCCTGCCGAGGTCGATCCTGACTTTCCTGTCGTGGGCAGAGACGCTCGTGATTGTGGCTCCTACGAAGTCGTGCGGCGCTGGCATGACCGACTTCAGGCTGTTGATGCCGAGCACCTGCAACTGACGAACCGACTGGCCGACGATCCGCTGGAGAGTGGAGCGGATCTCTTCCGTGGACTGGGGCTCGGCCATGGGGCCATCATGCTGCAGGACTCAACACGCTTGTTCCTCGGGAGTCGCAAGGCGCGAACGCCTCAGTCCGCAAAGATTCGTCCGCGGCGAGAATCGGCCGCAACATTCAGGGCCTCCAGCACGGTGTTTCCGCTGGTCAGACAAGGTTGTTACTTCGCGACGATGACGGTCCAGCAACACGGCACCAAGCCTCTGGCCGAGTCTCGAGTGACATGTCCGCAGCTCATTGAGTGCGGAACGCCCAGTGCTTCCTTGAGGTCCACCACAAGGGAGCGCTAGAGGCGCCTCGGCAGGTCGACCGCCCTCGCGTGGCTGTGGAGGTATGCGTCCTGTGCCTCGAGGCGCCACGGAGCCCACGCCGATCGTTGTTCCCGATGGCGGATTTCGCTCGCGGAGATATCGGCGCCGGAGGTGTCGATGACGGACCGCAGGACGTCCAGCGGGTCCACGTCAATCGGCTCTTCATGGCTGGTCGCGGTGTCCGGGTCGTATGCCGTGTCGACGTACAGCTTGTTGCTTTCACGGCCGCGGGTGGCCATGACGTACAGCGGCTCCCGGACGGTGGTGGCGGTCACGTAGGAATGGGTGGTGTCGACGGTGCGGCCTTGGGCGCGGTGGGCGGTGGTGGCGTAGCCGAGCTCGACGTGGTCGGCAACGTAGTCGGGTGGCAGGACCGCGACGGCTCCGCCGCTGGGCCGCCGCACCCGGACCGTCCCGTTCTCGTCGATGGCTTGGACGATCCAGTCGTCGCCGTTTTTGACCCAGCCGCGCCCGGTCACGAGCTCGCGCCGATTCAATCGGGTGATGACCTGGTCGCCCACACCGATGGTCGTACCGTCGCGCAGCGCGACCCCGGCGGTGTTGACGCCACCAGTGGCGACGCGGTGAGCGCGGGCCCGTGCGTTAAGGTCAGCGACCGTTTCGGCGTCGGCGGCGAGCATCAGAGAGGTGCGGCCGGCGCGGGTGTCGGCCAGCCAGCCGTCGAAGATCAGGTCGAGCATGTCCTCCCGCCCGCCGGACTCGACCCGGTCGTGGGCGGCGTAGGTGTCGGCGGCGCTGACCCGCCCGGCCCGCAGTTTGAGGGAGGCGGTGCGTTCCCATTCGTGGCGGAACCGGTGCACGTCGTGCAACTGCGGGGTGTCGGTGCGGTGGTCGGCGACGAGTTTGAACGCGCCGCCGGCCTGGACCGGGGACAGTTGGGCCCAGTCCCCGACGAGGAGGACTTTCGCCCCGGCCTGGGTGGCGGCGGTGGTGATGTAGTCGAGGTCGGCGGTGGCGGCCATGGAGGCTTCGTCGACGATGACCAGCTGCCCGGGTTGCAGGGCCCACCGGTTGTATTCGTTCCGCGCCGCAAGTGCTTGCAACTGCAGCTGCCGGGTCTCGACGGAGGGATACGAGCGGGCCAGCCGGGCCGCATACGAGGCCAGGATGGCTTCCCGGTCGGGCAGGCGCTTGTGTTCGCTGATCCACTTGGCGGTGTTCTCCGTCGGCACCCCGACCGCGTCGGCGAGGACCTCCGCCGCGGCTGCTGACGGGGCCAGGCCGACGACGGTCCCGGGCCCGAAGGTGGCCTCCCAGGCCTGCCGGACCGCCGCCATCGTGGTCGACTTCCCGGTCCCGGCCGCCCCGACCAGGACGTCCAGCCGCCGCCCAGACCCGGCGACCGCGGCGACCGCCGCCGACTGTTCATCAGACACCGCAGCACCGTCGCCCTGGGCCGCGGCAACTGCGGTGATCGCGGCCTGGGCGGTCATATCGTCGGCGGCATCTAGCAGCCGGGTCTCGGCGTCCAGGAGGTCCTGGGTCGTGAACACCTGACTGTTGCGGGGAACGAACTTGCTCGACCCGTCCGCCCGCCGCAGCTCTGGGGGGACGTGGCCCAGGTCGGGCGGGGTGAGCATGACGACCTTCTCCACGGCATACGTGGCGGTCCGCTCGGCGACGGCGACCCGGTCGGCGGGGGCGGCGAACCGGACCCCGTGCAACTCCCGCAAGGCCTCGGCCAGCAGGTTGGACCGGGTGAAGGTGGCCCGCTTGTCGGCGACCTTGCCGACGACCACTTGGGCGAGGTCGCGGAGCACCCCGTCCTCGAGATCGGCCGCGTTCCGGAGCCGCGGTCCGGACGAGCGGGTGAGCTTCGCGGCCCAGGCGTCGGGGTTGGTGCCGACGAACGGGCGGGCACGGTCGCGCCATCCGTCGATGAGGTCCCGCAGCGGGCGGACGTGCTTGCCTTCGCGGGTGGCCAGGGTGGCCTGCTGGCGCATCTGGATCACTTCCCGGGCGGTCGGTGGGCGTCCGTGGGAGGTGGTGAAGGCCTCGACGAGGTCATCCTTGGCGGCCTCGATGGCCGAGGTCCGCTGGGAGAAGTGGTCGCGTAGGTCGGTGGGTACGCCGGTGACTTCCCACTTGGGTTCGGCCGATCGTTTGCGTTGTTCGGGGGTCCAGCCCCAGCCGAGGTCGGCGGTGAGTTGGTCGGCCAGGATCCCGTTGTACAGCTCGGACAGTGGAACGTTGGCGCGGAACAGGGCCTTGGAGTCCAGGGTGCGCCACCCACCGTCGGACACTGCCTGCACCCGGTTGAGGACGACGACGTGGGTGTGCAGTTGCGGGTCGCCGGCGCGGGAGTCCCAATGGTCAAACGCCGCCGCGACGACCCCACGGACGTCGTCCTGGACGACCCCGCCGTGGCCGAGCCGGGTCGCGAACACCTGCCCCTCGGCATAGGCGATGACCGCTTCCAGGGCGCGGCGGTGCGCCGCGTAGATCCGGGCCCGGGTCGCGTCGTCCGCGAGCGCCCACGCCACCGACACCGACTTCGGTGCGGAGAAGGTCAGGTCGAACCCGGCGACCGCCTGCGGCGGCTTCCGCAACCGGCCATGGGCATCGACGTACGCGGTCCGGGGCGCCGGTGGAATCGCGCCGAGCGGTTCCCCGGTGACCGGGTCCTGCAGCATGCCGAGCATCCGCCACAACCCCTCCTCCGTCACGACCGAGCCCGATGCAACGCCGTTCCCGCCGTCCAAGCCTGCGAGCCCTGCGCCGAGGAACCGACCGGGTGGGGTGCCGTTGGCGGCGTAATAGGCCGCCAACCCGGCGGCGGGGCCGGCCTCGTCCATCCGCGCAACGGAGGACATCAGGTAGCGGTAGCCCGCCCCCAACGTCATCCGTCGCAGTGACATCGTCATGCTCTGAATACGCCACGGCGGGGGCACTACTGGGCCGGGCCGCGCCCACCCGCGTCAGCGTGGTGCCTGACGTGTAGGACGCAGGGGTTAGGGGGTTCGGCCTTGGATCGGGGGAGCGGGGTCGGGCTGGCCGTCGGCGGGGCACCTGGGGAGTGGACAGGGCCGTGGGGAACGGTGGCGTGGGGATGGGTCGGCTGTGCTTCGGCGAACGGGATCTGACGTAACGCGGATTGGCCGTGGGTCACCGGAAACCCTCGCGGCGGCAGTCGACCTGGCGCAACGGGGGTGTCGGCCCGCGGTGACACCATCAGCCTCGTGAGGGCAGCGACGCGAAGAGGTGCAGCGGCGAGCATCGCTCTGCTCGTCCTGCTCCCCGCCGGGTGCAGTAGTCATCTGACACCTGACGCGGGGACGACGGCGCCGACCCCGTCGGGTACGTCAGTGGCAATGACGTCCCTGCCAACGGACCCGCCGACGGCCCGACCGACCGCTCGACCCAAGCCGTCGCCGAGCAGAACCGCCGCGGGGCTGGTGGTCGCCACCGGGCACGGCTGGAACGCGGACGGCGTCCTTGGCCCCATCCCGACGCCCGGCTCCTGCCACCTCCGGTTCACCACCACCCACCAGGCTCTGCCCGACCCAGCCTGCACGCCTGGTGCGATCGACGCTGCGGTCACCCAGGCGGACCTGTCCACGACCGTATGCCGCAAGGGCGGCTACACCGCCTCGGTCCGACCGACCCGGAAGATCTCCGCCGCAGCGAAACGGGTCGTCCTCACGGCATACGGGATTCCCCGCTCGCAGACCGGCAGCTACGAGCTGGACCACCTCGTCGAGCTCAGCGCCGGCGGCGCGTCGGACTACCGCAACCTGTGGCCGCAGCCCAACGGGTTCACCCTCTACAAGGGCGGGCCTTACCTGCAGAACGACAAGGACAGAGTCGAGGGGAGCGCCTTCCATGCTGTCTGCACGCGGGCCGCGACGTTGGCCCAATTACAGATGGCGATGGCCCGTGACTGGACCAGCCTGATCGCGACGCTCGGTCTTCCGTCGCCTGCGCGCCGGACATAGTCACGCTGTCAGGCGGGCCGCAGGTAGGCCGCGTCCACCACAGCCTGGACGACCGTGGTCGATGGACCCTCTTCAACAACGTAAATAACCAGGGCTGCCCACTGCCCGACTCCGATGTTCCGCCACTCCACGACCACACCCGGGAACGGACCGGACGCATCGGCCGGGCCTTGGACCCAGCAATGGCGGGTTGGCTCCCTCCGCGCCTCCGGCAGGGTCTCGCCGGACATAACGACCGGGCGGTCCTTCAACGGCACGCCCCGACGAAAGCCCATTCCGCCAGCCATCCACCCAGTATGGCCCACTTTCGCATGTGTGTTCGATCGGGCGAGTGGATGATCGCCAGCGGGGCGGCTACAGCAACACAGGGCGATTTGCCTGGTCGTGGATGCTCAGGGCTTTCGCATCGGCGAACCCTTGACCGAGTTGCGACCGTGGGCTGATGATCGACGGGACGGACAGGGCGAGCTCGTGGCCGCGCGTGACGCGCCGGCCCTCTCCCTTGAGACGCCCTGCCCGTCCTCGCCCTCGGGCACTCCCGGACTTGACGATCAGGCCGGTCAGCCGATGCCCTGGCGGATCCAGTGCTGTGTCTGCCAAATGCTGTTGTAGAGATTCCAGCCGCCCTCGTAAAGCGGCTTCCACTCCCGACCGACGTGAGCGGTCCAGTCAGGGATGGTGCCGCAGCAGATGTGGTGCCAGAGCACCCGGCACATGGCCTGGCTGACCTTGCGGTGCGCCCACCACCGGGTCCGTGACAGATGCCTGGACATCGCGACTCCTGGAGCTGGGGGCGGCCCCATCGTGGGGCCAGCCTCGGAGTCTGCGCATGACCGGCAACCTACCGGTCGCCAATGGTGACCCGGTGAGTCCGTGTCCAAGGTGGTGAAACAAAACGCAACCCGTGGGAGGTATCGATGGTCCAGGTCACGGCTCGGCAGGACGCGCGCGAGCGAATGCGGCAGGCTCAGCGCGAGGAAGCCACCGCGCTGGCCGCCGTGACGGGGGCCCAGGCGGCCCGGGATCGGTTGCAGCGCAAGGTGGACGCTGCCGATGACGGGGTGGCCCAGGCCATCGCCCGACTCGCGTCGACGTCTGGTGTCGAGCGCGCGGCCGTGCTGCTCGACGAGCCGGTTGCTCTCGTTCGACGGCTGGCCCAGTCCGCCGGAACCGGGCCGCGCGTCGTTGACTCCAGCCGCGAACCGTCGTAGCGCGAGGTCGGTCCCACTCGCGTCTGAACCCCTTGGGAGAGCTACTGCTCGTCCGGGGTTGGTTCGGGGTGGCCGAGTAGGTGCAGGTGGTGGTCGAACTCGATCGCGGTGTCGTTGCGCGGGTGGAGCCGGCGCATGACGGCGGACACCTCGTTGCCAACCATCAGCAGCGAAGGCAATGAGCGTCGATCGCGACCCAGACCGGCTTCAGCTGTCTCGGCAGCGAGGTCGACCTCCCCGGCTCGGGCGAAGACGGTGGCCTTAGTCAGCTCGGCTTCGGCCAGGCGCATCGGCGCAATGACCTCCCCGCCCGGCGTGATGCTGGTTGCCCTCACTGCATCGGCTAGGGCCATCGCCATCGCGTCCTCGCCGACAGCGCGGTAGCAGTCCATCGCATAGAAGTCGAACTTGGACGGGTCGACCTGGAAATGGTTACGCGGGTTGTCCGGGTAGGGGAGTGCGTCGAGCAGTTCACGGCCTCGCTCGAGGGCGAGCTCGACCTGTCGTCGGTCACCGAGCCGAGCCCACGCCTTGGCGGACTGTCCCTGCAGCTGGACGGCCACGGAGTGATGAGGGCTGGCCTTCAGACCTTCCTTCGCAGCAGCAAGGACGGCATAGTAGTCGCCACGGGTCAGCGCGATCCAGGCGCGGATCTCGGCCGCCCATCCGAGGATCTCGCCGTGCCCGATCTCCTCCGCGAGCATGATTGCCCCCGCTCGGGCTGACTCCGCTGCTCGCTCGTTCCCCTGGTCGTAGTGCAGGCAGGCAACGAGCAGGGAGAGCCAACCTGCGATCTCGTACACCTCCCGGAGCTGCTTGAACGCCAGGTTGCGCTCCTTGAGGGCGGCAATCTCCGCGAGCAAGCCTTGCGCTTCCTCCAGGACGGCGGCCCCGGGATGGGCGGCGTAGTCAGTGCACAACCGGTCGGTCAACAGCCGTGCCATGTCCAGGTCGGCGTTGTCGACGTTGGAGGCACGCAACCGCTGGACCAGCTCCAGGGTCGACCCGTCAGCCAGAGGCAGCGGCGGGGCGACTGGCGCGGGCGGGCCGAAGTAGGCGTCCCGGACGGTGCCGAACAACTTGGCGATGGCCCGCTGGTTCTCCGCGGTGGGCAGTCCTTTGAGGCTGCCGGACTCCCACCGCTTCCAGGCTTTGAGGACGGATTCCTCGTCGCTGGGGACGTAGTGATCGGCATACGCGATGAGTTGGCGGACCGCCTCGACCTGGGAAAGCCCACGGGCCTCCCGGTCACGCTTCAGCCGTTGCCACCACGGTTCGGTTGCCATTCCCACGCCCTCCCACCGGGCCGAAACCCTCGGCCGAGGGCTCGTTGGCAACGTAACACAGGGGGACGTCAGGGACACCTGCGCTGTCCCTTGCGGTGTCCCCACCGATGTCTCTGTCGGTGTCCGTAGTCCCTGGCGAGGGTGAACCAACTAACCGAACAACCAAGCTACGACAGGGAATTCGATGAAAGCACACCCAGCAGTGCGTGACCACAGGAGCAGATCTGACGGCTTCCGGGGGGTGTGGATAACTCTCCGCCCGATTTCGCCATATGCGGTGCACTGGACGTTTGCGGCGTCATGGATGCCGTTGTACACACCCCGAAGGCGCCGGGCCCCCGCTTCCACAGATTCGCCCCGATCACTGGATTCCCAACGCATGCGGGGCCTTTCGTCGAGACCAGCAGATGTTGCCGGGAACCAGAGCGCGCAAGGGGAGAGCTCATGAACGACATCCGAACCTCGGAGATGGTGGTCGCAGCCGCCTTGGCCCAATGCAGAACCCTGACGGGTGGCGGTGAGGAACTCGAGCGATTGTGGCTGGCGGTCTGGAGCCACGTGTGTACCCGAGGGTCGGCGCGTATCACCCCTCTTGGCTCCTGTTCGCCGGTGGAGGTCACCAACGACCTAGCATCCGTAGAGATACTGGCTGCGATGGACTGGCTGGTCCGGCACGAGCAGACAGCCCGAGAACTGGCCCCACCCGAGCTCCTTGCGAACCTGCGCGCCGCCGCCACCTGCAGTGCGCAAGGATCGGCGCGGGCCGCGCGCGCAGACGAACTGCACGGACTGACGCACGTCTCGGTCGGCGCCGCGATCGCTTTCGTCGAGGTTGACGCTCTGGAAGTCGCATCATGACGCGCCCTCCGTTCGACCTGTGGGTGGCCCAACAGCTCCGGCTGGAGGAGCGGATCCTGGAAGCGACGAAGCTCGTCGCTGCATTCGACCTGCTCGTATGTCGGGTCGAGGAGGCCGAACGAAACGGGGCGGCGGACCCGCTGAAGGCGATCCGGCCTCGCACGGCCGGCGGCAACAGCAGGTTGGCGACGATCCGCACCCTTGAGCAGCTTCGCTGCTCCGGCACCCAACGCAGGGTCCTACACCGGCTGATGGGCGGGTCCACGTCGGGGTGGCCGGGCCTGGTCGACCTCTACGCGGCCAACGCCGACCTGACCGATGTGCAGCGCCGTTACGCCAGGCGCCAGATCCGGCTGATCCTTGCCTCGCATCCGGTCCGGGACGTCAGGCCTGCCCCTCGCTCGCCGTGGCAGGAGCCCGGAGCGCGGCCAATGCCGGATGCCGGATGAGGGCGTCCACCCCGTAGAGCCGGGCCACCCCGGCCACGGCGACGACGGCCACACCGGACCCGGACAACAGCCGTGGCGCCCCGTCACCGTAGTCGAGAACGACATGGCCGGCCACGAGGTCACCTTCGAAGCCGACGAGAGACCCCCACCAGAGCGACCACAGCGGCCCGCCCTGCGACCGGACCACCAGGCGCCGGTCCGTCACAAGGACCGTGCAGGACTCGGCGTGAGTCCACCCTTCTGGGGCGCCCATCCGCAGCCACGCGAACGTGCTGCGCCACGCCGTCTCACCCGGTTCCAGGACCACACCGAGAGACATCGGGTCGGGTGCCCGCAGCGGGCGCAGGCCGGCCAGCTCGAGGGCAAGTTCGCGGGCGTCGGCCAGATCGGCATCGCGCATCACCGGCTGGCTCTTGTCCCTGCGGAGCAACGGCATCGCGGCGCCTCCTCCCTATATCCGAGGCAACCAGTCTGACCCCTGGGGCGGACAGCGCCAACCGCGGGAACCCATGGTGACCCGGCCGGGCCGTGTACTGAGCATGCCCGCGAACCGAACTTCCGCCCCCTTGACTGCCGTCGCGGCTGCTGCTGCGGCAGCCGTCGCGTGCGTCCTGGCCAGCGTGTCATCGGCTGTCGCCCTCACCGGCCAGGCCCCGCTCCGGACCCCGGTGTGCGTGACAACGGGCCCACTGTCGGGGCTGTCCGCGGCGCAGGCGATCAACGCCAGAACCGTTGCGGCAGTGGCCCTCCCCCGGGGCGGCCAACGCGCAGCCCTCATCGCGGTCGACGTCGCGATGACCGAGTCCTCCCTGTTGGTGTTGGGCAACCCCGCCGTCGCCGGCAGAGCACCGACGGGCCAAGGCGTCGGGTACGACCACGACTCGGTCGGCCTGTTCCAGCAGCGCGCCGGGTGGGGGAGCGCAGCGCAACGGATGGACCCCGTCGAGTCGACCGGCTTGTTCCTCGACGCCTTGCTCGCCATCCCGGGCTGGGACCAGCTGCCACCGTGGGTGGCCGCACAGGTGGTCCAACGGTCCGCCTTCGACGGTCACCCGACCCCGGAAAACGGCGGCGCGACAGTGATCGGTGGCAACTACCTGGCCCACCTGACCCAGGCCAACAACGTGCTGGGCGCCATCACCGGTGGCGACCAGGGCGCCACATGCGGAGACGCCGCGGTGACCGGGTCACCGGTCAGTCCTGGCCGGTTCGGGCTGCCCGCCTCCTACGCGGTCCCGGCCGGGACCAGCCGGGCCGGGCAGGTGGCCGTCGTGTTCGCCCTGGCCCAACTGGGCAAGCCCTACCAGTGGGGCGCCACCGGACCCGACCGGTACGACTGCTCCGGACTGGCCCAGAGCGCCTGGCAGCACGCCGGTATGCGGATCAGTCGCGTCACCACCGACCAGGCCGGCGACGGCACACCCACCACGTTGAGCGGCCTCCTGCCGGGCGACCTGGTCCTGACGCCCGGCAGCGACGGGTCGCTGGCCGCGCCCGGACACGTGGGGATGTACCTAGGCGCCGGCCTCGTCATCTCCGCACCGAAGACCGGCGACGTCGTCCACGTCGTCACCCTCGCCTCGTTCACCGCCCGCGGGCTCTCCGCCCTACGACACATCGCCTGAACCGCGCCTCGGCGAAGGGCGCCGTCCCGATGGTGACCCCGCAAAGGCGTAACCACATCACGGAGGCAACCACCCGAACCCTGCTTCGAAAGGCCCGAACCCATGACAACAGTCGACATCACCCCCAACACCAACGGCCTGCCCGGCCTGGCCGCCCTGGAATCCATCGTCGGCGCCCTGCTGACGTTCGGACTGGTCGCCTCCGTGGCCGGTGTCGCGATCTCTGCCATCGCGTGGGCGATCGGATCCCACTCGGCTAACCCGCACGTCGCCGGCCGCGGCAAGACCGGGGTCCTGGTCGCCGGGGGCGCAGCAATGCTCATCGGCGCCGCGAACACTCTGGTCAACTTCTTCGCCGGCGCCGGCGCGGCGGTCCGCTGATGCGCCGCCCACGCCGGCCACGGCTCGTCATCGCACTCCTGGCGGCCTTCGCCATCCTGATGGGGGTGCCGTATGCCGCGTTCCTGCTCACCCGGGACGCCCAAGCGTCCGGGGGGCGAAGCACCGTCGGATTGCCGTCGATTCCGTCTGGAGGCGACGCCGTCCGGCCCGGCTCGTCCTCGCCCCCAGCGTCGGGGGACGACGTCCGAGCGCTCGAAGCGGTGCCCGTGGTCGACGCACCCCCAAGCACGCAGCGGATCTCTGGCGAGAGCGCCGCGCAGCCGGACCTGTATGCCGCCGAGTTCGTTCGCCGGCTCCTCACCCAGGACTACCGGACCAGCCGCGACACCTTCGTCGCATGGGTCCAGGCCGAGCAGGCACCCTGTGACGAGCCCCTTGTCGTCGGGCAAGTGCCCGCCGGGCTCCGGTCACGGCTGGCCCTCTGGTCGGTCACCGACGAACGGCAAGGGCCAGCACCGGTCCCCGGCAGCGCGCAGTGGGCGACGCTGGGCCGGGCCGGCGTCTACACCACGGCCCGTGTCGACCGGGTGACCGAACCACTGTCGTGGACCAACGCCGTTGCCGACGGGCGGATCACCGACCCCGGCGTCACCGGCCGGCTCGTCCTGGCCACCGTGACCCGGCATACGGGGCAGGACAGCCAGAGCTTCAGCGTCGCGGTCAGTCTCAACCTCGAAGGCCCGCCGTCGCGCCCCGCGTGGGGCGTGGTCGTCGTCGTCGCCTACACCTTCGTCCCGATCACGGCGCCATGAACTGCCCCGGCGTCCTGACCAGCAACCCCCTGTGCATGGCGGCGCAGGCCCTGTCCCTGACGACCGGAGGCATCGCGGATTCCGCGTTCTCCCATGTCGCCGGCTACTTCGGACTCGCCGCCACCAAGGCCACCGAGTGGCTGTGGCAGGAGATCGACCAGGCCACCACGCTCGATCTGAACTCACCCCAGCTGCTCAAGGAGCTCGGCGCGACGGGCGCCGTGGCCGCCGTCCTGTGCCTCGGGCTGTTCGTCCTGCAGGTCATCACCTCGGCGCTGCGCCGCGAACCCGCGGGCTTGAGCCGGGCCGTTGTCGGGCTGTTCACCGCGTTCGTCGGCTCGGCTCTGGCACTGGCCACGACCAGGCTTCTCCTTGGCGCGGTGGACCAGCTGAGCGCCGGCGTCGTCCACTTCACCATGGGCACCAACGTGGCCGGGTTGGGCGCCGCCCTCTCGTTCGCCGCGTTGAACAGTCAGCAGAACCCGGCGGCCGTCCTACTGCTCGCCTTCGCCGTCCTGACCGCGGTCGTCGTCGTGTGGGCGGCCATGATGATCCGCAAGCTGATGATCGTCATCGCCGCCGTCATGGCGCCCTTGGCGTTCTCCGGGGCGACCGCCGACTTCGCCCGCGGCTGGGTCCGCAAGTGGATCGAGTTCATCGTCGCCATGGTCGTCAGCAAGCTCCTGCTCGTCATCGTCCTGTCCATCGGGGTCGCGATGCTGCAGGGCGCCGGCCAGTCCGGCAACGGCGTCGGCCAGTCCACCACGCAGATGGCCGCCTCGGCGCTGGTCCTCATGCTCGGCGGGTTCAGCCCCTTCGTCGCCATCCGGATGTTCCACTTCACCGGCGACACCCTGCACGCCGCGCACGCCACGGCCGCGCAGGCGACCGCCGGCGGCCGCGCCGCCATACGCGCCCCGCAGAAGGTCGCGGCCCTGCACGCCCAGGGCCGGATGCTCCTTCCGGGGGCGGGCGCCGCTGCCGCGGCCGCCGCCCCGGCTGTCGGGCGGCTCAACCCGGCCACCCCTCGCGGGGCTGCGCCAGAAGGTGAGGCCGGCGCGCAGGGCACACCCGTGACCGGCGCGGCAAGTCCCGGACGGGTTGGCCCCGCCCCAAGCCAGCAGCCCGGCGAGGCCACGGCCACGAACAGCCAGCAGCCACCGCGGCATACAGGCAGCGGGCAGACCGAACAAGCCCCACACGGCCCGTCCGCGACGGCCCGGCCCGGCCCAGACGCGGCCGACCGTCCCGCCTCACCAGCTCGCCCCAACCCCGGACCCGACGGGAGCACCCGCTCATGACCGACACCACAACCCCACTCACCGTTCGCTTCGCCCGCCTCCCCAGGCGCGGGTTCCTGCTCGGGCTGTCCGGGCTGCGCGTGTCCGGGGTGGCCTGCGCCGTGGCCGTCTTCGTCCCCTCGATCTTCGCGGCGGGCGCGGTCGGCGCTGCAGCCACCGCGCCGGTATGGGCAGGCCTGCTCGCCCTGGTGTTCTGCCGCTGGAACGGGAGCCCCGCCATCGAGGCCCTGCCGACGCTGGCCCACTACGGAACCCGCGCCGCCACCGGCCAGACCCGGTTCATCGCGCGGCTGAACCGCCCAGCCTCTGGCGGGACGATCGCCCTGCCGGGAGAGGCCGCCCGACTGCGCTTCATCGTCGACGACGCCAGCAAGGTGGCGATGGTGCACGACCCGCACGCGCACACGCTGACCGCCGTGGCACTGCTCCGGCACCCCTCGTTCGTGCTCAGCTCCGCCGACGAACAGGCCCGCCGTGCCGCCGCTTGGGGCCGCGTCCTTGCCGGCCTGGCCACGTCCGCGACCGGGTGCCGCTTGCAGGTGCTCGAGCTGACCCTGCCGGACGCGGGCCGTGGGATCACCGGCTGGTGGGAGCAGAACCGCGACGCCGAGGGCGAGCCGTGGTGCGTCGCCCAGTACGAGGACCTGATGCGAACCGCGGCACCGGCGTCGTCGACACACCGGACCCTGATCGCGCTGAGCCTGGATCTTCGCCACGCCCGGCACGCGATCCGCACGACCGGGCGAAGCCTGGACGCCGGCGTCCGGTTCCTGCAGCAGGAGATGACCTCCTTGGCGTTCGGGCTGCGGGAGGCCGAGGTCCAGGTGGTGCGCTGGCTGGGGGAGGACGACCTTGCCAAGACGCTGCGTACGGCATACGAGCCCGGCTTTGAGACCCAACCCGCCCCGCACCTGGACTTCGCCGGCGCCGGTCCGATGGCGGTCCAGGAGACCTGGGGCCATGTGCGGCACGACACCGCCTTCTCTGCGGTGCTGTGGATCAGCGAATGGCCGCGAGTGGCCGTCCCGACGTTCTTCCTGCACTCCCTGGTCTTCCAGCCAGCCATCCGCAAGACCCTGTCCCTGTTCCTCGAACCGGTCCCGGTCGAGACGGCCATGCGGGACATCCGCAAGGCCAAGGTCGAGTACGTCACAGACGCCGCCCAGAAGGCCAAGCTCGGAACCCTGTCCGACCTGTCGGACGAGGCCGAGCACGCCGACGTCCTGGACCGCGAACGGGCCCTGCTGTCCGGGCACGCGGACGTCCGCCTCACGGGGCTGCTCACCGTCACCGCACCCAGCCTGGAGGAGCTGGAGGCGCACGTCGCCGAAGTTTCCCGCGCCGCGATCCAGTCCGGATGCGAGGTCCGCCGCCTGTACGGGCGGCAGGCCCGCGCCTTCACCGCCGGCGCCCTTCCCCTGGCCAGGGAGGTCAACTGATGAGCAGTCGCATGGTGGCGCGGCCGACTCCGGACGCTGCGCCAATCTCGTTTCCAGTGAGTGCCGTGGACTTTGCCGACGTGGCGTGGTTCGTGGCAGGAGCGATCGGCGACGGCCCGGGAGTGCGCGGTCTGAGCGTGACCCGCAGCCGGGAGGGGCTGGTCTTCGCCGACCTGACCGTGACGACCCGGGATCTGGTCGACAACCTGGCTGAACGGCTGGGCCTGGGCTACTCCAGCGCCAACGACGACCGGTACTACGAGGCACACACCCAGGTCGGGTCACTCGCACTATCCGTGGCCTGGCTCGCCCCCCGAGAGGAGAACTCCCTATGAGGACCCGCAACCAATCAGCCGAGCCGTTCTACAGTCCAGCCGGCACCAAGCGGCGGTCACCGTGGCGGCAACCTCGCCGCACGGTGCAGGCCGGTCAGCCGGGAACCGTTGCCCGCAAAGGCAACCCGTCACCCGCCGCGGCCGTCGTAGTCCCAGCCGCCGGTGCGTCGGGCCCGGCCCAGGGCTGCGCCCTCCGGCGGTTCCGGGTCCCGCCCCATCGCGCCACCAGCGACATCGTCGCCGGCGCCTACCCCTTCCTTGCCGAAGCCGGCCTGGGCTCCCACGGTGTCTACATCGGCCAGGACGCCTGGTCCGGGGGAGGGTTCTGCTTCGACCCGTGGACCCTGTACGCCGACGGGACACTGACCAACCCCAACTGCCTCCTGGCCGGTGTCCTCGGCAAGGGCAAGTCGTTCTTGGCCAAGTCGATCGCCACCCGCTCCATCGCCTTCGGCCGCCGGGTCTACGTCCCCGGCGACCCCAAGGGGGAGTGGTCCGTCGTCGCCGAAGCGGTCGGCGGCGCCGCGATCCGGCTCGGCACAGGAACCGGGAACCGGCTCAACCCCCTGGACGCCGGACCCCGACCCGCCGGGCTCGACCAGGCGGCATGGGAGCAAGAAGTCGCCCGACGACGCCGGACCTTGCTGGGAGCCCTCGCCGCCACCGCCCTCGGGCGTCCTCTGGCCGCAGTCGAACACACCGCCCTGGACGCCGCCCTCGGCGCCGCCTGTTCCACCGCAGACGTGCCGACCCTGCCCGTCGTCGTCGACCAGCTCCTCACCCCGACGGTCACCCTGGCCGCAGCCACCCCCGCCGAACTGGCCCGCGACGGCCGCGACCTGGCCCACGCACTGCGTCGCCTTGTCGCCGGCGACCTCGCCGGCCTCTTCGACGGACCCTCCACCGTCACCTTCGACCCCGACCTGCCCATGGTCAGCCTGGACCTGTCCGCGATCCAGGGCTCCGACGACCTCATCGCCCTGGTCATGACGTGCGCGTCGGCGTGGATGGAAGCCGCCCTGGCCGAACCGGACGGCGGCCAACGGTGGGTCATCTACGACGAGGCGTGGCGCCTCATTCGGCAACCGGCGCTGCTGGCACGGATGCAGTCCCAATGGAAACTGTCCCGCGGCCTGGGCATCGCCAACCTGCTCATCATCCACCGGTTGTCCGACCTGGAAGCTGTCGGCGACGCCAACTCCCAGGCGCGGGCGTTGGCGCAGGGACTGCTGGCCGACTGCTCCACCAAGATCGTCTACCAGCAGGAAGTCAGCGAAACCGCCCACACCGCAACGAAACTGGGGCTCACCACCGCCGAGCAGGACCAGCTGCCGGACCTGCAGCGCGGGGAAGGCCTGTGGCGGGTAGGTCAGCAGGCCTTCATCGTTCGGCACGTCGCGACCCCTGCCGAGACCCAGCTCTTCGACACATCGGCCCGGATGTCGACACTGACATCCGCGCGAACCCGAGCATCGGAGGAGACATCGTGATGACCCGACGTGAACAGTCCCCGGCGCTGACCCATCTGCGCCTCTGGCTTTCGATCCTCGGCGCAGGCGTGGTCGCCGTTGTCGGTGTTCTTCTTGTGGCTCGGCTGATCGACCTGCCTGCGCTCCGCACGATCATCGGAGCCGTCCGGACCGCCCGATCCGTTGTCTGGCGGCCCAGTTCTCTCGTGATCGCACTGGGGCTGGCTGGTCTCGCACTCATGTCGTATGCCGGTCGTCCGGCCCAGACCAGCTCGTCTGGCTCCGGGTGCGCGACCCGGCGACAGGTGCGGCATGCTGCGGGCCAGCGGGCGCTGACCGCCCGACGCGGCACCCTCCGACCAGACCTGCGCCGAGCATCGGTGACCGACCTCGGGACGCGCCTGGGAACCTCACGCGGGGTCACGGCATACGCCACGGTCGAGGACTCCATCGTTGTCCTCGGCCCCCCACGATCAGGCAAAGGCATCCACCTGGCCATCCCGATGATCCTCGACGCCCCCGGCGCCGTCCTGACCACCAGCACCCGCCCCGACAACCTGACCGTGACCATGACGGCCAGGGCCCGACTGGGCCCGGTCGCGGTGTTCGACCCCCAAGGCCTGGCCCAAGGTGTCGTCTCCGCCCGACGTTGGTCACCCATCCGCGGCTGCGAGGACCCGCACATCGCGATGATCCGGGCCAAGGCCCTCACCGCGGGCACCGCGAGCGGGACAACCGACTCCACGTTCTGGCAGTCCTCCGCCGAGCAGGCCGTCCGCTGCCTCCTGCACGCCGCCGCGCTGGGCGGGTTCGGATCGGCCGACCTGTACCGATGGTCCGTGTCCCCGGCCCAGGCCGGCGAAGCCACCATCGTCCTGGCCACCCACCCCAAAGCGGCCGCGTCCTGGCACCAGGCGTTGGACGCCATCTTGGAGGCCGACCCCCGCCAGCGGGACGCGGTATGGGCGATGGTCACCATCGCGTTCGCGGCGCTGGCCGATCCCAAGGTCCTGGACGCCGTCTCACCAGCCCCGGGGGAGCACCTTGACCCCGAGGAGTTCCTCACCAACAACGGCACCATCTACCTCGTCGGCACCGCAACCGGGGCTACGGCGACCGCCGGCCTCGTCGGCGCCTTCGTCGAAGACGTCGCCGAAGCCGCTCGCCGGATCGCCGCCCGCTCCGCCGGGTCCCGCCTCGAGCCACCCCTGTCCCTGATCCTCGACGAGGCCGCGAACTACCCGCTGCCGTCCCTGCCGGCCCTGATGAGCGACGGCGGCGGCACGGGCATCTCCACGGTCGTGGTCCTCCAGTCCCTGGCTCAAGCTCGGGCCGTGTGGGGCGAACACGCCGCCTCCGCGATCTGGGACGCCGCGATAGTCAAGGTCATCCTTGGCGGAGGCTCCAGCGCCCGCCACCTCCAAGATCTCGCGACCCTCATCGGCCAACGCGACCGCACCACCTCGAGCACCTCCCGAGGCGGCGGAGGCCACAAGTCGACGACGACCTCGACGAGCAAGGTCCCCATCCTCGAGCCCGCCCAGCTCCGAACCCTCGCGTTCGGCACCGCGATCCTCCTGTTGCGGGCCGCCCCACCGATCGAACTCACCCTGCACCCGTGGACAGCCCGGCGCGACGCCGCCCAACTCAGAACCGAGCGCGCAGCGGTTGAGGACCAGGTCCGCCGTGCCCACGCCACCACCTGAACCTGAACCGGGCGCTCGGGGATGTGACCCGGCCGTGGGGGCCCTCGCGCTACGACACCCACTGCTCAACGGCGGTCCCGCCGGCCCCGTCCACCTTCCATCCGTGGCGCGGGCCGCGCGAGACCGGCTCCTGGACGACCTGCGCGCGTGGGTGGCGGCGCTGGTCGAGCGGTACGCGATAAGCCCCCGGACCCTGCCGCCCTGTTGGGAACAACATCCCGCGATGGTCGAAGCCCTCCTGGCTCTTCGCGACCACGAACGCGGCTCGTACGCGGCCGATGCCGACCCCAGGGCTGCCGTCGAATGGATCCGGGCCTACCAGCTCATCCACGACTTCCTCACGGCCTCCGCGTCCCGGACCCAATGCAGCATGGCAGAGCATCGACAAATCTGCATGTTCAAAGCCTCGAGCGCAGCGCCTCCACCGTGAGCGGCCGTGGCCTCGTTGCATCGATCAGCCTCCATGTCGGACGGGCAATTCGTCGAGAGTCGTCGCCGACATCCCTCTGTGGGCCCGACGGGCTTTCCTCGAAAGTGCCACGAGAAGCAGCGGGCCCCCGATGGTGGGGCGGGCAACGTCCGTCGCGGGACCCGGTCTAAGTCGGTGCTGACCGGTGCGGCCGGGAAGTGGAGATCGAGGTGCCACGGGAGCGGACTGGGACCTTTGAGCCGGTCATCGTGGCAAGCGGCAATGACGCGTTAGCGATATCGAGGTAGTCGCGATCTCGCTATGTGCCAAGAGATTGACCACCACGCGACTCGCGAGGTGTACGACGCCAGTGTCTTCCAGGACACCGTCTCCCGGGTGACTGACAAGGATGCTGGAGCAGATCTGGCGTAGGCCTCCCGACCGTTGGGGGGCGTGATCGCGGCGATCTCGACCGACGCGATTACGTAAAGAGTCCGCGACGGGCGGGTCGGCAACCAGCCGTTTTACGCCGTGATCGGGGTCGACCTCTGCGCGCCGCGACGTGCCGGGCCTGCGGGCCGGTCAAGGCGGTGGGGAGTCGACCAAGATCTGGATGAGCGTGCTAACGAGCCTGCGCAGCGGCTGCCCGTGGGACTTGTACTTCGCCGTATGCGGCCTGCGACCCGGCCACCCGCGCGCTTACCGGGCCGGCCTGGGCAATAGCTCCACCGCCGAGGCCGTCTTCCGCGGCCTGAAACGACAGGTGGCCCCGCGAGGACTCCGCGTCCTGGCCGGACATTGCGCCTGCGCGACTACTCAGACCTGCGGCCCGCCCGCCGGGCCAAGAGACTCGCCATCACAGGCCCGCCGAACGCCGGGAGTGTGGCCAGCCCGGACGGGCGAGCGTGGGCGCCGACCTAACGACGAGCTCGCCGCTCTCTACCGTGCAGGCTCTCCACGGACTGGGCTTGATATCCAATATGAGTATCAGTCGCCAAGCATCGCCAACAGAGTCAGTCTTGACAATCGTTGACGCCTAGCACTGGGCAGCGATCGCCACCCTTCTTCGGACATGCCCGAGCCGCCGCTCACTGAACGGTGGGTCATGAACAGCGAGTCCTGGGCAGCAACGACGGCGCGTCAAGGCAAACTTGGGCGCAGATCACTCCATCAACCTCTGGTGGAAGCGGAATACGTGGGAGACGCTGCCAGTTGCTCGAGTTCGCCGACACGAGGCCTCGCAGATCGCCTATTGGGCCATCCAGCGGGGCAACGGTGCCAAGCCTGAAGGCGAGATCGCTGCAGGGGCCTTCCTACGACAGGACAAGCGGAAATCGGTGGCTGCCGCGCACCGACCGCTGGCTACGCGCCATCGACAGCGTTGCCCCCAGGTGTCCTACATGCTGACCCTTGGCATCAGCGGGAGTTTCAATACCGACGGCGATCCGTGGATCAGGGGCCTACCACGAGGACATTTCCACGATGCGGCTGCCGCGCTCGTTCGGGACGGCCGAACGTTGTTCGCGGCCGAGGAAGAACGCTTTACTCGGAGCAAGCACACGCACGCCTTTCCCATCTCCGCTATCCGGGCCGCTCTCCAGCAAACTGGGGTGCGGTTGTCCGATGTTGATGAGGTGGCGTTCTTCTTCGAGGAGTCATACCTCGACGATCGACTCGCGCGCTACCAACTCGCAGACCCGCTCCTCCCACACACAACCGCTAGGCAGCGCCTCGTCCAATTGCTGGATAGCGAAGTGGAGTCGGACCGGATCCACTTTATCCGCCATCATCGTGCCCACGCCGCGTCAGCGTTCCGGGACTCTGGCTTCAAGGAGGCGACGGTGCTTGTGATGGACGCCAGCGGCGAGACTGAGTCGTTGTCGGTATTCTCGGCCGAGGGCGGGGAACTCACCCTTCGGAAGTCGAACCCGCCAACGGCCTCGCTCGGGCAACTGTACTTCCTGGGTACCAGGTTCCTTGGCTTCAGGGTCTTCGATGAGTACAAGGTCATGGGAGTGGCACCCTATGGCGACCCACAGCGCTTCCGCTCGCTGATGCGCGGGCTTTACACGCTGCGCCCAGATGGTGACTACGAACTTGATGTAAGTCGGTTCGATGACAGCTTGCTCGAGGCGGGGCTGAGCCCGCGCCGGAGCGGGGATCCACTCGCCCCCGCTCATTGCTCTTTGGCTGCAGCGTTGCAAGAAGCACTCGAGACGATCGCTGTTCACGTGGCGGAGGCCGCGATAGCTGAGACCGGTGCGCGCAATCTGTGTCTGACAGGCGGGGTCGCCCTCAACTGCACGCTCAATGGTCGTCTCGCCAGGTCCGGGGTTTTCAGCGACGTCTTTGTACATCCAGCGCCACACGACGGAGGGGCTGCTCAGGGCGCAGCGCTTGCCCGCTCCCTCAATGAAAAGCCGTCGGGGCGCCTGCGACGAGTCGACTTTGGCACACACATCGGTTCGGACGCGGACATCGGCGAACTCCTCGAAGCGTGGGGAGATCACCTCCATGGTCAGCGCGTGGACGACATCGGAGTCGCGGCGGCGGAGGCGATTTCTGAAGGGAAAGTCATCGGCTGGGCACAAGGCCGGGCAGAGTTCGGCCCGCGCGCCTTGGGCCAGCGCAGCATTCTCGCCGACGCGCGGCCGGTGGAAAACCGCCATCGAATCAACGAGATGATCAAGAACCGAGAGTCGTTCCGGCCGTTCGCTCCGGCCGTACTCGCCGAGCGTGCACACGAGTTTTTCGAACTCGCTGGCGTGGAGCCGACGTTCATGTCCTTCGCGTTGCCTGTACGCCCGGCCTTTCGCGAGTTACTTGGCGCCGTGACCCACGTCGACGGGTCGGCGCGTCTACAGTCAGTGCGCCGAGCGGATAGCCCGCTCTTCTGGCACTTGATCGCGGAGGTGGGCGAGCGCACTGGGGTGCCCGTCGTACTCAACACTTCCTTCAACAACGACGCAGAACCCATCGTCAATTCCGCCGCAGACGCGGTTCGATGCTTCCTGACAACCAGCTTGGACCGGCTCGCAATCGGTTCCTATCTCGTGACCCGGAGTAGCGGCGCATTCGATCTGGGTGGGCTTGTGCTGGCTCTCGTTCCCCCGGCCGGGCTCCGCATGCAGATGGCGCCGTCCGGCGATGCGCGCTGGGAGATTTACGAACGAGCGCACCCCGACGACCGACGTCGAGTGGCGTCGATCTCACTGGAGGCCGCCGCCGCAGTAAGCGAGTCCCGCGGGATCCGTCCGCTGCGCGAGTGCGTTTCGGCCATTGACGGCCAGCGCCTCGGCCGGGAACTGATGGAACTGTGGCGACGCCGCCTCATCGACCTTCGTCCGCACTGACGGCTGTTGCTCTTAGTCGTAGACTATTCGGTATGCCGGAGAGGGACGAGGGTCGGATCACCCGAGTTCGTTGTGCGGTCCGATCTGGACGACGCCTCGCAGTGTCCTTCGGGTTTCTGCTTGGCCCGATGGTCGCGATAAGTGTTCGTCCCCGCTGGCTAAGTGCTTGGTGCCTACCCTTGGCTTGGGGATTGCAGACACTCGGGGTCGCGGGTATCTCCAGTGCTGCGCACGAGGCGGTGCACAACCACCTGTTCTATCGGCCGTCGATGGAGCGACTCTTCGGGCGGATGACTCATGGGATCTTCCTGCTCAATCACGACGTACATCGCCGCTACCACTTGGTTCATCACGCTCATACGGGCACCGACAGGGATTCGGAGGGGGCCTTTGACTTCGACGACTTCAGCTCAATTGGCGGCTATCTGACGAGGCTCGTGCGCTGGTGCGTGCCCCCAAGCCCTTTGCATCTCCTGAACTGGCGCGTGGGCATCGACGTTCTCCGCGGTCGGGCGACCCCGCTCGATCCGCTACCACGACGAGCGGTTATCGGTGGATTCGTGGTTCCAGTTGGCGCTGCGGCGGGACTTCTCGTCTGGCTCGCTATCAATCCGGTGTCGGCATTGCTCGCTTGCATCTTCCCGGTGCTGTGCGCCGCGCCGTTATACGGTTACCTCACCGCTGTGCCGGAGCATTTCGGGCTTAGCGAGCGTCCCTACCGCGACCGCACGCGCAACATCGAAACTTGGCGACCGGTCCAGTATCTGGTCTGGAACTTCAACCTGCATGCGGTGCACCACCGCAACCCACACCTGCACTTCAGTCTGTTGCCGGCCTCGTCGGACCGCACCGAGGCGCCCCGGGCGGACGGCTATGTCAGGTTCCACCTCGACGTGCTTCGACGACTCGTCGCGGGGCGGCTTGGACGTCCCGTCGTGACCCTGCGGCCTGAGCGGCTGGGTGATCGCAGTTGAGGGCGCCGTCTACCGCTAAGGTGGCCGAGGGTGCCCTTAGCTTCGACCGAGATGGCTACCTCATGCTCCCGGGTATCCTCTCCCGGAACGAGGCCGAGGAGCTCAGGGTGGGGGTCGCCGAGGCGCACCAGCAACCCTGCCCCACCGGCAATCCGACCGAGTTCCACCGGCACCAGATGTTCCGGCGCGGACTGGCGTTCGAACGGATGCTCGATCGTGAGCCCGTAGTCGACTACGCCGAGGCCGTGCTCGGGGGCGACTGCCACGTCATCGCGAACAACACCGTGTTCACGCGACCGACCAGTGGCATCGACCGTTGGCACGTCGACGAGACGGTGATTGTGCCTGTTCCGGACGGCGTGCTGCTCGACCCACGGATGTCGATGCCGTGCTTTGTGGTGACGGCGCTGTACTACCTCAACGACGTTCCCTTCGAGCTCGGACCGACCCAGGTCGTCCCAGGAAGCCACCGCAGTGGACACCTCCCGCCTGAACGTCAGGAGGACCTCGTATGGGAGGGCCAAGGATACGTAAGCATGATCGCTGAGGCTGGTGACTGCCTTCTCCTCAACGGCCAGACCTGGCATCGGGGCGCCACCAACGTCTCCCATGACTGCCGCTACGTGCTACAGGTCACTTATGGGAGGCGGTTCATAGCGCAGCGCTTCCATCCGTACATCAACGTATCTCTGCCCGACGACGTCGTCGAGAGGGCTGACGCGCGCCGGCGTCGGCTGCTGGGCATGCACCAACACGGCCCGTACGGTTAACTCGGGTTACCGGCCGGGCCGCATCCGCAATCGCACGTTCTCTAGTCTGAGTCGATCCACCAGGTTTCGCAGGTCGCTGATCACAGCCCTCGTCCCATCGCGATCGCTGGATACGACCGCGAGCTCGGGAGCGACCGAAAGGTGGAGCGGAAACGTGCGAGAGTAACTCAAAGTCAACATCCCATCTTCGACGAAACGCACCACATCGGTGGGGGGCAGGCGACCCCAGCGTGCGAGGAAGGCGTTCTCGCTGCGCTCGAACTCATCGTGGCGACCTCGCCTGGTCGCTGAGACCAAGTGCGTGAGAACGCTTGAGTGGCAGTAGTGGACTTCGTGGCCGGCCTCTTGCGCCCGGAGGCACAGGCCGACATCCTCATAGCCATTGACGTAACGCTGATCAAAGCCCCCGAGCGCCTGGTAGACCTCTCGACGAACCAACACACATGCTGCGGTGACGATGCCGACAGGGCCCGAGCGCATGGCGACCGAGTGGTCACCGGGGAACCCAGCATAGACGTGTCGGGGGAACCCGTCGCTACATACAACGACCCCGCAGTGCTGCAAGTGTCCGTCCGGGAACAGTAGGCGGGTCCCAACGATCGCGCGCCGCAGGTCCGCATCGGCGTAGGCGACCAGTTCCTCGAGCCAGCCCGGGTGGGCGACGAGGTCGTTGTTGTAGAAGATAAGATAGGTCCCGGTCGCGATCTCGGCCGCGGCGTTGCAGGCCGTGGCGAAGCCGCTGTTGTGAGCCGAGCGCACCCAACGGACCGTCGTGTGGCGTCGTCGGCTATGAGGACCAGAGGGGTGGCCTGAGTTCACGACAAACCGCGCCACCACCTCGGGTGTCGCGTCGTGCGACCCGTCGTCGCTGACCAGAATCTCTACATCATGGAGATCCCCGATGCTCGCGATCAGTGCATCAAGGCAGGTGGAGAGCAGGGCAGCTGCATCGTAGGTTGGCACGATGATCGAGCAACTGGCCACCGAGACCTCCTTTGCTCGGGGTCAGGACACCCGGATTTCGTCTTTGCTTGGGTCAGCGTACGGAATAGGCTGACGCCAGCTGAGCAAAGGGCTCGCCGGGTGGAGTGGCGTCGAGCGCTCGCGGCCCGCTACGAACGAAGGGACGACGATGCGGCTGGAGTTGCTGCCAACGGGTGCAAGGCCTCTTCCTGAGGCGGCCGACTGCCGGGTGCTCGTCGTTGCCAACGCCTGCCAGACTGTCGACGAGACGCTGGATCAGTTCAAGTTCGGAGCCGTCGACCCTGGGCTCCTCGAGCGCAACAATGCTGCCTACCTCGATCTCTACCGTCGGATGATCCCCGAGATCGACGGTGAGAGGCGGGAGATCGTTGACGCCATCAACCACCTTCGTCGCACCGGAGTTGGTGGGGGATCCATTGACGAGCATAATTCCTACTCCCTCAACGGCGTCTACCTCTACGACTTCCTGCGACGCAGCGGCTACGACGGGCGCGTCGACCTGGTGGACAACATCGACCTCGACCCCGCTCGCGCCCGCGAGCTCGTGGCCGACGCCGACGTCGTGTTGCTCTCAACCACCTTTATAACCAGCGCCAGCACGATCATCAGGGTCGCGCGGCTCGTGAAGTCATGGAAGCCCCGGGTCATCGTCATCGCCGGCGGCGCCAAGCTGACGCAATTCTCCGAGGAGGAGGAGATCCATGGTGCGGCGCGGGCTGCTGATGCCCTCATCCTATCGCCCAACGGCGAGCGGACCTTGCTGGAAGTGATGGGCCGACTCGTGCGCGGTGAGCCGATCGACGACGTGCCCAACGTTGCCTACGACGCGGACGGGTTTAGGTGTACGACCCGCAACCTCCATGACGGCGTGGACATCGATGCCAACTCCGTCCACTGGGATGAGTTGCCGGACTACATCCTTCGCTCGTCGGTCAACATCCGGACCGGGCGCGGATGCCCATTCAAGTGCAAGTTCTGCACTTTCCCCAGTTACAACGACCAGAGCGTCGACCTCATGGACCAGGACACGGTGATCCACCAACTCCGCCAGATCATGAGGTTGCCGCAGGTTCGGAGCGTGCGGTTCGTCGATGACACGTTGTTCCTCAACCGCAAGCACCTGATCAGCGTCTGCCAGCAGATGATCGACATCGGCTTCGACAAGCCGTGGACGGCATACCTTAGGTCATCCACCCTGACCGAGGAGTGCGTGCGCTACCTTAGCCAGGCCGGTTGCCGCCTTGTGCTCGTCGGGGTCGAGTCAGCCGACGAGACCGTCCTGTCTAATATGGTCAAGGGCACCCGCGAGCGGCACAATTGGGAAGCCGCAGCCAATCTCGCCGCACATGGCGTCATGGGGTTCGCGTTCATGCTGGTGGGCTTCCCTGGCGAGACCACGGCCAGCGTCGACAAGTCGATCTACTTCCTCAACAACTCCGGGATCCACTCCTACGTCCACTCGCCCCTATTCGTTTTCCCAAACTCCCCGTTGGCGCGAGAGGCTCGGGAGTTTGGGCTCAAGGGTGGCTTCAACGACTGGTCGCACGCGACTATGTCGTGCGGCGAGGCGATCGCGGAGTGCGGCAGGATGTTCGAGGAGGTTCGTCAGGCCGCCTACATTGACCGAGGCTCGTCAGTGGCCAAGGTGCTGCTTGACCACGGCTGTACGGTCGAGAGCGCCAGCCGGATGGGCGTGCTCCACAACGAGATCGCGCGGAAGCAGAACCTGCGCGAAGACGCTTCGTCAACTCTTGCAGAACTTGCCGGATTGGCAGCCGAGTTGCCTGCGCTCACCCAGGGAGTCGCCAGCGTGACGACTCCGTACAGTCGCGTCGACGCCCGTCTCGAGATCACGTCGCCGGCTCGGTACTGACGTGGCCCCCGCACCTTGCGGTCGCGCCCGCCTCGGCGCCGTCCTCGGTGTGTCCGCGCTTGCGCATGACCCAGCCGCAGCTCTGATCATCGACGGGCGCCTCGTGGCGGCCGTGGAGGAGGAGCGACTGTCCCGCCAGAAGCGGGCCGTTGGTTTCCCCCGGCTGGCGGTCCAGCACGTCCTCGAGGCCGGCGGCGTCGACTTGCACGAGATCGATCGGGTCGCGTACTACTGGAACGACCGAGGTCGCCTCCCTGCAGCGCTGCTGGCCGCGCTCCGACAAGCCCCGTCGAGCCCTCGTGGCTCGTGGCGGGTGGCGCGTCAACGTCTGGGGTCGTTCGGCGCCCCGTCAGCTCTAGTCTCCGCGTTCGAGCCCCTGCTGAGCTACGGGCGGCGACTGCCCCCTGTAACTTACGTCGATCACCACCGGGCGCACCTCGCGGCAGCCTGGTTGTCCGCCCCATTCGAGGCTGAGGCTGCGGTGGTCATCGACGGTCGCGGCGAGGTGGAGTCCACGACCCTCTTTGATCTGCGCGGTGGGCCGGGACTATGGCCACGAGTGATCGAGACGTATGCGTTTCCAGACTCACTCGGCATCTTCTATGGAGCTATCACTCAAGTCCTCGGATACCGACCCAACTCCGACGAATACAAGGTGATGGGACTGGCCTCGTACGGCAATGTGAACCCAGCGTGGGAGCGGCGCGTCGCCAGGCTCATGCACATCGACGACCGCGGTCAGCCTCACCTCGACGTTCGCCGGATACGGCCGGAGAACTGCGCACGCCCGGACCTGCCTTGGCTCACCGAGCGAGGCCGGGGCGAGTTGGACGACAGCTTCGTGAACGACGACGGCGGCTTCACCCAAGCCGCTTTCGATCTGGCGTACGCCGCACAGTCAGCCCTAGAAGAGGCGGTCCTGGCCCTGCTCCGCCGCGTCGTGGCCGCCACAGGCGCTCGCCGGGTCGTCGTGGTGGGAGGGGTGGCGATGAACGCCGCAGCAGTCGGTCGCGCTCGGGCATCCGGCATCGTGGAGGAGTTGCACGTTCCCCTCGCTCCGACCGATGCCGGGGCCGCCGTGGGAGCCGCGCTCGAAGTGCTGAGGACCTCCCGTCAACCTGTGCCCCCATCAGACCAGCTCGATAACCCCTTTCTTGGCCCCGGCTTCACTCCCGCTCAGCTGGAGGCAGCATTGGTCACCAGCAAGCTGCCGTTCAGGCGCAGCTCGGACGTCGCCGCAGAAGCAGCCGAGGCGATCGCCGCGGGAAAGCTGGTGGGGTGGTTCCAAGGTCGCATGGAGTTCGGGGAGCGCGCCCTAGGTGCTCGCAGTGTCCTCGGCGACCCGCGTAAGACCGAGACCCGCGACCGCATTAACGCCTCGGTGAAGCGTCGCGAGAGCTATCGGCCCTTTGCTCCCTCGGTTCTGGAGGAGCGGAGTGCCGAGTACTTCGCGACTGCACACAGCAGACGCATGGCGGAGATCGTCCGGGCGACGCCTGCGGCTTGCCGTGAGGCGCCCGCTGTCGTGCACGTCGACGGGACTGCTCGTCCACAGACTGTGCCCCGGGACTGGCCGGCGCACGGCTTCCGGCGACTCATCGAGCTCTTCGACAGAGCCACGGGCGTTCCTATGGTCATCAACACCTCGTTTAACCTCAGCGATGAGCCGATCGTGTGCAGTCCGGACGATGCGATCAGGTGCTTCGCTGTCTCGGGGTTGGACACCCTCTATCTCGGCGACCTCGTCGTGGACAAGGCGGACTTCCATGGCTGATCACGAGGTCAAGGCCCGTCGGCTAGTGCGGGTCCTCACTCGCCGGGCGGTCCCGCCGATCCTGGTGGCGTTGGCCTCTCCGAGGCTCAGACGTGCTGATGTCCTGCTCCCCCTAGCCGCTCTGACCGCCTGGACCGCTGCGGAATTGCTCGTCGAGGATGACGCTGCCAACGCCGCCGCCGCCGCGAATTCGGAAGACGCCGGATCGCGGTATGCGGTGCTCGGGACTCATCTGACGGCCTGGTGGGTCCCTGTCGTCCTCGGCTGGCGAAGCCGCGGGCCCACGCCGTCGGTGGCACTGGGGGTCGGGTCGATCCTGGCGGGCGGTGGCCTCCGCGTCCTGGCCGTCCACACGCTTGGGGCCCGGTTCACGGGTCATGTCCGAGTGATGGCAGAGCAGCCCGTCTGCACCTCGGGTCCCTACGCCTACGTTAGGCACCCTGCCTACAGCGGCCTCTTCGGACTCAACGTCGGACCTGCTATCAGCTGCGGCTCGCCTTTCGGGTCGCTGGTCATGGCGGCCGCAACAGCCGCGTCAACTTTTGTCCGAGTCAGGATCGAGGAGCGAGCCCTGAGCAGTCGCCTCGGCGCCGCGTACGACGTCTACGCTCGTCGTACGCCCCGATTCGTGCCTGCGATCCGGAGGGCCAGGACCCCCGGAGCCGTCTCGTGACCGCCTTGACTGCGGCTGTTGACCCATTGTCCCTGCTCGACGTCATCGCGGCCCAGCGGCGTCTCGTCGGCCGCGTCGTGAAGACTCCGGTGCGACGGCTGCACTGGTTGGAGCGAAGGATCGGGGTCCCGGTCTACGCCAAGCTGGAGATGCAGCAGCACTCCGGCTCCTTCAAGTTCCGTGGTGCGCTCAACGCTGCGCTCGCCGTGCCCGACCTGCCGCTGATCGCCGCGTCGGCGGGCAACCACGGGTTGGCCGTGGCCGAGGTCGCCCAGCGCCTGTCTCGGCCCGCCAACATCTGCATCCCCGTCAACGCGAGCCGACTCAAGCGCGAGCGGATCCTGGCCACAGGCGCCGGCCTCATCGAGCACGGCACCTCCTTGGAGCAGGCCGCCGATCATGCGCGTAGGCTCGCGGACCAGCAGGGTCACTACTTCGTGTCCCCCTACAACGACCCGCACGTCATCTCAGGTGCCGCAACGATCGCCACTGAACTCCTATCCGAGTACGGGCAGATCGCCGTAATGGTGGCGCCCATAGGTGGCGGAGGTCTGCTCTCGGGTCTAAGCCTCGGAGCTGACACCACAGGGGGTGTCTCGCTCTTCGGGTGCGAGCCTGAGCGCTACCCTTCGATGACTGCCAGCCTCGCGGCCGGCATCGTGACACGTGTGGTTCCCCAGCCCACTCTCGCCGATGGTCTCGCCGTCAACCTGGAGCCCGACTCGATAACCGTCGGGCTCCTGCGTGGCCGGGTCGAGAACATCGTGTCCCTGACCGAGGAGGAACTCGCCGCGGCGACCCTCGCACTGCTCGTCCACGAGAGCCTACTCGTTGAGCCGGCCGGAGCGGCGGCCGTAGTGGCCTGCCTCCGGCTGGCCGAGCGCGGACTGCTTCAAGGCCCGGTCGGCATCCCGCTCTGCGGCGGCAACGTCCACCACACGACGCTGGCCCGCATCGAGCGCTTCCCCTACTCCGACCCGGAGCTGCTGCGGCTCCTCGACCTGCGGGGTCGCACGGTCACCGACCTGCCCACGTCCCGCACGCTCGCTGTCGCATCGTCCTCGCTGGCTGCCGCGTCGGCCCAGGCGGAGGTCGACCGTCGTGATGATATGGCGGCGCAGCTGCGAACGTGGTCCGAGCGTCTAAACGAGAGCGAGCAGAGAATCGACGACTTCTTGGCCTATGGCGCGCGTCACGACCTGCTGGTCGAACCGGATGTGGTTAACGCTCTGCGCGTCGACAGTGCGGGTGCCCGCGAGTTTGTTCTGAAGGCGCTCGAGGACCCCCGGACCTGGACAGAGGACCAAGAGGCCCGTGTGGAGATCATCTTCCGGCACGCGGCGCACGTCGTCGCCCGGACTCTGACCACGCTCGAGTGGTGCTCGCCGTCCTACGACCAGTCACGGGTCGCTCAGTTCTTCGACGTCGGCGCGCAGGACTCGCCAACGGTCAACTACGACCGCTACGAGAGCTTTGCCGTCCAGAGAGTCGAGTCTCAGCTCGCGCGGGTCTTAGACATTCCCATCGACCGGTACGCCACCACGGTCACCTCGTCGGGGATGGCCGCCTACGCGCTCATCGAAGCCTTCCTAGTCCGTCACCGGCTACAGCCGGGCGACGTTGCACTCCTCGCTCCGTACGTCTATTTCGAGGCATCCGAACAGCTCGCTACGCTGGCGTCGGTGCGGTGTATAACGGCCGCCTCCTACGACGTCGACGCGTTGGTCGCCGACGTCCGAACTCACCGGCCCCGTTGCCTGTTCGTTGATTCACTGGCTAATACGGCCGACCAGCGCTTGGTGAACGTGCCGAGACTTCTGACCGAGCTTGCCGCGGTCGAGGTAGGTCCCCTGACGGTCGTCATCGACGGCACTATGACCTCAGCGGCGCTGTCCGCGCAGCTCCTAGACGCCGGCAATCCCCTGGAGGTGCTCTACTACGAGAGTTGCTCGAAGTACCTCCAGCTCGGAATGGACACCGCGATGGCGGGGGTCGTGGTGGCACCAGTGGAGCTCACCCCGGTGCTCGACCGCCTCCGTCGCAACACGGGGGCGATCCTGAGTCGCCATGCCGCTGAACTTTTCCCCCGGTACGACCGCGACCATTTCCGCCGGCGTATGGTGCGGATCTGCGCCAACGCAGAGCGGATCGCGGTTGAACTCGAAACTCGTCCCGAGGTCCGGGCTGTCACAGAGGTGGTGCACCCCACAAGCAACTTCCACCCTGATCATGCCGTCGCTACGACCATGCCCTATGCAGGGGGCTGTGTCACGTTCGCCTTCCACGAGCTGGGCGCCAACCATCGCGACCAACTTGAGGCGTGCATCGACCACATGCTGGTGCGAGCCAGGCGTGTGGGCTTGCACCTGACCAAGGGCGTGAGCTTCGGCTTCAACAGTCCCCGGATCTCGGCCGCTGCGAGCATGTCGGAGACAGAGCCCCCGTTCCTGAGGCTCTACGCTGGGGATAGGTCGCCTCAGCAGGTGCAACTCCTCATCGAGGTGGTCGCGGATGCTATCGCTCGCTCCGGCGAGCGCATGGTGAGCCTCGACTAGCGCTGCTTCAGCACGACCGTGTCGCCTATGACGAGGGCGTTGAGCGAGGAGGCGAAGAACGTCCGGATCGCGTCGTACGGCGTGCAGACGAGGGGCTCACCGGCGACATTGAACGATGTGTTTAGCACGACCGGCAGTCCCCTGCGCTCTTCCAGACGCTGCAGGAGCGCTGCGTACCGCGGGTTGGACTCTGGACGGACGAACTGCGGGCGGCACGTGCCATCGACGTGCACTACGGCGGGGAGAGCATCCTGGGCAGAGGCTCTCACCGGGCACGCGGTGAGCATGAAAGGTGCTCGACCGTGGGTGTCCACGATTTCGTGTCCTGCGCTGCCGAGTATTGATGGCGCCAGTGGACGCCACCTCTCCCTGCCCTTGATCGCGTTGACCCGGTTGCGATTGCCTGCGTCGCCCGGGTCTGCGAGGATCGACCGGTTGCCCAAGGCGCGAGGGCCGATCTCGCAACGGCCCTGGAACCAGCCTATGACCTCGCCCCGTGCGATCCGTTCTGCGGCGTGGTCGGCGATATCGCTCGGCCGCTCCGCCGTTAGTCCTAGGTCGCGAACGAGATCCGCTGTCGCAGCGTCCGAGTACGCTGGCCCGAGGGCGGCTGACTCCACGGGCCTGCGCGGTCGCTGTCCGGACGCTGCGCTCACCGAGAGGGCTGCACCGACACTTGTACCAGCGTCGCCGCTAGCCGGGAAGACGTAGAGGTCGTCGACGAGACCTGAGCGCTCGATCACGCCGTTGGCCGAGCAGTTCAGGCCGACGCCACCGCCGATGACTAGGCGACGCGACCCCGAACGTTCGACCGCCAGCCCGACTAGGTGGAGGAGCGTCTGCTCCAAGATTGCCTGTCCGGTCGCGGCTGCTCGCTCCTGCGGAGGGGCCAGTTGGACCTCGACCGTCGCCCGGCTCTGGAGGGGGTCCAGCGGGTAGGACACCCGTACAGGAGGTCCGAGGGTCCGCTCACACCATCCGCGCCAGTGGGCGACCACGGATCGATAGAGAGCGTAGGGATCCGATCCGTTCCTGGGGGTGCCGATGGCTCGATAGCCCTCGTTGGTAAGGTCGAAGGGAAGAGGGAAGTCGCTCGGACTCGCGTAGGAGGCCAGTCCCATAACCTTCCCCTCCTCACCCAGTTCGAACCCGAGGTGATTGGTCAGAGCGAGGTAGAAGAAGCCGAGGGAGTCGCCGATCCCGAACTCCTGCTGAAGGTCAATGATGTCGCCACCGCCTACACCGAGAGTGGTCGAGATGGAGTCCCCCTGGCCGTCGACCGTGAGGATCGCCGCGTCTTCGAAGCCCGAGCAGTAGTAGGAGGCGGCAGCGTGCGCTCTCGCGTGGCCGACCACCTCGATAGCGGGACGGGCGCTCCCCGCGAAGAAGGGGTGGCTCAGCAGGGACTCGTGCAGCAGCAACGGCCAATCCGGTTGCTCGGTGGGCTGCCAACTCAGTGCGAGCACGTCCACGTCGTCGAGTCTGATCCCGCCCTGTGCTAAGCACCACCGGGCGGAGTGGACCGGAGCCTGACCGTACGCGTGCTTGCGACGGACGAGTCGCTCTTCCTCGACTGCTGCCACGATCTCGCCATCGACCACCAGAGCAGCCGCCGCATCGTGCCCGAAGCCGCCGCTGATACCCAAGACGATCACGACATCACCCGACGACGAATCTTGATCGGCACGCTGGCGCGACTACGCATATTGGCGCCGGGATGCAGGACGGCAGGTCCCCGCGGCTCGATGTCAAGCCGGAGGAGCCCTCGAAAGGCTGCCGTGCCCTGGAGGTTCGCCAATGCCGCCCCTACGCAGTAGTGCGCTCCGTAGCCGAATGCGAGCGAGGGCTGTTGCGGGCGGCTCGGCTCGAACATATGGGCGCGTGGGTAGCGGTCGGGGTCGCGGTTGGCGGCGGCGAGAACCGTGACGACTAGGTCACCCTTCGCGACCCGGGCACCCGCCAGCTCGAGTGCTGTGACCGCATAGCGCCCCGTCGACTGCACCGGCGGATCGTAACGGAGCATCTCAGCCACACACTGTTCCATCAGTGTGGGGTTACTGCGGACCACGGCGAGTTGCTGGGGATGGTCCAGGAGGGCAATGAGACCGTTGCCGAGCAGTCCGAGCACGGTCTGGAAGCTTGCGTTATAAACTTGGAAAACCAACCTGACCACTTCTTCCAGCGGTAGCCGCCCGGCGTCGCTGGCCGCCACCAGCGTCGAGATCAGATCCCCACGCGCGTGGTGTCGCGCATTGTCCACCAAGCCCAGCACGTAACGCTCAATCTCCTCGGCTGCCGCATCGGCCCCGGCCAGGCTATGGAAATCCACACGTCGCTCGAAGACCGCGTTGAAGGCCAGAGTCTGCTCGCGGAAGGCCACGCGGTCAGCCATGGGGATGCCGATGAACTCCGACACGACCCAGCGCGGCAGCACCTCGGCGAACGCTGTGATGAAGTCGCTCTCGCCTCTGGCGGCCAGGGCATCGCAGAGTGCCGTCACCCGGGTCTCGATTTTGGCCCTGAGACGGGCGACAGACCGTGGTCGGAAGTGTTCGACCAGGACTTCACGGAGCGCTGTGTGGCGAGGTGGGTTCGCCATGAGGAGCATGCCCGCCAGCGTTCGTAGCGCAGGTCGCTCTCGCCAATCCGCCCCGCCTCGCGCCCGTCCGGCCCGGTCCACGTCATTGTGAAAGCGTTGGTCGCGCAGGACTCGGCTCGAGAGGCCGTAGGAGGTGGTGAGCCAGGTGTGGCTACCGACCGGGACGAGCGGGCCCAGCGCTCGGAGCTGCTCGTAGAGGGGGTAGGGGTCCGTCGCCGGCGGGTCGCCCAAGAATAGTCGGCCGAACACGTCCTCGCCCATGTCGGCGCTCATGCGCGCCCCTGCGTAGCGATCGCCTCGACCTGGTCGGCTGCCCACGAGCTGTCCGGGAGCCGGTGCCACTCGTCAGCCAGCGTGCGCGCCCGGCGTCGAAAGATCGGGTCGTCGATGACCTCCATGACGGACCGGGTGAGCGTGGCGGCGGTCACGGTGGCCGCGTCGAGGACCCTCCCGACGCCAAGGGTCGTGCAGCGCACGGCGTTGGTCGGGTGGTCGGCTCCGAGCGGAACCATGACGAGGGGCACTCCGTGTCGCAGGGCGGCCATCACCGTGCCGAAGCCGCCGACGGTCACTACAGCGGCGCACCGGGGCAGGATTGCGTCGAAGTCGTGCCACCGGCCCCCGCCCACGCCGTCACCGATCATGTCGAAGTGCGAATCCCGATTCATGCCCACCACCGCCCGGCGGAGGGCGGGCGCCTCCCTGTACACGCTGCCGAACGTCACCAGGACTAGGCGTCGGCCACGCCTGGGGGTTGGCCCCGGCGACCCAGGCACATGCGGCGCCTCGGGGCGGATGAAGCGCAGCCGTGGCCCGACGTGGCAACCGAACTCGCGCGCGTCGGGGAGGTCGGCTGGTGCGGTGACCCATGACGGCAGCGCCGGAGCAAGTCCCAGCTGGGGATAGAGGTCAGCCGGCCCGAGCCAAGGCGCTCCACATGCGCCGCCGAGCCTCGCGAGGGAGTCCCCTAGCTCCTCGGCCCACTGCGCCTCCGAGAGGAACCGGTTCTCCCTGCCGGTCACGTGCGGGATCCCACGCGCCGCGGCCACTGCGAGCCCGGCGAACTCGACGGGGTCCCGCACCAGGATGTCGGGACGAAGCTGGTCGACGACCGCTTCCGTGTCGGGGAGGGTCGCGTGACCAAGCGCCTCCACCAGCACCGTGCGCGTGTAGCGGAACTCGCGGTCCCCGTCGCGGCGGGCTCGGGCGAGGGCAGGGACCATTCGCTCCTCCTCGCCCACGCTGAAGGCAGGACCGACACACTCGTGCTCGAACCCGAGGTCGTGGCAGAGCGTCGACAGGGACGGCGAAGTGGCTACGGACACGCGGTGGCCGCGGCGTACGAGCTGCTGCAACATCCCGGCCATGGGCAGTAGGTGGCCCACGCCTGGCTGTGTGGTGCACAACACTCGGAGGGGCGCTGTGGCCCTGGCTCGAAGATCGTGCGAGGTCATCGGTCAGCGCCGTTGGCCCGGAGGAAGAGCGGCTCCCGCCACAGCACGGCTCCGGGCTCGGAGAGCTTCGGCACCCAATAGCGACAGCCCTCAAAGAAGTAGTGCGTGACCTGGCTTTGGCGTGTCCGACCCGGGACTCGGATCGGCATGCCACCGTGCACCAGGTCCCCGGACCACACCATGGCCTGGCCACGTCGAAGGGTGCCGAGACTCGGCGCAGGCAGCTCCGCGCGTGGGGTCATGGATTGTCGGTAGGACTCGTCGTACCGCACGCCGCGCTCGAGCGCTGCCGTCGTCACGGGAAAGATCTCATGGCTACCAGGCAGGTAAAACACGGGACCGTTGTCCAAGTCGACGTCCTCCAGTGCCACCCATACCGCGCAGAGGAAGCCGGCCGGCTCGGAGTTGAAGTGCAGGGCGTCGCTGTGTGCGTCCTGTTGGGTGCCGTACTCGAAGTTCAAGGTCTGGAACGGTAGGGGAGCGCGCCCGAAGAGTTCGTGCAGGACCTCCATAACCAGCGGAGCCGTTGCGAGGGCGCTTACGTGCGGGTTGTCCAACCAAGCGTCCATGATGCGATCCGGGAAGTAGGAGACCCCGGCTTCCGACCGGTAGTCCTCCGCGTATTGGCCGCGGAGGGACTCGACGACGGCCTCAAGGTGGTCGTCGTCGAGTCCCGTCGTGTTCAGCATGATCAGACCGTCGCGCTCAAACGCGGCCCTGCGGCGTTCGGACGCGGGCTCAGTTGCGGGGCGGTTCATGGAGGACTCCGATGCTCTCCAAGCGTGGGCGCAAGGCAGTTAGGACGGCGGTCTCCACGTCATCGAGATCCGCACGCCGAAGATAATGGGGGCCGACCACCTTGAGGTCGGCCCGAGGGCGGCACCAGATTCCCGTCGCCCCAGTGTTCACGGGCGAGCGTGATTCGCCACCGACCTGCCAGCTGTGTTTGGGAGGCGAGATGGCGACCATGGCGTAGCCACGCTCGGCGAGCCACCGTTGGTCCGGCACGCGTGCCGCGTCGGTCAGCGGCAGGTGGACGGCCACACTGCAGGCCCCGGTGGTCTCCGCCTGAAGCACCGCGTCGCTCCACGATAGGCCGCGCGATCCGGGACGGACCTCCCGAACCGTGACGTGGTTGCTCGAGGCGACCGCAGGGTCGGCCGGCCGCAGCAACCCGGCCCGGGTCGCGGTGGTGCCCTCCGAGCCGGGGATGACGCGAGTGAGGAGGGGGGCGGACATGCTGAGCTGCCAGAGCGACTCGGCGAAAGTGGCATCCGCTGGGTCGTAGAAGTACCACGGACCTTGTGCTGCCGCAGCCCGACGTACGTCCTGGGGGTCGCGGTAGCTCTCGCGTAGCTCGGTGCATTCCAGAACTCCGCCCTGCATCACGTAGAAGGGCAGCACTCCCCAGAAGCGCGAGCGGACGTGCTGACAGTGGATGTGCTGAACGGCCTCGCCCCCACGCACGGATGCGGTGGTCGCCCGGTTGCGTGCAGCGAGCAGCAGCGTGTGGAACCGCCGATGCAACGCTTGGTCGCGCCCGTCGTGGTAGCCGATCATCCGGTGCAGGATCGCTGCGATAGCGCCGACTGTCCGATCCATGCTGCCCGACCTGCAAAGCTCGCCGTGGCCTGGGCCGAACTCTTCCTCCGCGGACAGCACCGTGACCGTTCCAACGTCCAGCTCCGGTAGAGGCTCGTTCGCGGGCGCAGTCAATGCGGTCCGCGCAGCGATGACCTGGTCCGGTGACCCCCAGAACCAGATGAACTCGTCGCGGCGACGCACCTGCGCCACTAAGCGATCCTCATCGTAGGAGTCCGTGTGGTAATCACCACGGTAGGTGCGCAGCAGCACGGACAGGCGAAGGCGCACTGCCTGCTGGGCGTGTTGCCGGGCGAAGGTGTGGTCGATGAACATCGTATCGGGGTCGAAGTCACGGGCTGCGAGGTTGGCGCGCATCGCCGCGACGAGGGTCTCGGGAGACTGCACTGGGCGCGCAAGAGCTCGGTGCACCCATGCCCCGTCTTCGGGCGACGCGCTCATGCTTGCGCGTCGACAAGATGGGCTTCGAGCCTCTTGAAGGCTCGTAGGTTTGCGGTCGGCCACCGCTCGGGTGAGCCGCTCAGCCGCGTGTAGGGGAAGTGCGCGGCTAATTGGGCCAGAGCCGTTTCGGCTTCCATGGTGGCCAGGCGTGCTCCGAGACAGTGGTGCAGACCCCATCCGAAGGTCAATGTGGGCGAGGCGGCCCTTCCGGGCCGGAATTCGTCAGGATCGACAACGTGTGCCGGGTCGCGGTTGGCGGACGCTAGGAGCGCGACCACGAAGTCGCCCTCGGGGAGATCGGCGTCGGCCAGGGTGACCGCTCGTCGCACATGGCGCCCCGTCGACTGCACCGGCGGGTCCGTTCGCAGGACCTCGGCCACGGTCGCGGCGACCAGTGTCGAGCTTTCTCGCAACGAGGCGAGGCCGGATCCGGACGGTCCGAGCACGCTCGCAAAAGCACTCCCCAGCAGGCTGGCTGTGGTCTGGTAGCTCGCGTTGAATATCTGAAAGACCAGGGGAACCACCTCGGACTGGTCGATCTGGCCGCGAGCGACGGCACGGAGCAGGTCCGAGACTAAGTCGTTCGAGAAATGCGCCCGCCCCCTGCCGATGATTTCCTCCAAGCAGTCAGTGATCTCGAGGGCGGCCGCGTCGGCGCGCAGGAGGTTTGCCTCAGTGTGGTCGCGTTCTAGAACGAGGTTGAACTCCATGGTCTGCTGCCGGAAGTCGCCATAGGGCCAGTCCGCGATACCGAGGAAGGGTTCGATCACCGCCAGCGGCAGCTTATCGGCGAAGCCTCCTATGAGGTCTGTAGCATGTCCCGTGATTGCCTCCCGTTCGAGCTCCTCGACAAGCCGCTCCACCGCCGCACCGACCGACACCGCCAACTCGGTGACCCGGTCGCTGGTGAACGCTGCGGCCACGGCGCGTCGCGACCGGGTGTGGGCCGGTGGGTTCATCACCAGCAGCGTGCGGGCGAGCAGGCGCAAGGACGGATGGCCGCGCCAGTCGTCGGACCAGCTGCGGCCCATCAATTCGACGTCGACCTGGAAGTTGGTGCTGCGCAGCACTTCGACGCAGGTCTTCCACGTGGTCGCGATCCAGGTGTGCGCCCCCACCTGGTGCACGGGGCCAAGCGTCCGGATCTCTCGGAGCAACGAGTAGGGGTCCTCAAGCGCTTGGTCCGCCGCGAAGACCTGGTCGTAGAGCTCCGTCGCGGTAGTCGTGGTCATCCGCGCCCTGGCTCATGACCCCGGAGGGACGAGCGTCTCGAGTAGTTCGCCCATGGCCGGAGGCTCACCGAGGTTCGCCGTCGCTTCGGCGACAAGGGACTCGGCGAAGGCCGCGACCGGGGCGTGAGCCATAGCTTCTGTGCCACCGGCATTCAGGACCTCCCGGCGCACTTGGTCGTTGTGGAGGTCCGTTCGCCTCTGCAACGATCGCCACGACCTCGGCCGTACTCAGAGGTCCGCCCCACGGGTCGGTCCCTCGCTCACCAACGGGTCGTTGCGATCGGCCTCGTGACCTCCCCCCCGGTCGATCGCTGCGGGGGAAAATGCGTGAAAGTCGTCGCCAAGGACCGTCATGTGGTCGCCTGTGCGGGTAGTCCTCTACTCATGTGGAAAGCAAACCAGCACTCCTCGCAGTTGGCAATGGTGGTGTCCTGACACCCTCGCGGCTCCGCACCAACTAATGCCCAGCCGCAGTCTGAGCCTGCTGAACCTCGTTCAATCCCCAGTTACCGCGAACTCAACACGAACGGAGACCTCGCCATCGCCGCCGGGGGTCAGGACCAGGCTGCCGATGACCCGACCCGCCCTTTTGATGTCATCGGCTGCGGTCGCCGCGAGCCGGAGGCGGTCGTCCGGGCCGGAGACCACTACAGAGGCCAGCTCAGCACGCATGGACACCTGAGCCTGCGACTTAGCGCCACGGAGTTTGCTGAGGATCTGCGCCACGACGTCTATGGTCTCCGGGTCGGGAATGGGCGAGCCAACGGCCCGCGGTGCCTCCAGCTTGTCCACCTGGGGCCAGTGGGCACGGTGGACCGAACCCGGTCGCCACCACGACCAGACCTCCTCGGTCACGTAGGGCAGGAACGGCGCCAGGAGCCGCAGGACTACGTCCAACGTGACTCCGAGCGTGGCTCGCGCCGACCGCGCGCCGGCACGGTCCTCAGCGGTGTACGCGCGCTCCTTAACTAGTTCCACATAGTCGTCGCAGAACGCCCAGAAGAAGGATTCGGTGACCTCGAGGGCCGTCGTGTAGTCGTAGGCCTCGAAGGCGTCCGTCGCACGGGTGACGACCTCGGCGAGGCGGGATAGAAGGGCGCGGTCGATGGGCTCGCTGACCTGGTCGATGGACACGTCTGTCACGCCGATGTTGCCGAGCACGAACTTGCCGACGTTGAGCACTTTCATGGCAAAGCGGCGCCCGACCTTGATCGACGCTTCGTCGAAGGGGGAATCTAGCCCCGGCCGGCTCATCGCCGCCCGCCAGCGCACGGCGTCCGCGCCGAAAGTCGAGATGAGGTACTCCGGGTCGATCTTGGCGTTGGCCGCAGACTTGGAGATCTTGCCCTGCTTGCCCTTTCCCGTGCCCGCGAGAACGAACCCGGAGATCATGGCGCGGGTCCACGGAAGAACGCCTTGCTCGAGGTGCGCTCGCACCATCCGGGAGAACAACCAGGTCCTGATGATGTCGTGCGCATGCGTGCACAGATCCATCGGGAAAACCCGGGAAAAGAGGTCCTCGTCTGTGATCCATCCGCCAGCGATCTGCGGGGTCAGCGACGACGTCGCCCAGGTATCCATCACGTCCGGGTCTCCGAGAAATCCGTTCGGTTCGCCCCGGTCGTTCGGTTCGTAGCCTGCAGGCACGTCGGTCGACGGGTCGATGGGGAGGTTCTCAGTGGCGGGGACGATGGGGCGCGTATAGATCGGCTCACCAGCCGCGTCGAGTGGGTACCAGATCGGGAACGGCACCCCGAAGTAGCGCTGCCGGGATATCAGCCAGTCGCCGTTGAGCCCACCGACCCAATTCTCGTAGCGGTGCTGCATGTGCGGAGGGGTCCAGGCGAGCCGAGTGCCAAGTTCAAGCATTGTCCGGCGCAGGGAAGCGTCGCGTCCGCCGTTCCGGATATACCACTGCCGGGTCGAAACGATCTCGAGCGGCTTATCGCCCTTCTCATAGAAGTTGGCCACTCGATGAGTCGGCACCGGCTCGCCGTCGAGGTCGCCGGTTTCCCTAAGCAGGGTGACCATCGCCTCTCGGGCGGAGAACACGGTCTTGCCGGCGAGCCGCTCGTAGGCGGCGCAGGCCGCGGGAGTTGTGAGCCAACCAGGCGTCTCCTCAAGCAGACGCCCGTCGCGGCCAATCACTGTGCGCACGGGGAAGTCGAACTCCCGCCACCACTGCACATCGGTTAGGTCACCGAACGTACAGCACATAACTAGCCCGGAGCCCTTATCCATCTCGGCTGCCGGGTGGGCGACCACCGGGATCTTGACCCCGAAGACGGGTGAGGTGGCGATGGTGCCCAGGAGCCCCTGGTAGCGCTCGTCATCGGGGTGGGCGATCAGCGCGACTGCGGACACGATCAGTTCGGGCCGCGTTGTCTCAACATGAAGTGGCGAACCGTCGGGAGCGTGGTAGGCGATCCGGTGGTACGCACCCGGGTAATCGCGAGCCTCCAACTCGGCTTGTGCAACAGCCGTCTGAAACGTGACGTCCCAGAGGGTCGGTGCGTCCTGGAGGTAAGCCTCCCCCCGCTCGAGGTTGCGTAAGAAGGCCGTCTGGCTGACCTTCTGCGCCCGAGCACCGATGGTCGTGTAGGCCTGGGTCCAGTCGACAGACAGCCCGAGAGCGCGCCATAAGTGCTCGAACCGCTTCTCGTCCTCGAAGACCAGCTGTTCGCAAAGCGCAACGAAGTTTGGGCGGCTGATGGGCACCTGGCGCTTCGGGTCCGGTTTGCCGGGCGGCTCGAAGGTCGGGTCGTACGCAAGTGACGGGTCGCAGCGGACACCATAGTGGTTCTGCACTCGTCGCTCGGTGGCTAACCCGTTGTCGTCCCAGCCCATCGGATAGAACACCGACTTGCCGCGCATCCTATGAAAGCGAGCGATCACGTCGGTGTGGGTGTAGGAGAAGACATGGCCGACGTGCAGGCTGCCGCTCACCGTCGGTGGCGGAGTATCAATCGAGTACACTTCGGCTCGAGGCCGAGTGCGGTCAAAAGTGTAGGTGTTGTCGGCCTGCCACTGCTTGGACCATTTCTTTTCGAGGTCCTCTAGCGCTGGCTTGGCGGGTACGACGACAGCACCCAGAGACGCGCTGGTCGGCATACCGGGCTGCTCGATCTCGGCCATGCTCAAGATGGTACGGCGTGGCCTCTGGACGCTCTTCCGCCACACGCGAGACCGTGGGAACACCGAACGCAGCCCGTAGCCCTTGGAGACACGGTCGCGGTTGTTCCCGACGATAACGACGTCCCAACGCAGTTCGGCGAACCCCACAGCGCCAAAAGGTCCGTCGCCCCAAGCGAGGGACAAAGAATACGGCCATGCTCCATCAATGCGACAAGTCCTGCTTGCTTCTACGGTCGCGCGCCGCGGCGGGGCCACGCCAAGCAGAACTTCGTCCTCCAATCGCCGCTGAGACGGAGAGTGAAGCGTCGTCATGGTGTGGCGCTGGGCAGTCTCATCTGTAGTCTCATTCGGGCGGTGCCCTCGCCGTTCGCTGGCGTCCGACCCCGCGTCGATTGAGCACTAACGGACGCTCACGACCCGCCGCGAACGCGGGGTCACAGTCCTCGAAAGCGTGTGACTGCACGGTCAAGTCCGGATCCGTGGTGTACGAGGGGTGATGCCTTCGAGGTTGTTGGTTAGCCGGTGATGGCGCCGGCGATCAGGCTGGTGCTCACCTCCTTGGGGCCGG
>JAJPIW010000023.1 GCA_021324575.1 Intrasporangiaceae bacterium | reverse complement strand
TCGAACTCCGGCTTGAGCATGCCCTTGAGCGCTGCCTCGATCTCCTCGATGGCCTGGTAGATCACCGAGTAGTAGCGGATCTCGACGCCCTCGCGCTCGGCGTAGTCAGCGTTCTGACCCTCGGCGCGCACGTTGAAGCCGATGATGATCGCGTTGGACGCCATCGCCAGGTTGATGTTGTTCATCGTGATGGCACCGACACCGCGGTCGATGATCCGCAGGTCGACCTCGTCGCCCACGTCGATCTGGAGGAGCGCGTCCTCCAGAGCCTCGACCGAACCGGAGACGTCGCCCTTGAGGATGAGGTTGAGCGTCTCGACCTTGCCGGCCGCGAGCGCCTCGTTGAGGTCCTCCAGGGAGATCCGCTTGCGGGCCTTGGCCAGGCTGGCCTGACGGTCGGCCGCCTCACGCTTCTCGGCGATCTGGCGGGCGGTGCGGTCATCGGGAGCCACGACGAACGTGTCACCGGCGCGCGGCACGGAGGACAGACCGAGCACCTGCACCGGACGGGATGGTCCGGCCTCGGTGAGGTTCTGGCCGTGCTCGTCGAGCATGGCCCGAACGCGTCCGTATGCCGCGCCGGTCACGATCGCGTCGCCGACGTGCAGCGTGCCGCTCTGGACGAGGACGGTCGCCGTGGCGCCACGGCCGCGGTCGAGGTTGGCCTCGATGGCGGTGCCGCGGGCGTCCTTGTCCGGGTTGGCTCGCAGGTCGAGCGCAGCGTCCGCGGTGAGCAGGACCGCCTCGAGCAGCGCGTCGATGTTGACGCCCTGCTTGGCCGAGACGTCGACGAACATCGTGTCGCCGCCGTACTCCTCGGCCACGAGGTTGTACTCGGTCAGCTGCTGGCGGATCTTGGCCGGGTTGGCGCCCTCGACGTCGATCTTGTTGACGGCGACGACGATCGGCACGTCTGCAGCCTGGGCGTGGTTGAGCGCCTCGATGGTCTGCGGCATGACGCCGTCGTCGGCGGCGACGACGAGGATGGCGATGTCGGTCACCTTGGCACCACGGGCACGCATGGCCGTGAAGGCCTCGTGACCGGGGGTGTCGATGAAGGTGATGGCCCGGTCGACGCCCTCGTGCTCCTTGTGGATCTGGTAGGCACCGATGTGCTGGGTGATGCCGCCGGCCTCGCCCGCGACGACGTTCTCGTTGCGGATGGCGTCCAGGAGCTTGGTCTTGCCGTGGTCGACGTGACCCATGACGGTGACGACCGGCGGGCGGGGCTCGAGGTCCTCGTCGTCCTCACCCTCGATGCCCGTCTCGAGGTCGATGTTGAAGGAGTCGAACAGCTCCTTCTCCTCCTCCTCGGGCGAGACGACCTGGATGTCGTAGCCGAGCTCGGCGCCGAGCACCTTGAAGGTGTCCTCGTCGAGGGACTGGGTCGCCGTCGCCATCTCACCGAGGTGGAAGAGCACGGTGACCAACGAGGCCGGGTTGGCGTTGATCTTGTCGGCGAAGTCGGTCAGCGACGAGCCACGACGGACGCGGATGACCGACGTCCCGTCGCCGCGGGGGACGGTGACGCCGCCCAGCGACGGCGCCTGCATCTGCTCGAACTCCTGACGCTTGGCGCGCTTGGACTTCCGGCCACGAACCGGACGGCCACCACCGCGGCCGAAGGCACCCTGGGTGCCGCCACGGCCACCGGGGCCACCGCCGCCGGGACGGCCGCCGAAGCCGCCGCCACCACCGGGACGGCCGCCGAACCCACCGGCGCCAGCGCCGGCACCCGGACGACCCGGGGCGCCGGGACGACCACCGGGGCCGCCACGGCCGGGACGCTCACCGGGACGGCCGACCGCGGCACGGTCGGGCATCATGCCCGGGTTCGGGCGCGGACCGCCGGGACGCGGGCCTCCGGGGCCCGCTGCAGCGCCCGGGCGGGCCGAGGGACGGCTCTGCGGTCGCGGCATACCCTGGCTCGGAGCGAAGGGGTTGTTGCCGGGGCGGGGTGAGCCGGGGCGACCGGTACCCATGCCCTGGTTGGACGAGAACGGGTTGTTGCCGGGCCGCGGGCCGCCGGGACGCGGAGCCGGGCTGCCGGCGTTGGGCTCCCGGGACGGCACGTCACGCGCAGGAGCCACCCGGTCGGGGGTCTCCCGGGCAGCGGGTGCCTCGGGCTCGCGCGTCGGACGCGGCCCGGGGGCCGGCACGGACGGGGCGGGGGCCGAGGGAGCGGCCGCTGCGGCTGGTGCGACCGGCGTCGAGGGTGCCGCCGGGGTCACCGGCGCAGCGACGACCGGGGTCGGCTCGGTGGCCGGTGCGCTGGGCGCAGCGGCGACGGGTGCCGGGGCCGCGGGTGCCGGAGCAGCCGGGGCGGGTGCGGCCGGCCTGCGGGCCGGGGCAGCCTTCTTGGCCGCGGCCGGGGCGGCCTCGGCCGGGAACTTCTCGTGGTAGCGGCGAACGACGGGCGCCTCGACGGTGGAGCTGGCGCTCTTGACGTACTCGCCCATCTGGTTCAGCCGCTCGAGGAGGACCTTGCTGGTCACTCCCACATCTTTGGCGAGCGCACTCACGCGGACTTTGGACACGTTTCTCCTCATCTGGGTCCGTGCCAGAGAGGCTCGGACCGTCTTAAGACTGGGTAGTGCTCATTACTGAGTACTCATCGGGTGCTCATAGCGATAAACCCGCTCTCGGTTCTTGCATCGGACGGTTGCTGCGCGAGGCCTTCGAGGTGGGCCAGGACCGGTGCCGGGTCGAGCGGCACGCTGACACGCAGCGCACGCCCGAAGGCCCGACGACGGATGGCTTGCTCGAAGCAGCCGAGCGTGGGATGCAGCGAGGCGCCGCGGCCCTGAGCTCGACGCGCCGGATCAGGAAGGAGGGCTTGTGCCCCACCCGGGCCTGTTCCGACGACCACTCGCAGGAGTGCCGACCGGCTATCCCGCTGACGACAACCCACACAGGTGCGGGTCGGGCCTGGGAGTCCAGTCCGGTCGGTCACGCTCCAGTCTACAGACTTTGGCGCGTATGCCGCACCGCGCCTCTCCCGGGCCCGTTTCGCCGGCCGAGCGCACCCGACAAGTTGCCTGGTCACCCGAGAAGGAAACTCGGGCGCGGAGCCAACAACCCCGAGAACCCGATAACTTGGAGGCGCGCCGGGGGTCAGGCGGGCGGCTGGGTGTCGGGGCGGATGTCGATCCGCCAGCCGGTCAGCTTGGCGGCGAGGCGGGCGTTCTGGCCCTCCTTGCCGATCGCCAGCGACAGCTGGTAGTCGGGCACGATGACCCGCGCCGCGCGCAGCTGCCGGTCGACGATCTCCACGGACTCCACCCGCGACGGCGACAAGGCGGCCGCGACGAAGGTGGCGGGGTCCTCGGACCAGTCGACGATGTCGATCTTCTCCCCGTGCAGCTCGGTCATCACGGCCCGCACGCGGGCACCCATCGGGCCGATGCACGCGCCCTTGGCGTTGACGCCCGGCACCTTGGAGTGCACTGCGATCTTGGTGCGGTGGCCCGCCTCGCGGGCCAGCGCCATGATCTCCACGGTGCCGTCGGCGATCTCGGGCACCTCGAGGGCGAACAGCTTGCGCACCAGGTTGGGATGGGTGCGCGACAGGCCGATCTGCGGCCCTCGCGGGCCGCGGCGCACCGACACGACGAAGGTCCGCAGCCGCTGCCCGTGGACGTACTTCTCCCCCGGCACCTGCTCGGCCGCCGGCAGGATCCCCTCGACGCTGCCGAAGTCGACGGTCACGATCCGCGGGTCCGAGCTCTGCTGGATGACCCCGGCGATGACGTCGCCCTCGCGACCCTTGAAGTCACCCATCACGGCGTCGTCCTCGATGTCGCGCAGCCGCTGCAGGATGACCTGCCGGGCGGTCGCCGCCGCGACCCGGCCGAAGCCGGTCGGGGTGTCGTCGAACTCGGGGCCGTACTCGCGGCGGACCCTGGGGCCGGGCGCCTCGTCCTCGTCCGATCCGTACGCCGCCCGCTCGCCGTCGGCGGACGGGTCGCCGTCGCCAAGGGTGTCGTGGGTGCCCGCGTGGGTGACGGCCGGCTCGTCGTCGACCGGGACCTCGAGCTCCTCCCGGGCCCACACGACGACGTGGCCGGTCTTGCGGTCCAGCTCGACGCGGGCGTTGTGGAACGACCCGTCGGTCCGCTGGTAGGCAAGGAGCAGGGCCTGCTCGATGGCCGGGATGAGCACGGCCATCGAGATGTCACGCTCGCGCTCGAGGGCTCGCAGGGCGGCCAGGTCGATGTCCATCAGTTCTCCTCGGGGTCGTCTACGTCGTCGTCGTGCTCGGCCCCCGCCAGGTCCTCGTCCAGGTCCTCGTCGTCGTCATCGGCTCCGGCCGGCCGGGTGAACTCGACCTGGACCACGGCCCGGGACACCTCGGCATACGGGATGGTCGTCTCGGCCCCCTCGACGACGAGCGTGACGGACTCAGCCCCGGCCCGGACGACCCGGCCGGTGACGGCCACGCCCTCGAGGGGCGTCACGGCGACCAGCCGGCCGACGTTGCGCCGGTAGTGGCGTGGCTCGCGCAGCGGCCGGTCGACACCGGGAGAGGTGACCTCCAGGACGTAGGGCTGGGCGCCCATGGCATCGCTCTCGTCCAGGGCCGCCCCGACCACCCGGGTGGCGTCAGCGACCTCGTCGAGGGTGAGCGGCTTGCTGGGCTCGGTCGTGTCGCCGTCGGTCCGGATGGCCCGGTCGACGGCCACCCGTACGACGCGGCGCCTGCCCGCGGGGGTGATGGTGAGGTCGTCGACGAGGAGGCCGAGGTCGGCCAGGCCGGGCTCCACGAGAGGCCGGATCCGGTCCGTTGATGTCATCGGAAATGGCCTCTCTGTGAAGTTCTCGGAAGTTCTCGTCCTGCTGCGCCCACTCTAACCAGCGGCGCAGGTGCGGCGCACACCGAGCCTGCGGCGGTCGTGCCATCATCGACGCCATGCCCGAGCCGACCCGTATGCCGCGCGGCCCGGTGTCGCTCGGCCGTCGGGGCCTGCTCCTCGGGGCGGTCGGAGTCAGCAGTCTGACCCTGGCGGGGTGCGGAATCCACCTGGAGGACGACGCTCCACACGTCCCGCTCGTACCGCGCCGGACTCCGATCGGCGGCGAGACCGTACTGCTGGCCCTGCTCCGAAACAGCCGGGAGCTCGCTGCCGCCGTTGCCACCTGGAAGACGGGGCCGCAGGTCGCCCTGGCCCCCGTGCTCGCCACGATCCACCACCAACAGGCCGAGGTCGTCGCGGCCCTGCTGGGCGACGCGCACGTGCCCGCCGACCTCATCGCCGCGGCGGCTCCGACGCCAGTGACGACGGGCGCGACCGCTGGCCCGACCGCGACTGTGGGGGCGACCGCCACCGCGGGGGCGACCATCACCGCCCTGGAGCGCAGCCCGCTCGTCGACGCTCCCGCACTGGCCGCGGCGCCGGCACCGTTGCTGGCGACTGTGGCCGCGACCCTCGCCCAGCACTATGCAGCAGCTGCGGTCCTCGGCGGGACCACGCCCCGGCTGGGACCGGCCGGGTCGAGCACGGGCACGGCCAGTACCGCCCCCACCACCACCGCGCCTTCGGCGACCGCATCGCCATCAGCCGAGGCAACTACGCGCGCCCCCGGCGGGCGCTGGCCGGCAGCCGACCTCCTGGCCCTGCTGGGGGCCACCCGCAGCGCGGTCTACGGCTTCGAGGTGGTTGCCGCGCAGGGTGACAAGGCCGGCCGAGCCCTCGCGCTGCGGACCCTGGCGACGCTGACCGCGATCCAGTCCGAGCAGGAGGCGGCCCTGCCCGCCCAGGCACCTCCGGCCCCCGTGGGCTACCCGCTCCCCTTCACCGTGACGACCCCGGCCCTGGCCCGGCGGCTCGCCGGCCGGCTCGCGCTGAGGCTGCGCGCGGCATACGGGTCCGGACTCGGTGCCGCAGCACAGGGCCCGGTGCCGTTCCTCGACCTCGTGGGCTGGCTCGGGCAGGTCGAGGTCCTCGTGCACGACTGGGGTGGCGCGCTCGTGCCGTTCCCGGGCATGACAACTCCGTGACGCCTCACTCGCTCGTCCCGCAGGCGCTCATCGACCTGCTCACGGGCGTGCCGTCCGAGGGCGGCCCCGACGGGACGACGTGGCTGCGGAGACTGCCCGGCCTTGTCGACGAGGTCATGGCGGAGTGGTCGCTGTCCCCCGCTGGGGCGCCGATGAACGGCTGGACCGCGGTCGTCATCCCGGTGGAGCGTGACGGTCAGCGCCTCGCGTGCAAGATCGGCTGGCCGCACGACGAGGCGGCCGGCGAACACCTCGCGCTGCGGCACTGGGCCGGGAACGGCGCTGTTCGTCTGTATGCCGCGGACCCTGCCCGTGGAGCGCTGCTCCTGGAGGCGCTCGACCCGTCCCACGACCTGTCGACGATGTGGGTCGAGGAGGCCTGTGAGGTCGTCGGTGGGCTGCTCGCCCGGTTGCACGTCACCGCGCCGCCCACGATCCGTCGCCTGTCGGAGGTCGGGGCGAGGCAGGTCTCGCAGATGCAGCACGCCGGAGACCTGCTCCCCCGTCGGCTCGTCGCCCGGGCGGCCGGGATCTTCGCCGACCTCTCGAGCGACCCGTCGTGCGACGCGACCCTGCTGCACACCGACCTGCACTACGAGAACGTCCTCGGTGCCGAGCGTGAGCCGTGGCTCGCCATCGATCCCAAGCCGATGGCCGGGCATCCCGGTATCGAGCTGATCCCGTTGCTACGCAACCGAACCGAGGAGATGGGCACCGGATCGTCGTTCCGCTGGTCGGTGCGGCGACGAGTCGACGTGACCTGCGAGGCGGCCGGCATCGACGAGCAGGCGGCGCGGCTGTGGACCATCTTCGCGGCGACAGTCGAGGCCGCCGCAGCGGCCAGCCGCGACGACCCGCAGAGCGCGAGCCTGCACATCGCGCTCGCCAAGTCGCTGGAGGGCTGAGACGCCGCGCAGCCCCTGAGTCGAGCGATCACGACATGCGGGGCTCCCCGCAGGCGTCCCCGCATGTCGTGATCGCTCGATCCGGATGCCCTGACCGAGTCCGCCGCCGCGGGTCTGCTTGTCTTGCCCCATGGCGAACCGACTCGCGCAGGCGACCAGCCCGTATCTCCTGCAGCACAAGGACAACCCCGTCGACTGGTGGGAATGGTCCGGCGAGGCGTTCGCCGAGGCCCGTCGGCGTGACGTTCCGGTCCTGCTCTCCGTCGGGTATGCCGCGTGCCACTGGTGCCATGTCATGGCGCACGAGTCCTTCGAGGACCCCGAGGTCGCGGCGGCACTGAACACCGGGTTCGTGGCCGTCAAGGTCGACCGCGAGGAGCGGCCGGACATCGACGCCGTCTACATGGCCGCCACGACCGCGCTCACCGGCGCCGGCGGCTGGCCGATGACCTGCCTGCTGACCCCCTCCGGCGACCCCTTCTTCGCCGGCACGTACTTCCCGCGCGCCCAGTTCCTCGCCCTGCTCGCCAACGCCGGCCAGGTGTGGCGGACCCGGCGCGAGGACGTCGACCGGTCCAGTGGGCGCATCGCCGAGCAGCTGCGGTCACTCAGCGCTCCGCCCACGCCGGGGCCGCTCGCCGCCGACGCGTTGGCGGCCGCCGTGGGGCGGCTGGCTCTCACCTTCGACGGCGCTCGCGGAGGGTTCGGGTCCGCACCCAAGTTCCCGCCCTCGATGGTCCTGGAGCTCCTCGTCCGACACCACGCGCGGACCGGCTCCGAGCCCGCGCTCAGCATGCTCGACGGCACCCTGCAGGCGATGGGGCGGGGCGGGATGTACGACCAGCTCGCCGGCGGTTTCGCGCGGTACTCCGTCGATGCCGACTGGGTGGTCCCCCACTTCGAGAAGATGCTCTACGACAACGCCCAGCTGGCTCGGGTGTATGCGCACCGGACGCGCCTCGGCGAGGATCCCTTTGCTGCGCGAATCGCCTGTGAGACAGCGGACTTCATCGTCAACGACCTCGGCACTCCGAGTGGCGGGTTCGCCTCTGCCCTCGATGCCGACACGGTCGTCGACGGTCACAGCCACGAGGGCCTGACCTATGCCTGGACCCCCGGCCAGCTCGCCGACACGCTCGGTCCGGAGGACGGCGCCCGAGCCGCTGGTCTCTTCGCCGTGACCGACGCCGGGACCTTTGAGGCCGGCGCCTCGACGCTGCAGCTGCGGGCCGACCCGGACGACGAGCAGTGGTGGCAAGGCACCCGGGCCCGCTTGCTCGCCGCCCGGAGCGAGCGCCCCCAACCGGCCCGGGACGACAAGGTGGTCACCAGCTGGAACGGCCTGGCCATCGCCGCCCTGGCCGACGTCGGGGTGCTCCTGGACCGCCCCGACCTCCTCGACGCCGCGCGCCGCGCGGCCACCTTCGTCGTCGAGACCCACCTCGTCGAGGGCCGGCTCCGCAGGGCCTCCCGCGACGGCGTGGTCGGAGCGGCTGCGGCGGTCCTCGACGACCACGGCAACCTGGCCGAGGGCCTGCTCGCGCTCCACCAGGCGACCGGCGAGCCCCGCTGGCTCCAGGTCGCCGGGACCGTCATCTCCGTTGCGCTGCAACACTTCCGCGATGCCGACGGGGTCTGGTACGACACCGCCGACGATGCTGAGCGGCTCTTCACCCGGCCTCGGAGCGATGGTGACAACGCCGAGCCCGCCGGCCAGTCGGCCATCGCCGGGGCGCTCCTCACCCACGCTGCCCTCACCGGCGTCACGGCACACCGCGACGCGGCGGAGCGAGCCCTCGAGGCCGCCGCCGCCCTGGCCACCCGCGAGCCGCGGTTCGGCGGGTGGACCCTGGCCGTCGCCGAGGCCGCAGTGGCCGGTCCGCTCCAGGTGGCAGTGGTCGGGGACGACGAGACCGCGCGGCGGTTGGCCGGGATCGCCCGGCACCACCCCTCGCCCGGTCTGGTCACGGCATACGGGCTGCCGGACGCCCCGGGCGTCCCGCTGCTGGCCGACCGGCCGCTCGTGGCTGGTGCATCCGCGGCATACGTCTGCCGTGGCTTCGTCTGCAACCTGCCGGTGACCTCGGCCGCCGACCTCGTCGAGGCACTCGACGGGGGCTGACCGGCCCGGGTCTCAGGGGTGCCGGAGCAGCTCGTATGCCGGGTGGCTGGCGGACATCCGGCGAGCCGCCTCCGACGGGTCCACCCAGGCAGCCGTCGCCCAGACGTCCGCCCACAGCAGGTCCGGGCCGATGACGGTCACCGAACCCGGTCGGTCGACGGGCACTCCGGTGCGCGGGTCGACGACATGGGCACCCCGGGCTGCGCCACCCGACGTGGCCACCGCTCCCCTGCTCACCTCGACGACGTCGACAACGGCCATCGGGTCGACAGGGTCCTGGATACCGACTCTCCAGGTCGATGAAAAGCCGGCGAGGTTGCGCCCGACGCCGACGGTCAGGTCGCCACCGGCGTTGACACAGAAGGAGATCCGGTCGACGACCTCGAGGTGGGCCGCCGCTCCCACCACGGCCCAACCCTTGGCCAGACCGGTCGGGTCGAAGCCGGTCGAACCGTCGGGTCCGGTGAGCCGGCTGGTGAACAGACCGCCCGTCGCCGACTCGGCCTCAGCAGCGAGGGCGGTCACCTCGGCCAGCCAGGGATGAGCCTCGGCGGGGTCTAGCTCCCCCCGACGTACCCGCAGCAGGTCACTGTCGTGGTGCCACGGACTCAGGACGGAGTCCACCCGCCGCAGGTGCGCGTAGGCGTTGCCGACGGCCGTCGCGATGTCGGCCCGACCCGGGTCCGCCGCACGGACGTGGATGCTCACCGGCATACCCATGACCTGCTCGACGAAGGCGCGGGTGCCGTATGCCGGGCGCCCCCCACCGGAGGTCGGGGCACCGGTCACAGCTTGGCCTGGTCCAGAGCCGACTGGAGCGACTGGAGGTAGCCGTCGGAGGTGAAGGTCGCACCGCTCACCATGTCGATGTCGGCGCTCTGGGACTGCACCGCCTCCTGGTTGAGGATGGGGACGGCCTGGGAGTTGATCTCCTGGTCCCGCGGGTCGTTCCACGGCACCTGGGTGGCGACCGACTTGGTCACCTTGCCGCCCACGACGGTGATCTGGACCTGGACCGGTCCGAAGCGGGTGTCGACTGCGGTACCGGTGAAGGTCTTGGCGGCGCCGGTCGAACCGGCGGCGGACGAGGCTAGGTCGCCGCCGGCGACGGTGGTCCCGGCGGCCACCACGGACGAGGTGGTCCGGCTCGACGTCGAGGTCCGATAGCTGAAGAGCAGCACGACGACGGTGACCGTCGAGAGGGCCCAGAGGGTGATGCGGCGCATGGTCGGCTTCCTTGGCTTCGCCAGCTCAGTAGGTGAAGCGTTCGAGGTGGATGTGGTCGGCGGGCACACCGACGTCGCGAGCGGCCCGGCGGACCGCGTCCATCCAAGCGGGTGCCCCGCAGAGGTAGACGTCGCGCTCGGCGACGTCTGGACAGAGCTGGCGCAGCGCCTCGGTGTCCGACAGGTGCCCCGCAGCCGCTGGCAGCCACGAGTCGCGTCCGGGGGCGCGGTGACCCTCCACGAGGACGTAGCGGGCGCCCCGCTCCCGGGCGAGCGCGTCGATCTCGCGGTCGAGGACCAGGTCCTCCCGGGTCCCGACCCGATGGACGATGGTCACGTCACCGGGCGCCTGGGGCAGGTCCTCGAGCAAGGCCCGCATCGGCGTGATCCCGATGCCCGCGCCCATGAGCAGCACCTTGCGTCGGGTCCGGGTCCCGGCGTGCATCCGGCCGTAGGGTCCCTCGACGAGAACCCTTGTGCCGGGCCGGAGTCCGGCAAGTCGCGCGCTGCCCTCACCGGCGTGCGCCGCGGTGAACCGCAGGGTCCGGCCGTCGGGCGCCGCGGAGAGGGAGTACGGGTTCGCCCGGGTCCAGCCGGGGCCGTCGAGGAAGCGCCACTGGAAGAACTGCCCGCCGTATGCCGGCAGCCCGGCCAGCCGCGGACCCCCGACCGTCACGGTGGTCACGCCGGGCGCCTCGTCGCGGACGTCGACGACCCGCAGCCGGTGGCGCCACATCCGGACAGACGGGACGCCGACCCGGAAGACGAGGACGGCGGCCAGGCACACGGCATACAGGGTCCACCAGAAGACCGTCGCCGCGAGGTTGCCGACGAAGTCGGTCCCGGTCCACAGCTGGTGCGGGAGCGCGAGGCCGGCGCCGAGATAGCCGTAGAGGTGGATGAGGTGCCACGACTCGTAGCGCAGCCGCCTCCGGGCCGCCTTGACCGAGGTGACGACGACCATGCAGAGGGCGACGGTACCGGCGATGGCGAGAAGCATGCCCGGGTAGTCGACGGTGAAGTCGACGATCGTTCCCCAGAGGCCCTTGGGGCTGCCGGCGGCGTAGCCGAGGGTGATGAGGACGATGTGCGCCCACAGCAGGTTGAACGACGTGAACCCGACGAGCCGGTGGGTGCGGGCCAGCTGGTCCTGACCCCAGGCCTGCTCGAACCACGGGATCCGGGCCATCAGGAAGACCTGGACGAGGAGCAACGCCGAGGCGACCAGACCGGTCAGCCGGCCGGTGGAGTCCAGGAAGCCCGAGACCGTCCCGAGGTCCTGCACACCTCCGCCGGCCACCCACAGGGCAGTGACGACGAGGAGGACGGCCCAGAAAAGGGCGATCGACACCTCGCGCCACCACGCGGGCACCCAGCGGGCGGTAGTTGACACGACAACGATGGTGGGCGCGGTTCCTGTGCGAAGCCTGTGCCCGTGGTGTGGCCGTGGTGTGGCGGTGTTGCGGTGTGCCCGGTGGCGGTCACCACCAGTGCAGCAGCTGCCCGCCGATCCGGACGACGAACCCGGTCACCACGACGACGAAGACCCCGCGGACGAAGCGCGAGCCGAGTCGCACAGCCGTGCGCGCCCCGAGATAGCCGCCGATCGGGTTGGTGACCGCCAGGACGAGGGCGACCGGCCAGATGACGTGCCCGCCCGGGACGAAGACGACCAGGGCGCCCAGGTTGGTGGCGGCGTTGGCGATCTTGGCCTTGGCGCTCGCCTCGAGGAACGCGTAGCCCATCAGCCCGACCAGGGCGAAGACGAGGAAGCTGCCGGTGCCCGGCCCGAGCGCCCCGTCGTAGACGCCGATCGTGAGACCGACGACCATCGCCAGCGCCGTATGCCGGTGGCCGGAGAACCGCAGCGCCGTCCGGTCACCCAGCTGTGGCTTGAGCAGCGTGTAGGCGCCGACGACGACGAGCAGGACGAGGATGATCGGGTTGAAGGCGCTCTTGGGGATGTGCAGCCCGATGACGGCGCCGACGACCGCCCCGGCGAAGGCGACGGCCGCCATCGGGATCGCCGTGCGCAGGTCGGGCCGCACCCGCCGGTAGTAGGTGACCGACGAGATCGACGTGCCGCAGATCGAGCCCAGCTTGTTCGTCGCGAGGAGCTGGGCCGGCGTGGCTCCGGGGACGCCCAGGAGCAGCGCGGGCAGCTGGATCAGGCCGCCCCCGCCGACGACGGCGTCGACCCAGCCGGCGAGGAACCCGGCTGCCCCCATCAGGGCGACGGTGCCCGTGGTGAGATCCACTCAGCCCTGCGTGCTGCCGGCACCGCCGGCACCGCTGCGCCAGCCGTCGACGATGGCCAGGATGTCGAGCAGCTCGTGCGCCTGGGCGTCGGGCGATGCGTCGACGGCGACGACCTGGTTGGTCGGCAGGTCGGAGTGCGGGACCCAGATCGCGCGCATGCCGATCTGCTGCGGACCGTGGACGTCCTCGTAGAGCCGGTCGCCCACATAGACGGCTCGCTCCGGCTGGACCCCGACCGCTGCACAGGCGGCCCGGAACGCCTCCGCGTGCGGCTTCACGTGGTCGATCTCGCTGGAGTAGACGTCGCCGTCGATCAGGTCGAGCACGCCGTCGCGCGCGAAGAGCCTGCGGTGGTAGGCCCGCGGCCAGATCGTGTTGGAGAGGACTCCCACGCGAACTCCCCTGTCGTGCAAGCCTTCCCACAGCGGTCGGACCTGTGGGTCGGTCCAGGTGTGCGGCTCCCAGAACCCTTCGTATGCCGCGAGCGCCAGGTGGGCGCGGTCGTGCTCGGGGTCGAGGCCGGCCTCGGCGAGGATGTCGGCGATGTTGGCGCTGGCGTGCGAGTCACGACCGCGCGACCAGGCGCGCTCCTCGGCGGTGTGCAGCCGGGCCGCCAGCTCATGGGCCCGCTCGATGTCGGCCTCGGGCACGTCGGGCGAGTCGAGGGCGACGCCATGGATCTCACGCGCGAACACCCGCCACTGCTCGGGCAGGTCGACCGTGTGCCACGGCGTGAGCGTTCCGCCCCAGTCGAAGATGACGGCGTCGACTCCGCTCATGCACTCTCCCCTCCCGACCAACATCCGCTCCCGTCAAGAATCCGCGCAATCGTCAACTGGCCGACATCCCGATCTCGGCGAGGATCTCTGTCACCGCGTCGGCATAGGCCACCTCGCGCCGCACCCCGGACCGCCGGTCCTTGATCTCGATCTTCCCGTCGGCCAGGCCACGACCGACGACGACGATCGTGGGGACGCCGATCAGGTCGGAGTCCTTGAACTTCACGCCCGGGCTCACGCCCCAACGGTCATCGAACAGCACTGTGGCGCCATGGGACTCGAGCTCGCGAGTGAGGATCTCTCCGGCCTCGAACACCGCCGCATCCTTGCCGGTCGCGACGATGTGCACGTCGGCCGGGGAGATGTCCCGCGGCCAGATCAGCCCGAGCTCGTCGTGGTTGCCCTCGGCGATGCACGCCACCGCGCGCGAGACACCGATGCCGTAGGAGCCCATGATGACCGTCGTCAGCTTGCCGTTCTGGTCCAGCACCTTCAGGTCGAGGGCCTCGGCGTACTTGCGACCCAGCTGGAAGATGTGGCCCATCTCGATACCCCGGGCCATCTCGAGGGGGTGGCCACAGGACGGGCAGGCGTCGCCGGCGCGCACCTCGGCCGCCTCGATGACGCCGTCGCCCTCGAAGTCGCGCCCGGCGACGAGGTCGATGACGTGCTGGCCGGGGCTGTTGGCGCCCGTCACCCACGACGTGCCCGTCACGACGCGCGGGTCGAGGAGATAGCGGATGCCGCTGGTTCCGTTCTCCCCCAACGCTCCCGGCCCGATGTAGCCCTTGACGAGCGCGGCGTTCCGCGCGAAGTCGGCCTCGTCGAACGCCTCGACGACGGCCGGCTCGACCTGGGCACCGAGGCGCTTCTCGTCGACCTCGCGGTCACCGGGCAGCCCGATGGCAAGGGGCTCGCGGGTGCCGTCGGGGTTCTTGAGCATGACGATGACGTTCTTCAGGGTGTCCGCGGCCATCCACTCCCGGCCGTCGGTGCGCGGGAACGCCGAGTTCAGGTGTGCGACAAGGGAGTCGATCGTCGGGGTGTCGGGGGTGTCCTCGACATGGGCCGCCGGCAGACCGGCATACGGGATGGCGTCGGGGACCGGCACCCGGACCGCCTCGACGTTCGCGGCATACCCACAGTTCGGGCAGCGGACGTAGGTGTCCTCGCCGTTCTCGGCCGTGGCGAGGAACTCCTCGGACTTGCTGCCACCCATTGCCCCGGCCATCGCGTTGACGATGACGTAGTGGAAGCCGAGCCGGTCGAAGATCCGGATGTAGGCGTCGCGGTGCAGCTGGTAGGACTTGTCGAGCCCGGCCTCGTCGATGTCGAAGGAGTAGGAGTCCTTCATGACGAACTCGCGCCCGCGCAGGATCCCGGCGCGCGGCCGGGCCTCGTCGCGGTACTTGGTCTGGATCTGGTAGATCGAGAGCGGCAGGTCCTTGTAGGAGGAGTAGAGGTCCTTGACGACGAGGGTGAACATCTCCTCGTGGGTCGGGCCGAGAAGGTAGTCGGCCTTCTTGCGGTCCTTGAGCCGGAAGATGTTGTCGCCGTACTCCGTCCACCGGCCGCTCGCCTCGAATGGCTCCTTGGGCAGCAGCGCGGGGAAGAGCAGCTCCTGGCTGCCCATCGCGTCCATCTCCTCGCGGACGATCGCTTCCACCCGGCGGTAGACCTTCAGCCCGAGCGGCAGCCACGTGTAGATCCCGGGGCTCACCCGACGGATGTAGCCGGCCCGGACGAGCAGCCGGTGGCTCGGCACCTCAGCATCCGCCGGGTCCTCGCGAAGGGTGCGGAGGAACAGGGTCGACATGCGCATGGCCACGGGTGGTCTCCATCGGGGGGTTCGGGGGTGCGGCCCAAGGATAACGACCGCCCCGTATGCCGGTCGCCCGCCTTTTCGCCCTACCTCCTCGCCCGCCCTACAGCGGAACGGCCTCGGCGTCGGCCAAGCCCGGCCAACTAGGCAAGGGAAACCCCATCTCCACAGGGCAAATCAACCCTTGCGAAGATGACTTTCCCGGATGGGGCGGGAAAGTCGGGAGAAGGCAGGCGGGTGGGTTCGGGCGGAGTCCTTGAAGCGTCGGGTGCGAAGATCTGGCCATGACGGGCAGTCGCACCGACCGCCGGGCCGCCCTGGCGGCCCGGGTCGAGGTGCTCGCCACGCGGTGGGAGCAGTCGCTCCCGGGCCACGCCTGGCAGCGCGGTCAGCGTCTGGACGTCGCGACCCACACCCTTGCCCTGGCCGCGCAGCAGGTGCTCTGCACGGCTCCCTTGTTGGTGGCGATGTCCGCCCTGCTGCGGCGGTTCCACCTGGGCTCGGTCGTCGTCCTGCTCGCCAACCTGCTCGACCTCGATGCCCCGAGCACAGCCGCCCTGACCTCGCTGTTCCGCACCACGTTCCGGCCCAGCCTCGGGGTGCTCGTCCTCGGCCTGGCGCTGTCCCTCGCCTTCGCGGTGAGTGCCGCGACGACGACCCAGCGGATGCTGGAGACCGTGTGGGGCGTCCCGCGGGCCCCGTGGACGAGCGTCTGGCGTCAGGTGGTCTGGGTGCTCGCCCTCACCCCGGCCATGGCTCTGGCCATGTATGCCGCGCGCCTGTCCCGTTCGCCCACCACCTCAGGAGGGATGGCGATCGCCCTCGTGGCGGTCACGGAGGGGCTGTGCGCCGTGTCCTTCGCCTGGTGGACCCAGCGGCTGCTCCTCGGCGGCCGGATCGCCTGGCGCCGACTGCTGCCGGGGTCCGGTCTCATCGGTGTCGGCCTCGGCATCGCCTCGGTCGTCTCCGCCCTGGTCGTCCCGGACCAGATCATCGATGAGGTGGCCGACTACGGCCCGGTCGGGGCCGCCTTCGTCCTCTCGGTCTGGGTCGTGGCCCTCACCGCCATCATGGTGGTGGGCTCCCTCGCGGGTGCCGTCATCGACGAGCGTCGACGTGGGGTTCGCCTCCGGGCGCCTCGCTGACCGCACCGGCCGGCATCCGGTCGGCTTCGTCGGCGGATGCCGGCCACCGCCGGGTCCAGATGGACGCGCCCAGGCCGAGCAGCGCCGCAGCGGCGACGAAGAGGACGATCCCGGGAACCACGGCAAGGGGTGAGGGCGGGTCGAGCGGGGCCGGGTCCGAGGGGTCGGCACCGAAGCTGAGGAAGACGAGAGTCCCGATCGAGACGAGCAGACCGACTGCGCGGGCGAGGGCTCGCCACCAGCGCGAAGGCAGCGGGCCAGCCACCAGGCCTCCGGCGAACGCCGGGAGGAGCAGCAACCCTGGCCCCCCGAAGAGCACCATCCCCGGGATGGGCGCGAGGCGCCACCAACGCCGCCGCCTGCTGGTCCGGGCACCGTGGACGGAGCCCAGCCCCGCTCCGAGGAGGGCACTCAGCCCCAGGATCAAGAGCGTCCCGCCCCACGTGAACTGGGGGTCGTCGGAGAGGAAGTGCATGAAGACCCGGGCGAGGACCCCCCAGCCGGCGCCGAGTACCGCGCCGGCCAGCGTCGCGCGCCCCAGCGGGAGACCTGAGGTCATGGCGATCACCCTCCCGTCGGCGAGCAGGCGGGCGGCAACGGCTCGAGCTGCTGCCGGCCCCCGAACAGCTGGCCGGTGGTCGGCTGGGCGTTCACCGTGTCGGGCATCGTCCCCGGGATGTAGTAGCGGCCGCTCGCCTCCATCGGGTACGTCCTGGCCGTCGATGTCTGGGGCCGTGGGCTCGGGGTCAGGGCCGGGCCGGCCGCCCCGGCCGACCCGGCCGGCCCAGTGCACGCCACGACTCCGACTGTGGCTGCCGCAAGGCTCGCAACAAACGTCGATGAGGCCAACCTAGTGCTCTTCATGATTGGGCCTCCTTCCCCTCGTGATGGTTCGTACACTCGGACTGACGGGCGGCACCGCCTCGCCGGGTGACCGGCAGGACCGAACGGACATTTCTCGGGTGGCCCTGTCACCCAAACGCCATTCGCCATCCGTCTGTCGGGGTGATGGAGTGCGACCAGTGAGCGCGGAGGTCAGGCTCGGACGGCGACCGCAGGCCGATCCGGCCGCGATCGTCCTCGCTCTCTACAGCGCCGAGGCAGCCTCCTTGGTCCAGATGGCGCGTTGGTACGTCGAGGACAAGACGGCCGCCGAGGACCTCGTCCAGGAGGCGTTCATCCGGCTGGCCCGCGCCGCCCACCGGATCGAGGACTCCGCCAAGGGTGCGGCATACCTCCGGTCGATCGTCATCAACCTGGCTCGCGACCACAACCGCCGGGGTCTGGTCTCCCTCCGGCACCGGCCACCAGCCCAACCGGACGAACCCTCGGCTGAGGCCACGGCCTCCGGCCGGGCGGCACGACGCGAGGTCATCGAGGCGGTCCGCGCCCTGCCGCGTCGGCAGCGCGACTGCGTGACGCTCCGGTACTTCTACGAGCTCGGCATCCCTGAGATCGCCGAAACCCTTGGCCTGTCTGCCAACTCGGTCAAGACGCACCTGCAACGAGGACTCCGCGCCCTCGAGAAGTCCTTGGAGGACCAGCCATGAGCCACATCGACGAACGCCTCGGTGAGGCCTTCGGATCCCGGGACGAGAGCCCTCCCCCATCGCATGACCTGTTCGCGCGGGTCATCGCCGACATCGACGACGACCGCCGTCGCCGACACCATCTGCGACGGGCGATCGCGGCAGCCTGCGTCGTCCTGTTCGTCGCAGTCCTCACCGTCGTCGTCCTCATCCAGCGTCAACGAAACGGAGCAGCGCCCATGCCTTGGTGGAGCCTGGAGATCCTCACCACCGTCGTCCTCATCGCTATCGCGCTGTGGCTCGGCCCGTTCATCAAGCGGTTCGGCCGGGCGTATGCCGCGGACGTCTTCCACGACAACCCGTTGACCGGCAAGAGCTACATCGTGCTCACCGACATCGTCTACTACCTCATCTTCGGGTCCTACATCCTGTTCACCGCCACGCTCACGCCCGACCCGACGTGGTCCGAGCTCCACCCGATCACCGGGATCTCTCCCGAACAGGTGGGTCTGGAGCTGCGTCGGGTCGCCGGGATCCTGCTGGCCATCGGGATCCTCCACGGCTTGAACATCGTCCTCATGCCGGTTCTCGGACGGCTGTTCTCGCTGAACCGGCGGCTCCCGCGCCCCTAGTCCGGCGGCCGGCGGCGGTCGCCTCCCTCGGCACCCGCGTGTGAGTAGCGTGGGCGGGGTGACTTCCACCGCCGCGTCCTGGACCGATCTCGCCAGCCACCGCGCGTGGCTCGACCGACAGTTCGCCGCTCTGATCCGGTTCAACCGCAACGCCATTCGCGACGGCGGCGGGTTCCACTGGCTCGATGTCGACGGGCGGCCCCTTCCCGACCGGCAGCCCCTCCTGTTCCTCACCGCTCGCATGACCCATGTCGCGGCGATCGGGGTGCTGCGCGGCATACCGGGTTCCGGTGCCCTCCTCGACCACGGCCTGACGTCGCTGACCGGGGTGTTCGCCGACGACGTCCACGGCGGCTGGTTCTCCGACCCGAGCCGCCCCGAAGCACGCAAGAGCACCTACGACCAGGTCCACGTCGGCCTCGCCGCCGCCAGCGCCACCGCAGCGGGTCATCCGGATGCCCGAGCTCTCCTGGGCCAGGTGATCGAGGTCATCGACACCCGGCTGTATGCCGCGGACGAGAACGCCCTACGGGAGTCCTTCGCGCGGGACTGGTCCGAGGAGGAGTCCTACCGGGGCGCCAACGCCAACATGCACGGCACCGAGACGTTCCTCGCCATCGGCGACGTCACCGGCGAGTCCCGTTGGCACGAGCGCGGGTTGGCGATGGCCGGTCGGATCATCGACACGCACGCCCGGCCCAATGAGTGGCTGATCCCCGAGCACTTCACGGTCGACTGGACACCGCTGCCCGACCACAACCGCGAGGACCCGAACCACCCGTTCCGCCCCTACGGCGCCACGTTGGGCCACAGCCTGGAGTGGTCCCGTTTCCTGCTCGCCCTGGACGCCTCACCACATCTCCCGGCGACGCCTTGGCTGGTGAGGGCAGCCGCCGCCCTCACCGACCGTGCCCTCGGGCTGTGGGCGGCCGACGGACACGAGGGGCTGGTCTACACCGTCGACTGGGCCGGCCACCCGGTGGCGACCTCCCGACTGCACTGGCCGGTCTGCGAGGGGATCCAGGCGACGGCGGCCCTGTACCGCGTCACCGGGGACAAGCACTGGGAGCAGTGGTACCGGCGGCTCTGGGACCACGCCGAGCGGCACTTCATCGACGACTCCGGTGCCTGGGTCAACGAGCTGGATCCCGACCTGGTGGCGAAGAGCGACATCTGGCCGGGCCGGCCCGACGTCTACCACTCCGCCGGCGCACTCGTCGTCCCCACCGTCCCGCTGTCGCCGTTCGTGACCCTGGCGGTCGCCGAGGCCGCACAAGGGCCACGCCGCTGACTCAGCCGACCCGGCCGGCGGCCCGTAGCGCGGTCCGGATGAGCGGCCACTGCAGCGGCAGCCGGACGACCGTGCCGGCGAAGAATGCTCTGGACCCGAGGTCCTGCTTGCGGGCGACCCGCCTGCCGTGGTTGACGCTCATCTGCACGTTGGCCGGCAGCACCCCGATGAGCAGGACCGCGCTGGCCAGACCGGCAACCTTGCGCGTCGGCGCATAGACCAGCCCGGCCGCGCAGGCGATCTCGGCCGCCCCCGACACCAGGACCAGCGCCCGTTTGTACCTCTTCAGCGGTGTGGGGATGATCGGCTCAAAGACCTGCGGGCGCGCCAGGTGGGTGACCCCAGAAACGACGAAGAGCGTCGCCAGACCGACGACGTCCTTGCTCAGGGCAGGCGTCGCGATCGGCATACGCCCATCCAACCATCCGCTGTCAGGTGCCCTGCAGTCAGAGCAGGATCGTGGAGAAGGTCCCGATGTCGGCCATCCCGATCCGCCGGTAGGTGGCCCGGGCGGCCGCGTTGAAGTGGTTGACATACAGCGTCACGACATCGACGTCATCCATCATGATCTGCTCGACCACCGCCGCCATCATCGGCACCGCCAGGCCCTGGCCGCGCAGCTCCGGTGAGAGCCAGACGCCCTGCACCTGGGCGCAGCCGAGGGCGACCGACCCGACGTCGGCCTTGAAGAGCACCCGCCCACCCTCGACGACGACGTACGTGTGGCCGCGTTCGATGAGCGCGGCGATGGCGGCCCGGTAGTTTCGCGGGCTCCCGGCATACGGCGCGTAGCCGATCTCGGCGGTGAACATGTGCGCCGACGCGGGCAGGACGATGTCGACCTCGTCCCGTCGGGCGGGACGGACGCGGGGGTCGAGCCGTATGCCGTGGGCGGACGGTGGTGTCCGGGTCGCCATGAGCGGCTGGTCGGAACGCACGGCCCGGACCGGAGACCAGGTCGGCTCGAGTGAGGACCAGAGCGGGGCCACCAGGTCGGCCGGGCCGAGGATCGACGCGCACCGGCTGCGTTGCCGCCGGATCCGGTCGGCGAACACCACACTGCTCTCGGAATCGGTGTGGACGGGTACGACGTTGGCGCTCACCCAGCACATCGCCTCCAGGTCCCCGTCGCGACGCAGTCCGAGGAGGGTGCCGTAGCGGTTGTCGAGGGCACCCTCGAGGATCCGCGCGGCGACGAAGACGTTTGTCGTGAGGTCCCGGGCGCAGAGCGCGAGGGCATGGTCACGGTCGTCGCGACCGAGCGGGCGGATCGGTGAGCGGGTGCGCAGCACGGCTACAGCCTGCCTGCAATTGCCCTAAGTGTCATGCACCACTGACCGACACGACCGGCGCGCCCGCTGACTCCCCGTCGATCGGCTCACCCATCTCCTCAGCGATGCGCATCGCCTCCTCGATGAGGGTCTCGACGATCTGGGACTCGGGAACGGTCTTGACGACCTCGCCCTTGACGAAGATCTGGCCCTTGCCGTTGCCGGAGGCCACGCCGAGGTCGGCCTCGCGGGCCTCCCCCGGGCCGTTGACGACGCAGCCCATGACGGCCACCCGGAGGGGGACGGTGAGGCCTTCAAGACCTGCCGTGACCTGCTCGGCAAGGGTGTAGACGTCGACCTGGGCACGGCCGCACGAGGGGCAGGACACGATCTCCAGCTTGCGGGGCTTGAGGTTGAGGCTCTGCAGGATCTGGTTGCCGACCTTGACCTCCTCGACCGGCGGTGCCGAGAGCGAGACGCGGATCGTGTCGCCGATCCCCCGGGAGAGCAGCGCCCCGAACGCGGTGGCCGACTTGATCGTGCCCTGGAACGCCGGGCCGGCCTCGGTGACCCCGAGGTGGAGCGGCCAGTCGCCCCGCTCGGAGAGCAGCTCATAGGCCTTGACCATGACGACCGGGTCGTTGTGCTTGACCGAGATCTTGAAGTCGTGGAAGTCGTGCTCCTCGAACAGGCCGGCCTCCCAGACGGCGGACTCGACAAGGGCCTCGGCCGTCGCCTTCCCGTACTTCTCCAGGATCCGCTTGTCGAGCGAGCCGGCGTTGACGCCGATCCGGATCGAGACCCCAGCGGCCTTGGCGCGCCGGGCGATCTCGCCGACCTGGTCGTCGAACTGGCGGATGTTGCCGGGGTTGACCCGGACCGCGGCGCACCCGGCGTCGATCGCGGCATACACGTACTTGGGCTGGAAGTGGATGTCGGCGATGACCGGGATCTGGCTCTTGTGGGCGATCGCGGGCAGGGCGTCGGCGTCGTCCTGCGTCGGACAGGCGACCCGCACGATGTCGCAGCCCGCCGCCGTCAGCTCAGCGATCTGCTGGAGCGTGGCGTTGATGTCGGTCGTCGGGGTGGTGCACATCGACTGGACCGAGATGGGCGCGTCACCGCCGACGGCAACCTTGCCGACCTGGATCTTGCGGGTCTTGCGACGGGGGGCCAGCACCGGCGCGGGGGCGGACGGCATACCGAGAGAAACCGACATGACCCAAGTATCTCCCACGGAACGCGGCCCACTGGCCACGCCTCGGCCTCCGAGAGGCTCGGGTCAGCCGCCGAGCTTGATCGGGTTGACGATGTCGGCGTAGACGAGGAGCACCGTCATCGTGATGAGCAGCATGCTCACTGCATAGGTGAGCGGCATCGCGCGCGCGACGTCGACGTAGCCGGGGTCGGGGCGGTGCCGCAGCCGCGCAACCCGCCGCTTCAGCCATTCCCAGAGCGCGCCCGCGGCGTGACCGCCGTCGAACGGCAGGAGCGGCAGGACGTTGAAGGCGAAGAGGGCCAGGTTGAGCGAGGCCATGATGTTGGCCAGGAGCGCAACCCGCGCGGCCGGGTCGTCCGGCAGTCCCGGCACCTGCCCGGCGCTCACCTCGCCCGCGATCCGGCCGACGCCGACGACCGAGATCGGGCCGTTGACGTCTCGGGTGCCGCCGCCGAAGGCTGCCTTCACGACGCCGACCATCTTCCCGGGGATGTGCGCCACGAGCGCGGCGGTCGACCCCAGGGCCTGCCCGACGTAGCCGGGCACCGCGGTCAGCGACTGTCGCTGGACGTTCACGACGGGGGCGGACGAGATCCCCATGAAGCCGGTGACATGGGTCCTGGGCTTGCCGTTCGCGTCGAGGACCGGCTTGCCCTCGGCGTCGAGGACGGGCAGCGTGTTCTCGACCGGCGTCAGGGTGAGGTCGAAGGTGCGTCCGTCGCGCACCACGGTCAAGGCGGTCGGCCGGCCGACCCGCGGCCCGACCAGGTCACCGATCGAGGCGTTCCCGACGACGGTCTGTCCATTGACGGAGACGATCCGGTCGCCCGGTCGCAACCCTGCGGCGTAGGCCGGCGTGGGCGCCGCGCCGGCCGGACAGGTTGCGGTCGCGGAGGCTTGGGCGGCGGGCACGACACACTGGTAGACCGCGGCGACCTGCGCGCCCTTGCCGACCACGCCGACCCCGTAGAGGGTGAGGACGGCGGTCATCAGGACCAGCGCGACCAGGAAGTTCATCATGATGCCGCCGAGCATGATGAGGAACTTCTTGTGGGTCGGCAGCTTGTAGAACACCCGGTTCTCGTCGCCGGGGGTGATCTCCTGCAGGGAGGACTTGCGCGCCTCGTCGGCGAGCTGGGAGAACCGGCCCGTGCTCGTGGCCCGGACCGTGCCCGGGGCGTCGCCGGGACGTGGCGGGAACATCCCGATCATCCGGCAGTAGCCACCGAAGGGGACGAGCTTGAGGCCGTACTCGGTCTCACCGATCTGTCGGGACCAGATCGTCGGGCCGAACCCGATCATGTACTGGGTCACCTTGACCCCGAAGCGCTTGGCGGGCAGGAGGTGCCCCAGCTCGTGCAGCGCGATCGACAACCCGACACCGATGGCCATGGCCAGCACGCCGACGGCGTACAACAACACGGTCACCAGCGACTACTTCCTGTGGGTTTGCCTGTCGGCACTTCGGTCGGCTCGAGTCCGAGCACCGCTCGGGCCCGGTCACGGGCCCAGGCGTCGGCGCCGAGCACTTCGTCAACGCCCAGCGTCCCCGGATCCCTCCCAGTATCACCCGCTGGCTCGTCGGCATGGTCGGCCACGACCCGTCCGACCGTGTCGACGATGTCGAGGAAACCGATCCGGCCGTCGTGGAAGGCGTCGACACACACCTCGTTGGCGGCGTTGTAGACCGCCGGGAAGGTGCCACCGGCCTCCCCCACCTGCCGCGCCAGCCGGACCGCCGGGAACGCCTCGTCGTCCAGCGGCGCGAAGTCCCAGCTCTGGGTCCGCGTCCAGTCGCACGGGACGTCGACGTCGGCCAGCCGGTCCGGCCAGGACAGGCCGAGCGCGATCGGGACGAGCATCCGCGGCGGGCCGGCCTGGGCGATCGTCGACCCGTCGACGAACTCCACCATCGAGTGGATCATCTGCTGCGGGTGCACCACGACGTCGATCGCGGCATACGGGATGTCGAAGAGCAGGTGCGCCTCGATGACCTCCAGCCCCTTGTTGACGAGGGTCGCCGAGTTGGTCGTGATGACCCGGCCCATGCTGAAGTTGGGGTGCGCGAGCGCCTGGGCCGGGGTGACGTCGCGCAGCTGGTCGCGAGTCATCCCGCGGAACGGCCCGCCGCTTGCCGTGACGACGAGCCGTCGGACCTCCGACGCGCGGCCGCCCCGCAGCGACTGGGCGATGGCCGAGTGCTCGGAGTCGACCGGCACGATCTGCCCGGGCGCGGCGGCAGCCTTGACGATCGGCCCGCCGATGATGAGCGACTCCTTGTTGGCCAGGGCCAGCCGGCTGCCGGCCGCGAGGGCCGCCAGCGTGGGTCGCAGCCCGATCGAGCCGGTGATCCCGTTGAGCACGACGTCGGCTCCGCTGCCTGCGGCGGTCGTGCTCGCCTCTCCCCCGACGACCACGTCGGGGTCGTATGCCGCGAGCCCGGCCTGTGCGGCATACGAGCCGATCGCGGAACGCACCTGCTCGACCGTGCCGCTCGCCGCCGCGACGAGCGCGGCCCGGGTGGCGACCGCCTGGCGGGCCAGCAGGTCGATGTTGCCCCCGGCGGAGAGGGCGGTGACCCTGAACCGGCCTTCGTTGCGGGCGATGACGTCGAGGGCCTGGGTACCGATCGAGCCGGTGGACCCGAGGATGGCGACGGTCTGGGAGGAGGTCACCAAGACATTCTCGGTCACTCCGGGCAGGCGGCGGCTCGCGGGCCGGTCAGAGCCGGTGGACCGCCGTGATGTACAGCGCCTCCTCGGCCGCGGAGACGTCCTCCAGGACGGCCCGGATGGCGAGGTAGGCCCCGTGGTCGTCGTTCTCCAGGGTGCGCACGCCGTCCCAGATGACCTCGACCGGGCGACCGGCCTCACGGCTCATCGTCGTGAGCGAGTCGGCGAGGGCGTCCAGGTTGCCACCGAACCAGTGCGGGAACGCCAGCGAGCTCGCGAACTGCGCCAGGGACTCGGCCTTGGACGACCCGGCCGGGACGAGGCGCACGTCACGGCCACGACTGCGTGCCTCGCGGATGAGGGCGACGATGTCCACGGCTCCGCCAACGTCGCTGATCACGGGTTCCCTTCCTTGATCTGCTGGAAGTGAGCGTAATGGTCGGGCGTCCAGTACAGGTCACCCGAACGGCCCCCAATGATCCGGAGCGGTCCGCGATCCCCTTGCGACCCGGCCTTGACCGTGTACTCCCGGTAGTACCCGGACGCTTCCCTGGGCAGGATCCGCTCCCGGTTGGCGAAGGTCTGCCCGTCCTCCCGGTAGCGGAACGGGCCGCCGGCATGGATCGTGACGAGCATGTCGCGGGCCACCTTCGGCAGGTCCCTCGCGGCGACGGTCGGCAGGCCGGAGTCCGGGGTCGGGCCGGACCGGGGCGGCGGGCTCGCCGAGCCCTCGTGGGAGGTGGACGTCGCGGACGTGCCCACCGCGCTCGGCGAGGGGTCGACGGAACGCCGGTGCCCGGCATACCAGAGCAGGGTCACGAGGGCGAGGACGAGGAAGCCGGCCGCCACGAGGCGGCTGGATGAGGACCTGGCAGGGTTCACGGAGGACATTCTGGTGGTTCTCGGGGGTTCGGACCGGCCAATGGCCAGCGCCGGTGGGGCAAACCGGTCGAACCGGGGCGGTCAGAGGGCGATGCCGACGTACTTCGTCTCCAGGTACTCCTCGATGCCCTCGAAACCGCCTTCTCGGCCGAACCCGGACTGCTTCACCCCGCCGAACGGAGCGGCCGGGTTGGACACGATGCCCTGGTTGACCCCGACCATCCCGAACTCCAGGCCCTCGGAGACCCGGATGACGCGGGCGTTGTCGCGCGTGAAGACGTAGGCGACGAGGCCGTACTCGCTGGAGTTGGCGATGCGCAGGGCGTCGGACTCGGTGCCAAAGGTGGTGATCGGCGCGACCGGGCCGAAGATCTCCTCGCGCATGACGCGTGCGGTCTCGGGGACGTCGACGAGGACGGTCGGCGGGTAGAAGTTGCCCCGTCCCGGGAGCGGGGCGCCACCGGTGAGGGTCCGGGCGCCCGCGGCGACGGCGTCCTCGACGAGCTCGTGGACACCGGCGCGCGCCTTGGGGGTGATCAGCGGGCCGACGTCGACGCCCTTCTTGGTGCCCTTGCCGACGACGAGCGCCGCCATCCGGGCAGCGAACTTGCGGCCGAACTCCTCCGCGACCGACTCCTGGACGAGGAACCGGTTGGCCGCGGTGCAGGCCTCGCCGATGTTGCGCATCTTGGCGAGCATCGCGCCGTCGACGGCCGCGTCGATGTCGGCGTCGTCGAAGACGATGAACGGGGCGTTGCCACCGAGCTCCATCGACAGCCGGAGCAGCTGCTCGGCGGACTGCTCGACGAGCACCTTGCCGACACCGGTCGAGCCGGTGAAGGTCAGCTTGCGCAGCCGCGGGTCACGGATGATCGGCTCGGAGAGGGCGGCCGAGTGGGTCGTCGTGACGACGTTGAGGACGCCCTTGGGGACCCCGACCTCCTCCAGCAGCGCCGCCAGGGCGAGCATCGTGAGCGGCGTCTCGTGGGCCGGCTTGACGACCATCGTGCAGCCCGCGGCGATGGCCGGGCCGATCTTGCGCGTGCCCATGGCGAGCGGGAAGTTCCACGGCGTGATCATGTAGGTGGGGCCGACCGGCTGCTTCATGGTGACCAGCCGGGTCGCGCCGTTGGGGGCCACGGCATACCGGCCGCCGATCCGGACCGCCTCCTCGCTGAACCAGCGGAAGAACTCCGACCCGTAGGCGACCTCGCCACGCGCCTCGGCGAGGGTCTTGCCCATCTCGAGGGTCATCAGGAGGGCGAAGGTGTCGGTGCGCTCGACGAGCAGCTCGTATGCCGCGCGCAGGATCTCCCCGCGGTCGCGAGGAGCCGTCCGGGCCCAGTCCGCCTGCGCCGCGACGGCTGCGTCGAGCGCGGCTGCCCCGTCGGCGACGGTGCCGTCGGCGATCGTCGTCAGGACCGCCCCGGTGGCCGGGTCGGTGACGTCGAACGTCGCCCCGTCGCTGGACGCGCGCCACTGCCCGCCGACGAACAGCTGGGTGGGGACCGCGTCCAGGACCGACTTCTGGCTGACCGGCATACGTCGCGCTCCTCGTTCGTGCTCTCTCGTGGTGTCAGACCGAACCTCTGCTAGCAGACCTTGGGTCACTCAGCAGAGGCTGCAACCTGTGCTGGGGGAACCAGCCTCTGCTAGCAGAGGCTACGACGTGGGCAGGGTGCGCCAGTCATCGGTCTGGTCACCCGGTGGGCTCGTCCTTGGTGTCGTGCGTGGTGTCGAGCGTGGTGTCGTTGCGGGTGACCTCGGCACCGGTTCGGGGGTCGACGGCGGTCGCCCCCGGCGGCAGGTTGGACAGGTCGGGCGCGACGACCGTGTACTCGGTGGTGTCCGGCAGCCGCACGTGGCCGTCGACGACGTTCTCCTGGCCCACGAGGACCAGGTCGGCGAAGCTGCGGGTCGGCAGGGTGAGCCCCTTGAAGTACGCCGGCGCGAGGCCCCACTGGATCGCCATCAGGACGAGGCCGAACAGGAGCGAGACGACGCCGACGACGGCGACCGCTCCGATCCCGAAGATCGTCACGTTGTTGCCGTCGCTGTCGGTCAGCCAGTCGGCCGCGGCGTAGCTCTTCAGGGCGTAGACGAACATGGCGAACAGGAAGATGCCGCCGACGAGCGGGATGAGTCCGCGCATGACGAAGTGCCGGGTCGTGTCCCGCAGGGAGTGCCGGTAGAACCAGACGCAGGCGATACCGGTCAGACCGTAGTAGAAGGCGATCTGCAGCCCGATGGCCCCGATGAGCGCGGTCAGGATGCTGGTGCTGATGAGCGTCATGAGCAGGTAGAAGGCTGCCGAGACGACACCCATGCCGACGGTGGACCAGGTCGGCGTGAGGAACCGGGGGTGGATCCTGGCGAACTTCTCCGGAATCGCCCGGTAGACCGCCATCGACAAGGTGGTCCGGGCCGTCGGCAGAATCGTGGTCTGGGTCGATGCGGAGGCCGACGTGAGGATCGTGATGGCGAGCAGCGCCAGCCCGACGTGCCCCAGGGTCGAGGTCCCGTAGAGCGTCGGTCCGATGGCGCCGAACACGTCGTCGGCGTTGCTGTCGTTGCCGAGCCCAATTCCCTTGTCGCCGGTGCCGGCGAACGCGACGGCTGAGACGGTGACGAGGACGTAGATGAGCAGGAGCATGACGGTCGAGATGACCGCGGCGCGTCCCGGCGTGCGGCCGGGGTCGTCGGCCTCCTCGTTGGTCGCGACCGCCGTGTCCCAGCCCCAGTAGATGAACACGGCAAGCAGGACCGTCGAGGAGATGACCGGCATGGACAGCCCGCCCGGCCACAGCCAGGAGAGCGAGGGGTGGATCGACCCGGCGGGCGCCTTGCCGGCATACACCTTGACGAGGGCAGTCACCGCGAAGGCGATGAGCGTGACGATCTCGATACCGAGCAGGCCGTACTGGAGTCGTGCGGACACCTCGATGCCTCGGTAGCAGATCCAGGTCATGATGGCGATCCAGATCAGTCCGGCGACCGTGGACCAGAAGGTGCTCGTGTCGAGGCTGTTGTGGATGCCGAGCTCGTTGGCCAGGGTGAACGAGTACGACCCGGCGATCTGGGCCAGGTTGGCCATCACGATGATGTCGGCGACGACGATGCCCCAGCCGCCCATCCAGCCGACGACCGGCCCGAACGCGCGGGTCGCCCAGGTGAAGGTGGTGCCACAGTCAGGCTCGGCCTCGTTGAGCTCCTTGTAGGCGACCGCGATGAAGTACATCGGGATGAAGGCGAGGACCATGATGCCGGCCGCCTTGACGCCGGCACCCTCGGCAACGACGAAGCCGAGGGTGGCGGCCAGGGAGTAGGCAGGTGCCGTCGAGGCGATGCCGACGATGACACTGCCGAGCAGCCCGAGGGCGCCGGGCTTGAGCCCCTTGCTGGAGACTCCGGCAGAGTCGGGTGCGGGCGCGGGCGCTGCGTGGGTGGCTGCACTCATGGGCGGTCCTTCGAGATGGATTGGTGCGGTGGTCAAGCAGTTCGGAAGGTCAGGCGCGCTTGGCCCGGCGAGCCGCGACGAGCTGGGCGCCGAGGACGAACGCGACCGAGACGAGGAACATGACCGTCCCGATCACGTTGATCTGCACCGGAGTTCCGCGCTGGGACGCGCCCCACACGTACATGGGGAAGGTGACCGAGTTCGGGCTGGCGTTGAAGTTGGTGATGATGTAGTCGTCGAAGCTCAGCGAGAACGCGAGCAGTGCGCCCGCCGCGATACCGGGCGCCACGAGCGGCAGGGTGACCCGGACGAAGGTCGACACCGGCCTGGACCCCAGATCGGCGGCCGCCTCCTCCAGCCGCGGGTCCAGGGAGGCCACCCTGGCCTTGACCGCGACGACGACGAAGGACAGGCAGAACATGATGTGCGCGATGAGGATCGCCAGCTTGCCCGTCGACAGCCCGATGTTGAGGAAGAGCGCCAGCAGGCTGGAGCCCATGACCACCTCTGGGGTGGCCATCGGCATGAAGATGAGCAGGTTGGTCGTCGCCCGACCGCGGAACCGGTGCCGGCCGAGGGCGAACGCGATCATCGTGCCGAGGAAGGTCGCGACGACCGACGCCGTGAGCCCGATCCGCAGCGAGAGCCCGAGCGAGTCGCAGATGCCCGGGGTGCCGCACGGGTGCAGCCAGGCGTCGAGGCTGAACCTCTTGAGCTCGTAGTTGAACCGGCCGTCGGGCTTGTTGAAGGAGTAGATGGCGACGACGAGGTTCGGGACGAGCAGGATGGTGAGCGTGGCCATCGCGGCCACGGTGAGCAGGTGCCTTCGGATCCAGGACATGTCAGACCAGCTCCTCGGTGCCGGCCTTGCGCACGTAGGCCGTGACCATCCCCAGGATGAGGATGAGCAGGATGAAGGACAGCGCCGCCGCGAGGGGGTAGTCCAGGACCCGCAGGAACTGGCTGTCGATGACCTGGCCGATCATCACCGTGTTGGTGTTGCCGAGCAGCCGGCTGTTGATGTAGTCGCCGGCGGCGGGGATGAAGGTCAGCAGGGTGCCCGACACGACACCGGGCAGCGACAGCGGCCAGGTGACGTAGCGGAAGGTCTCGCGGGGGGTGGCGTACAGGTCGCCGGCCGCCTCAAGGAGCCGGCCGTCGAGCCGGTCCAGGGACGTGTAGAGCGGCAGGATCATGAACGGCAGGAAGTTGTAGGTGAGGCCCCAGACCACCGCCCACGGCGACCCGAGGATCTGGCCGTTCGGCGACAGGTGGAGGAACTCCAGGACGTTGCCGAACCAGTCGAAGAGGAAGCCGAGGTGCAGCCAGCCGAGGAGCTTCTCCAGGAGGCCGCCCTCGCCGGACAGGATGGACTGCCAGGCCATCGTGCGGATGAGGAAGCTGGTGAAGAACGGCGCGATGACCAGGACGAGGAGGAAGTTCTTGGCCCGCCCCTTGCGGGAGGCGATGAAGTAGGCGAGCGGGTAGCCCAGCGCCAGGGACAGGAGGGTGGCGATCCCGGCATACACGAGGGACCGGAGCAGCTGTGGCCAGTAGGCCTGCAGTGCCTCCCAGTAGACCGCGACGTTGCCCGTGAGTACGTAGCCGTCGTCGACGTTGCCCTGCTGCAGGGACGTCGAGAGTGTGGTGACCATCGGCGCGACGAAGAAGACGATGAGCCAGAGCAGGCCGGGGGCGAGCAGCGCGTAGGGCACCCAGTTGGCCCGCCGCCGACGAGGCCGTGCCGGTGTGCCGGGGCTGCGGGTCGGAAGGGCCGACTCGGCGACGGCCTCAGCCATGGTCGACCACGACGCCCGCGTCCTCGGCCTGGTTCTGGTCGAGGACGAACTCCTGACCCGGATCCCAGGACACCGTGACGTTCTCACCGACGCAGGCCCGGGCCGACCCGTCGTTCTGCTGGACGACCATGACCTCGAAGCCCCACGGCATACGGACGAGGTACTGGGTCGCGACGCCGGTGAACGAGGCGTCGGTGACCAGGCCCGCCATCTTGTTGCGCCCGCCCCCGCCGAGCCGGAGCTTCTCGGGCCGCACGCCGATCCAGATGTCCTTCAGCCCGGCGGGCAGCAGCTCGGCGGAGACGACGACGTCCTGGCCGTGGGCGCGGGCCGGGACCACTCCCCCGCTGGGCGGCCCGGTGACGGAGGCCTCGATCAGGTTGGACTGGCCGAGGAAGTTGGCGACGAAGGTCGACGCGGGACGCTCGTAGAGGGTCGCCGGGTCGCCGAGCTGCTCAACCCGGCCGGCGTTCATGACGGCGATCGTGTCGGCCATCGTCATGGCCTCTTCCTGGTCGTGCGTGACGTGGATGAAGGTGAGGCCCACCTCGGACTGGATCCGCTTGAGCTCGATCTGCATCTGCCGACGCAGCTTGAGGTCGAGGGCGCCGAGCGGCTCGTCGAGGAGCAGCACGTCAGGTCGGTTGACGACGGCCCGCGCCAGCGCCACCCGCTGTTGCATGCCGCCGGAGAGCTGGGACGGCTTCTTCTTGGCGACCGGCCCCAGCTGGACCAGGTCGAGCGCCTCCACGGCCTTGGCCATCGCATTCCGGTCGCCCTTGCGCTTGAGCCCGAAGGCCACGTTGTCCAGCACCGACATGTGCGGGAAGAGCGCGTAGGACTGGAACACCGTGTTGACATTGCGTTGGTAGGCCTTGGAGCCGGTGATGTCCTTGTCACCGATGAGGATGCTGCCCGACGTGGGTGCCTCCAGCCCGGCGACCATGCGCAGGGTCGTCGTCTTCCCGCATCCGGACGGGCCGAGGAGGGCGAAGAAGCTGCCGCCGGGAACGGTCAGGTCCATCGGGTGGACCGCCGTGAACGTCTCGAACTCCTTGCTGATCCCGACGAGGCGAAGGTCCTCGGTCGTCGTCACGGCGGCCATCAGCCGGCCGTCAGCTCGGAGAAGGCCTGGGAGTACTTCGTCTCCTGGGCGGCGGTGAGGCCCTTGAACACGTGGGCGTAGGACAGCGTCTTCGCGTCCGGGACGATGAGCGGGTTGCTGGCGACCGCGGGGTCCGTCCGCTGGAGGATCGCCGCTGTGCCCCGGACCGGGGAGATGTAGTTGACGTAGTCGACCACCTGGGCCATGACCTCCGGTTCGTAGTAGTAGTTGATGAGCTTCTCGGCGTTCGCCTTGTGCTGGGCGAGCGCCGGGATGACGAAGTTGTCCGACCACAACGTGCAGCCGGTGGTCGGCAGGGTGTAGCCGAGGCTGGGGTTGTCGACCTTGAGCTGGACGACGTCGCCGGTCCAGGCGAAGCAGGCCGCCGTGTCCCCGGAGCTGAGCGGCTTGCCGTACTCGTTGCCGGTGAAGCCCTTGATCTGGCCGGCGTCCTTGGCCTTCTTGATCTCGTCGATAGCGGCGTTGAAGTCGGCGTCGGTGAAGTCGGCGATGTCCTTGCCCATGGCCATCATGACCAGCCCGACGGTGTCCCTCATCTCGGTGAGGAGCGTGACCCGACCCTTGAGCCGGGTGTCGGTGAGCAGCTGGTCCACGCTCTCGACCTTGACCCCGCCCGTCGCCTTGGGGTTGTAGGCGATGCCGGCGAACCCGCTCTGCCACGGGACGGAGTAGAGGCGGCCGGGGTCGAACTCGACGGTGACGAGTGAGTCGACGATGTTGGCGTGGTTGGGGAAGTTGGCCAGGTTGATCTTCTGGACGTAGCCCTGTCGGATGAGGCGCGCGACCATCCAGTCGGTCGAGCACCACGTGTCGCGACCGGTGTCCTTGCCGGCCGCGAGGAGCGGGCGGACCTTGGCATAGAACTCGTCGTTGTCGTTGTAGTCCTCGGTGTAGTTGACCTTCAGCCCGGTCTGCTTGGTGAACGCATCCAGGGTGGGGTGGCCCTGGGTCTTGTCGTCGACGTCGATGTACTCGGGCCAGTTGCTCCAGTTGACGACCTTCTCGGTCGTCGAGAGGTCCTTGGCAGCGGCGGCGGTGGGGGTGGTTGCGGCAGCTGCGCCGCCGCCGGGGTTGCGGCCCTTGATCCCGCACCCCGCGAGGGCTGTCACCCCGAGCCCCGCGGCGCCGAGGAGCGCGCTGCGCCGGCTGACCATGCCACGGGCGAGGGCCGCCCGGAACACGAGGTTGTCTTCAGTCATGTGGCGGTCCTTCGGGGGTGGGGGATGGAGGTCGAGGACGCGTCGGGCGGACGCGTCGTCAGCTGTCGATGTTGGCCATCACGTGCTTGATCCGGGTGTAGTCCTCGAGCCCGTACATGGACAGGTCCTTGCCGTAGCCGGAGCGCTTGAAGCCGCCGTGCGGCATCTCGGCGACGATCGGGATGTGGGTGTTGATCCACACGCAGCCGAAGTCCAGACGCTTGCTCATCCGCATTGCGCGGCCGAAGTCCTTGGTCCAGACCGAGGAGGCCAGGCCGTAGTCGACGCCGTTGGCCCACCGAACAGCCTCGTCCTCGTCGGTGAACTTCTGGACGGTGATGACCGGACCGAAGATCTCGTTCTGGATGGCGTCGTCGTCCTGGAGCAGACCGGCGAGGACGGTCGGCTGGAGGAAGAAGCCGTCGCCGAGCTCGGCGATCCGGTTGCCCCCGGCGGCGACCCGGGCATGGTCGGGCAGCCGCTCGATGAAGCCCTGCACGTGTGCCAGCTGGGTCGGGTTGTTGACCGGGCCGAGGAGTGCGTCCGGGTCGTCCGGCATACCGACCTTGGCCTCGTTCTTCGCGTAGTCGGCGAGGGCGGCGACGAAGTCGTCGTGTATGCCGGGGGCCGCGAGGACGCGGGTGGCGGCCGTGCAGTCCTGGCCGGCGTTGAAGTAGCCGGCGACGGCGATGCCCTCGACGGCCGCCTCGATGTCGGCGTCGTCGAAGACGACGACGGGTGCCTTGCCACCGAGCTCCAGGTGGACCCGCTTGACCTGGTGGCTCGCACTCTCCGCGACGGCCATGCCGGCCCGGACCGAGCCGGTGATCGCGACGAGCGCGGGTGTGGGGTGCTCGACCACGGCGCGGCCGGTCTCGCGGTCCCCGGTGAGGACGTTGAAGGTGCCGGCCGGCAGGAACTCCGCAGCGATCTCGGCGAGGAGCAGCGTGGTCTCGGGGGTCGTGTCGCTCGGCTTGAGGACGATCGTGTTGCCGGCCGCGAGGGCCGGGGCGATCTTCCAGATGGCCATCATGAACGGGTAGTTCCACGGCGTCACCTGCCCGACCACGCCGATCGGCTCGCGCCGGATCCAGCTGGTGTGTCCCTTCAGGTACTCGCCTGCCGAGCGGCCCTCGAGCAGCCGCGCCGCCCCCGCGAAGAACCGCACCTGGTCGACGGCCGGCGGGAGCTCCTCGGTGGCTGTCAGCGCGCGCGGCTTGCCGGTGTTCTCGGCCTCCAGCCGGACGAACTCGTCGGCCCGCGCCTCGATGGCGTCGGCGATCTTCAGGAGGGCCTGCTGCCGCTCGCTCGGGGTCGTCTGGCCCCACTCCTCGAAGGCCTTGGCGGCCGAGGCGTATGCCGCGTCGACGTCGACCGCGCTGCTCACCGGGGCCTTGGCGACGACCTGGCCGGTCGAGGGGTCGACGATGTCAGTGGTGCGGTCGGTCTGGGCGTCGACGTACTGGCCGTCGACGAAGTTGCGCAGGGCGCGGGCCGTGCTCATCAGGGGGCGTCTCCCGTTTCATGTGCGGATTCCGTAGCCGCACTGTAGCCGCGATGCACTAATTCCAACAGGCACTCGTCACGGAAATGTCGAAAACATCTGGCTACAGCCATGTTGCCTACGGATTTCGTCGTGGCAGGACTTGCCTTCTTCGGAGCCCGCAGGCACCATTGGGGGCATGGCACGCACTGGCACCGGCGCCCGGAACTCCCGGCCTTCCCGCCCCGCTGCCCTGGCGGAGGCGCGTTCGGAGTTCCGGCTGGACGAGGTGTCCAAGACGATCATCGAGCACCTCCAGAACGACGGCCGCCAGTCCTACGCCACTATCGCCAAGGCGGTAGGACTCTCCGAAGCCGCTGTGCGACAACGGGTTCAGCGCCTCCTGGACGCCGAGGTCATGCAGATCGTGGCCGTGACCGATCCCCTACAGGTGGGCTTCCGCCGACAGGCGATGATCGGCATCCGCGTCGACGGCGACCTCCTGTCCGTCGGTGACGCGCTCACCGACATGGCCGAGGTCTCCTACGTCGTCACCACCGCCGGATCCTTCGACCTGCTCGCCGAGGTCGTCTGCGAGGACGACGAGCAGCTCCTCGACCTGCTGACCCGAGGGATCCGGATGCTGCCCGGCGTCCAGTCGACCGAGACCTTCGTCTATCTCAAGCTCAACAAGCAGCACTACAACTGGGGGACCCGCTGACGCGGAACCCCGAACCCCCCGTCCCGCAACAATCCTGTCCCTCAACAATCCTTGCCCCGCAACCGGACCCACCTCCAGCAAAGGAAGACTGAACCATGACCACGACACCCGCCGGCACGGCATACAACGATGCCGCCCGCGACCACCTGTGGATGCACTTCACGCGCCACTCGGTGTTCGAGGACCCCGGCAACGGTGGGCTGGGCCAGCCCGTCCCGATCATCACCCGTGGCGAGGGGCACCGGATCTGGGACAGCAACGGCAAGGAGTACATCGACGGCCTCGCCGGTCTGTTCGTCGTCAACGCGGGCCACGGCCGGACCGAGATCGCCGAGGCGATGGCCAAGCAGGCGAGCGAGCTGGCGTTCTTCCCGCTCTGGTCCTACGCCCACCCGCGGGCCATCGAGCTCGCCGAGCGGCTGGCCGCCGGCGCGCCGGGTGACCTCAACCGGGTCTTCTTCACCACCGGTGGTGGCGAGGCCGTCGAGACCGCCTGGAAGCTGGCCAAGCAGTACTTCAAGCTGACCGGCAAGCCGACCAAGCACAAGGTGATCTCGCGCTCGGTCGCCTACCACGGGACCCCGCAGGGCGCCCTGTCGATCACCGGCATCCCGGCCGCCAAGGAGATGTTCGAGCCGCTCGTGCCCGGTGCCTTCAAGGTCCCCAACACCAACCTCTACCGAGCGCCGGAGCACCTGCGCGACGACGAGAAGGCGTTCGGCCGCTGGGCCGCCGACCGGATCGGCGAGGCCATCGAGTTCGAGGGCCCCGACACCGTCGCTGCCGTGTTCCTGGAGCCGGTCCAGAACTCCGGCGGCTGCTTCCCGCCGCCGCCCGGCTACTTCGAGCGGGTCCGCGAGATCTGCGACGAGTACGACGTGCTCCTCGTCTCCGACGAGACGATCTGCGCCTTCGGCCGGATCGGCTCGATGTTCGCCTGTGACGACTTCGGCTACCAGCCCGACATCATCACGTCGGCCAAGGGCATCACCTCCGGCTACGCCCCGCTCGGTCTGATGGTCGCCTCCGAGCGGCTCTTCGAGCCGTTCAGGCACGGCACGACGTACTTCCCGCACGGCTACACGTGGGGTGGCCACCCGGTCTCCTGCGCCGCGGCGATGGCCAACCTGGACATCTTCGACCGCGAGGGCCTCAACGACCACGTCAAGGAGAACGCCCCGAAGTTCCGGGCCACCCTGGAGAAGCTGCTGGACCTTCCGCTCGTCGGTGACGTCCGCGGCGCCGGCTACTTCTACGGCATCGAGCTGGTCAAGGACAAGGAGACCCGAGAGACGTTCAACGACGAGGAGTCCGAGCGGCTGCTGCGCGGCTACCTGTCCAAGGCGCTCTTCGACGCGGGCCTCTACTGCCGCGCCGACGACCGTGGCGACCCGGTCGTCCAGCTCGCCCCGCCGCTGACCATCGGCCAGGCCGAGTTCGATGACATCGAGCAGCGCCTGCGTGGCGTGCTCGCTGAGGCGTCCAACCACCTCTGAGGTGGCCCCCTCCCCGCTTCGGTTTATCGGGTCACCCGATAAACCGAAGCGACACAGAGTTGCAAAGCGCGTAGGAGTCGGCAGTGTCGGGTGAAGGTCTGAGGCCACTGTGGTGGGACGGTCTCCCGACCCCCGCTCCGTATGCCGGTGAGCTGCCGGCCGCCGTCGACGTCGCCATCGTCGGCGGCGGCTACACCGGACTCTGGACGGCCTACTACCTGCTCCGGCAGCGACCCGACGCCCAGGTCGTCGTGGTCGATGCGAAGCATGCCGGCTTCGGGGCGAGCGGGCGCAACGGCGGCTGGGTGTCGGCCCTGTGGCCCGTCGGCCTGGACTCCGTTGCGGCACAGTCGGATCGGGAGACCGCTCTCTCGTTCGGCGCTGCGCTGCGCGACACCGTCGACGAAGTCGGTCGGGTGATCGCCGAGGAGGCGATCGACGCCGACTTCGTCAAGGGCGGAACCCTCGTCGTGGCCCGCAACAAAGCCCAGGCCGCCCGGGCCCGGGCCGAGGCCGAGCAAGGTGCGACCTGGCAGGACGGGACGGTCTGGCTGGACCGGGACGAAGCCGTCGTGCGACTGGCGGCGACAGGCGTCGAAGGCGCGACCTTCAACCCCAACTGCGCCCGCGTCCAGCCGCGTCACCTGGTTGACGGGCTCGCCCGGGCAGTTCGCGCTCGCGGGGGCGTCATCGCGGAGGGAACCCGGGTGGCCACCATCGAGCCCGGGCTCGTCCGCCTCGCCTCGGGACGAATCATCAAGGCCCGCACGGTGATTCGGGCCACCGAGGCCTGGACCGCACGGCTACCCGGGCTCCGTCGGCGGATCGCGCCCGTCTACTCCCTCATGGTGGCCACGGCGCCGGTTCCCGAGCGAGTCTGGGAGACCATCGGTCTGCAGCGGTTCGAGACGTTCAGCGACCACCGGCACGTCGTCATCTACGGGCAGCGGACGGCTGACAACCGGATCGCCTTCGGTGGCCGAGGCGCTCCCTACCACCGCGGATCTGCCATCGGTGCGGCATACGACCACGACCCGCTCGTGTTCGCTGCCCTTCGGCACACCCTAAGCGACCTGCTCCCCCAGCTCGGCGACGTCGAGTTCACCCACGCCTGGGGTGGACCGCTCGGCATCGCGCGCGACTGGAACCCCAGCGTCGGCCTCGACGCCTCGACCGGCATCGGCTGGGCCGGTGGCTACGTCGGCGACGGCGTGGCAGCCACCAACCTCGCCGGCCGGACCCTCGCCGACCTGATCTGTGGCGTCCACTCCCCCCTCACCGAGCTGCCGTGGGTCGGCCACCGGTCACCGGACTGGGAGCCAGAACCGTTGCGCTGGTTGGGGATCAACGCCGGCCTGCGGGTGGCTGCCGCCGCCGACCACGAGGAGTCGATCACCGGTCGCCCGGCTCTCCTCGGCCGCGCCCTGTCGGCCCTCACCGCCCACTAACGCTTGAGTCCGTCGGGCGGCGAAGCGCCGCCCGCGACGGCGGCATCGGTGGCTCAGGCCTCGGCGAGCACGAAGGTGTCCCCGCGCGTGATCGGCGTGACCGTGCCGTCCGGGTCGATGCCGTCGATCTCGACGTCCGGGCTCCCGATGACGACGTCGACGTGGGTGGCCGACTGGTTGAGGCCCGCGTCGACGCGCTGCTCGGAGGTCATCGCGACAGCTCCGTCGACGTTCACCGGATAGCCGGTCCCCCAGGCGATGTGCGAGCCGACGTTCTCGTCGTAGAGCATGTCCTGGAAGACCAGCCCGGTGCGCCGCACCGCCGAGTCCTTGTCGACGATGGCGAGCTCGCCGAAGTGACGACTGCGCGGGATGAGGTCGAACTGTGCCTGCACCGCCTCCTCGCCCCGGGTCGCGGTCGCCCCCTTCACCGTGCCGTCGCGGATCTCCAGCTGCAGCCCCTCGACGCGGGCGTTCATCGCCACGAGGAAGAACGGTGCCGTGGTCCGGGCCACGCCCTCGACCCGCCGCCAGTCCGGCGCGACGAAGACCTCCTCGGTGGGGAGGTTCGGGTTGAACTCGACTCCGTCGGCATTGACGGCCGGGCCGCCGGCCCAGCGCGCGCCCGCGGGCAGGCCCATCGTCAGGTCCGTCCCCGGCCCGCGGTAGCGAACCCGGTCGAAGCCGCGCGCGTTGAGCATCTCGCGCCGCAGGACGAGCCCGGCGAGATGGTCCTGCCACGACGTGACCGGGTCGGCCTGGTCCAGGCGCATGGCAACCTTGATCGCCTCCCAGAGTCGCATCGTGTCAGGTGTCCCGAGAACCGCCTCGGCCCAGCCCGGCGTCGGGGCCGCGACCACGGTCCAGGCCACGGTGTTCGTCGTGACGATCGGCATGACCTCCTTGACCAGGTCGAGTGGCGTCGCCGCGGCCAGCCGGCTCGGGTCCAGCCCTTCCATCAGAGTCGGGTTGGGGTTTCCCGTCAACGAGATGAGGGCCGGCCGGTCCTCGCGCCACGCACGGACGCCCTCGAGCTCGTGCGGCAGCGACTTGCCGAGGTCCTCCTCGCGGGCGTGCAGCACCTCCGAGCGCCGCAGGTGCTGGTCGAGGTAGTCGATGGTGACCTTGCTGGCGCCCACCCGGTAGGCCTCGTCGGCCAGTGCCCGGGCCGTGGCGACGTGCTCGGGGTAGCCCCGGATCACGACACGTTGCCCCGGCTGGACGTTGACACCGATCCTGATGACGAGCTCGGCATAGGCCTTGAGCTCATGGTCGAAGGGCTCGATCATCATGTGCGCCTCTCCTGGGGGATTGGACTAGCTGCCGGCATCAGTCTGCCCTCCCCGAGCGCGACGGCCACGGACGGAGGACGTGGCGGAGCTGGGAGAGCGGTGACTGGCCCCACCGCGCCAGCTCCTCGGCCGTGGAACCCGCGATCGCCTCCAGCCAGGTCAGCGAGCGGTTGACCGGCAGGACGACCATGGCCGCCCGCAGCAGCTCGTCGAACTCGACCGGCGTCACCACGTCGTTCCAGACCTCGGCGTATGCCGCGAAGACCGGTTCGTGGGCGATCCCGGTCCGGGCGGTCAACCAGGACCAGAGCGCCCACAGGACCTCGGGAGCCGAGGACCACTGGGAGTCACCGAAGTCGAAGAGGCGCAGGCCACCATCGACCATGAGCACGTTGCCGGGATGGAGATCGCCATGGTTGAGGGTCGTCGGCATCGGGCCTACGGCGAGCGTTGCGGCCGCCCGTGCCACGTCGCCACGTGCCGCCTCGAAGGCCGGACGCTCCTCCGGGGAGATGTGCGACGGATGGCTCGGGTCGAGACCGGCATACCGCTCGACCAACAGCTCGAAGCGGTCGGAAACCGTTGTGGGAGAACAGTTCGGGAGCCCAAGAGCCAGCAGACGCTCCGCCTCGGGGAGCACGCGCCGCTGGAGGTCGGCAGCCTCCCGGACGATCTCGAGCCACTCCGCCGGACTCGGCTCGTGGTCGTCGGCCAGCGTCGGACCGCGATCCCGGGTAAGCATCCAGCCCCGCTCGGCATCGACACCGAGGGGTGTGTCCACGCGGTCGGGCGCCATCTCGGCCAGGGCATCATGCAGCGCTGGCTCGTGTGCGAGCCCGGGGGCATTGGCCTTGAACCAGACCGGCCCCTGGTCCGTCGGGGCCACCAGCTGGGTGGACCAGGGACGGATGCGGCGCTGCACGCTGGGCCCGCTCTGCCTCAGACCGGCCGCCTCGAGGGTCGATGCGATCCACGCGTCGGCTCCAGCCCGCCACTGCGGCGAGCGCACGAGCGCGGAGAAGGGCGTAGCGGTCGGGTCGTCGGTCGGGTAGTCGGTCACTCCGGAACTCGGGCCACGATGTAGAGCCGCTCGGTCTCCACCTCGACGCCCGCGAGCGGACCGCGCCGGTACCACTCGACGACCTCCAGGCCGCTCCCGCGGACCGCCGCGAGCACCTGCTCGGGGTCGTGGAGGACGAAGTCCACGTCGACCTCGTGCCCGAGGAACTCGGTCGTGTGCAGGACCTCGTCGCCGAGGTGCAGGGCCAGCGCCAACCAGCCCCCGGGGCGGATCGGGCGGGCCAGTCCGGCCAGGACCGGTCCCAGCTCGGACCCGGCGAGGTGTACGAGCGCGTACCAGGCGACGACCGCGCCCCATCCGCCCGCCCGAGCGGGCCGCATGAGCGAGCTGAAGTCGCCGACCTCGAAGGTCACCTCCGGGACGCGGGCCCGCGCCTCGGCCACCATGGCCGGAGAGAGGTCGAGACCCGTCACCTCGGCGCCGGCCGCGGCGAGGCGCGCGGCCGCCTGCCCCGGCCCGCAGCCGACCTCGACAACCGGGTCCGGCCCGGCGAGCTCAGCCACCCGGTCGAGCAGCCAGGCCTCGAAGGGCTTGTGGTCCAGCTCGTCACCGAGCTGCGCGGCATACGTGGACGCGACAGCGTCGTATGCCGCGCGCACCCGGGCATCCCGCGCCGCAGGGCCCCCGGCGAGCACGACCTCACGGTCGACGGCCGGTGCCGCGGGCGGCGCCTGCTCGCCGAGGTCAACGGGGCCGAGCAGGTGGACCCAGCGACGGTCCTGCTGACCCGGCCGCAGCTCGAGCTCGCGCACGAGCGGGTCGGACCGCTCGGCCAGCCGTCGAAGACACGCCTCGACCTGCTCCCGGTCGGTGAAGGCGTGCAGCCGCTCGGTGCGCGTGCGCAGCTCTCCCGGTGCCTGCGGCCCGCGCAACAGCAGCACGGTGATGAGCGCTCGCTCGTCCGCGGACAGGGAGAGGTGCTCGGCGAGACGTTGGTGGTACTTGAGGGCGCGTTGACCGGTCGAGCCCCACACGACCCGCACCAGCTCGCGCTGCTTGAGCACCCGGGCGGTCGCCTCCACGAAGGACTCGTCGTAGCTGACGACCGGCTCGCGGCTGCTGCTCTGGTTGCAGGCCGCACGCAGTGCGTTGAGCGACAACGGATAGGTGGCCGGAACGGTGACCTGCTTCTCGAGCAGGCTGCCGAGCACCCGTTGCTCGGCCGGGTCGAGGACCGGCACGTCGGACATGACCCGACGATATCGGCCACGCCGCTCGGTAGGGTCGGCTCATGGCGGCGGCACCGACGATCGAGGTCCTTCGACCCCTTTGCGCGGCGCCCAGATGAGCACCGGGCGCTCTCGTCGGGCGCACCGCGAGATCGACTCACTGGACCAGCTACGCGAGGTTCTGGCGACACGAAAGACGTTGCGCGGCATACGGATCCAGAACCTTGACCTCACCGACGCCGGTCCGGAGCTGCTCGCCCGGTCGGACCTGGCCGGGCTCGTGGTCCTCGGTGGACGGGTCTCCGACGAGGTGGCGACTCACCTGCGCAGCCACGGGGCCGTGCTCTTCCCTGCCTCGGTCGACGCCCCCGTCGACGTCTATCCGTCCGACCTCTACCGGCCCGAGGACCTGTATGCCGGCCTCGCCCCCGACGGCTACGACGCGACGCCCGACGCCCGGGCCTACCGCTGGTCGCTCGACCCGGCGCTCGCCGGCGATGTCTATGTCGCCCTGCTGCGCGCCATCCACGACGACTCGGTCACCGATGCGCTCGACGAACGACTCGAGGGCCGGCGGGTCGTCGGCGTCATGGGCGGTCACGCGGTGGCCCGCGGAGATAACGCGTATGCCGCGACAGCGCACCTCGGCCACCGGCTGGCCGAGGCGGGGCTGGTCGTCGTCACCGGCGGCGGGCCGGGGGCGATGGAGGCGGCCAACCTCGGTGCCTTCGCACGGCACACGAGCTCACTGGACGAAGCCCTTGCGCGGCTGCCGGCCGTCCCCTCGTTCCGACCGGACATCGGCGCCTGGGCGGCCCTCGCCCTGGAGGTCCGAGCCACCCTCGTCGACCCGGCTGCCCGGACCGTGACCCGCTCGATCGGGATCCCGACCTGGTTCTACGGGCACGAGCCGCCCAACGTCTTCTGCGACGGCATCGCGAAGTACTTCTCCAACGCCCTGCGCGAGGACGGGCTGCTCGCCCGGTCCACGGCCGGGGTCGTGGTCATGCCCGGCGCGGCGGGGACGGTGCAGGAGATCTTCCAGGCGGTGACACCGCTCTACTACGCAGCCGCGGGAGCCGCGCTGCCTCGCCTCGTCCTTGTCGGAACCGACCACTGGACACGGGTGGTGCCCGTTTGGCCTGCGGTCGCCGCGCTGGCGGCCGGACGAGCGATGACCGAGCGGGTCAGCCTCGTCGACGACCCGGCGCAGGCCGCGGACCTGCTCACCGACGACGGCGGGTCGCCCGGCTGATCCCGCCTGCCGTCGTTGCCGTCGTTGCCGTCGGTTCCGCGGTCACGAGGTCGAGGTCAGGACCGCGTCCACAGGACGACGCCGAGGCACATCTCGTCGGTGGTCCCTTCGCCCCACACGACGTACCGCTCGGGCTGGCCCTTGAACGCCGGCAGGGCGTCGCGGATCGACTGGTCGTGGGTGCACGAGACGGTGAGGGTGTCGCCCGCCTTCACCGAGACCGGTGTGGGCAGCGGCGTACTGCCCTGGTCGTCGAAGTTCCACATGGGGATGGCCAGGATCGTCCGCTCAGACGCCGTGCCCTTGTCGACGACGATGCGGATGGACCGGCCGAGCAGGTGCATGTGCCCGGCGACGGCCCGGATCGTTCCGGCCTCCTTCAGGGTGCGGGTGCAGGACTGGGTCGGCCCCGGTGTCACCGGCCCGCACAGGAAGTGGAGCAGGTCAGCCGTCGCCACCTGCTCGCCGAACCGCTTGCGTACGTCGGCGACGGCCATGGTGCGGTTGCACAGCTCACGGACGCCGGCCGCGCGGCGGCAGGGCAGCTCGACCGGAGCCGGCAGGAGCATCGTGTCCAGTGCCTGGGCGGAGGGGCCCGGGTCGGAGACGCGCAGGCGGGCCCTGCTGACATCTGGACCAGTGCCCACCAGCAGGTTGTAGTGGACCTGCATGACGATCTGGGTTCCCGGGTCGAGGGGGATGCCGACGCCCTTGGGCAGGACGCGCTCGCCCCCGCCCGGCGCCCACGCACCGACCCACGGGGCATTGTCCAGGGTCGCGCCCTGGCCGCCCCGGCTGATGCCCGCGTCGCCGAAGCAGGTCCACCCCGGTCCGGGGGTCGCGGCGTCGGCCGCCTTGGCCATCGCCACGTCAGCCCTGGCGACCTTGAAGACGATCACGTGGTGAACGACCTTGGGGTTGCCCGGCACGATGTCGACGCCGTCGACGAGAACCCGCTTGGCCAGTCTGGGGTCGAGCAGGAAGCACCGGTAGTCGTCGTGCCCGGTGGGTGTCGGTGGCGACGGCGTGTAGGCGGTCGGCATGGCCAGGTCGAGGAACTTCTCGCCGGCACGAAGCGGGACGATCGCCGGGGCCGTGGAGGTGGCCGCGGCGTGGGCCATCGGGCCGGACGCGCTGGGCTTGGCCAGGTTCGGCGGGAGCTGGCTGGAGGACGCACACCCGGTCAGGGCCACAGCCATGGCCGCGGCGGCGCGGACCGCAGCACGGCGGGTGGGGCGTCGTTGCACCGATCCAGCGTAACCGCGCCGGGGTCAGGCGGTGGCGGCCGCGAGCTGGCCGCAGGCGCCGTCGATGTCCGAGCCACGGGTGTCGCGGACCGTCGTCGGGATGCCGTGCCCCCGCAGGTGCTCGACGAACTGCTGCTCGACGCCCTTGCGGGACGCGGTCCACTTCGACCCCGGCGTCGGGTTCAGCGGGATCGGGTTGACATGGACCCAGCCGCGCCCACGGGCGTTGAGCTTGTCGGCCAACAGGTCGGCGCGCCAGGCCTGGTCGTTGATGTCCTTGATGAGGGCGTACTCGATCGACACCCGCCGCCCGGTCGCCTCGTAGTACAGGTATGCCGCGTCGATCGCCTCGTCGACCTTCCACCGGGTGTTGATCGGGACCAGCTCGTCACGGAGCCCATCGTCGGGAGCGTGCAGGGACAACGCCAAGGTGACCGGGATCCCTTCTCCCGCAAGCCGGTCGATGCCCGGCACGAGGCCGACCGTCGACATCGTGATGCCCCGCGCAGACATCCCGAGCCCGTCGGGCGCCGGGTCGGTGAGTCGCCGGATGGCGCCGATCGCTGCCTTGTAGTTGGCCAGCGCCTCCCCCATGCCCATGAACACGACGTTGCTCACCCGGGTCGGTCCGGCACCGCCGATCTCGTATGCCGCGGGCTCGCCCGTCTCCCCCTGGTCTCCGCCCTCGCCGGCCTCGTCGCCGAGCTCGTACCCGTCGTCGGACCCGGACGAGCCCGCCAGGGCCGGCATCGTTCCCCGGCGCAGGGCCCTCGCGGCCGCCACGACCTGCTCGACGATCTCGCCGGTCGACATGTTGCGGGTCAGGCCCTCCTGACCGGTCGCGCAGAACGGGCAGTTCATGCCGCACCCGGCCTGGCTGGAGATGCAGATCGTCACCCGGCGCGGGTAGCGCATGAGCACGGACTCGACGAGGGCGCCGTCGAAGAGCCGCCAGACCGACTTCACGGTCGCTCCGTTGTCGGCGGTCAGGGTGCGGACCGGGGTGATGAGCGTCGGCATCGTCGCGGCGACGAGGTCGTCACGCACCGCCTTGGGCAGGTCGGTCATCTCCTCGGGAGACTCGACGAGCCGCTCGAAGTAGTGGGTCGACAGCTGTTTGGCGCGGAACCCCTTGTGCCCCAACGCCTCCACGGCGGCCTTGCGCTCGGCCGGGGTGAGGTCGGCCAGGTGCTGCGGCGGCTTGCCCCGTCGTGGCGCGGCGAAGGTCAGCTGGCCCGGTACCGGGCGGCGGGTGGGGTCGGGCAGGGATTCGGCCATGGTCGGACCAGTCTCTCAGGTCGACCGGCGGGCGCGGCACGTCCCCACCGGGCAGGCTGGGGGGCATGGACACCAACTCCGACGACGGCAACCAGGTCATCCTCTATGCCGAGTTCACGGTGCGCGCAGGACACGACGAGACAGTTGCTGGTCTCATGGCGGGCCTCACCCGCGACGTGCGCACCGAGCCCGGCAACCTCGCCTTCGAGGCCTATGTCGAGCGGGACCGACCGGCCCGCTGGTTCGTCTATGAGGTCTACCGCGACGAGGCTGCCTTCCAGGCGCACATCGGCGCACCCTACGGGGCGGTGTTCAACGCCCAGCTCAACGAGCTCATCGAGGAGCAGGGCTCGCAGCTCACCTTCCTGCGGCGACCCGGGACTCCACCGGTCCACTGAGGCCGCGCGACCGGCATACGGTCAGGCGATCGCCGGGACCCAGAGGGTGAGGAAGGCCCAGACGATCGGTGCGCAGATGATGAGCGAGTCGAGCCGGTCCATGACGCCCCCGTGACCGGGCAGGAGCGAACCCATGTCCTTGATGCCGAGGTCGCGCTTGATGAGTGACTCGATGAGGTCGCCCGTCGTGGCGCCGAACGCGACGACCGCGCCGATGACGACCCCCTCCCACCAGGGATGGTCGAACATCCAGTGCATGCACAGCGCCCCGGCCAGGGCGCAGAAGGCGACCGAGCCGGCGAAGCCCTCCCAGGACTTCTTCGGGCTCACCGACGGCGCCATCGGATGGCGACCGAAGAGGACGCCCACGGCATAGCCGCCGATGTCGGAACAGACGGTCACCAGGACGAAGAAGATGATCCGCCAGTGCCCGTCCGTCGCCGAGAGCATGAGCGCGGCGAACCCCGCGAGGAAGCAGGGGTAGAGCGCGACGAACATCGACCCGGCGAGGTCACCCGGGCTGCCGGCCACCCCGTCGGCCACCCGCCAGATGAGCAGGGCGACGCAGGTGAGCCCGAAGGTGAGGATGAGGGCTTCGGGGCCACGCAGCAGGGCCGAGACGATCATGCTGACCGCCCCGATCCAGAGCGGCACCACCGAGATCCGGATGTGGGCCGTGTCGAGCGCCTTCTTCAGCTCCCAGACGCCGAGCACGATCGCCGCCCCCATGACGACGGCGAAGGCCTCTCTGCGGATGACCAACGAGGCGATGACAGCGACACCGAGCCCGGCGCCCACGCCGATGGCGGCCGGCAGGTTGCGGCCCGCGCGCGAGGTGCGGGCGGCCGGTTCGGTGGACGTCGTCGTCATGGGTGGGGCGGGTTCGTCGGAGCTGGACACCGGAGCTCAGACCTCGAGCAGCTCGGCCTCTTTGTGCTTGAGCAGGTCGTCGATGGCGTCGACGTGCTTCTTGGTGGTGCCGTCGAGCTCCTTCTCGGCGCGGGAGCCCTCGTCCTCGCCGACCTCGCCGTCCTTGACGAGCTTCTCGAGCGCGTCCTTGGCATGCCGGCGGATGTTGCGGACCGACACCTTGGCGTCCTCGGCCTGGCCGCGGGCCATCTTGATGTACTCCCGGCGGCGCTCCTCGGTGAGCTGGGGCAGGACGCAGCGGATGACGTTGCCGTCGTTGCTGGGGTTGAAGCCCAGGTCGGAGTCGCGCAGCGCCTTCTCGATGGCGTTCATCGAGGACTTGTCGTAAGGGCTGATGAGCACGGTGCGTGCCTCGGGCGTCTGGAACGACGCGAGCTGCTGGAGCGGCGTGGGGGCGCCGTAGTAGTCGACGGTCACCTTGTTGAACATCCCCGGGTGCGCGCGGCCGGTGCGGATGCCGGCGAAGTCGTCCTTGGCGACCTCGACCGCCTTCTCCATCTTCAGCTCGGCTTCCATCAGGGTCTCGTCGATCATCTCGCGTCTTCCTTGCTCGTGCAGTGCTGTGGGGGCATCGGTCTGGATGCCGTATGCCGCGGCGCTCAGTCTCGCAGACCGCGTCTCATGGCGTCACGAGCGTACCGACGTGCTCTCCGCGCAGGGCCGCGGCGATGCTGCCGTCGCCCTCCATCGCGAAGACGACCATCGGCAGGTGGTTCTCCATGCACAGGCTGAACGCGGCGGCGTCGACCACCTTGAGCTGCTGCTGGAGGGCCTCGGTGAAGGACAGGGTGTCGAACTTCCTGGCGTCCGGGTTGGTCCGCGGGTCGGAGTCGTAGACCCCGTCGACGCCGTTCTTGCTCATGAGCACCGCGTCGCACTTGATCTCCAGGGCGCGCTGGGCGCTCACCGTGTCGGTGGAGAAGAACGGCATACCGGCACCGGCGCCGAAGATGACGACCCGGCCCTTCTCGAGGTGCCGGATGGCCCGGCGGGGGATGTACGGCTCGGCGACCTGACCCATCGTGATGGCGGTCTGCACCCGCGTCTCCACCCCCTCCTTCTCCAGGAAGTCCTGCAGCGCAAGGCAGTTCATGACCGTGCCGAGCATGCCCATGTAGTCGGCGCGGGTCCGGTCCATGCCCTGCTGCTGCAGCTCGGCGCCACGGAAGAAGTTGCCGCCACCGATGACGACCGCGACCTCCATGCCCTCCCGGACGACGGTTGCGATCTGCTGGGCGATGCCCCGGACCACGTCGGGGGCCAGGCCCACCCGGCCGCCGCCGAACACCTCGCCGGAGAGTTTGAGCAGCACCCGCCGATAGCGGCGGCCTCCGGTCACGGGCTCGGTCACGTCGTCCTCCTGGAGGGTGGGGTGGGCGGTCGCTCGATCCTGTCACACACACTTGCCCACTCGCGCGGGCCGTCCTCACCGGCCGGCGTGCGCCCGGCATACGAGAGGATGTCCGGTATGCCGCCCTGGCCCGTGTCCGCGTCCCGAGTCCCCTACGAGAACCAGTGGATCCGGGTGGTCGAGGACGATGTCACCCGGCCTGACGGGGCTACCGGGATCTACGGCGTGGTCGAGGTGCGGAACCCCGCGGTCTTCGTCGTCGCGCTGACGGCGGCCGACGAGGTCGTCCTCATCACCGTCGACCGGCATACGGTCGGGCCCTCCATCGAGGTCCCGGCCGGCGGCACCGACGGGCAGCACCCGCTCGTCGCGGCCGAGCGCGAGCTGCGCGAGGAGGCCGGCCTGATGGCCGAGCGGTGGCACGAGATCGGCCGGATGTGGTCACTCAACGGCGTCTGCCGGGCCCCCGGAATCGTCTATCTCGCAACGGATCTCACACCCTCGGATGAGGCGGACACCCGGCTGGAGCAGGAGGCCGAGGGCATCAGCTCCGTCCAGACGGTCCCGCTGACGAGGGTGGTCGACCTGGTCCGCCAGGGCCAGATCACCGACAACGAGAGCCTCGGTGCCCTCATGTATGCCCTGGCCCATCTCGGCCGGGTCCGCTGACGGCCGACCCGGGCCAGTCAGAGCAGGGCGTCCGCTGCCCGCTCGGCGAGGGCGAGGCGAAGGGTCTGGATGGCCGGCGACGGCGCCATCGACCGACGCCAGGTCATCATCACCCGTCGGGTCGGCCGTGGGTCGGTGACCGGGACGGCGACCACCTCCGGCGGCAGGTGCTCGCGGCCCAGCCGGGGCACCAGGGCGATGGCGAGGTCCTCGGCCACCAACCTGATCTGGGTGCCGAACTCGGTGGCCCAGTGCCCGATCCGGGGCTGGCTGCCGTGACCGTCGAACATGTGCGTCAGCCACGCGTGGCAGACGCTGCCCGGCGGCGCGCACACCCAGGTGTCGTCGGCCAGCTCGGCGGCCCCGACGCTTCGGCGCTGCGCCATCGGGTGCTCGCGGTGGACGAGGACGTCTGCCATATCCCGGCCGAGCCCGACGACCTCGACGTGCTCGGGGAACGGCAGCGACAGCTCACCCCAGTTGTGGACGAGCGCCGCGTCGGCCGAGCCGCGGGCGACGAGGTCGATGGCGTCGTGCGGGTCGACCTCGACGATGTCGACCCGCAGCCCGGGAGTGGACCCGACCAGGTCGCGCAGGGTCGGGGCGACCAGACCGCAGATGCCGGTCGAGAAGGCGGCGAGCCGCACCCGACCGACGACGGGGGCGCCGGGATCAGCAGCGCGCAGGCCCGCTTCGAGGCGCTCCAGCCCGTCGAGGATCGGCCGACCCTCCACGACGAGCCGCCGGCCGAGCTCGGTGAGCATGACACCCCGGCCGACGCGGTCCAGCAGCGGAGCACCGACCTGACGCTCCAGCCGCTTGACCTGCTGGGAGACCGCCGACGGGGTGAACCCCAGCTCGGCGGCCGCGCCGACGACCGACCCGGTGCGGTCCACGGCGACGAGGGTGACGAGCGAGGTCGGGTCAATCATGTAGCGACGGTACATGAAACTGGGTAGAAAGCATCGCTGGATCTTCACGATCGTGTCCCGCAGGCTGGATCCATGCCGCCCCGCCACATACTCGCCGCCGTCCTGGTCATGACGATCTGGGGGATGAACTTCGTGGTCATCGACAAGGGCCTGGCCGGAGTCCCACCGCTGCTCTTCGTCGCCATCCGGTTCAGCGTCGTCCTGCTCGCCCTTCCCTTCGTGCCCCGGCCGGACCTGCCGTGGCGGCACCTGGCCCTCGTCGGCGCCTTCATCTCGGTCGGCCAGTTCGGCTTCCTCTACTCCGGCCTGGCCCTCGGTATGCCGCCCGGCTTGGCCTCCCTGGTCCTGCAGACCCAGGCGGTCGTCACCGTGGTGCTCGCCGTCCTGGTCCTGCGCGAGCGACCCACGTCACCGCAGGTCGCCGGCATGGCGCTCGGCGTCGTCGGCCTGGTGGTCGTCGCCGTCGGTCGCGGCGGACAGGTCCCGGTCGTCGGCCTCGTCCTCACCGTGCTGGGCGCGATCTCGTGGGCGATCGGCAACGTCAAGGTGCGGCGGCTGGGGATTCGCAGCGGCCTGGGGGTCACCGTGTGGTCGGCCGCGGTCGTCCCGCTACCCATGCTCGCCCTGTCCCTGGTCGTCGACGGGCCCTCGGTGGTCGGGCACGCGCTCACCCACCTGACCCTGTCCAACTGGCTCTCGACGCTGTACACGGCAGGCCTGGCCTCGATCGTCGGCTACACGATCTGGAACACCCTGCTCTCCCAGCACTCCGCCGCCTCGGTTGCCCCGTGGTCGCTGCTCGTACCCCCGATCGGGATGCTCACGGCATACGTCGTCGACCACGAGGTGCCCACCGTGCTGGCCGTGGTCGGTGGCATCGTGCTCGTCGCGGGCGTGGCCCTGACGACGCTCGGCTCCCGCCTCCGCCCGCGCCGCTCCCCCGCGCCTCCCCCCGTCCGGTCGACTCCCCCAGTCCCCGCCCATCAAGTTATCGGGTCCCCGGACTAGCTCCCTCTGCACCCGAGTTGTCTTCTCGGGTCCACAAGGCAATACCCCGAGAACCCGATAACTTCGCGGAGGCGGCGAGCGGCGAGCGGCGGGGCACTTGTCGCAGTGCGGACCTCGGTCTAGTATTTGAGCGACTGCTCAATTTCTGGAGGATCGTATGCCGCAGGCCCGCACCGAGGCGACGCGCGCCGCCCTCCTCACCGCCGCCCGGGAGTGTCTCGTCGAGGTCGGCTTCGCCGGGGCCACGGCCCGCGAGATCGCCCGCCGGGCCGGCGTCAACCAGGCGCTCGTCTTCTACCACTACGGCACCGTGACCGACCTGCTCGTGGCCGTCCTCGACGAGGTCAGCGAGCGACGAATGACCGCCTACCGGCCGCTGCTGGACGACGCCCACAGCCTCGGTGACCTCTTCGACGCCGCCGGAGAGGTGATGGCCTCCGACCTGGCGAACGGCGACCTTGCCGTCCTGGTCGCACTGATGACCGGGTCCCGATCCACGCCGGGCCTGGCCGAGCAGGTCACCGCCCGGCTCGAGCCCTGGCGGGCCTTCGCGCGCGACGCGGTGCGCAAGGCATCGACCTGGCTGCCGCTCGGCCAGTTCATGCCGGTCGACGAGGTGGCCGACGCCCTCGTCGCCGGGATCCTCGGCCTCGAGCTGCTCACCCACACGACCGGCGAACACGCTGTCGCTCGACGAGTCGTCGACCGCGCAGCCGGACTCGGCGGCCTGCTGGCCACGAGCTTCGGGGATGCGTCATGAGCCGGCCGGCCGCCCCGGTCCCGGAGTCCCCGGCAGCTCCGGTGTGGCGGCCCTCGCCACCCGGTGATGGAACTGTGCCGGTCGCGTTCGCCGGCGTGGTGACCGGGCTTGCCCTCCCGGTGCTCTATGTCGCCTGGCTCAACCGCGGCGGGCCCGGGACTGTGTGCCACGCCTATGCGGGCGGCGAGCAGTGCACTGAGGCGTGGACCCCCTGGCCCTTCGTGGGAGCGGCCGTGCTGTTCTTCCTGGCCGCCGGGTTCATGCTGCGGTCCGGCCTCCGCACGCGGCGACGCGCGATGGCAGCCGGTGCGAACGTCCCCTCCCTCCTGCTGGGCGCGGGCTGGGCCCTCGTGGGCGTGCTCGGCTGCTTCAGCGTGCTCAGCATCCTCACCATCGGTCCATTCGTCGCACCGTTCGCCCTCCTGCTGGCCGCAGCCCTGTCGGGCCGGCGCAACCCCCTGCCGGCGGGCCTGCTGGCGGGCTCGGCGGCCTATCCGCTCGGCGTACTCGCGTGGCTGAACCGCCGCGGACCGGTCAACGGCTGCGCGACCACCACGGACGGCGGGCAGCTGTGCGAGTACCTTCCCCCGCCCTGGCCGTTCGCGCTCGGCGCCGTCGTGTGCCTCATCCTCGCGGCCTTCCTGCTGACCTCCGCAGTCCGCCGCCACCGCGTACCTGAGGGAGCCTGAGCCGGTTGGAGGTGCGGCGACGCGTCCCGGCGCGTCGGCTCACCTCCAACCGGAGCAGGGCCGCGGAAACGACGTATGCCGCCCGCCCCGGCGGGGCGAGCGGCATACGAGATGCACTGCGTCTGCGTCAGCGGACGGGGAGAGCCCCCATCGACGCAGACGTAACGGCGGGAGGGGTCAGCTGCCGACCTTGAACCGAGCGAAGGCCGTGACCTTGGCGCCGGCCTCCTCGAGCACCTTGGCCACGGTCTTCTTCGGGTCCTTGGCGAATGCCTGCTCGAGCAGGACGTTCTCCTTGAAGTAGCCGTTGACGCGACCCTCGACGATCCGCGGAAGGGCAGCCTCGGGCTTGCCCTCCTCCTTGGCCGTGGCCTCGGCGACCCGACGCTCGTTCTCGACCGTCTCGGCCGGGACGTCCTCGCGCGACAGCACGGTGGGGCTCAACGCCGCGATGTGCATCGCGATGTCCTTGGCCGCCTGCTCGTCGCCACCCTCGGTCGCCACGAGGACGCCGATCTGGGCCGGCAGGTCCGGGCTCGTCTTGTGCAGGTAGGCCGCGACGTTGCCGCCCTCGAGCCGGGCGAGGCGCTTGACCTCGATCTTCTCGCCGATCGTCGCGTTGGCGGCGTCGAGCAGCTCCTGGACGGTCTGGCCGTCGGCCAGCGTGCTGGCGAGCAGGGACTCGGCGTCGGTCGCCTTGGCCGAGACTGCCTGGTCGAGCACCTGCTGGGCGAGCTTGCCGAAGCGCTCACTCTTGGCGACGAAGTCGGTCTCGCACAGGACCTCGACGAGGGTGCCGACGCCGTTGCCGGCAACAGCGGCCACCAGGCCGTTTGAGGTGCTGCGGCCCTCGCGCTTGGTCACGCCCTTCTGGCCCTTGATCCGCAGGATGTCCTGCGCCTTGGCCATGTCGCCGTCGGCCTCGTCGAGCGCCTTCTTGACGTCCATCATGCCGGCAGCGGTGAGCTCGCGGAGCTTCTTGATGTCAGCGGCGGTGTAGTTCGCCATGTCTCGCTTTCGCTTCTGTCGTAACGGTTTTGGGTTCAGTCACGTGCAGCGCACGTGGCGGACCGGTGTATGCCGCGTGGTCACGCGGCATACACCGGTCGCTGGGGTCAGGCGTTGGCGTCGGCGTCGGACGCGGCGGCCTCGGCGACGGTCTCCTCGAGGGGGGCTTCGTCGGCCACGACCTCGGGGGCGTCGGCTACGACGGCCTCGGTCTCGACGACTGGAGCCGCCGGAGCCTCTTCGACAACCGCCACGGACTCGGCAGCCGGGGCATCGGAGGCGGCCAGGAGCTCGCGCTCCCACTCGGCCATCGGCTCGTCGGCGGCCACGGCGTCGTCGTCACCGGACTTGACACCGGAGCGGGCGACGAGGCCCTCGGCGACGGCGTCGGCGATCACGCGGGTCAGCAGGGTGACCGAGCGGATGGCGTCGTCGTTGCCGGGGATCTTGTAGTCGACCTCGTCGGGGTCGCAGTTGGTGTCCAGGATCGCGATGACGGGGAGCCCGAGCTTGCGGGCCTCGTCGACGGCGAGGTGCTCCTTCTTGGTGTCGACGATCCACACGGCCGAGGGAACCTTGGTCATGTTGCGGATGCCGCCGAGGGTCTTCTCGAGCTTGTCCTTCTCCCGCTTGAAGATCAGGAGCTCTTTCTTGGTGTAGCCGGAGGCGGCCACGTTGTCGTAGTCGAGCTCCTCCAGCTCCTTGAGGCGGGTGAGCCGCTTGGAGATGGTGCCGAAGTTGGTGAGCATGCCGCCGAGCCAGCGGTGGTTGACGTAGGGCATCCCGACGCGGGTCGCCTGGTCGGCCACCGGCTCCTGGGCCTGCTTCTTGGTGCCGACGAACAGGATGGTGCCGCCGTGGGAGACGGTCTCCTTGACGAACTCGTAGGCGTTGTTGATGTACGTCAGCGACTGCTGCAGGTCGATGATGTAGATGCCATTGCGCTCGGTCATGATGAAGCGCTTCATCTTGGGGTTCCAGCGACGGGTCTGGTGCCCGAAGTGGACGCCGCTCTCGAGGAGCTGGCGCATGGTGACGACGGCCAT
>JAJPIW010000067.1 GCA_021324575.1 Intrasporangiaceae bacterium | reverse complement strand
GTGAGGACGGCTGGGGGGAGCCGGTGCGGGGTGGGGTAGTCGGCGGCGACGGTGTGGATCAGGTCGTCGGTGGCGTAGTGCGCCCGGACTTTGGACACCGCGCCGTCCTCGGTGACGGCGTACCCGGTGCCGGGCTGGTCGCCGCTGATGCGGTGGCAGGGTGCGGAACGGGTGGCGGCGGTCGGGCCCAGGACCATCTCGGTCTCGTAGGCGTCCCGCAGGCGGAGGCCGATCATGGTGGGGAACAGGTTCCGCATCGGGACGGTGTCCTTGCGGGGGTCCTGCACCCAGGCCCAGACCGACCAGCCCGGCGCGCGGCCCTGGGTGAGCAGCAGCCGGAGGGCGGCGTCGGCGCGGCGGCGCAGCATCGGGTCGGGGATGTAGGCGGTCAGCGCGGCCAGCTCGTCGACCACGACCAGGACGTGCGGATCCTGTGGGGTCGGGCTGTGGGCGCGGTGGGTGCCGGCCATCGCCGCGGCCCGGTCGGCGAGCAGGGTGGCTTCGCGTTCCAGGACGGCGACGGCCTCCTCCGGTGTGGTGGCGAGGGCGGAGAACAGGGAGGCGGCGTGGGTCAGCTCCATCCCGGCTTTGAGGTCGACCCCGACCAGGCGGAGGTTCCCGGCGCGGACCGCGGGCGCGAGCCCGACCAGCAGGGACCACATGACCGAGGCCTTCCCGGCACCGGTCATTCCCGCTACCAGGGTGTGCACGCGCGGGTCGACGGTCCATGGCCCACCGGACAGGGCCCGGCCGACCTCCACCCCGGCCGTGTGCAGCCCGGCGGGGTTGGCCGGGTCGTCGACCGGGGCCGGGTACCGAGTGAGCGAGGGCTCGGCGAGGGCGTCCCGCAGGGCCAGGGTCAGGACGGCGTGGGAGGGCCCGTCGGGGGCGACCCGGACCGCGTGGGCTCCCCATGCGGCGGCCAGGGCGGGGGCGGCCCGGTCCACATCGTCGAGGGTCTGCCCGGGGGCCAGGCGGATGGTCAGGGTCTCGACCCCGTCCCGGCAGACAGCCTTGGCCAGGCGCGGGACCCGGCTCGGAGAGCCGGGGTCGCGGGGCGGGACGGATAGCCCGACCGCGGCCGCGGTTGCGGCCCAGACGAGGCGATGGCGGCGCAGGACGACGCGGTCTTCGAGGCGTTCCCAGGAGTCGGCGTCGGCGACCGGCCAGAGGAGCACCCCGGCCAGGCCCGTCCCCGAGAGGGTGGCGGCGAGGTGGTGTCCGGCCAGCCACAACCCCACCCCGGCGGCGAGCAGGAGCAGGACAAGGCGGGGCAGGCAGCGGGCCACCCAGCAGGCCTCCCGGACCGTCTCGACCCCCTGACGGGCCAGCCAACCCAGCGGGCGCATCACCGGTCACCCCGCTGGTGCTCCTCGGCGGCGCCGATCACCGCGGACAGGGCGGCCAGCAGCTCATCCAGCGCCACCGTGGCCGCGGTGCAGGTGCCGTCGACGGCCGGGGCCGACCCGTCCAGCTCGGCCTGCACGATCTGCACCAGCCGGGCCGCTTCCTCCACGTCCCCGACCAGCTGATAGCCGCGCTCGGCCAGGGCGTGGTCGGTCGACACTCCCAGCGCGACCGCGACCGCGTCCAGATCCACGGTCCGCATCAGGCCACCTCCCGCGCGCGGGGGGCCAGCCACGCCACCGAGAGAGTGACCGAGCCGACCGGGCCGTGCGCCTCGACGTACCCCTCGTCGTTCGCCGTCGAGTAGCCCAGACCCAGCCGGTCGGCCAGGTCGCGCACCAGATCCGGGCTGGTCACGGTCAGGTCGGCGTACACCAGCCCGCCGGACCGGTAGGACATGCTCAGACCGCGCACGCCCGGGCCGTTGCCGACCGCCGCCGCCACCACCCAGGCCACGTCGGCGAAGTCCCCGGCACCGGCCGGAGGCCACGGCAACACCACCCCCAGACCGGTCTCCTGCTCTGTCGCGCCGGTTATCATGCCGCCTTCCCCGACGCCGAACCCGAGGCCGGAGCAGCGGCGGCCGGGGTGGCCTTGTCGTCCACCTGCTCCGCGCGCCAGGACTCGGCCAGGCCGCCGGCCTTGGTCACCCGGCACTCCACCGACAAGCCGACAAAGGCAACCGGGGCGAACTCGGCCATCACCGGCCGCACCGGCGACCCGACCCGGACCACGCCGGTCGTGTTCGACTCCCGCCCGAACGCGGTCTGCCGATACAGCACTTCCACCTCCCACAGGGGCATCCCGGTCTCCTCATCCCGGGCCTGGGTCTGGGCCGGGCGACGCTTGCCGTCCGGGCCGTCGACCCAGTCCTTGACCTCGTTCACGATCCCGGTCGACCGCATCGCCTGCCGCTTGCTGTCCACTGCATATGACGTCATGGTTCTCGACTCCTCCGTTGTGGCTAGGTTGGCTAGCCAGGTGTGGTGAAACCGATACTTACCTAGGTTGGCTAGCCAAGTCAAGTAAACCGGAGAATTTGTATAACTCGGCTAGTCATATCGCTACGCTGGGCGCATGACTCTTGACCCGGACGACCCGCGCCCGCCCTACCAGCAGGTGGCGGCCGCGCTGCGCGCGACGATCCTGACCGGGAAGATCCCGCCGGGGGAGAAGCTGCCCAGCCAGATGGAGTTGGCAAAGCACTACGGGGTGGCCCGGATGACCATCCAGCAGGCCCTGCGGATCCTCAAGGACGAGGGGCTGACCGTCTCGCGCCAAGGCAGCGGCATCTTCGCCCGGATGCGGGTCGAGCGGCCCGTCGGTCTTCGTCCGCACGTCGAGCTGGCCTTCGAGGAGGCCAGGGTCCAGGTCGACTTCAGTGGCTACACCGCCGAGACGCTGCACGGGATCATCGCCGAGCCGCTGGACAAGATCCGCACCGGCCGGCTCACCCCGCAGTCGATCCGGATCCGGATGCTGCTCTCGGACATGGACCGTCCGCTGTCGCTGCCGACCAGCGTCAACCCGGACCCGGCAGTCGCCGCCGCCGCGCGGGAGCGGATGGCCGAGACCGCCGCCCGGCACGCCGGCGCCATCACCGACACCGTGGAGGAGCTGGCCGACCTCGGCCTGGTCTCCGAGGCCAGCGTCCAGACCCGCGTCCACGGCTCAGCGCCGCTGTTCAAGGCCTACATCATCAACGGGGTCGACGTCTTCTTCGGGTACTACCCGGTCGTCCGGCACGAGGTCCGGATCAACGGCAAACGGCAGGCGATCTTCGACCCGATGGGCAAGGACACCATCCTGTTCCAGCGCACCGACGACGGCGACCCCGAATCCATCGACTCCGTCTTTGTCGCCCAAACCCAGACCTGGTTCGACAGCGTCTGGAACACCATCGCCACCCCCCGGCAATGGTGACCACCGCCGCCGAGCTGGTCGCCCAGGCACGCGCGATCCTGCTCGACTTCGACGGCCCGGTCACCCCCCTCATGCCGGCCCCAGCGAACCGCCACGCCGCCGACGACGCACGGGCCGCCGTCCCCGCAGCCGCAGACCCGATGCCCCCAGAGATTGCCACCACGACCGATCACCTGGCCGTCCTGCGCTGGGCCGGCACCCAGGATGACGCGGTCCTCGAAGCGGTTGAGAAGGCCTGCATAGAGGCCGAGGTCGACGCCGCCAGAGTCAGCGAGCCAACGGCCGGGGCGTTGGACTTCCTCCACGCCTGCGCCGAGCTCGGCAAGCCCGTCGTGATCGTCAGCAACAACTCCGCCGACGCCGTCCACGTCTACCTCAACCGATACCAGGCAAACCGGCTCGTCCGGGGCGTCGTCGGCCGCCAACCCCACCGACCCGACCTGATGAAACCCCACCCATCACTCGTCCTCGCCGCCCTCGACCTGACGAACGCCCAGCCATCCGGCTCGGTCCTGATCGGAGACTCCACCACCGACATCGAAGTCGCCCACGCCACCGGTATGCCCGCCATCGGCTACGCCAAGACACCCCAACGAGGCCACGACCTCGCCGAAGCCGGCGCCGACGTTCTCGTCTCGGCCATCACCCAGTTGACCGTCCCTCGCTAGGAGTCAGCGCCGCCAAAGCCCACTCATGCCGATGAGCCGGCGTAGAGCCTGCAACACTGCTCCGGTGGCTGTCGACTGGTTCCGCTCTCCCGACTGGTCAGCCGACGCTCAGGCGGAGTTCGAGGCGCGTCTGCGGCGCGCCAGCCCCGGTAACCGGACTCAGTACACACGCATCAAGGGCATCGCTCTCCGGGAGTCGGGCCAGATAGACGCCGCTCGCAGCCTTTGGTCACGCATCCTTGAAAGCGACCTTGGCCACGAGTTCGAGAAGGCCACGACGATCGAGCACATGGCGGACTCCTACGTTGGGCAAGACCCGACGACGGCTGAGCGGTACTACCGAACACTGCTAGAGGAGCATCCCACGCTGAACGGAACGACCGCGACAGCGGAGATTTCCCTTTCTGAACTACTCATCGACAAGGGCGACTCAGCCAGCATGGAGGAGGCGCTTGCGCTCTTGAACTCGTTCCTGGAACGCGGCACGTCTCAGTTCCCCAGCGTGCTCTTCCGCTGGCACCTGGCACTCATCCGCATCGCCCTGGCCACCGGCGACAAGGAAACGGTCGAACGCGCAGCGAGGACCGCGTTGGACTTGGCGGCCCGCGGTCCGGTGTTCCCTCGTCACAAGGCGGTCGGCGTCGTTCATGCCGACAACGACACCATGAAGCGTCTGCGCAAACTCGCAAAGTAGGCCACCGTCGCGAAACAAGTAGCCGCAGGTGTGCGTTGCTGGTTCCGGCTCTACGAGATCAAGGGCGCGGCTTCGCCGCGCCAGCCAGGGACCCCGCGATGGGGCCCCGCGCTTAGGCGCTTCGCGCCACGCGCACCCCACCGCACCCCGGATCCATCGGTGTCTTGTCGACGCCGAGAGTCCGTCCGCGGCAACCAGTCTCGGGGCCGTTCGCCAGCCCGTCGCCTCGACGTGACCGGTTAGCCTCTGCTCGTGGCCACGGACGACGATCGCGAGCTGTTCGAGGATCTACGCCGTGTCGAGGGTTCAGGACCATCGCATCCACCAACCCGCGCTAGCCGCATCTCGGGGTGGCGCCACGGACTCATCTGGCATGTCATACTCGTCGTCCTGGTTCTAGGCTTCGCGCTTGCGCGAGTGCTCGCCGCACGAAGTTGGCCCGAGACAGTGGGCTGGCTGCTGATCGGTGTGGCCCTCATCGGCCTCACCGGCATTCCTGGGTTGTCGGAGGTCGTTGACCTGGCTGACTTTCCGTCACGGCTGGTTGTCCCTCTAGCCGCCGTCCAGCTCGTTGCCGCCCTTCTTTCCGGCTTCCATCGAGCGCTCTTCGCTGCCCACCATCTGGCCTTCGGCTGGTTTGTTCTGGCTGACGGCGTCCTGATGATCCTGGGCATGGTCGCGACGCGGTGGCGCCATGCTGGTTCACCCGCAGCGATGGAATAGCGCGCTGTCCGGCAATGGTCTGCTAGGCCGCCCGAGACTCGCGGGCGGGCGGTCATGCTGTCCACTCCGGAAGGGTGTCGCCGGGCGAGCGTGCCCTCAATCCATCGTGCCCCCCCGGTGCCCCCCGACCCGACCGACCCCGTCATCAGAGGCATCGATCACAACGGGGTCAACGCCGCCCGAGCGGGCGCCAAAGGCACTGGTTCGCCTTCGCAATGAGACGCTCGCCGAAGGTCCCCAAAATGTCCCCAACGGCATGCACGCCCTGCGCGCGGTCGCACCGGGGGAGTATCGGACGGAGGTTGGAGCAAGCACGGAACCTGACCCCGCCGATCTGGGGGTCAAGGGGTCGCAGGTTCAAATCCTGTCAGCCCGACCACCGGGGCCTGACCTGACACCACAGGTCAGGCCCCGTTCTCGTTGCCCCTCGCCGAGCCGACACGTACTCCCTGCGCTTGCGCTTGGGTCCCAGTCCGAAGGGTTCGCGTATGCCGCGCATGTCTGGGCGTACAGCTTTGCGCGCCATGACTCTCGATGACGTTGCCGACGTCATCGCGGTGCAAGAACCTGGCGCGGTACGCGGGCTGGCAGAGGTGTTTCCGCAGGACACCTACCCGTTTCCTCGTGACGAAGTAGCCGCGCGCTGGCGACAGGAGATCGCCACGCCTGGCATCGACTGCTTCGTCGTTCTCCTCGACGACACCATCGCAGGGTTCGCCGCTATCCGGGGCGATGAGTTCGTCCACTTCGGTATCGCCGTCGGCCACTGGGGTGGTCATGTTGCACAGGACGCGCACGACGCCGTGCTCGACATCCTGAGGGAGCGCGGCCTTCGACACGTTTGGCTGACCGTGTTCACCAAGAACGGTAGAGGCCGACGCTTCTACGAGAAGCTCGGATGGAAGCCGACCGGTGACCGCACACGCGGCACCTTTGCGCCATACCCAGAGCTCTTGCGCTACGAGCGCAGCCTTGAGAACTGACGCGTTAGCCCGTGAATGTTCGCGTGGCTCCCCAGGGGTGATGTCCATGGGGGTCTCGCCGACCTTCTCGGCGCAACACCTGGGGGTCCGGGATCAGCGGCGGCACAAGGGCACTGGTCGTCGTCTTGCCGGCGCCACGGGTGCGGTTGGGCCATACGATCACCGGACCCGACGTTAGTTGGCGACTGCCGGCCGATCCTGCCGACGTACCCACCGAAGACCAGGAGTCCGAGCTGATGACCCCAGACGATCGTTCGCGGGTCGATCTGGCGTCTTGGGATGCCGCCGCCGGGTCGTATGCGGCCAAGGTCGGCGTCCGGTCCGACTCGTTCTTCCGACGCTTGGCCCCATTCCTCGACGAGGAGCTCGGGGACCCGGTCGGGGCGGACGTCTGGGACGTGGGGTGCGGACACGGGTGGCTGTCTGGCCTCCTGTCGGCCAGAGGGGCCAACGTCACAGGAGTCGATGGCAGCGCCGAGCTCGTCGCCCTAGCACGCCGAGAGCATCCAGGCGTGACATTCGATGTTCGCGACCTCGCCCATGACTTCCCGGTCGACCCTGACACGTACGACGCCGTGGTGTGCCACATGGTCTTGATGGACGTTCCGGTGTTGGATCCGGTGTTCAGCGCCGTCGCCCGAGCGCTCCGCCCGGGTGGCCGGTTCATCTTCACCATCCTGCATCCGGCGTTCTTCCGACAGCAGCCCTCCAGCCCGGAAGCCCAGCCGCCGTGGTCACGCAAGGTCACGGGGTACCTCAGGCGCGAAGAGTGGTGGATCGAATCCTTCGGGGGTCACCGTCACTACCATCGTCCGCTCGAACACTACGTGGAGGCGCTATCCCTGAACGGGCTGCTGGTTCGTCGCCTCGTTGAGCCTCCGACCCTGCCCGGCCATGAGCTACCCGAGGAACACTGGAGCGACTACGAACGCTGGTTCGCCACCATTCCGACCATGCTCGCGGTATCTGCCGTACGGGAGCCCAAGTAGGCAGGTCGAGAGTTGAGCTCCGCGTTGAGACTCTCGCGGTATGCGCCGCTTTGGGGGCGCCCGCTGCTCTCCGCAGTCGATCTTGCTCACGGGCGGCGCCTGTGTATCAGCGGTTCGGAACCGGTCCTCCTTGTTGTCGGGCCGTTCGGCCCACGTCTCGACGGGCAAGGAGAAGACCCTATGAACATTCTGTCCAAGCGTCGGGGGGCGGTCGGGTTCGCCGCCGGCCTCGCTGCCGCCTCGGTCATCGTCGGCGGCGGCGTCGCACTGGCCAGCATCCCCTCCTCGGCGAACGGCCAGATCACGGCCTGCGTCAACCGAACGACGGCGGTGACGCGGATCATCGACTACCAGGCTGGCCGGCGGTGCGCCACGACCGAGTCCACGATCAGCTGGTCCAAGGGGTACCGGCAGCGCGGGACCTGGGCAACCACCGGTTCGTATGCCGTCCTCGACGTCGTGGTCTACGGAGGCTCGTCGTACGTCGCACTCGCCCCATCGGTCGGCAAAACCCCGTCCGCCTACCCGACGTACTGGTCGCTCTTGGCCGCCCGGGGTGCCACCGGCGCAACAGGCGCAGCTGGCGCCCGCGGTGCGACTGGCCCAACCGGAGCGACCGGCGCCACTGGTGCAACCGGGGCGACTGGCGCAACCGGGGCGACCGGGCCCCAGGGTCCGGCCGGCTTCTCGGGCTACCAGGTGGTCACCCAGTACTTCACCGTGCCATCCGGCGCCCGCGAGTACCACGAGGTGCTCTGCCCGACCGGCAAGGTGCCGGTCGGAGGTGGGGCCCACGTGGGCAACGTCTTCTCCAACGGCTACGGCGACGTCCGGTACGCGTACGTCTCGGAGACGAGCATCAACGACGCGCGGAACGGGTGGGGCGCAACGATGGTCGTGGTCCCGCCGCAGTACAACACGTACTTCGAGCTAGACGCCATCTGCGCGTACGCGAGCTGACCCATCTCGGCGGCACAGCGCTCCGTCGTCGGGTGACTCACCGTCGGCGGAGCGCGTTGCCTCGTTCGAGCAGCGGGCTGGGTCGATCTCGCCCAGCGCGACCGCAGCTCCAGTTCGCATCTCCGAAGGACCCGTTGTACGCCGGCGTGCTTGCTCTATCGCGGCACGAGCGTACGAAATCGCATGGCACGCAGCAGGTGTGGAAGGGCAATGGTTCAAGCGGCGTTGGGATGAGTCGCGGGGTGACCAGTTCGACTCGCGGGGCGCTGCGACCTACTTCATCGAAGTAGGCGACGACGGCTCGCCGACGCACCAAGTCGAGATCTACGAAAATGGTCAGACCCTGCGATACGGCCAGGACCGGACTGAGGATGAGTACGGCCAGCTGGGGAACGCGCGGCTGGACGCGCTCGAGGACTGGAGTCGTTGGGGGATCTCAGTTGAGAGTTCGAACAGGTCTGGGCCTCCGCGAAGTAGCTCAGTGGCGCGCTTGACGCGGCATATGAGTGCATCCCATTTCGGGATGCGTTGCGGTATGATTAGGCATATGAGTACTCAGATCGCGGTCCGCCTTCCTGACGAGATGGTGGCCTTCCTCGACCGCACGGTTGCAACCGGCAAATCGCCCAGCAGGGCGGCGCTTGTCGCGTCAGCGGTGGAGCGCGAGATGCGTCGACAGGCAGCCGAGCAGGACGCCCAGATCCTTCGCCAACGGGGGGCTGAGGACGACTTGGACGACCTCGTGCAGTGGGGCAGCGCCCACATCGAGGTTGAGGACTGAGCGGTGCGAGAGATCTGCCTGGTCCGCCTCGACAAGACCCGACCAGCGCTCGTCCTGACTCGGGAAGCCGCCCGCGGCGCGATGACGAAGGTGACCGTGGCTCCCATCACTACGACCATCAAGGGTTTGTCCAGCGAAGTCCGGGTCGGGGCCGTCAACGGGCTGGACCACGACTGCGTGGTTGCCCTCGACAATGTCATCACCGTTCCTGTGGGGTTGCTCGGCCGCACCGTTGGGTACCTCAGCGCTGACCAAGAGGCCCAGTTGGCACGGGCCGTGGTCTTGGCCTACGACCTCGATGTTCCCCTGTTCGAATAGTTGGGCGACCCAACCCAACCAGCGGTACCTAAACACCATCCGCGGCATGATCGAGCGGTTCCGCAGCGTCTTGGGCCGATGGCGTGGAAAGCGCGGATGCCGCCGTACATTGGGCAGATGTCCACCACCGCGTGGCCCGAGAGCGAG
>JAJPIW010000007.1 GCA_021324575.1 Intrasporangiaceae bacterium | reverse complement strand
CATCCTGATCGCTCGCTCCCGAATCTCCTCGGGGTACTTCCTGGGTGCTGACATGACTCTCATCCTTCCGTGGGATGAAAGCCTCCATCAGACCCGGCACGGGACACCCCGCCTGCTCCGCCGTTGCCGCCCGAGCCGTGCACGCCGTGTCCGCCGGATCCAGGCGTTCCGCCGACTCCGGGGCTGCCCGGGCCCCCGGCGGATCCCGGCGTTCCTTGGATGCCGGCGGGGCTGGCGGTGCCGCCGGCACCACCGCTGCCCCCGCCGGCCCCGGCCTGGCCGCCCTGGCCGCTGGCGCCACCGACCCCTCCTCGTCCGGTCGCGTAGAGGCTGTCACCTGTCAATGTGGTGTCCCGACCGGAGGTGCCACGTGCGTTCGGCATCGCCGGGCCACCGCCACCGGTACCACCGGTACCACCGGCGCCGACGACCAGGGTCAGCACGACCGAACCCCCGGGACGCAGTACCTCGGTCTGCGACACCGTGCCACCGGCGCCGCCGCCGCCCCCGCCGCCCCCGCCCGGACCGCCGACGGGCGGTGGGGTGCCGGTTCCGCCGGGTCCGGGCCCACGTCCGCCGCCCCCACCGGCCCCGACGAGGGTCTCGTCGACGCGCGCGTTGACTGGAGCGAGGAAGGTGACCGTGACCGACCGCTTGCCGGGGCTGGCGAAGCTGACCGATGTGCAGGTGGTGGGAACCGGGGTCGGCTGGGGCGGCGAGGTCGACCTGCTGGACGTGCCATCGGGTGACGGCCCGCTCGAACCACCGCCGGTCGGCGATGGTCCCGCGCCGCTGCCAGACGCAGACGGACTCGTCGACAGCCTGCTGGGCGATGGGCTCGCCGAGAGTCCGGTGGGCGACAGACGCGACGAGGCTCCGGTGGGCGACGGTCTCGCCGATGGTGCAGACGCGAACGGGCTCGTCGACGTGCTGCCCGTGTTCGGCGCATGTGCCGTGCCCGCAGCAGAACACGCCGACAGGGCGACGGCTCCGACCGCTGCGGCCAGGGTGACGGCGACTCGCCCGGTCGACGCGGTCAATGTTGCCTCACGAGGTCGCGCGGGGCGGTCCGCCAGCGGCTGGCCGCCTCACCGGCGGGCACCTGTTCGAGCAGCAGCACGGCGTGGGCGTCCAGTAGCAGCGGGCGCACCCACGGCGAAACGTCGATGATGGCCCCGAGTTCGGGCCGTTGCGCGCGGCTGTCCCGCGCGTCGTCGACGGGCACCACCGCCAGGAGCTGCTCCAGGCTGTAGCTGCCCGCCCGGATTGCCCGTATGCCGTCCATCCAGATGAAGAAGCCGTCGCTGCCTGACAGGTGCAGGCCCACCGCAGCCAGTGCGCCGATCACGCCGTCTTCGGTTCCGCCATGTCCGGAAAGCAGCACGTGGTGCTGGGCTGCAGTCGAGCGCGCGGCGACCTGGTCGAGCAGCTGGGTCTTGGCCCGGAACCCCCAGTCGATGATCGCGGCACGGTCGGCGGCCTCGACCGAGCGCGCCACGACCGCGAGGCCGGGATCGGAGCCTTCGGCGCTGCGGGTGCGCAGGAACTGCGCGGCCACGTCGTGGACCGCCTGCACCTCGACGCCCGCGGCCGCCTCGACGGCCAGGCAGGCGCTGGAGTTGTGGGACGTGTAGGGCACGCGAGGGTCCACGAGCAGCTGGTGTCTGGTGGCACCGCAGGGGCGCGCCAGCCCCTGCTCGACCAGCTCCTCCAGGAGTCGCTGGGCAAGGTAGCCCGTTCCCGGACTCGAGGCGTTGTCGGTGTCGTCGATGCCCACCAGCACGGTGGATCGGGACAGCACGGTTCGGTTCGTCTGCTCGGACATTGTCAGAGACGACCCGTCAGCGCTTCGGGGCCGGTGCGCCCGGAGCCTTGCGCCGAGCCCGGCCGGCCTGCCGGCCGATGGTGACCAGGCCGAGTCCGCAGAGGACGGCCAGGGCAGCAGCGCTCACAGGGAGGCCCAGCGCTGGGGCCCCGGTGTACGCGAGCGCGGTGGGCGGGGCGCTGCTGCTCGGGGCGACCCCGGGCCGGGCGCCTCCGCCAGCGGCGGTGTGCGGCGGCGGCGTGATCGGAGGCTTGGGCTTCGGGGGCGGGGCCTGAGTCACGGCCAGGCTCCTGGTGACCGATGCCGCGGGAGCAAACGTGCTGTCCCCGGCCTGGCTGGCCGTGATGGTGCAGGTACCGGCTCCGACTGCGTGAACTCGCCCGCCCAGGACCGTGCAGACCTGTCGGGTGAGGCTGGAGTAGGTCACTGGGAGCCCCGAGTCGCTGGTGGCTGTCAAGGTTTCGTCGGCAGCCCCGACCACCATGGCCCGTGGCGGCGGGAAGGAGATCGCCTGGGCGATGTTGGTCGGGCGGGTCCAGCTGACCAGGACCTGTCCGTCGCCGTGGTTGATGCTCCCGTCGTTCGCGGCGGGAGTTAGCGCGCTGGCGGTCACCGTGCCCGCGGCATACGCGCTGCCGCCACCTCCGCCGCCACCGGACCCGCCGTGACCACCGAACGGGCTCCCGCCGCCGGCTCCGCCGCCTCCGCCGAACAGCCCGCCACCGGCTCCCCCGCCGCCCGCTCCTGCAATCGCGGCGCCCTTGGTGGTGACGCTGTTGCCGTCACCACCGGCACCGCCGGCCCCGCTCACGCCGGCTGTTCCGGGTGCGCCGCCGAAGGCACTCGGTGCGTTGGGGTTGACTCCAGGGGCGCCGCCAGCGCTCTGGGTTCCACCATGGCCGACCGGTCCGGCACCGCCGCCACCACCCAGCGAGCCGTCCGCTCCAGTCAACCCGCCCCCGGCACCGCCGGCACCGCCGGCAGCTCCTCCTGAGCCGCCGTCTCCGCCGGCACCCCCGCCGCCGGGCCCGACCAGGATCCGGGCACCCAGTCCGCAGGTCAGGCCAGCGCACCCGCCCGGCGCCATCCGGATGTCCGAGGCGCCGCCGCCGCCGGACCCGTTGCCGCCGTTGCCTGGGTTGGATCCGCCGGCTCCGCCGCTGGCGTCACCGGGCGCGCCGCGGACTCCGCCGTCCGAGCCGCCGAAGCCTCCCGCCGCGCCCGCGCCACCGGACGGGCCGTTCTTCATGCCGCCGGTCGCGCTCGCAGCGGTGCCGTCACGGCCGGCGCCCGCGACGTCGACCTGGACGACGTCACCAGCGAGCACTGTGATCGAACCGGCGGCACTCCCGCCCGCACCACCCGGTCCGCTGGGCTGCTGCGGGAGCACGGCACTACCACCACGCGCCCCGGTGACCGTCACGGTGACCCGGGTGACGCCCCGCGGCACCGTGAACGTGTCCGATCCGACCGCTGAGTAGGAGCAGGTCAGGGATGTCGTTCCGGTGAGGCTCCCGGTGCGCCCACAGGGGCCGGCGGGGGCGCCAACCGCACCAGTGGTCGCGACGGCCACAAGGACCGCCGAGCCCGCGAGCGCGGCGATCGAACGTGAGGTGCGCATGGACTCTCCCGGATGTCGTCGAGGTGGGATCAGAGCTGTGGTACTCGTTTCGGCTGCGGTCAGGCTCCAACCGGTCGGCTCTCCCCAGTCAACCGGCGCATCACACCGCGTCCCGGAAGACCGATCGCCAGGCCGACCACGCCGGCCGCCGCTCCCCACAGCAGATCCCCACGGATGTAGAACCCCATCCCCGGCAGAACCGTCACCAGCGGCGCCAGCTGGAGGTTGTGGACCAAAGGGGCCAACACGGCCACCAGATGGATCAGGGGTGCGAGGACCAGGATCACCCAAGGGTGTCGTCGGACGGTCCGGGTGGCCATGGCCCGATCCACCAGCAGGGCAGCCAGCAGATACGGGATGACGTGCACGCCCATGGCCGGATTGCTCATCAGGATCAGGCAGCTGGCCGTGGCGGCGACCCGGACGGCGGTGCCCGGACGGTCCACGATCAACCGGACGGCGATGAGCGTGCTGAGCCAGAAGAGCCCCCGATGCCCGGGTAGACCCCAAGGGGTCCGCACCAGCTGCTGAACCACGATGAGACCTACCGCCAGGCCGCCGACGAGGACCATCGCGACCGGAGCCGTGAGTGTTCTCGCCCTCGTGTCGGCGCCAAGGAGAGCCGGTGCGGTGAAGTGATCCGACGCCATTGCCATGGTCGGATCGTAGACCAAGGTCTCCCGCATTCACGGATGTCTAGGGAGGATATTTCCGTATCTATTGATCAACGAAGGCTATTGAACCGCAGTTGCGCCTAACTGATACCTTCGCCCTATGCGTCCGGAACACTCCGGGTGGCGCGTTTGGCCGTGCCTGCGTAGGTGGCGTGCTGGCCAACCAGTTGTGACGTGAGCAGACGGCTCACACCTGCCGAAGGGATACCGGGATGAAGAAGGCAAGCCTCCTCGGGACGGTCGTGGTTGCCGTTGCGGTGGCGACGGTCGTACCGGGCGCTGCCGTCGCCAGCACCGCTGCGACGGTCGCAACCCCCGGGACAACGTCCTCCGTCGCCCCCGGCCCCGGCGTCCTGATCAAGACCGCCGCCCACTGCTCCAGCGGTGACATCTCGGCTGGCGGGGTCAAGGTCACCGGTCCCGACAACGGCATCGACATCATGGAGACCGAGCCGAGCACCAACGGGACGTCCGCGGCCACCGGCGGTGCAACCGACCCCACCTACTGGCTCGGCTATGGAGGCACCGGCGGCAACGGCACCGGGACCTACACGGTGCAACCGTTCGGGGTGTGCTTCACCAATGCCACGATCACCCATACCCAGGTGGTCGTGAGCAGCACCTCCGGTCCGACGACCGCCGGCGGCATGACATCGACGACAGCCATCTGCCCCGCTGGCACTCGGCTGCTGGGGGGCGGCGCACGGTCCACGCTGGCAAGCAACCGGAGCGTCAAGGTCATCGGCAGCTACCCGTCGAGCAGCACCGGCGCAGCAGCGGCGGACGCCAGCACCAACCCCACATCCTGGACTGCAGTCGCGCTCAACGGCGGCATGAGCGGCACCGGCAACACCACCAGCGCCTTCGCCATCTGCAGCGGGAACGGGATCGACGTCAACGGTATCACGGTCACGGTCCGGCACACCAACGTGGCCGGCCCGACCTCGGCGAACAGCCAAGCCACCGCCACCACCAGCGCCTGCGGCGTCGCCGGCAACCTGGTCAGCGGGGGCGCCTCGATCAGCGGCAGCGATCCCACGACCGGAAGCTTCACCGTGCCGGGATCACAGGGTGACCACCTCGACGGCGACTACCCCAGCGGCGCGACGGGCGCCCCGACCGGCAACACGTCGGCCACGACGAACTGGACGGCGATCGGCCACTCCGGCGGGATGTCGAGCCCCAGCACCGACACCGACGTATGGGGCCTGTGCATGAGCTGACACCACCCTCCGACCGTGGTTGACCGGGTGAGGCGTGCCCAGCGCACGGACCCAGCGCACCGCCCGTCGCAACTCAGCCGGACGCAATGAGGGTGAAGTCCACGGTCGGTCCATCCACTGTGACGGCGATGGTCCGACCGGGCACGTCGACCGACAAGCCAAGTGCGATGATCAGGGCCGCCACGGCCGAGGCGGCCAACGGAGGCCCGCGCGACGGAGCGCTTTGCCCAATACTGTCCATTGAGTGCGCTAGATGATTGATGCCAAGGTGGCGGGTGTGGCGCGTGTGACGTGAGGGCGAGGGTGCCCACACTCGATGTTGCGAACCAACTCGAGCCTGGAGGCCCTCGTTGACACCGATCTGGACACCCTCGCCACGCAATCTACGTCAGCACCGACGATCTGTTGAAGGCTCGCCCGGAGCTGGTCCCGTGGCGGCCCGCGGTCGGGATGAAACCGCGTCAGCGACGCGGAGATGATCACCTCTGGCGGTGCTGTCGGCGGTCCTAGGTTTTCGATGACGAGGCCCGCTGGGTCCGCCACGTCCGCGCCCAGTGGCGGCACCTGTTCCCCCTACCTGCCCCACCAGCCCGGGTACAACAAAAGGGTTGCGCCGGTTGGCCCCGGTGATGGTGGCCATGATCGAGCACCTGGCCGCCGACACCAGCGTCGCGAGCGATGACGTGCTGGTGGTCGACTCCACCCCCGTCGAATGTGCCCGGTCCCGGGAGACCGTCAAACGCTCGGACCTGGCCGGCTGGGCCGAGTACGGCTACTGCGCCTCCCACTCCCGCTACTTCTGGGGTTTACGCCTGCACCTGGTGTGCACGTTGCAGGGGCTGCCGATCGCCTACGCCCTGACCGGCGCCAAGGCCGACGAACGGACCGTGCTGGCCGACCTGATCGTGGGCACCCCGGCATTGGCCGGCGGCGGGCGGACTCTCATAGCTGACAAGAACTCCTACGGCCGAGACTTCGAATCCACTCTGGCCGCAACCCGATCCACCCTCCCGCGCAAAGCCCGGTCCGGGGAGAAACCCCGACCCGGGGCCAACCTGCTCAAGCCGTCGCGACAAACGGTGGAGTCCGTGTTCGACACCCTCAAAGGCCAGCTCAGCCTCGAACGCCACGGCGGTCGCACCCCGACCGGGGTCATCGTCCGGGTCCTACAGCGCCTCCTGGCGATGACCGCCGCGATCTGGCACAACGACCGCACCGGCCAAACCGCCCTCCGCTCTCTGACGGCCTACGACCACTGACACCCCTTGGAATCAGTCATCTGGGTAGTGGCTGCCTGCGCGTCGTTGGACCGGTGTTCGGTGTCCTTGCTGATGGGGATCGCCGGGGGATCGGCCCCATTTTCGAGCGTTGCCGACAAGCGAGCTTCAACCCAGGTCGGCATCCTTCCGGCCGGGACGGAGAAGGGCTGCGATACGCCGGCAGGTAGAACTCCCCCAGGGTGGGCGCGTACGACTACTCTGCCTCCCTGGCAGGACGTGGCGCAGAGTCGCCGCATGGCCCAACGCCGTCCCACCGTCTCCGGTTTCCTCCTCGCGGCCCTGGTCGCTGTGGCGTCCGCCAGCTGTTGGTGGGCCTGGTGTGCTTGGGACACCACCTACCAGGTCGACCCCGTGACCGGCCTGGCCAGAGGGCCGTACCAAAGCTGGCAGGTCACGGGCTGCATCCTGTCTTTGATCGCCCTGACCGCCGCAGCCGCCCACAAACTCAGCACCCCGGTAGTCGTCCTAGCGGTCACCTTGGGTTTCGCCGTCGCCTGGTCTGTCACGGCAGCATCCACCGACGAGACCGGGTTGTGGGCTGTCGGGGCGATCCTGGTGACGGTGGGGCTCGCCCTGGGGACCGCCCTTGTCGCGCTGGTCTCCAAGGGCGCATGGCGGCGCAGGGCTTGACGGTCTGGGTGGGCGCAGTGATCGACCTGCCGACCCGGTCGGCGACCCCGTCACGGCCTCGTCCTGCCCGGCGGCCACCACGCCAGATTGTTCCCCGGAACGCGCCGGCCGTGGGACGGTGTCGGTGCGCGTCGGCAAGGACCGCCGAGGCTCAGCCCCGACGGATGTTGTACCCCTTGTCTGAAGGGGGCGGGTGCCCCAGCAGAGGGACGTTCTGGCCGGTCTGACCTTCGGCGCCGCCGTCGCGGCGGGCGGCTGGTGGGCTCTGCGCCGCGACCTGACCTGGGCGGCCGGTCGGCTGCGGCGCCTGCCGGGGGCTGCGCGCAGTGTTCACCGAGCACCAGCAGCTCACCGGCGACCATGCACCCGCCGAGGCGGCGACCCGGGCATGACCAAGATCATCGACCACATCCTGGCCGCGCCGACCTGGTCGGTGCTGGGCCTGGTCGTCCTGATCGTGTTCGTCGAGGATGCCTCTTCGTCGGCTTCGTCATCCCCGGCGAGACCGCCGCCCTGCTGGGCGGTGTCGCCGCCAGCCTGGGCCACGCCCCGCTGGCCGCGGTGATCGCGGTCGTCATCGCCGCGGCCATCGTCGGCGACAGCGTCGGGTATGAGGTCGGCCGCCACCTCGGGCCCCGGATCCTGTCACTGAAGATCCTGGACCGGCGCCGCACACGCCTGAACCAGGCTCAGGACTTCCTGGCCCGCCGCGGCGGAGCCGCGGTCTTCCTGGGCCGGTGGGTCGCCTTCTTCCGGGCTGTCATGCCCGCCCTGGCCGGCACCGTCCGGATGCCCTACCCACGGTTCCTGGCGTCAACGCCGCCGGCGGCATCCTGTGGGGGGCCGTCGTGGTCACCGCCGGCTACCTGGCCGGCCGCTCCTACGCCCAGGTCGAGGCCACCCTGGGCCGGGACGCCGCCCTGGTCGTGGCCGCCACCGTCGTGGTCGGCGTGCTCGTCTGGTCGATCCGCAAGCACCGCGCCGAGGCGGAGCAGTAGCCCCGCCGTGATGCGCGAGGATGTCGCCCCATGACAGCCAAGAGACCGGCCACCAAGGACGGCCTGCTGCGGCCATGGCGGTTCGTCCTGGCTTTGGGTTTGGTCAGCCTGTTGGCCGACATGGTCTACGAAGGCGCCCGCGCCATCATCGGGCCCTACCTGGCCACCCTCGGTGCGTCCGCGACCATCGTCGGGTTGGTCGCCGGGGCCGGGGAGTTCATCGGCTACGGGCTTCGGGTCGTGACCGGCTACCTGGTGGCCCGGGGCCGGCACTACTGGGCTTGGACCATCGCCGGGTACGCCCTGACCGTGCTCAGCGTCCCCCTGCTCGGGACCACCACCGCCCTGGTCCCGGTCCTGCTGCTCTACGGCACCGAACGCCTCGGCAAGGCCGTCCGCTCTCCCGCCAAGGACACCCTGCTCTCGCACGCCTCGACCCGCACCGGGGCCGGCGCCGCGTTCGGGATCCACCAAGCCATGGACCAGCTCGGCGCCCTGCTCGGCCCGCTGCTGCTGGCCGCGATCCTGGCCCAACGGGACGGGGACTACCGGCTGGCGTTCGGCGCGCTGGCGGTCCCCGGCGTCCTGGTTCTGGGCGTACTGGCCTGGCTACGCCTGCGCGTCCCCGACCCCGCGGCCTACGAAACACCCATACCCGACACCGCCGCGCCGGAACCGGCGGCAGCGGTGTCGGACGCGCCCGCCGGCGGCCCGGCCGCCAGGACCGTTCTGCCCCGCCAACTGTGGGAGTACGTCGGCGCCATCGCGATCCTGTCCGCCGGGGTGGCCTCCTTCCCACTCCTGGCGTTCCACGCCCAGGCCACCGGCCTGCTCACCACCGCCCAGATCCCCCTGCTCTTCGCCGCAGCGATGCTCGTCGACGGGCTGACCGGGCCCATCGCCGGCCGGCTCTACGACCGGCACGGCGCGAAGATCCTGCTGGCCGTCCCCGTTGCGGCGGCAACCTCCGCCGTCGCGTTCACCGACCACGCCTGGCTCATCTGGGCCGGGGTCGCCGTCTGGGGCATCGTCAACGGCATCCTGGACTCCACAGTCAAAGCCGCCGCCACCCAGCTCGTCGACCCCAACGCTCGATCGGTCGCCTTCGGCTGGCTCGCCCTGGTCCGCGGTCTCGGGCTCCTCATCGCCGGCGGCATCCTCGGCATCGCCTACGACCACAACACCAGCTTTGTCATCGCCCTCATCATCCTGGCCAACACGGCCGGGTTCCTGACCCTCCGGCGGGCAACGACCAGCACCAGCAAGCCCACTCCACACTGAAGCCAAACCACTCAGGGCCGCCAGAACCCCTTGAAAAGCTCAGCAAAGTCATCCACTGTTCATGTCGTCGTCGCGCGGGCGGGGGGCGGGTTTGGGCTGGGTCTGATGGGGTGGCCGGGCGATCGGGCCGCGGCGAACGGCTGCGGCCCCGCCCGACCCTTGAAGAAGGAGATGTCCATGAGTTCCTGCTCTCGTCCTGCCGGCCGGCGGCATACGCTGCGGGTTGCCGTTGCGGTGGCGGCTGCTGTTCCGGTGCTGGCATTCGGCGCTAGCGCCTTCGCCTCGTCAGCAGCTACCCGATCGGGTCACGGCACGGCTACACCGATCAAGCATCTGGTCGTCATCTTCCAGGAGAACGTCTCCTTCGACCACTACTTCGGCACCTACCCTCAGGCCGCCAACACCGACGGCACACCCTTCCACCCGGCTGCCGGTACCCCGAAGGTCGACGGGCTGACCCCGGCGCTGCTCAACCACAACCCGAACCTGTCCAATCCGACCCGCCTGGGCGGCCAGAACCAACAGGTCACCTGCGACCAGGACCACGAGTACCTGGACGAGCAGCTGGCCTTCAACCACGGCCTGATGGACAAGTTCGTTCAGCACACCGAGGTCGCCGCCTGTGCCGCGCCCACCTACGGGGCCCCGGGTCTGGTCATGGACTACTACGACGGCAACTCGGTCACCGGGTTGTGGAACTACGCCCAGCGTTTCGCGATGAGCGACAACTCCCACGGCACGACCTTCGGCCCGTCAACGCCAGGCGCCATCAACCTCGTCGCGGGCCAGACCTTCGGCGTGGCCAAGGTCTTCAACCCCGCCGGCCCGACCATGCCAGAGGGGGAGGTGCTCGCCAAGGCAGGTCCCAGCGGGCTCGGCACCATCATCGGCGACCCCCAGCCGCTATACGACGACTGCTCCAGCCGCGACCAAGCCGGTTTGAGCTCCACGAACCGCAACATCGGTGACCTGCTCAACGACCGCGGCATCAGCTGGGGGTTCTTCCAGGGTGGCTTCAAGCCGACCGCCACGCTCAACGGCAAGGCCGTCTGCGGCGCCAAGCACAACATCGGCGCCGCCCTGGGCGCCACCGGCCAGTACGGGACCAAAGGCGACTACATTCCCCACCACGAACCGTTCCAGTACTACGCCTCGACGGCCAACCCTCACCACCTGCCACCCACCTCGGCGGCCATGATCGGCAAGACCGACCAGGCTAACCACCAGTACGACGTCAGCGACTTCTGGACTACGGTCGCCGCCGACAAGCTCCCGGCCGTCAGCTACCTGAAGGCGCCCGGGTACCAGGACGGCCACGCGGGCTACTCCGACCCCCTCGACGAACAGAACTTCGTGGTCTCCACCATCAACCGCCTGCAGGCCTCACCGGACTGGTCGAGTACCGCAGTGGTCATCGCCTACGACGACTCCGACGGCTGGTACGACCACCAGCCGTCGACGATCATCAACGGTTCGCGGTCCGCCTTCGACGGCCTGGACGGCGCCGGGGTGTGCGGCCGGGCCGACAGCGCGATGGCCGGCGAGCAGGGTCGCTGCGGGTACGGCCCGCGGCTGCCGCTGCTGGTCGTCTCGCCCTTCGCCAAGCAGAACTTCGTGGACAGCACCCTCACCGACCAGACCTCCATCCTGCGGTTCATCGAGGACAACTGGCACACCGGCCGGATCGGGGGCGGCTCCTTCGACAAGCGGGCGGGCTCCCTGACGAACCTGTTCGACTTCGCCCACCCCAACTCCACCCCGATGATCCTCGACCCCACCAGCGGGGCGGCCCAGAACCAGCCCTGACACTGCACTCGCTACGAAGTGGCGCCCGGTCCGGAGGTATGCCGGACCGGGCGCTGCAATGTCGTCGTCCGAGACGGTCGTCCCGGGACGTCTCGTTCCGACGGACTGTTGTCGTGCCGTGTGGCCATACCGAGTGTTCGCCTACTGCTCATGCGGCGTACGGCCGCCACGGCACGCGCCGTGGTGGGCTGGGCGCAGTCCGGGTAAACGGCCCGGGAGCCGATCGAGGGAGTGCTCGTGACTGACGTCAACCGTCGCAGGTTCTTGCAGGTCTCCGCCGGTGCGGCGGCCGCGGCCATGCTCGACCAGAGCCTGGCCCGCGCGTCGAGCCTGCCCGCGAACCGCATCCACGGCTCGATCGAGGACGTCGAGCACATCGTGGTCCTGATGCAGGAGAACCGCTCCTTCGACAGCTACTTCGCCTCCCTGCGCGGTGTCCGCGGCTTCGGCGACCCCCACCCGGCACGGCTGCCGTCGGGCAAGGATGTGTGGCACCAGTCCGACGGGGAGCGTGAGGTGCTGCCCTTCCACCCCGACGTCCCGGACCTGGGCCGTGCCTTCGTCGAGGACCTGGACCACGCGTGGGCCCCGACGCATGCCGCCTTCGACAACGGCAACTACGGCAAGTGGCTGCAGACCAAGACCCCGGCGACGATGATGTCCTACCGTCGCTCGGACATTCCCTGGTACTTCGCCCTGGCCGACGCGTTCACCATCTGCGACGCCTACCACTGCTCGCTGCTCGGCCCCACCGACCCCAACCGCTACTACATGTGGACCGGGTGGACCGGCAACGACGGCCGGGGCGGCGGACCCGACCTCTGGAACGGCGAGCTGGGCTACTCCTGGACGACCTACCCCGAGCGGCTCCAACAGGCCGGGGTGAGCTGGAAGGTCTACCAGGACGTCGGCAACGGGCTCGACGCCGCCGGGTCCTGGGGCTGGACCGGCGACCCCTACATCGGCAACTACGGCGACAACGCGCTGCTGTACTTCACCCCGTACCGCACCGCCGCCCCCGGGACGCCGCTGTACGACCGGGCACGCGTGGGCACCGACGCGAAGAACGGTGACGACCTCTTGCGGATCTTCCGCGACGACGTCGCCGCCGACGCCCTCCCCCAGGTGTCGTGGATCGCCGCACCGGAGGCGTACACCGAGCACGGCAACTGGCCCACCGACTTCGGGATGTCCTACGTGGCCCAGGTCCTGGACGCCCTCACCGCCAACCCGGACGTCTGGGCCAAGACGGCGCTCTTCCTCGTCTACGACGAGAACGACGGCTTCTTCGACCACATCGTCCCCCCGCACCCCAACACCCCCCTCATCCCCGGCGCCTCGACGGTCTCCACGGCTCACGAGTTCTACGACGGCGCCCACGACGTGCCCGGAAACTTCGGCCTCGGAGTGCGAGTGCCCGCCATGGTGATCTCCCCCTGGAGCACCGGCGGCTGGGTGTGCTCAGAGACGTTCGACCACACCTCGCTGATCCGCTTCATGGAAAAGCGCTTCGGGGTGCGCGAACCCAACATCACCCCATGGCGGCGGGCGGTCTGCGGAGACTTCGTCAGCGCCTTCGACTTCGGACGGAAGGTGACGGCCGTCCCCCCGCTGCCCTCGACCGCGGGCCTCGCGCCCACCGACCGGCTGCGGCACCCCAGCTATGTCCCGGTGCCGCCGGCGGTCGGCTCGATGCCGGCCCAGGAGAGCGGAACCCGACCCTCTCGCGCCCTGGGCTACCGCTTCGACGTCAACGCCCACCTGGCCGGTACCGCCGTGGTGGCCGAGCTGGACAACCGGGGCGACCTGGGCGTGCACGTCCAGGTACGCTCCAACGCCGCCCCGCCGTCGGCACCGCGCAGCTACACCACCGGGGCCCACGCGACCCAACACGAGACCTGGCCAGTCGGGGACACCTACGACCTGTCGGCGCACGGCCCGGACGGCTTCTACCGACGATGGGCCGGCACCACCGCCATCGCCGGGCTCGAGGCCGGGTCCACCACCCCCAGCCGCCCGGGGACCATCCGGCTCGACCTGCACAACGGCACCACCGTCCCGCAGACCCTCACCCTGACCGACGCGTATGCCGCGTCGAGCACGGTGGTACTGCCCGCGGGAGAGCGCAGGGCGCTGCTCCAGCCGACCACGCACGGGTGGTACGACCTGACCCTCACCTCGGCCACCGACCCGACCTGGGTCCGTCAGCTCGCCGGCCGCATCCACACCGGCGCGGCCGGCATCAGCGACCCCCAGCTCGGCGGCTGACCCACCACCAGCCACGCTTGGTCCTTTGAGAGGTCTGCCGGGCCGTTGGCCTCCCAGGTCGGCGATGCCAGGCCGCCCGCTGCCCGGGCACAGGCCGCAGCGATCTGCGGTTCGTACGCGTCAGCGTTCCGCGCGAGAGAGCGTGGGATGGTCCGTCGACTGCCTGCTCGCCCGCCCCCATGATGGGTTCCTCGACCGGCGGGTGGAGCGGTGAGTCCACCCGGGTTCAACCCTGACGCCGATGCCGCGGCGAGCGGTCACGGCGACTGTTGAGGCATGACCCTCACCGATTACCTCATCAACGCAGTCTTCCTCGTCGTGGTACTCCGTCAGGCCCGGGAACGGCGCCTGGACACCCGCAGCATCATCGCCCCGCTGGCCCTGGTGGTCTTCGTGGCCACGCACTACGTGCACAGCATCCCGACCGCCGGCTCCGACCTCGTTCTGGCCGGCTCCCTGACCCTGCTGGGGCTGACCCTGGGTGTCATCTGCGGGTATGCCACGCATGTCCGCGCCGACGCCGACGCCACCCGGTACGCCCGGGTCGGCCCACTCGCCGCTGTCCTGCTGCTGGCCGGGATCAGCTCGCGGCTCGTCTTCGTCTTCGCCCTCGAACACGGGGCCGGCCCGGCGATCCGCGACTTCAGCATCGTCCACCACATCAGCGCCGCTGCCTGGCCGCTCGCGCTGGTCTCCATGGCCCTGTGCGAGGTCACCGCCCGCCTGGTCATCGTGCACGTACGCGGCCAGCGCCTCAGCCCACGGCCGGCAGCACGGACCACCCTGTCCGGCTCGCCCGCCTGACCCACCATCACCGCCGCATCCACCGAACTCAAACCTCCTCGGGTCTCGCCACGGGCGGGTCCGAGGAGGTTCCATAAGACCAGACCGTTCTGCGACACCGGCCGCGGCCACGGTCAAGGAGTGATGACCATGAGCCCCGACCCACAGGACGCCAGCGCCCGGATCGGCCGGGCCCGGGCGGCCGCGGCCCAACGGTTGCACCGGCAACGGGCGCTGCTGCGGCCGCTGGGGTGGACGGTCATCGGCGTGGTCGCCGGCGCCACCATCACCACACGGCCGGTTCCGGGACTATCCGGTATCTCCAGCGTCGTCAGCATCGCCCTGGTCGTGTATGCCGCCGCCACGGCCGCGGCGATCAGCGACCGGTTCGTCGACCGACCGAACTGGGTCCAGGGCTTGGTCCTGGCGCTGATGGGGGCCGCCGGGGTCGCCCTCGTGGGACTCCAGCCGCGGGGCGCCACCGGCCTGGCCGCCGGGGCGGCGGTCTGGATGGCCATCACCCGGCTGCCGCCCGCCACCGGCGCCATCCTGGGGGCGGCCGTCACCGCCGGCCAGTCCGCCGCCCTCGTCGTAGCCAGCGCGACCGCCGCCATGATCGCGGCGGCTGTCCTGTTCAACGCCCTGATGGGGCTGGCGGCATACGTGGTCCGCGCCGCCCGGGCCGGCCAAGACCGGACCGAGGGGCTCCTGGCCCGGCTCGCCGACGCTCGGGACGCGCAGATCCGTGCCGCAGCCCTGGCCGAACGCGGCCGGATCGCCGGAGAGCTGCACGACGTCCTGGCCCACTGCCTGTCCGGGGCGGCCATCCAGCTGCAAGGCGCCCGGGTCCTGCTGACCCGTGAGCATGCCGGCACCGGCTCCGTGGCCGCCGTCCAACGGGCCAGCGAGCTGGTCAATGAGGGCCTGACCAACGCCCGGATCGCCGTCGGCGCCCTGCGCGGCGAACCCCTGCCCGGCACGGCCGACCTGGCGACCCTGATCGAGCAATACAAGCACGACCTACTCGTCCCGGCCGACTACACGGTCAACGGCCCACCGCACCCGGTCCCGGCCGAGATCGGGCTGCTGATCTACCGGTGCGCCCAAGAAGCCCTGACCAACATCGCCCGCTATGCCCCGGGCGCCCCCACCACCGTCGCCCTGCACTACCAGCCCGGCAGCACCGTCCTGTCGGTGGAGAACCGGTCCACGCCGGCCGGACCCCCCACCGACGAGCCCGCCCAGACCGTCGGCCTGGCCGGCGTCGGAGGAGGCCACGGACTGACCGGACTCCACGAGCGCCTCCAGAACGTCGGCGGAACCCTGCACGCCGGACCCAGCCCGCAGGGCTGGAAGGTCGAGCTCCAGGTCCCGGTATGACACACACCCCGATCCGCCTCGTCATCGCCGACGACCAACGCGTCGTCCGCGACGGACTGGCCATGCTGATCGGCCTCCTGGACGGAGTCGAGGTCGTCGCCACCGCGGCCGACGGCCTCGAGGCTATCGAGCAGGCAGTGGCCCACCGGCCCGACATCATCGTCATGGACCTGCGGATGCCGAACCTGGACGGCACCCAAGCCACCCGCCGCATCCGCTCCGAACTCCCCGACACCCAAGTCCTGGTCCTCACCACCTACGCCGACGACGACGCCCTCTTCCCGGCCCTGCAGGCGGGAGCCCGCGGCTACCTGACCAAGAACGCCACCGCCGAGGAGATCGAACAAGCCCTGCTGGCCCTGGACCGCGGCCAGACCCACCTTGCCCCCGAGATCCAACAACGACTCATTGCGGCCACCCTGGGCGACCGCCCCAAGGTCACCGCCACCAGCCCGCTGCCCGACGGGCTCTCCCCCCGAGAAGCCGAAGTCCTGACCCTCGTCGCCGCCGGCCTGTCCAACCTCGAGATCGCCCGCCAACTGGTCCTCAGCAACGCCACGATCAAAACCCACATCAACCACATCTTCGCAAAGACCGGCGCCCGCGACCGCGCCCAAGCCGTCCACTACGCCTACCAACACCGACTGACCTGATCCGGCGCGGCAGAGCAAGTGGCCCACCCACGCCGGCCGCGGACCGCCGCCGCCCCTGCCCAGGATGAGACACACTGAGATCCTCGTATCGGGCGCTGTGCAGCTCATGGACGGAAGAGCGAGTGGTGAGGTCACCCGTGCTGCTCTCGATCATCACGCGGACCTATTCGCTCGTGGCGCGGCCGCTCCAGGATCGGCGCTGTGGGGCGCCGCCGAAGAGCTGGTCGGCGACCCGGCAGGAATGGCCACACCCTGTGAACGTCGGCGACCGACCACCTGAGACCACTCTTGAGACCACGACGGAAAACGCCGGTCCGAGCCCTGAGGCTCGGACCGGCGTTTCCGCTGGTCACACGCGGTGGCGGTGGGATTTGAACCCACGGAGGGCGTTAACCCTCACACGCTTTCGAGGCGTGCTCCTTAGGCCGCTCGGACACGCCACCGCCGAGCAGGGTACCCGTCGCCCGACCCCGTCGCGAAATCCGCCACCGCCCCGCCGCCCCGTAGCCTCCGCCGCAGATCATTTCTGCGCCCGGCGCAGACCCCGACGCGCGGCGCTGCCATCTGTGCGCCTGGCGTCAGCGTGAGCGCCAGGGCGCAGAAACGCGCAGAAACGCACCGGGACTCGCCGAACGCGCCGGCAGGCGCTCAGGCCTCGCGACGCGCGTCGAAGAAGGCGAGCAGCAGTGCGGCGCACTCGGCCTCCCGGACCCCGCCCACCACCTCGGCACGATGCGTCGCGCGCCGGTCGCGCGGGATGTCCCACACCGACCCGCACGCCCCCAGCTTGGGATCCCACGCCCCGAACACCACCCGCGAGATCCGCGCCAGCATGAGCGCCCCCGCGCACATGGGGCACGGTTCCAGCGTCACAGCCAGCGTGCAGCCGTCCAACCGCCACGACCCGGTATGCCGTGCCGCCGCCCGGAGCGCGACGACCTCCGCGTGCGCCGTCGGGTCGTACCCCGAGGACTCCACCTCGCGCTCGTTCCAGCCCTCCCCGATCACCTTGCCGGACGGCGACACCACGACCGCGCCGACCGGCACGTCCCCCGCCTCACCCGCGCGGGAGGCGAGGACCAGAGCGCGACCCAGCCACCCGGCATACGGGCTCGAGTCACCAACAGCGGAAGGAGGCGGCACACGGTAAGTTTCGCCCATGCGAGTCATCGTGGCCGACCACCCGCTCATCACCCACAAGCTGACCTACCTGCGGGACAAGCGGACCGACAGCCCGACCTTCCGCCGGCTCGCCGAGGAGCTGGTCACCCTGCTCGCCTACGAGGCGACGCGCGAAGTGCGCACCGAGCCGTTCGCCATCGAGACGCCGGTCGGGCCGACGACGGGCGTCAAGCTGTCCAACCCCAAGCCGCTCATCGTGCCGATCCTGCGGGCCGGGCTCGGGATGCTCGAGGGCATGGTCCGCCTGCTGCCGAGCGCGGAGGTGGGCTTCCTCGGGATGCAGCGCAACGAGGAGACGCTCGAGGCGATCACCTACGCCAACCGGCTGCCCGACGACCTGTCCGGGCGGCAGGTCTACGTCATCGACCCGATGCTCGCGACCGGCGGGTCGCTCGCCATGGCCATCCAGTACCTCGCCGAGCGCGGCGCCAACGACATCACCGCCGTCACCCTGCTGTCCGCCCCCGAGGGCGTCGCGCACCTGGAGGAGGAGACGTCGCACCTCTCCCCGCCGGTCACCCTCGTGACGGGGGCCGTCGATGAGAAGCTCAACGAGCTCGGCTACATCGTCCCGGGCCTGGGGGACGCAGGAGACCGCCTCTACGGGGTCGTCTGAGGCCTCGGTATGCCGGGTGCGTGCCGGCGCGTGGCGGCGCGCCTCCGTCGTCACATCTGTCACTCCCGGCACACTGGGGCGTGAGTTGTGCGCCGCCCGCGCGCACACAACAGGTCAGGAGAGGTGACGTGTCGATGCCACCCGTCAAGAAGATCATCTGGTGGCTGCTGGTCATCTTCTTGATCTACGCGATCCTCACCAACCCCACCGAGGCCTCCAACATCGTCGGCAGCATCTGGGACATCATCCGCAACGGCGTCGAGAACATCTTCAAGTTCTTCGACTCGCTGCTCAAGCGCTGAGGGGCTGCCGGTGCCCACCGCCGGCGTGATCGAGGTCGCCCCACAGGTCCTCAAGCAGCTCGCGGCCGGCGAGATCGTCCAGGTGCAGCTGCACCAGCATCCGATGGTTCTCATCCGACCCGTCGCGCGGGCCCTGGCGGCGAGCGTCGTCTGGCTGTGGATCGCATTCGCGGTGCCGACGCCCGGCCGCCTGCTCGACCTGACCAGCCTCGCGGTCGTCGGCCTGTGGCTCTGGGTCGGCTGGTCCGAGCTCGAGCGACGCAACAACTGGATTGTCGTCACCGAGAAGCGGATCTTCCAGACCCAGGGCATCTTCACCCGGACCGTCCCGATGATGCGCCTCTCCAAGGTCACCGACGTGACCTATCGGCGCAACGTCGCGGGCCGACTGTTCCGGTACGGGCTGATCATCATCGAGAGCGCCGGCCAGGACCAGGCGCTCCATGACCTCAACTACATCCCGTACCCGGAGGGCACCGATGCCCTCAAGGCAGCCCTGTTCGGGGAGTCCCCTCGTGACCGCGAGCGCAATGCGGGGCGCTGGAACCAGCTGCGCCGCAAGGGTCGCGGCAAGGGTCGGCGGGGGGACGACGGGTCGGGCGGCTCCGGTGGTCCCAACGACCTTGGCGGGTCCGGTGGGTCTGGAGGGCTCGGCGGCTCCGGCGGGCCTGGCGGCTCCGGCGGCTCCGGCGCTTCGGGTGGGCCGCGGCCGACCCATGGACCGGTGGACTCAAGAGGCCCCTTCGACACCGGCGACCAAGATGACCGCAGTGGCGGCGGCTACCTGCCGTTCCTCGACCACCCGGCATACGAGATGGTCGACCCGACCGACGTCCCACCGGCGGGGCACCGGGCGCGACCCGCCGGCGGCGGGCCGGACGACGACTACGGCACGACGATCTACCAGTCGGCCGACCGCCGTCGGCGCAGCATCGCCGACGAGGACACCGGGCCGATCCCGATCGTCCAGCGACCCCGGCCCAGACACCGCCCCCGCTGACGGCTTCTTGCGTCTGCGGATCTGAGGGCTCCCGCCGCCCACCCACGCAGACGCAACAGCACCGCGGGGCAACCGACTCGAATCTCAGGCGGCATCCTTGGCCGCGAGCAGCCTCGCAAGCCGGTCGAAGATCGGGTCCGGATCCAGGCGCAACGTAAGCACCGATATGACCACCACAGCGTCACCTTCCAGCTGACGGTCAACCATCCGGATCTCGTCGCTCATCAGCGCGGTCAGCCGGTCGTGCTGTGCACCGTTGATCTCGACGGCCACACCGCATCTCCACCGCGCGTCGATGTACTGGCGTCCCTCGGCGTTGCGGCGCATCACCTGCCGGTCGGGCTCGGGGATCCCGCGACCTCGACACATCCCGGCGAAGTCGATCTCGTTCAGGGACGTCGATCCGCCGCGGATCTCCTCGACGACTGCCCGCAGCCCCCGCCGGAACGGATGCCGGCGCACCCGCTCCAGCACCTCAGCGACCTCCTCGATCCGGACCAGGCGCTGCTGGACCGGCATGACCAGTACCAACCCCGCCTGGCGCAGGCTCTTGGCCCAGAGCGCCCCTTGCACCGTCGCGACATCGGGTCGCGACCGCGGCAACTGCCCGTCGATCGCATCGCTGGCATCCCATCGGCGCGTCTCATGCAGTCGCACGAGGGTTGAGGTGGGCTGCGACTTCTCCATCCCCTTCGGCACCCAGATGTGCGCGACCCGTTCCTCGAAGCCAACCAGGCCGGCGGCCTCCAAGGCCGTGACGCCACCGAGCCTGGCCTGCGGCCCGACCTCGACAAGCGAACGACGCCAAAGGTCCGGCCCGTGGAGAGTGCCCAGATCGGTCACCACCCCGCGCGAGGGGATCTCGGCCCAACGACCGGCCCTGATGTGAGCCAGTCGCTCCTCGCGCGTCACGCCCGCCGCCATGAGGCCTCGCAACGAGACGACCCGGCCGAGGTCGTCTCGCAGCTTCTCCGCTCGCAGGGCGGCGGCACTCAAGGGCGTGTCCACCCCCTCACCGTGCCCCGCCGTGCCTGATTCCGCGCGGGCCTGGTGCCAGCCTGTGGATACCGGCGCCACTGTCATGGACCTGTGGACAGCTACGCCACAGTGTCCGAGCGCGGCATACGAGCCGCGCCCTCAGATTCGCAGACGCAAGCAAGCGGCACCGGGAGCCGCCCCACCGCTATGTCTGCGTCAGCACACCTCGGGAACCCTCAGATCCGCAGACGCAAGGGAGGGGGCAGGGAGAAGCTACAGGGCCTTGATGATGTCCTCGACCCGGTCCTTGGCGTCGCCGAAGAGCATGACCGAGTTGTCCTTGAAGAACAGCGGGTTCTGCACGCCGGCATACCCCGTCGCCATCGACCGCTTGAAGACGACGACCTCGTGCGCCTTCCAGACCTCCAGGACCGGCATACCGGCGATCGGCGACCCCGGCTCGTCGATCGCGGCCGGGTTGACGGTGTCGTTGGCGCCGATGACGAGGACGACGTCGGTGTCCGGGAAGTCATCGTTGATCTCGTCGAGCTCCTCGACGACGTCGTAGGGGACCTTGGCCTCGGCGAGCAGGACGTTCATGTGTCCGGGCAGGCGACCGGCGACCGGGTGGATGGCGAAGCGGACCCGCACGCCGCGCTCACGGAGCTTGCGGGTCAGGTCGGCGACCGGGTACTGCGCCTGGGCGACCGCCATGCCGTAGCCCGGGGCGATGATGACCGAGTGCGCCTCCTTGAGCATGTCGGCGACGTCGGCGGCGTTGGTCTCGCGGTGCTCGCCGTAGTCCTTGGCATCGCCTGACAACTGGCCGTCGGTGCCGAACCCGCCGGCGATGACCGAGATGAACGAGCGGTTCATCGCCTTGCACATGATGTAGGACAGGATCGCACCGGAGGACCCGACGAGCGCACCGGTGATGATGAGCAGGTCGTTGCCGAGCATGAAGCCCGCCGCGGCCGCCGCCCAGCCGGAGTAGGAGTTGAGCATCGACACGACGACCGGCATGTCGCCGCCGCCGATCGAGGCGACGAGGTGCAGCCCGAAGAGGAGCGCAAGCACGGTCATCGCCAGCAGCGGCCAGATCGACCCGGTGAGCACGTAGACGACGAGCAGCGCCGCCGACGCCAGGACGATGAGCAGGTTGAGCAGGTGCCGCTTGGGCAGCATGAGCGGGGTCGACTTGATCCGCGCGCTCAGCTTGAGGAACGCGATGATCGACCCGGTGAAGGTCACCGCGCCGATGAAGACCCCGAGGAAGACCTCGACCTCGTGGATGTTCTCCAGCGACCCGGTCAGCTCGGCCGAGGACAGGTGGGAGTTGAAGCCGACGATCACGGCGGCCAGCCCGACGAAGCTGTGCAGGATGGCGACGAGCTCGGGCATGCCGGTCATCTCCACCCGGCGCGCCCGCCAGACGCCGATCGAGCCGCCGATGGCCATGGCGATGACGATCAGCGCGGCGGTCTCGAACCCGTTGATGGAGGAGTTCCGCAGCGCGGCGGTGATGGTCGCGACGAGCGCGATGACCATGCCGACGATCCCGAACGCGTTCCCGGCCCGGGCCGTCTCGTGCTTGGAGAGCCCGGCGAGACTCATGACGAACAGGACGGCAGCAATGATGTATGCCGCCTGCACCAGTGAGGTGAGCATGGCGCGTCAGTCCTTCCGGAACATCTGGAGCATCCGACCGGTCACCGCGAAGCCACCGAAGATATTGATGCTCGCGATGGCGATCCCGACGAATGCCAGCACCGAGACCAGCCAGTTGCTGTTGCCGACCTGGAGCAGCGCCCCGACGACGATGATCCCGGAGATCGCGTTGGTCTCGGACATGAGCGGGGTGTGCAGGGCATGGGCCACGTTGGAGATGACGTAGTAGCCGACGATGACGGCCAGCGCGAACACCGTGAAGTGACCGAGGAACACGCTCGGCGACACCGACGCGATGAACGCGAAGACGACGGCCACCAGCCCCATGACGTAGTAGCGACGCCGCGGATCGACCGGCTTGGGCTCCTTCTTGACGACCTCCGCGGCGGCTGCGGCCATCGGCGCCGCCGAGACCTGCACCGGCGGCGGGGGCCACAGCGACTCGCCACCGCGGCATACGGTCATCCCGCGCACGACGACGTCGTCGAGGTCGAGCTGGACCTCGCCGTCCTTGGCCGGGGTGAGCAGCTTCATCAGGTTGACCAGGTTGGTCGAGAAGAGCTGCGAGGCCTGGGTGGGCAGCCGGCCGGGCAGGTCGGTGTAGCCGATGATCTTCACGCCGCCCGGGGTGAGGACCAGTTCGTCGGGCCGCGAGCCGGCGACGTTGCCACCGCTGCCCGCCGCCATGTCGACGATGACCGACCCCGGCTTCATCGCGGCGACCATCTCCTCGGTGATGAGGCGCGGCGCCGGGCGGCCGGGGATGAGCGCGGTGGTGACGATGATGTCGGCGGCCTTGGACTGCGCGGCATACATCTCGGCGGCCTTGCGGTTGAAGTCCTCGCCGGTCTCCTTGGCGTAGCCATCGGCCGAGGGGCCGCTGTCCTCGACGTCGATCCGGAGGAACTCGGCGCCCATCGACTCGACCTGCTCGGCGACCTCACTGCGCGCGTCGAAGGCGCGGACGACGGCGCCCAGGCTGCCGGCGGTGCCGATCGCGGCGAGCCCGGCGACACCGGCACCGACGACGAGCACGTGGGCGGGCGGGACCTTGCCGGCGGCGGTCACCTGACCGGTGAAGAAGGACCCGAACTCGTTCGCCGCCTCGATGATCGCCCGGTAGCCACCGATGTTGGCCATCGAGGACAGGACGTCGAGGGACTGGGCGCGCGAGATGCGCGGGACCGCGTCCATCGCCATAGCGGTGACGCCGGCCGCCGTGAGGTCGTCGACGAGGTCCGGGTTGAGCGCGGGCGCGAGCAGAGAGACGACGTACTGGCCGGGGTGCAGCCGGGGGATCTCCTCCGCCGACGGCGCGTTGATCTTCAGGAGGATGTCGGCATCCCTGGCGTCGGCCACGACCGTGGCCCCGGCCAGGGCGTACTCCTCGTCAGGGTAGGACGAGCGCGTCCCGGCACCGGACTCGACGGACACGGCATACCCGAGCCCGAGCAGCTGCTCGACGGTCCGGGGTGTCGCCGCGACACGGGTCTCCCCGCTGCGGGTCTCGCGTGGCACTCCGATGTGCATCGTCGCTCCTCTCCGGTGCAGCAGCATGGTCGTGCGGACGTCGCCAAGGGGACTGTGGCGAAGCCCGCACGTGCCGCAAGCCTAGAGGGTCAAGGTAGTTGAAGAGTGACCGGCGTCACCGCTCGGAGACAAAGGTCGAGACAAACCTTCCGGTATACCGCGCCTCTTGCGTCTGCGTCGATGAGGGCTCCGCCAGCCCGCGCGCGCAGACGCAAGGGCGTATGCCGGCCGCTTGCGTCTGCGTCGCCGGGGCTTCGAGAACCCTCAGATCCGCAGACGCAGGAAGCTCAGGTCAGGTGGTGAGGATGCCGCCCTGGCTGCCGTGGGTGTCGTCCGCGGGGACCCCGAGCCGGCCGGCCTGGTAGTCCTCGTAGGCCGTCATCAGCTCGGCCTTGGTGTTCATGACGAACGGCCCGGCCCAGGCGATCGGCTCACGGATCGGCCTGCCGCCGAGGATGACGACCTCGAGGCCCTCGGCTGCCAGGGAGTCCTGGCTGGGCGCCGCCGAGATGCGCAGGGCGTCACCCTTGTCCAGGACGGCGAGCTGGCCGGGCCCGATCGCGGTGCCCTTGGGGCCGACGAGACCCTTGCCGCTCATGACGTAGACGAGGGCGTTGAAGTCGGCGCGCCACGGCAGCTCGAGCTCGTGCCCGGGGCTCACCGTCGCGTGGATCATCGTCATCGGCGTGTGCGTGGAGCCGGGGCCGGCGTGGCCCGCGACGTCACCGGCGATCACGCGGACCAGCGCGCCACCGTCCCGCGAGGTGAGCAGGGTGACCTGGTCGCTCGTGAGGTCCTGGTAGCGGGGGACGGCCAGCTTGTCGGTCCGCGGCAGGTTGACCCACAGCTGGAGGCCGTGGAACACCCCACCACTCACGACGAGGTGCTCCGGCGGGGCCTCGATGTGCAGGATCCCGCTCCCGGCGGTCATCCACTGGGTCGCGCCGTTGGTGATCGTGCCGCCGCCGCCATAGCTGTCCTGGTGGTCGAAGACTCCGTCGATGATGTAGGTGACGGTCTCGAAGCCGCGGTGCGGGTGCCACGGGGTGCCCTTGGGCTCCCCCGGTGCGTAGTTCACCTCGCCCATCTCGTCCATCATGATGAACGGGTCGATGTCGCGCAGGTCGGCGCCGTTGAACGCGCGCTTGACCGGGAAGCCCTCGCCCTCGAAGCCGCGCGGAGCGGTCGACAGGTTCTTGACCTGCCGGATCACGGCGTCCGGGTGCAGGGCCGGGACGCGGGGCAGGACGGTGACGTCGGAGACGGTGACGGCCGGCATACGGTTCACTCCTAGGTAGTTTCGCTTTCAACTATCCATGGAACGGCGCGGCTTGTCAAGGCATTCCCCGTCCACAAAATGACCCCAAGTCAGACCCGTACCAGCCGGTACGGAGCGACTTGGGGTCAGTTCGTCGACGGTGGGACCTCAGTCGACGGCGTGGAAGCCGGCCCGCTGCGCGGCCTCGGCATCGTGGAACCAGACGTGCGGCTCGGCGCTGTCGTATGCCGGGTGGTCCGGCGTCACGTAGGACTTGGTGTCCTCCCATGCCTTCACCGGGTGGCCGAGCGGCATGGCCCGGTCCTCGAAGGTGGCCGCCGAGCCCACGCCGTAGCCACCATCGGTGACCTCCTCCAAACTCGAGGTCCGGCGGACCCAGCCGCCGGCGCCCTCGTCCGAGGACTCCAGGGCCGGGTCCAGACCGGGGATCTGCGTCTCCGCCGCCGCACCGGCCTCATCGACCACCTCGCCGGCCGGCTCGTCGACCAGCTCGGCCTCGCCCACCGCAGCCTCGTCCTTGGCCGCGAGGGCGTCGCCAGCGGGGTCCTCCTCGACGGAGTCGGACTGGGCCGGCTCGGCGGGCGGCTCCCACTCCGCGTCCGCACCTGCGCCATCGGTCGCCGCGGACGCTGAGCCTCCGGACTCGGCGTCCGAGGCCTGGCCAGAGTCTGGGTCGTCTGCGTCTGCGTCTGCGTCTGCGTCTGGATCGGAGGACTCCAGGGCCGGGTCCAGACCGGGGATCTGGGTCTCGGCCGCCGCACCGGCTTCGTCGACCAGTTCGCCAGCCGGCTCATCGGCCAGCTCGGCCTCGCCCACGGCAGCCTCGTCCTTGGCCGCCAAAGCATCGCCAGCGGCGTCCTCCTCGACGCCCTCGGTCACGGCCTCCGGCTCCGGCGCCGGCGCCGGCTCCGGCGCCGGCGCCGCCTCGGCCGGGGCAGCGGCCGAATCAGCAGGCGCCTCCGCCTCGCCGCTCAGCGCGCCCGGCTCACTCTCGGCGCCCTCGGCGGCTTCGGTCAGCAGCTCGTCGGGGGTCTCATCGGCGAGCTCGGCCGCACCCACGGCCGCCTCGTCCTTGGCGGCCAGGGCATCTCCGGCCGCATCCTGCGACGCCGGCTCGGTCGACGTCTCGTCGTCGAAGTGCGGGTGGGCCGGGTCACCGAGCTCCTCGGCGACCGTGTGGTCGGCATCCCACTGCGAGGTCGTCCAACCCGGCTGCTGGACCTCGGTCTCCGGAGTATCGGTCTCGGGCTCGTCGGCTGCCACCGGCGCCGCATCGGCCTCGGCCGGTGCAGGCTCGCTGGCCGAAGCGGCCGCAGGGGCTGACGCGTCGGTCTCGGGGGCAGCGGCGGCCACTGCCTCCTCGGCCGAGTCGTCGATGCCCGCGCCTCGACGGGGCTGGTACTGGTCGTCCTGACCCGCGGCTGCTGCCGAGCTCGCGGCGGACGGCTCGGCCGCGGCGTCCGGCTCCGACGGGTCGGCGGGCGCGCTCGACGCGGCCGGGGTCACGGGGGCCGGAGCAACGGAGGTAACCGGAGTCGGCGCCTCGACCGGCGCCGGCGGGTCGACGGGGTCGAAGACCGAGGACCGGTAGCCCCCCTCGTCGGCCGTCGACCCGAGCCCGGTGGCGGCACCCGCCGCGGCGCCCGGGAGCGTGCCGGCCGGTGAGACGGCCGGTGAGACGGCCGGCCGGTCACCGAGGGACTGGGGAGCCGCAGCCCGACCCGAGGACGCACGCCGCACCAGCCAGGCGACGCCGAGCACGATGAGCAGCAGCAGGATGAACCAGAAGAACTTCACGTCGGACTCCAGATAACGGCAGACAAGTTGTCGGCATCGAACCTACCGGCCGGTCGGCCATTTCGACGTGCCGTCCGCCGAGCAAATGCGCAGATCAGCGGCTCGCGAGCCCGAGGTCGGCTACGGACTTCTCGCGCATCTCGACCTTTCGGACCTTCCCGGTCACGGTCATCGGGAAGGAATCGACGATCTGCACGTAGCGCGGGATCTTGTAGTGGGCCAGCTTCCCGGTCGCGAAGGCGCGCACGTCGTCGGCGGTGAGCGGGGTCGCCCCCTCGCGCAGCTGGATCCAGGCGCACAGCTCCTCGCCGTACTTGTCGTCCGGCACCCCGATCACCTGGGCGTCCAGGATGTCAGGGTGGGTGTAGAGGAACTCCTCGATCTCGCGCGGGTAGACGTTCTCACCACCCCGGATCACCATGTCCTTGATCCGGCCGGTGATCTGCACATAGCCGGTCTCGTCCATGACGGCGAGGTCACCGGTGTGCATCCACCCGTCGATGAGCACCTCGGCGGTCTTCTCCGGCTCGTTCCAGTAGCCGAGCATCACCGAGTAGCCCTTCGTGCAGAACTCCCCCGGCTCGCCCCGCGGCACCTCCTCACCTGTCGCCGGGTCGACGACCTTGATCTCCAGGTGGGGGCAGACCAGCCCGACGGTGCCGACCTTGCGCTCGAAGGAGTCGTCGGTGCGGGTCTGGGTCGACACCGGCGAGGTCTCGGTCATGCCGTAGCAGATGGTCATCTCCTCGATGCCGGCCGCGATGAGCTTCTTCATCAGCTCGGCCGGGCACGGGGACCCGGCCATGATCCCGGTCCGCACCGAGGACAGGTCGTATGCCGCGAAGTCCGGCAGCGCCCACTCGGCGATGAACATCGTCGGCACCCCGTAGAGCGAGGTGCACCGCTCGGCCTGCACCGCGAACAGCGTTGCGGCGGGGTCGAACCCGGGCGCGGGGATGACCATGGTCGCCCCGTGGGTGGTGCACGCGAGGTTGCCCATGACCATGCCGAAGCAGTGGTAGAACGGCACCGGGATGCAGACCCGGTCGGCCTCGGTGTAGCGGCAGAGCTCGCCGACGAGATAGCCGTTGTTGAGGATATTGCGGTGGGACAGCGTCGCCCCCTTGGGGAATCCCGTTGTGCCAGAGGTGTACTGGATGTTGATCGGGTCGTCCGGGGTGAGGCCTGACTGGATCTCATGCACCGCTTCCAGCGCGACAGCCTCCCCGGCGGACAGGAACTCGGCCCACCGGTCGGTCCCGAAGTACACCGCGTCGCGCAGCTCGGGGCAGCTGCCACGCACCTCCTCGACCATCGCGGCATACGCGCTCGTCTTGAACTCCTCGACCCCGAAGAGGAGGGAGATGCCAGCCTGGTTGAGGACGTACTCGACCTCGTGCGTCCGGTAGGCCGGGTTGATGTTCACCAGGATGAGGCCCACCTTGGCCGTCGCGTACTGGACGACGGTCCACTGAGCACAGTTCGGCGCCCAGATGCCGACCCGCTCGCCCTTGCCCATCCCGGCGGAGACCAGGGCCCGGGCGAGCCGCTCCACCTCGGCCCCGAACTCGGCATACGTCCAGCGGATCCCCTGCGCGACGTCGACGAGCGCCTCGCGATCCCCGAACCGGGCGATCGTCGCGTCGAGGTTGTCCGGGATGGTCTGCTCGAGCAGGGGCGGGTCGGTCTCGCCGGACGCGCGAGACAGCTCGGGTGGGGCGATGCGGCGCATGAGCTCTCCTGCAACGGTGCGGGGACGACACCTCATCCCATCGCGCGTGACCGGCTAGGGCAAGGGGCGCGCCGGAGCAGTCGGGCGGGACCGGGTGGCCACGACGGCCAGCGGCAGCAGGACGACGAGGCAGACGAGCGCGGTGCCGGGTCGCCAGCCGTATGCCGCCGCGGCCCACCCGAACGCCCCGAAGCTCACGAGCGACCCGATCTCGTTGGCGACTCCGCCGACCGAGGTCACGGTGGCCCGTGACGGGCCGACGATGGCGTCCTGCAGCCGGATGTCCATGGCGGTCATGTACGCGGTGACGAGCCCGTAGCCGACGACCATCCCCACGGGAAGCGCCAGGCCACCGGTGAGGGCACCGACGCCGATCGCTGCGGCTCCGGCGGTGGCGGCCGCGGGCGCGAGCCAGGGCCACTGGGCGTGGGCGAGCCGATCCGCGGCGGCCGTCCCCAGTGCCTGCGCGACGACCATGACCGCGAGCAGGTAGGCGATCGCCGTCGTCCCGGTTTCGTTGTCCCGGAACAGGTTTGGGACGTACTCGTCGATGCCCACGATGACGATCACCATGACGTATGCCGCGATCGCGCGCCGGACGGCGACGTTGCGGACCGCTTCGGACACGCCCGCGCGCAAGGTTGCCAGGTAGGTTCCCGCGTCCGGGTCGATCTCGTCGTCCTCCACCCAGGTCGTCTGCGGAGCGGCGGGCAACAAGTAGATGGCGAAGCAGTGGATCGTCGCCAGGGCGACACTCGTGAACCCGGCCAGGGCGTAGCCGCCGATCGCGTGCAACGGCCCGCCGGCGGCAATGGCCAACGCCATGACCGCCACCGCGATCGCCTCGCTGCGTGAACGCACTCTCCCGTAGTCCTCGGCGTGGCCGCGCGCCGTCAGCTCGTCATGGAGGAGCGCCTCGAAGGTGCCGGACTCCAGGGCGGTCGAGACCCCCCAGAGCACGAAGCCGACGACGAAGCCGGCGAAGGTCGGCCGGGCCAGCCAGAGGACGAAGGTGCCGACGTAGAGCACCCCGCTGAGCAGCAGCAGCCGCCGTCGGTCGACCCGGTCGGCAAGCGCGCCGGACGGCACCTCGAGGACGAAGCCGGTGAGCGACCAGACGAGCAGGGCGGCAGCGAACTGGCCCGGCCCGAGCCCGTGTTCGCGCATGAACAGGGCGTAGAGGGCGAAGAAGGGGATGGCCTCACGGGTGGCGCGAACGATCGCCGCCCGGATCGTCAGGTCGGTGGAGCCGGGGCTGCTGGTGGGTCATACGTCGGGCATGGGTCGACGGTACCCCCGCGGCACATCTCGCCACCCGGGTATTCGGTCGAGATGGCCGATCAGCCGAGCTGGGCGAGCGCCGTCCAGTCGTCGCTCGGCAGGGTGCCGTCGGCGATCGCCATGACCCCCATCGTGTCCAGCCGGATGCTGCCCCGAGGGACCGTCATGAACGCCGTGTCGGCGGCGTCGCGACCCGACGCGATCCGCAGCATCGACGCGCGCGGTGCCAGACCGGTGGCGTCGACAGCCCACCACTGCCTGTCGACGCAGGCCTCGACGACGGCGTGGAAGTCCATCGGCGACAGGCCCGGAGCGTAGACCGAGACGAGGCGCGCGGGGACGCCGCGGGCGCGCAGCAGTGCGATGACGAGGTGGGCGAAGTCGCGACACACGCCCTCGCTCGCGAGGAAGATCTCGGTGGCACCGTCGAGGACCCGGCTCGACCCGCTCACATAGGCGAGCCGCTGGTTGACCCAGTCCCGCACTGCCACAACGAGGTCCGCACCATCCAAACCGTTGAACTGGTCCCGCGCGACGTTGGCGAGGCGGTCGGAGTCGCAGTAGCGGCTGGGCCAGGTCATCTCGATCGGGTCGATGGGTCGCACCCCCTGCACCGGCGCGCGTCCGGCCACCGACGCGGCATACGAGATGGAGAGGGACCCCGTGGGAAGGTCACGGGCGACGTGGCGCCGGACACCGGTGCCGTCGACCACCTCCTCGAGGGAGAAGGCGACACCGCCGACCGTCGCGAGGATCGACTCCGCCGTGATCTCAGGCCCCCGGGCGACCGCGACGGAAAGCACCAGGTCCGAGGGGTCGAGGACCTCGCCGCCGAGAGTGACGGAGACGTGACGAGCCGGGGCCGCGTCGGGCATGGGGAACCTCAGAAATCCGTCGGTGGGGGTGGCACCATCCCACCGCGAACGGCTCACCAGCGCAAATGCGTCCGTATGCCGTGTGCTCGGGCGGTCAGAGAATGGCGCCCGGGTTGAGGATCCCCGCGGGGTCGAGCGCATCCTTGATCCGCCGGGTGAGGGCCATGACGTCGGGCCCGAGCTGGTCGGGCAGGGCGGCCTTCTTGAGCCGCCCGACGCCGTGCTCGCCCGTGATCGTTCCCCCGAGCGAGATGGCCAGGGCCATCACCTCGTGGAAGGCCTCGTTGGCTCGCACGACCGCATCCGGGTCCCCGGCGTCGTGGACGATGATCGGGTGGGTGTTGCCGTCGCCGGCATGGGCGACGACCGGGATCTCGACCGCGTGGCGGGCAGCGATCTCCTCGATCCCGGTGAGCAGGTCGGGCAGGAGGGGCACCGGCACACCGACGTCCTCCAGGAGCAGCGACCCCCGGCGCTCGATGGCCGGGAACGCGGCCCGACGTGCCTCGGCGAACATCTCGCCCTCGTCGGGGTCATCGGTGGTGAAGCACTCGGTGGAGCCGGCCTCGAGACACATGGTCTCCATCGTCTGGACCTCGGCCGAGCTGACCCCACCGGCCGCGTCGGACTGGGCGATGAGCAGGGCGCCGGCGTCGCGGTCCAGCCCCATGGAGCGGTGGTCCTCGACGGCGTTGATCGAGGCGTGGTCCATGAGCTCCAGCATCGAGGGCCGCAGCTTGCCGCCGATGGCGACCACGGCATGTGCCGCCGACCGCACGTCGGCGAAGGTCGCGACAAGGGTTGCCGCGGGCTCCTGGCGCGGGATGAGGCGCAGGATCGCCCGGGTCACGATCCCGAGGGTTCCCTCGCTGCCGACGAAGAGCTTGAGGAGCGACAGACCGGCGACGTCCTTGATCCGCTTGCCGCCCAGGGTGATCAGGGTTCCGTCGGCGAGCACGACGTCGAGCCCGAGGACGTAGTCGGTCGTCACGCCGTACTTCACGCAACACAGGCCGCCGGCGTTGGTGGCGATGTTGCCGCCGATCGAGCAGATCTCGTAGGAGCTGGGGTCAGGCGGGTACCAGAGGCCCTCGGCCGCCGCAGCAGCCTTGACCTCGGCGTTGAAGGCGCCGGGCTCCACCACGGCGGTGCGGGTCTCGGTGTCGATGACGATCGACCGCATCCGGTCCATGCTGATGGTGATCCCGCCCTCGACGGCGAGCGACCCGCCGGACAGACCCGACCCAGCACCGCGAGGAACGACGGGTATGCCGTTCGCGGAGGCCCAGCGCATCGTCGCCTGCACCTCGGCGGCGGTCGTCGGACGGACCACGGCGAGCGGCATACCGGCGCTGGCATCAGCGGTCCAGTCGCGTCGGTAGGCCTCAATGGACTCGGGGCGCGTCACGACGGCGTCGGGCCCGAGGGCGTCGACGAGGTCGCGGAGGGCGGCGTCGCTCACGGGGGGCAACCTACCGGACCATCCCCCAACCGGGCCAGGTGTCCGGTCCTTGGGCCTCGCGACGGGCTCGAGGCTTGGTGCGTCGAACGATCACGACCCGCGGAGAAGCTCCCGAGACATCCCGCGCGTCGTGATCACTCGATCCGGGTCGCCGTGGGGTCTGGTCGATGTCGGTCCCGTGAACACCTGGAACTGCCCCGCTCGCCCCAGCCGCCGACGTCACCTCTGGGGTCTATGGTCCACAACAGCCACCCCTCAGCAACCGTCCGGCGATCCCGGATCCGGCGGCCCGGCCCTTGGAGTACACACCCATGTCAGTAGTACCTCGTTCCACAGCTCGTCGATCAGCACTGGCTCCCCTGCTCTGCTCGTGTCTCGCCCTGGTGGGTGGCCTCGTCGCCGCCCCGAGCGCGTATGCCGTCGACACCACCTCCGCGATCGTCATCTCGGAGGTCTACGGCGGCGGGGGCAACTCCGGCGCCCCGTTCACCAACGACTTCATCGAGCTCTACAACAACGGCACGGCGCCGGTGAACCTGGCGACCTGGTCGGTCCAGTACGCCTCGTCTGCCGGTACATCGTGGGCCAAGACCAACCTGACCGGCACCATCCCCGCCGGCGGCTACTACCTCATCCAGGAAGGTGGCGGGGCGACCGGCGTTGCCCTTCCCACCCCCAATGACACCGGCACCACTGCCATGGCCGCCGCCAGCGGCAAGGTCGCGCTCGTCAACACCCAGACAGCACTGAGCGGGTGCGCGGCGACCTGCTCCGCCGCAGCCACCGTGGTCGACTTCGTCGGCTACGGCGCAGCCAACGACTCAGCGGGCGGCACTCCGACACCCGGGCTGGCCAACACAACCTCGGCCCAGCGCAAGATCTCGCCGGTCTTCACCAACACGGGCAACAACGGAGCCGACTTCGCCGTCGCCGCTCCGACGCCCGCCGGCGCGGGCGGCGGTTCGACCGGGCCGGACTGCTCCGCAAACCCACCGCCCCCCGAGTGTGTCCCGGGTCCGGCCAGCATCCAGGACATCCAGGGCCCCGGTTTCAAGTCACCGCTCAACGGCCAGACCGTGAGCAACATCCCCGGTGTGGTCACCGCGGTTCGCACGGCCACCTCGCGCGGCTTCTGGATCCAGCAGACCAACCCCGACCCGGCGCGCGCCAACACCTCCTCCGGTGTCTTCGTCTTCTCGACGGCGCCGGTCCTCGTCGGCGATGCGGTCCTCGTCACGGGCAAGGTGAGCGACTTCTACACGCTGGCCTCCGGCGAGACCCTCGCCAACACCTCCAGCCTCTCGGTCACCGAGATCAGCAGCGTCAGCACAGTCACGGTGGCCAGCCACAACAACACGCTGCCCCCCACCCTCGCGCTGACCCCCACGACCGTCCCGGACACCTATGCCCCGACCACCGCGAGCGGCAACCTGGAGGACATCGCCTCGGTCGACCCCTCGCGGTCGGCGCTGGAGTTCTGGGAGGCACACGAGGGCATGCTCGTCTCCGTCGACAACGCCCGAGTCGTCGGACCTGGCAAGACCGAGTTCGGCGAGATCTACCTGACGACCAAGCCCGATGAGCTGGCCACCCCGCGGGGCGGCAACATCATCGAGAGCTACGCCAAGACCCCCACCGGCCGTCTGCTCGTCACCCCCGTCAACGGCACCGTCCCGCCCGCCAACGTCGGCGACGTGCTCACCGGCACCACGGCCGGACCCGTCGACTGGTCCACCTTCGGCGGCTACGACATCGCCGCGACGACGGTCGGCACGTGGCAGGACAACCACCTGCAGGGCACGACGGCCACCCCGCAGGCCGCTGACCAGGTCGCCGTCGCGACCTACAACGTGGAGAACCTCGCACCGAGCGACCCGCAGTCCAAGTACGACGCCCTCGGCGCCGGCGTGGTGACCAACCTGAAGAACCCCGACGTCATCTCGGTCGAGGAGATCCAGGACAACAGCGGGGCCACCGACGACGGCACCGTCGCCGCCGACCAGACCCTCACCAAGCTGACCGCAGCCATCGCGGCCGCTGGCGGCCCGGCATACGTCTGGAAGGAGATCGACCCGGTCAACGACCAGGACGGTGGCCAGCCCGGCGGCAACATCCGGTCCGTCTTCCTCTACAACCCCGATCGGGTGACCTTCGTCGACAAGGCGGCCGGCACGTCCACCGACCCGGTCACGGTCGGCACGGCTCCCGACGGAACCGTCGACCTGTCGGTCAACCCCGGGCGGGTCGACCCGACAAACTCGGCCTGGACCACGTCGCGCAAGCCGCTCACCGGCGAGTTCGTCTTCCGGGGCAAGAAGGTCATCGTCATCGCCAACCACTTCAACTCCAAGGGTGGCGACCAGAGTGCAGACGGCCGGTTCCAGCCGCCGACCCGGTCCTCGGAGGTCCAGCGCACCCAACAGGCGACGGTGCTCAACGGCTTCGTCAAGAGCCTGCTGGCCGTCGACCCTCGGGCGAACATCGTGCTCGCCGGTGACTTCAACGACTACCAGTTCTCCGGGCCGGTCACGACCCTGACCGACAACGGCGACACCCTCACCGACCTGATCAACACGCTGCCGGTCAACGAGCGCTACACCTACGTCTTCAGCGGTGTCTCGCAGGTGCTGGACCACATCTTCCTGTCCAAGCCGATCAGCGACTTCCAGTACGACGTGGTGCACGTCAACTCCGAGTTCGCGGGTCAGATCTCCGACCACGACCCGCAGGTCGTCCGGATCCGGCCGGTGGCGCACCTGTCCACCCAAGGCACGGTCGCGCTCGACCCGTCGACCGCCCACCCCGGCGACACGACAAATCTCACCCTGGCCGGCTGGGACCCGCACACCGCGCTGACCATCGCCCTGGACGGCGCCACGTCGGGCACCGTCACGACCGACGAGAGCGGAGCGGCGAGCTTCACGCTGACCGTCCCGGCCGGGACCATGCTCGGGGCGCACGCGGTGACCGCGACGACGTCCGACGACGTGTCCGCGAGCGCGTCACTCACCGTGGTCTCCACCCGGGGCACGGTCGTGCTCGATCCGGCCGCGACCATCCCGGGTGGGTCGACCACGGTCACCCTCGCTGGCTGGGACGGCGGCGCCAGCCTGGTGATCGCGCTCGACGGCGCCCCGAAGGTGACGGTCACGGCGGACGCCAGCGGTGCCGCGACCTACCCGCTGGCCGTCCCGGCCGGGACGACGATCGGGTCGCACACCATCAGTGTGACGACGACCGACGACGTCTCCGCGTCGGCCACCCTCACGGTCAAGACACCCATCCGGCTCGGCACGGTGAGCGGCGGCAGGGGTCAGGTCGGCCAGGGCGTGAAGGTCACCCTCAGCGACTTCGCCCCGAACACGGCGTTCGCCATCTCGATCGACGGCGGCCCGATGCTGACGACGGTGACCACCGACAAGAAGGGCTCGGCCAAGCCGTCCATCATCATCCCGGCTGGCACGACGGTGGGCACTCACCAGATCGTCGTGACCGCGCCGGATGGCGGACAGGTGCGCGGCGTACTCCTCGTGACCAAGTAGGAACCAGTGACCGGTGGCGGTGGTCCGTGAACGTCACCGGTCAGCCGGAGTGACGGTCCGGCCAGGCACGCGGCATACCGGGTCAGGCGACCTGGGCGACCGTCGTCACAACGCGGCGACGAGCGCCTGCGCCTCGGTGAGCCGCTCCCGCTCACGGAGCAAGAGGGGCCGGCGCGACAGGTCGACGCCTGGCCCCTCCACGGCTTCCCGGGCGGCGAGGATGTCCAGCTCGCGCCGTACCCAGGCTGAGCAGTCGGCGATCATCGCCGGACCGGAGCGGCGCCAGACCTCCGCCTGCCGCTCCAGCTCGGCTAGCCGCTCGGCACCGGCGGCCAGACCTTCCCGGTACTGGGACCGGAGCACACCGGCCACGTCCGGCGCGACCTGACCGCTCCTCGTGTGGTCGTCCAACGCAGTGAGCCAGGCCTCGTGGGCCGCGACCTCTGCGCGCGTGGCGCCCAGCCGGTCCGCGAGGTCCGGGATGACGACCCCGGCGCTGATCCGCAGGCCGAGGACCCGCACCTCCTCGGCCGGGACCTGGCCGAGGGCAGCACGCAACGCGGCCACCTCGAGCTCGAGCAGCACCTCGAAGAGCGCGACCTCGCGAGAGAGCCGCTCCACCTGGGCGGGCAGCTCCTTGATCCGGTCACGCACGTCGACGAAGGGCCGGAGCACCCATTCACGCATGTCGCTCGTCCGGTCCAACGTGCGGCTCTGAACCTCCTTGAACCGCCGCTGGAGCGAGCCGGCGAGCCCGGGCGGATCGGCCGCGGACGCACCGGGCTCGGGGACGTCGAGCGCGCCCAGGTCCGTCGCGAAGATCGCCTCGACGACCTGGCCGAGCTGGGCCACCCGGGTGAGGACGACCTTCCAGGCCGCGGTCCGCCACCGGGCCTCGGTGAGCTGACGGACGTCGTCGGACGTCCGGTCGATGTCGAGTGGGCCGGCGCCGCTGCGTCGGTACCTCTCGATCGTCGACCGGATCGCGGCCAGCTCGGCGAGGTAGCCGTCGAAGAGCGTCGCCGAGCTCTCGACGAAGTCGGTCCACGAGGTCAGCGAGGACCCGGTCTGCTGCTTGACGTACTGCCCCGCGAGCGCCCGCGCGGCGCGCAGGGCACCGACGATGGGCAGGCTGACGAGCCCGAAGCCGCCCCACTCCTGCGACCCGCCACCACTGGCGCCGGCCACGTGGGACAGCGCCTCGTCGAGGGCTCCGAGGGTGTCCGAGATGCGGGTGGCCTGCTCGACCACCCGCCCGGCCGACCTGTCCAGCGTGGCGAACGTGGTGTGGACCTGCTCGTCGATCGAGGGCATGACCGAGGGGGACGCGACGAGCCCACCCGGCGCGGCGACCAGGGCCTGGTCCGTTGATGGAGTGCTCATGGGCAGACCCCCTTCTCGGCAAGAGTCCCGCGCCGAGACCTGCCGCGCAACCGGCTCACGAGCCGCATCGGCCGTACGGTCGAGGCCACGCGAACGGGGTCTCCGGGCGCCTCTCCCGATCGACCGCCGGGCGCCTCTCCCGATCGACTGTGCAGCAGATACCGGACCCACCCGCTGAACCGGTATCTACTGCTCACTCGATGCGAAGCGTTGCTGGATCGAGCGTGAGCGCCCGAGCGAACCGGGTCAGGCAGGCGATCCGCCGCGGTCGCTGGTGCACGTCCTCGGAGAAGATCTCCAGCACCGTCCAGTCATGGTCCTCGGCGACCGAGGCGCGGTTGGAGTCGGCGCTGCGCCGCTTGATGGAGGCGTGGTGCTCGCCCTGGTACTCCCCCACCACCCGCTGGGCCCGCCACACGAGGTCGCCCTCGAGCAGGAAGCTTCCGATCTCGTCGCGGATCTCCTCGTTGACGAACGGCTCCGGGAACCCAGCCCGCAGGAACATCAACCGTGACCGGGTCTCCATCGGTGACTTCACGCGCGGCCGCACGAGGGCGAGGGCCTCGGCCAACACCTTCCTGCCGCGCGGACGCACGCGTGCGGAGAGCGCTCGACGCAGCTCGGCCATCCCGACCGAACCCGCGGACTCACGCGCGAGGAGCGCCATCAGCTCCGCCCGACCCGGGTCGCCGGGCCGGGGCCAGAGCTCCTGGCAGGTCGCCGCCGCCTCGAACTCGACACCCTCCTGCAGCGCAATGGCCGACTCGTCGAGCCGCCGCACGATCGCGTCGCCGACGATGACCAGGTCATCCAGGTCCATGGTCGGGTCGGGTCCGGTCGCCAGCTCACCGAGATCGCACCAGGTGTCGGCCAGCCCGATCACTCGTATGCCGTGCACGGCCCAGATCGACCGGTTCTCCGAGCCGCGGCGACCGTGGCAGCCGAGCCGGCGGGTCTGGGGCAGCCCGGTCGCTCGCATGACATCGAGGATCTGGCGGTCCTCAAGGCCTCGCGGGAGCGGGAGGTCCCAGAGCTGGGCGGCGGTCACATGGCTGAAGGCAGCGTCCTTCGGCAGGCCGACGTCGAACGCGTCGACGCGCGCAAGGATCGTCTCGGGCACCTCGGCGACCCGCACCCCACGGGTCGGGGTGTGCAGGGCCGCGCGGCGCAGGACTGCTGGCGGGAGCTGCCAGCAACGGACGTCCTCGGGCGTGAACGGTTGCCTGAGCAGGGCTGCGGGAAGTGGCGTGACCATCACTCCACTGTGCCCAACTGCGCTCGCCGGGCTCGTCCGTCATCCACAGGCCACGTCGAGTGTGCAGCAAGTACAAGTTTTCCTCGGCAGACCTGCGCCTACTGCACACTCGATGTGGCCAGGTGACCCGACGCAGGAGGCGACGCGCGCGGCGACGCGCGCGGCGATATGGGCGCGCGGGCGGCATACGGGCCCTGAAACAATGCGCCCATGCGCCGCATCGTCCAGAGCAAGAAGCTGCAGCACGTCCGCTACGACGTCCGGGGACCGATCCTCGTCGAGGCGCAGCGGTTGGAGGCCGAGGGCCACAAGATCCTCAAGCTCAACATCGGCAACACCGCTCCGTTCGGCTTCGAGGCGCCCGAGGCGATCGTTGCCGACATGGTGCACAACCTGCCCGAGTCGCAGGGCTACGCCGACAGCAAGGGGATCTACAGCGCCCGGACCGCGGTGGCGCAGTACTACCAGGCCAAGGGGCTCACCGACACGACCGTCGAGGACGTCTTCATCGGCAACGGCGTCAGCGAGCTGATCAACATGGTGCTCCAGGCGTTCGTCGACGACGGCAACGAGATCCTCGTGCCCGCGCCGGACTACCCGCTGTGGACCGGAGCGGTGTCCCTGGCCGGCGGCACGCCGGTGCACTACCGCTGCGACGAGAGCAACGGCTGGAACCCCGACCTCGCCGACATCGAGGCCAAGATCACCCCGAACACCCACGCCCTGGTCATCATCAACCCCAACAACCCGACCGGTGCCGTCTACAGCGCCGAGACGGTCAAGGCCCTCGTCGACATCGCCCGCCGACACGACCTGGTCCTGATGGCCGACGAGATCTACGAGAAGATCCTCTTCGACGACGCCGTCCACCACCACGTGGCGACGTATGCCGGTGACGACGTCCTGTGCCTCACCTTCAGCGGGCTCTCCAAGGCCTATCGGGTCTGCGGCTACCGGGCCGGCTGGGTGATGATCTCCGGACCGAAGCACGCGGCCACCGACTTCCTCGAGGGTCTCACCCTCCTGGCCAACATGCGCATGTGCGCCAACGTCCCCGCGCAGCACGCGATCCAGACCGCACTGGGCGGCTACCAGTCGATCAACGAGCTCATCGTCCCGGGCGGCCGGTTCTACGAGCAGGCCAAGCTCGCCTCCCGCCTGCTCAACAAGATCCCCGGCGTCAGCTGTGTCGAGCCTCGCGGTGCCCTCTACTGCTTCCCGCGCCTCGACCCCGACGTCTATCCGATCGACGATGACGAGGCCTTCGTCATCGACCTGCTCCGCGCCAAGAAGATCCTCGTGACGCACGGCACCGGCTTCAACTGGTTCGAGCCCGACCACTTCCGCCTGGTGACCCTCCCCGACGTCGACATGCTCACCGAGGCCATCGGCCGGATCGCGGACTTCCTTGCCACCAAACGGAACTGACGGAACTGACCGGATGCCGCCCGCTCCCGCACCCGTCGACGCGCGCCTGCTCGCGGCCATCGCGACCGGCGGCGTGGTCGGTTCGTTGGGCCGGTATGCCGTCGGCCTGGGACTTCCCCACGACCCCGGGGCGTGGCCCTGGGGCACCCTCCTGGTCAACCTCACCGGCTGCCTCGCGATGGGTCTGCTCGTCGCGTTCCTCGTCGCTCGACCGGGTACCCACCGGCTGGCGCGCCCCTTCGTCGGCGTCGGCATCCTCGGCGGGTGGACGACCTTCTCCGCGTTCGCCGTCGACGTCCTCCAGCAGGCGCACGCGGGACACGGCAGTCTCGCCGCGGCATACGTCTGCGTATCCATAGTCCTCGGCGTGGCGTCGGTCGGTCTCGGAACCGTTGTGGGACAACGGATCTGGGAACACGAGACAGGCGCCCGGGCATGACGCCCCTGCTCGTCGCCCTCGGCGCCGCACTCGGTGCGCCGAGCCGCTACCTCGTGATGCACCTCATGCGCACCCGCCTGCGGACGACGACCGTCGCGGGCACGATCACCGTCAACGTCATCGGTTCGTTCGTCCTCGGTCTCGCGGTGGCATCGGGGATGCACGGCTCGGCGCTCGGCCTCGTCGGAACCGGGTTCTGCGGGGCGCTGACGACGTTCTCGACGTGGGGGCTGGAGCTCTGGGAGGCCTGGGTCGACGGTGAGCGACGCCACGCCGTCGCCAACCTCGTGCTCAGCCTGGTCCTGGGCCTGGGCGCCGGGTGGCTGGGCTGGACGCTGGGCGGGTGACGGGCAGCCGTCACCCGGTCGGTCCCGACCGGCGACCGACCTGGGGCGTGCGGGCGCTCAGACGCCGCCGGGGAGACCCGCGTCGGAGATGACCGTCTCCGGCGGCGGAGGGTTCTCCGGCGCAGGGACCGAGTCCCCGCGCTTCTGCAGCGCCCGGACCACAAGGATGACGCCGACGACGGCGCCGAAGCCGATGACCACGGGCAGCATCTGCCCAGTGTGACCATTCCCGGCGGCTCCCGACGATGGCCCGAACGGCCGACACGGCCGACACACTCCGGTCCGGACCGGTCCTCGGTCTAGGGTCGGTGTCCATGCACCACCCCCACCGTGACGCCGGCCGGTTCGACGTCCTCGGCCAGTTCGAGGAGGTCGACGAGGACAACCCGATCCCGGGTCGCCGCGGCCTCCTGCTCACCTCGGTGGGGTTCCTCGGCGGGGCGATCCTCGGGTCGATCGGCTTCGTCAGCGGTGCCTTGTGGGGTGCCGCGCACGAGCCGGACCTCGACTATGGCAACCTCGCGGCCGAGATCGCCATCAAGGTCGCGTATGCCGCGCTGTGGGGAGCACTCGTCGCGGCCGTTCTCGTCGCGCTCGCCCTCGTGGTCGTCGGCTGGTTCTGGATCAAGGGTCGCGTGGCCGCCCGGCACGACGACCACACCCCCGGCCCCGACAGCACGGACCGCACACCCACGAAGCCGTCGCCCAAGCCGCCCGCCAAGCCCCGTCACCACTGACACCCCCCTTGCGTCTGCGGATCTGAGGGCCTGCGGCCCCAGATCCGCAGACGCTCAGGGGCGCCGCCACGAGCGGTCCAGAGTCACCCCGGCGATCCCGAGCCCGACCAGGGCACCTCCCATGATCAGCAGGTCCATGAGGAACGCACGCACGCCCGGGGCATAGATCGTCGACGGCTCCAGCCCGGTCCCGACATACCGTGCGGGTCGGCGATCCCCCACCTCACCACTGCCGGTGAAGTCGACATCGGTGAAGTGGTACCGGCCGTCGTCGCTGTCGAAGGTCACCGTGTACGAGCACGACTTCGAGCACACCTTGTCGGTGACGGTCGCGGTTCCGACCACGCCACCGCCGTTGGCGACGACGAAGGCATCGGGCAGGTCCGACCCGAGGACCCACAGCGCGCCAATCGCCGCGAGTCCCCCGAAGGCACACTTCACCGACAACCAGATCGGCCGTGAGCGGCCCAGCGACCCCTTCCGCCCCGAGGAGGAGGCCGAGCCCGTACCGTGCCTGGCACGTCGCGGAGCGCGATGGGTTGCGGCTCCCGCACGGCCTTCTCGCTGGAGCGGGCCACGCGGGCGAAAGGTCGCCTCCGCGGCATACACCTGCACCCACCCGCCGTTCCGGAGGTCGCCCACGACCACTCCGCGTCGGTATGCCGTCTCATCGGCCGGGTCTGCCACCAGGCCCTGGGGCAGCGGGCCGGTGGCGTATGAGGCCCACAGTCCGGTCTCGCCCAGGGGGCGCAGCCCAACTCGCCCGTCGCCCATCGCGACCCAGCCCACCGGGATGAGGGGCACGTTCGCGGCGGGGATGCCACGTCGGCGTCGGCCCCAGCGTCGACCGCGCCAGAGGAGGAAACCGAGTCCGGGGACGGTGGGAAGCAGCCACGCCGAGTGCCGGCGCGGGTCCCAGGGCGCATCGACCCAGCCGATGTGCGTCGGGTCGACCGCGACGGGCACGTGGCGACCGGCGGGCTGCGGGTCCGAGAACCTGACGATCACGACGGCCGGCAAGCTGGGCTGCGTCAACGCGACCGGTTGGGACAGGCCCGCGTCGCGTCCCGACAGGACGGTTCCCGTGACGGTCACTGCTCTCGAGCGGTGCACGAGGTCGGAGAGGACGTCGTAGGTCCACCATGTGCCGGTGAGGAGGACGACGACGAGGACGCCGAGCGCCACCAGCCGCTCCTTGGAGTCCGCGGCCGGTCGGCGGTAGTCGACAACCACTGCGGAAGGGGGCAGCGGTACCCGCACGGCGGCCTCACCGGCCGCCTCGCGCTGGGTCGCCACGAGCTCGCGCAACCAAGAACGGGCCCTTGGCTCTCGTCAGGGTTCGCGGATCGCGACGACGAGGAACAAGGCCGCAACGATGGCGACACCAAGGGATCCAACCGCAAAGATCAGCGGCTCGACGAACGTCGACCACCCGGGCACGTAGATGGTGTCGGGTTGCTCCCCTTGACCCAGATAGATGCCGGGCCGTTGCTCTCCCTTCGTCCCGTCGCCGTCAAAGGGCACATCGGCGAAGTGGTAGCGGCCATCGTCACTCGTGAAGTCACCGCTGTAGGAGCAGGACTTCCCACCGCAGTCCTCCACTGTGATCGTGACGGTGCCCGGGACACCGGCGCCGTGAGCTATGTCCCACCCCTTTGGCAGGTCGGAGGTGGACAGCGCGAGGAAGCCGAGGGACACGATCAGCCAGAACCCCGACTTCGCGATGAACCAGCGCCGCTCCGCGCCTCTCCTTCGGAGAGGGGACGTTCCGTGATGCCCGGACCCGGGCGCCCCGGCTGAGGAGCGACGGTCGGCGTCGACCGCGTGAACGACCAGTGGGCCCCGGGGCAGGTGGGCGGCGCCGGCGGCCGTGGCCAGCGCCCAACCGCCGTCGCGGACGTCCCCGTACAGATAGCCGGGCACCCAGCCGGTTGGGACCGTGCTGCCTGGCTGCCTGGACGACGGTTCTTCGCTCGGGTATTCGCCCCAGACGCCCGACTCCCCCACCGGCCGGAACAAGACCATTCCACTGCGCACTCGGACGTCCACCGGGACGGCGAGATCCGTTATCGCGATGCCCTGACGGCGACGCCACCAGGTGGTGCCGAACCACGCGAGATACCCCGCGCCAAGGACAGGCAGGATGAGCCAGCCCGAGTGGTCCTTCCGGTCCCACGTGGCCTCGGCCCAGGTCGGGTGGCTGCGGTCGATGGCCACCGTCACCCGCTGACCGATCGGAACGTCGTCCGAGAACGACACCTTGACCTTCCCCACGGATGGGTCAGCGAAGGTCACCTCCTGGTTGAGATCGTCATCCGACCGCCCGGACACTACCCCGGTCAACACGGTGGCGCGTGCCCGATGACCGGCATCAACGACCCGCCCGTAACCCCACAGGCCTACCCCGCCGAGGATGACCACCAGGGCGACGACCGCAAGGATCCATTCCACGGCGTCCGGCGAGGTGGCTCCCGAAGCAGCAGTCCGAGGACTCGAGCTGGGTACCCTGACAACCGCCTCGGCAGCCAGCATCCGCTGCGTCGTCGCGACGAAATGCAGCCAACCAAGCAGTGCGAGGCACGCTATCGCGTAGACGACGAACACCATATGGGCCGCAGGCGAGGGGTCGTAGAACACGTCGATGGTCGCTGCCACGATTCCGAAAATTGTCCCCGCGACCCGCCAGAACCACACCCCAACGAACGACGTGAGGAGGGCGCCGAGGAACAGTCCGAAGGCATCGACACCGGGACCGGCGCAAGGGGCCAGCGCCGAGCAGGCCGGCGTAGGCTCGCCGACGATGCTGGCGATGATCCCGGCCACGCCGATGGCGCCGACGACCAAGGGTAAAAACCACGGCACGACCGCCCGGCGCCACTGAACGGCCCGGTCGCCGCCCCACCCCATCGACATGGACACAGCAGGGATCGTATGCCGGTCGGGCGTTGCGTCTGCGGATCTGAGGGCGCGGGACCCCAGATCCGCAGACGCTACTTCAGCTCGCTGCTCGACAGACCGAGGAGGCGACGGGCGACGACGAGCAGCTGGATCTGCTGGGTACCCTCGAAGATGTCGAGGATCTTGCTGTCGCGGGCCCACTTCTCGAGCAGCTCACCCTCGCCGTAACCGGTGGCGCCGCACAGCTCCACACAGGCCAGGGCGATGTCGACGCAGGTGCGTCCCGCCTTGGCCTTGGCCATCGAGGCCTCCATCGAGTTGGGGGTCCCGTTGTCGGCGAGCCAGGCCGCACGCAGGGTCAGCAGGTAGGCGGCCTGGTACTCGGCCTCCATCGCCCCGAGCCGCGCCGCGGCGGCCGACTGGGTGTTCAGCGGACGGTCGTGGTCGACCCGAACCCCTTGCGCCGCAAGGAGCTCGGTCACGGTGTCGAGGCAGCCGCGGGCCAGCCCACACGCCATGGCCGCGACGAGCGGGCGGGTGTTGTCGAAGGTCTGCATGGCCCCACCGAAGCCCCCCTCGATGCGGATCTCCGGGTCGCCGAGCAGGTCCCCGGCGGGGACCCGGCAGTTGTCGAGGTGGAACGCGGCGGTATCGGAAGCACGGATCCCGAGCTTGTGCTCGAGCCGGACCAGCTTCAGGCCAGGGTTGGACCTCTCCACGACGAAGGACTTGATGGCCTGCTTGCCGAGCGAGCGGTCCAGGGTCGCCCAGACGACGACGAGCTCGGCGCGGTCGCCGGCGGTGACGAAGATCTTCTCGCCGTTGAGCACGTACGAGTCGCCGTCCTTGACCGCCGTGGTCCGGATCGCGCCGGAGTCCGACCCGGTGTCCGGCTCGGTGATCGCCATCGCCGCCCACCGGTTGCCGTAGCGCGCCTTCTGCTCCTCGCTCGCCACCGCCCCGATCGCGGCGTTGCCGAGCCCTTGTCGCGGGATCGACAGGGTCAGGCCCACGTCCCCGCGGCAGGTCTCCATGATCGACAGGACCGAGGACAGGTTGGCCCCGTTGCGCACACCCCCGCGCCCCCCACGACCGCCATCGCCCGCGCCCGCGGCGTCGCGGGTCGCCGTCGCCGCACCCGCACCCTGACCGGTTCCCGACGCGGAGAGCCCGTCGATGACGGCGGAGACGAGGTCGAGCTCGCGCGGGTACTCGTGCTCCGCGCGGTCGTACTTGCGTGAGATGGGCCGCATCACCTCCTCGGCGAACCCGCGGGCCTGCTCGATGAGGGGGATCATCTTGCGGGGGACTTCGAGGTCGATCATGGTCGGCTGCTCACTTCCGGTGGCGTGCTGGGACGGGAGGGCTGAGGCGTATGCCGGGCGGCCGGCATACGGGAGGAGGTCACGCGAGGAGGGCGCCCTCGAGCAGGCCGGCGCCGCGCAGGTCGCGGAACCACCGCTCGTTGTCGAACTCCTTGACGAAGCCGTGGCCGCCGAGCATCTGGACGGCGCTCGAGCCGATCCAGGCACCGTGCCGGGCAGTGAGGGCGCGGGCGTTGGCGATGAGCGGGGCGGCGTCCAGGCCGTGGTCGAGCCGGGCCGCCGCCTTCCAGGTGACGAGCCGCAGGGCGTCCAGCTCGACGGCGATGTCGGCGATGGTGAACGCGACGGCCTGACGGCGGCCGATGGCCTCCCCGAACGCCTTGCGCTCCTTAACGTACGGGATGAGCTGGTCGAGGACCGCCTGCGCCGTGCCGCAGGCCATGGCCGCCCACGCGAGCCGAGCACGACGCACGGCATCGAGGTGATCCTCAGTGTTACCAAGGAGATTCGCCAGCGGGACCACGACGTCCCGCATCACGACGCGACCAGTCCTCGCCGCCCGCAGCCCCATGGCCGGGTCGTCCTCGACGGTGACGCCCGGCGTGGCGGGCTCCACGATGACCAGCCGCGGAACCCCGTCGACCAGGGCCGAGACGATGAGCAGCTCGGCCGACTCGGCGCCGGGCACGAGCGCCTTGACGCCGTCGAGCACGAGGTCGCCGCCGCGAGTCGCGCCGACCGTCCGCGGAGCCAGTGGGTCGAAGAGCGGCTGCGGCTCCATCAGGGCGAGGGCGGCATACGACGGGGGGTTGTCGCCGGTGAAGGCGGGCAGGTACGTCGCCTGCTGCGCTGCCGTTCCGTATGCCGCGAGCGCTCCGGCGACCGCGGCGGGGGCCATCAGAGCCGCCGCGATGCCCATGTCGCCACGGGCCAGCTCGGCCAGGACGAGGCAGGTGGCAACGGCCGAGCGCTCCTCGGCGATGCCGTCGAGCTCGGCGGGAACGCCGAGGAGGACCAGACCCATCTCGGCGGCCGCCTTGCGCACGGTCCCGGGCACCGCGCGGTCGGTGTCGGCCTGGGCGCCGGCCGGGCGGATGACCTCCTCGGCGAGCTCGCGGGCCGCGTCGCGGAGCATGGCCTGGTCCTGCGTCGGCGTCAGGTCGAAGAGCCGCCCCGGCCGGGTGACCGCGGCCCGGACCGGCTGGCCGTCGGCCGCTCTGGTCGGGAAGCTGCGCCGCGAGGCCGCGGCGTCGGCGAGGCGGAAACCCTGCCTGCTGGTCTCGTACAGCGCCCGCTCGAGACGGTGCCGGACCTCTGGCCGGTTCATGACGGGCAGGCCCCCGACCTTGGTCAACGCCCGCAGCCCGAAGCGCTGAGCCTGGGCCGCCAGCGACTTCGGCGGAACGGTCTGGGTCATCGTTGCTCCTCAGATTTACCCGGTACTTCGAGTGTTCGATACTGAGGGTAACGCATGAACCGGCGTCAAGGTCACGCGATCTGCACCACGCCAGACGTGCTCAGCCTGGATCGCCGCGGTGCACCACGACGACCGGGCACGGCGGCCTGCCGTGGAGGACGCCCTGGCTCACGGACCCGAGGAGGAGACCGGCGAAACCGCCGTGGCCTCGGCTGCCCATGACGAGGATCTCGGCGTGAGCCGCCGCCGCCAGGAGCGCCGGGACGGGATGCTCGCGCACCGCGAGGTGCTCGACGGGAACCTCGGGGAACTTCGCCGACCAGGTGGCCACTGCCTCGGCAGCGACCTCCCGCTGGCCCGCCTCGATCTGTTCCACGACCTCCGGGTTCATCGGGGAGAGGCCCAGCTGCTCCGGTCCGTCGAGCCACCAGGCGTGGACGGCGACCAGGGGGCGGCCAGTGTCCGCGGCCCGGGCGAAGGCGAGCTCACACGCGGACTGGCTGGCGGCGGACCCGTCGACCGCCAGAACGACCGGCATCGTGGGGTTCGCCGTCGCGGACTCAGGGATGACGACGACCGGGCAGTGCGCATGGGCCGCGACCTGGGGCGCGGTGGCCCCGAGGAAGAGCTCTCCGACCTTGCTGTGGCGGGGGCCGCCGACCACGATGAGGGCGCTCGACGTGGAGGCCTCGATCAGCGCGCCTGCTGGTCCGCCGAGGGACGTGACCACATCAACCCGGACGCGCGGCGCGCGGGCTGCGACCCGGGCGCGCGCCCCGGCGAGCAGGTCGCCCGCGGCCTCGTCGGGCCATGGGCTCATCATCGGCACGACAGGCGTGGGGCCCATCGCCGTGCCCGAGGCCAGGACCACGGTGAGGGGTGCGTGTCGTCGGCTCGCCTCGTCGACGGCCCAGTCGAGTGCGGCAGCTCCGAGATCGGTGCCGTCGTAGCCGACAGTGACCGGCAGGCTCTTGCGTGTTGTCTCCATGGGATTCCTCCGGGTGGTGGGTGTGGACTAGGGGGCTTCGACGTCCCGGACACCCGGGACGGCGGACACGAGCGCGACGGCAGCGTGACGCTCACGCTCGCCAGCAGTTCCGGTGAGGTGGGCGACCCCGTCGATAACCTGCGCGTGCCATTCGGGCCGCCCGAGATCGCCGAAGGTGGTGGCGATACGCCGCTCGACCTCGCGATCGGGATGGGCCAGCGCGCGAACGACGTCGCTTCGGCTCACCACCCCAACAAGCCGCGCACCCGCCAGGACCGGCAGCATTTTCCACGAGCTCTCCGACAGGACCCGGGCCACTTCGGCGAGGTCGGCCCCCCCTCGCGTCGTGTGCGGCTGGGGCGTCATGACCTCCTCGACACGGGTCGGCAGTGGAATGCCCCGGCGGGCCGACGGACGCAGGTGGGCGCGGTGGTCCGGCTCGATGGCGTAGCGCAGCAGGTCACCTTCGCTGACGATGCCGACCAACGACCCCTGGGGGTCGACGACCGGGAGGCTGGAGACCCGCGAGCGCGACATGAGCTCGACGGCATACGTCGGCGTGTCGTCGATCGTGAGGGTCAGCGCGGATGCCGTCATGACTTCGCGGACGAGCATGAGCCGGCTCCTTCCGACGACGCCGACCTGGACCCGCCGAGCACCTCGAACCGACGACCGGTGATGACACCGGGCTCGATCCGCACGAAGTGGCCCTTGGACCCGGCGTGCCACGGGAAGAGGGGCAGATACATCGCGTCGATGACCTCGTCCTGGTCGGAGACCTCCACGGCGAACCCCTTGAGCACGACACTCCAGGCCGATCCGGTCGACAGGTCGTAGCCGTCGACCTCGAAGGCGACCATCTGGTCGACGGCACCGATCAGCTTGGTGCCGGCCGCCGTCCGGAAGACGACGGACCCGTGGTCGACGACGTGGTTGACCGGGAAGATGTCCGGTCCGTCGGGAGCGGCGATCGCCAACCGGCCGACCACCGACTCCCGGACCAGCTCCCAGCACTGCGACGGGGCGAGCTCCGCCATGGGCTGTGTGTCGTTGTTGTTCATGGTTCCAGCGTCCGGCCGGACCGGGCCGCGGGACAGGGCCCAAGGTCCCGAGCCTGCCTGTCCGGCCTGCCACCCCCCTGCGTCTGCGGATCTGGGGGGTCGAACCCTCAGATCCGCAGACGCAGCATCCCGGCGGTGTCCAGATGGTGTCCCTTCTTGATTCATTCAGGAAAATGCGCAACGCTCGGAACGTGCCGACACCCCCCGAGCTCGAGAGGCGGCTGCGCGGCGTCGACCTGCGCGTCACCCGCCCCCGGGTCGCCGTCCTGTCGGCCGTGCACCACCACCCGCACGCCGACACCGACTCGATCCTGCGCGCCGTCCGCGCCGACCTCCCCGAGGTCTCGCACCAGGCCGTCTACGACGGGTTGCGGGCCCTCACGGGCGCCGGTCTGGTCCGCCGGATCGAGCCCGCGGGTTCTCCGGCGCGGTACGAAGCGCGGATCGGCGACAACCACCACCACCTCGTATGCCGTTCGTGCGGCGTCATCGTCGACGTCGACTGCGCGGTGGGAGACACCCCGTGCCTGACCGCTGCCGACGACCACGGCTTCACGGTCGACGAGGCCGAGGTCACCTACTGGGGCCTGTGCCCCACCTGCTCCAGCGCCTCGGCGCCGCACCCGACCCCCGCAGTTTCCCCACGAAAGGATCCCCATGACTGACCAACCCGATGCCGTCGTCGGCGAGATGAACGAGCCGGAGCAGGCCGAGGGCGCCACGTGTCCCTTCCAGCCGTCGCCGGAGACCGGCGGGACGACGAACAAGGACTGGTGGCCGGACGCGCCCAACCTGGCCATCCTGCGCAAGTACAACGTGGTCGCCAACCCGCTCGGCGGGGACTTCGACTACAAGGAGGCCTTCAACGCGCTGGACCTCGCGGCGGTCAAGGCCGACCTCACGGCACTCATGACCGACTCCCAGGACTGGTGGCCGGCCGACTACGGGCACTACGGCCCTCTCTTCGTGCGGATGGCGTGGCACAGCGCCGGCACCTACCGGATCCAGGACGGCCGCGGCGGCGCGGGCGGCGGCCAGCAGCGGTTCGCCCCGCTCAACAGCTGGCCGGACAACGCCAACCTGGACAAGGCCCGTCGGCTGCTCTGGCCGATCAAGCAGAAGTACGGCCAGGCCATCTCCTGGGCCGACCTGATGGTCCTGACCGGCAACGTCGCGATGGAGTCGATGGGCTTTTCGACCTTCGGCTTCGGCGGCGGCCGCGAGGACGTCTGGGAGCCGGACAACGACGTGTACTGGGGCTCGGAGACGGAGTGGCTCGGCGACGAGCGCTACACCGGCGACCACGACCTGGAGAACCCGCTCGCCGCCGTCCAGATGGGCCTCATCTACGTCAACCCCGAGGGCCCGAGCGGCAGCGGCGACCCGGCGAAGGCGGCCATCGACATCCGTGAGACCTTCCGCCGGATGGCGATGGACGACTACGAGACCGTCGCCCTCATCGCCGGTGGGCACACCTTCGGCAAGACCCACGGCGCCGGCGACGCCGACCAGGTCGGCCCCGAGCCCGAGGGCGCGCCCCTGGACCAGGTCGGCCTCGGCTGGCACAACAGCCAGGGCACCGGCAATGGTGTCGACACCATCACCAGCGGGCTCGAGGGCGCCTGGACGCCCACCCCGACCACCTGGGACCACACCTTCTTCGAGACCCTGTTCGGTCACGAGTGGGAGCTGACGAGGAGCCCGGCCGGCGCCAAGCAGTGGAAGCCCAAGGACGGCGCGGCTGCCGACACCGTCCCCGACGCGCACGACCCCAGCCGTCGACACGCCCCCACGATGCTGACGACCGACCTCGCCCTGCGGGTCGACCCGGCATACGAGAAGATCTCGCGGCACTTCCTGGAGAACCCCGAGGAGCTCGCCGACGCCTACGCCCGCGCCTGGTTCAAGCTGACCCACCGCGACATGGGGCCCAAGGTCCGCTACCTCGGCCCAGAGGTCCCGGCCGAGGACCTGATCTGGCAGGACCCGGTGCCTGCCGCCTCCGGTGAGCCGATCGGTGCCGAGGAGATCGCCGCGCTCAAGAGCCAGATCCTCGGCTCCGGCCTCAGCGTCGCCGACCTGGTCTCGACCGCGTGGGCGTCCGCCTCGACGTTCCGGGGCAGCGACAAGCGCGGCGGCGCCAACGGCGCGCGGATCCGCCTGGAGCCGCAGAAGAGCTGGGAGGTCAACGAGCCCGAGCGTCTCGGCAAGGTGCTCGGCACGCTCGAGGGCATCCAGCAGGCGTTCAACGGTGCCGGCGGCAAGCAGGTCTCGCTCGCCGACCTGATCGTCCTCGGCGGGTGCGCGGCAGTCGAGCAGGCCGCGGCCGACGCCGGGCACCAGGTGCAGGTCCCGTTCACCCCGGGCCTGGCCGACACGACCCAGGAGCTGACCGACGTCGACTCCTTCGCCCCGCTCGAACCGACGACCGACGGTTTCCGCAACTACCGGGCATCGGGTGGTCGTATGCCGGCCGAGCACCTGCTCATCAACCGCGCCAACCTGCTCACCCTCAGCGCTCCGCAGCTGACCGTGCTCATCGGTGGGCTGCGCGTGCTGGGCGCCAACTACCAGCAGTCACCGCTCGGTGCGCTGACCTCGCGGCCCGGGTCCTTGACGAACGACTTCTTCGTCAACCTGCTCGACCAGGGCATCACCTGGAAGGCGACCGGCCCCGAGACCGACACCTTCGAGGGCCGTCGGGCCGGCTCGGACGACGTCGTCTGGACGGGCACCCGCAACGACCTGGTCTTCGGCTCCAACTCCGAGCTGCGGGCCGTCGCCGAGGTCTACGCGACCGACGACGCTCAGGACAGGTTCGTCCGCGACTTCGTGGCGGCCTGGGACAAGGTCATGACGCTGGGTCGCTACGACCTGGCCTGAGGCCCCCGACTCGAAATAGAGATGGTCCCCGGTGCCTGCTCTCACCGGGGACCATCTCGTTCACGGGGCTGCCGTCGCCCTCAGGTCCCAGATCGTGCGGGTTCCTGGTCGACCGGGTCGGACACCGGAATCAGCTGCGCCAGGTCGGTGACGACGAGCTCGGCACCGGCCTCGGCGAGGGCGGCCGCACCGGCGCCGCGGTCGACAGCAACGGCGTGCAGGCCGGCCGCGGCGGCGGCCGCGATCCCGCTGACCGCGTCCTCGATGACGACGGTTGCCGCCGGTGCCGCCCCGAGCTGCTGGGCGGCCCAGGCGAAGGTGTCCGGCGCCGGCTTGCCGGCGAGCCCGAGGTCCTCGGCCCGGCCGCCGTCGAGGATCAGGACGAAGCGGTCGGCCAGCCCGGCGGCGGTGAGCACCTGGACCGCGTTGCGTGAGCTGCTGACCACGGCGCATGGCACGGCGTGCTCGCGCAGCCAGTCGAGCAGCCGCACCGAACCGGCATACGAGCGCACGTTCCCGGCGGCGACCTCGCCGAGGAAGACCGCGTTCTTGCGGCTGCCGAGCCCGTGGACGGTCCGCATCTCGGGCCCGTCGTCCGGCGTGCCGGTGGGGATCTCGATGCCACGCTCGGCCAACAGCGCGCGGATGCCGTCGAACCGGGGCTTGCCGTCGACCGTGTCGTAGTAGTCCTGTTCGGTGTACGGGCGGACCTCGACACCTTCGTCGTTGAGCTCGTCGAACAGGTGGGTGAAGAGCTGGGCCCAGGCGACGCGATGGAGCGAGGCGGTGTCGGTGATGACCCCGTCGAGGTCGAAGAGCACAGCTTGAGCGGCGCGGATCGAGTCCGACGGGGAAGAGGAAACGGTCATGTCGCCTCCTCGCCGAGCGCGACCCGTACCGTGCCACCGGCCGCCAGGACGACGTCCTGCCCAGCCACCGACAGGGCCAGCTCGGCCCCTGCCGGACCCTCGCCACCCACCTCGACGGCGTCGTGGGTCACCTCGACCTGGAGCGACATGCCCTGCCAGACGATGCGGTAGCGCAGCCCCGCCCAGTCCTTGGGCAGCCAAGGGTGCAGCGCCAGCCGTCCGCCGTCCACGTTGAGGCCGCCGAAGCCGCTCGTGAGAACCGTCCAGGTCCCTGCAGCCGAGGCGATGTGCATGCCGTCGCAGGTGTTGCCCTGGTTGTCGGACAGGTCGACGAGCGCCGAGCGCTCGAAGTACTGGGCCGCACGGGTGGTGTCCCCGACCTCGATCCCCATGATGGCGTGCATCGCCGGGCTCAGCGAGCTCTTGTGCAGCGTCCGGGGCTCGTAGTACTCGAAGTTGGCCAGCTTGCTCTCGGCGGAGAAGTCGTCGGGAAGCATGAGCATCAGCTGGATGACATCGGGCTGTTTGAGCAGCTGGGTCGTCTCGCAGTTGAAGTGGTTGTAGCCCTTCGGGTAGCGAGGCATGTTGTTCTCGTCCCACTCGGTCACCTGGACGTGGTCGAGGTCGAAGAATCCGGCGAACTGCTCGATCACGCCGTCGGAGTCGGTCGTGGGCTGGGCGAGCCCGTCGGCGACGGCTCGCCACCGCGCGACCTCGGCGGGGTCCAGCCCGATCGCCTCGACGACTTTGGACAGCGCCTCCGGCGCGGCGGTGGCCATCTCGTCGTGCACGTCCGCGGCATACCGAAGGGCCCACCGGACGAGGTGGTTGGTGAACGCGTTGTCGTTGACGTGGGAGTGGAACTCGTCCGGACCCATCACCTGACGCAGGTGCCAGCTGCCGTCGCCGTCCTGCTGGGCGAAGGTCACCCAGAACCGACTGGTCTCGAAGAGCATCTCGGCGCCCTCGTCGTGCAGGAAGTCCAGGTCGCCGGTGGCCTCGACATACCGCCGGATGGCGAACGCCACGTCGGCCGAGACGTGGACCTCCTCGTCCCGCGTCCAGAACCGGTCGGAACCGTCCGGCGTGAACCGCGGGCACTCCTCGTCCCCGGTGTCGGCCGACTCCCACGCGAACCGTGCACCCAGGGTGCCGTTCTCGGCAGAGTTGCGTCGAGCGCCGGCGAGGGTGTGGAAGCGGTAGCCGAGCAGCGCCCGGGCGGCCGAGGGCTGGGTGAGGGTGAAGAACGGCAGCAGCATCACCTCGGTGTCCCAGAAGATGTGCCCGCGGTAGCCCTCGCCGCTCATCGACTTGGCGCCGATGTTGGCCGTGGGGTCATCAGGGTTCGCGGCGATCAGCAGGTGGTAGATGCTGAACCGGACCGCGGCGGTGAGCCGCTCCTCGCCGAGGACCTCGGCATCGGAGGTGGCCCACAGGGCCTGCCACGCCTGGGCGTTGCTCGCGAGGAGGTCCTCGATGGAGCCGCCCTCGGCGATGCGGGCAACGGCCCGCTCGACCAGGTCCTCCCCGGCCACGGCGTCGACGTCGCGGGAGGTGCGGAAGGCCACCACCTTGTCCAGTCGCAGGGTCTGGCCGGCCACGACGTCGTTCCAGGAGCTGCGCCGGACGCTGTCGACGGAGCGCTTCACCTCGCTGTGATGCGGCGTCGGGGTGAACCGGGTCTCGGCCACGGCCGCGACCGTCATCCGGGTACCGATGGTCCGGGTGACGAGGAACAGCTGGTCATCGCCGGTGACCCCGGTCCGCTGGGTCTCCAGGTGGCGGCTGCGGGCCCACTTGGCCCACCGCTGCGTCGGCGTGAAGGTGCGGTCGGCCGGGTAGACCGGCAGCGCCTCCAGGTTGGTCCGGGCGCCGTCGATGCCGGTGGCGACCTGGATCGTGCTCGTGTGGTTGAGCGGCGTCACCTCCAGGCGCAGGGCGACGCAGTCCCGCAGGTGCATCGGCGCGAACCTCAGCGACTCCAGCCGGGTCTGGCGGCCCTCGTCGTCCTCGAAGACGGTCGACCGCCACAGGACACCCTGGGAGATGTCGAGTGCGCGCTCGTGCGAGACGACACGGGCGCTGTCGACGTCGAGCCGGGTCCCGGCCGCGTAGACCGCGGTGTCGACCCAGTCCGGGACGTTGACCAGGTCGGTGACGATCGCGTCGTGCGCGTCGTAGACCCCGGCGACGTAGACCCCGGAGAGGGCTCCGGCATGCCCCTCCTCGTGCGACCCACGCGTGCCGGTTCGGCCGTTGCCGATGGTGAAGAGGGTCTCGTACACATTGGCCGTCGCCCGGTCGAAGCCATGCTGCTCGACCAGCCACTCCGGCGATCGGAGAACGCTGCGCATCACCTCGGCGCTCACGCTCGGCCGGCTCCGGCGTATGCCGCGCTGATCTGAGCGGAGGTCTCCTCGAAGGACAGGTAGGCGTCCAGCTCCTTGGCGGACGCACGCTGGGCACCCATCGCGTTGCCGTACTGGCAGGCCGTCACGATGTCGCCCTCCAGGAGGTAGCCGAAGGACATGCCGGCGGCGAAGCTGTCCCCGCACCCGGTCGTGTCCACGACGTTGTCGATCGGGATCCGGCCCACCTCGCGGGAGACGACCTGCCCGTTGTCGTCGAGGGAGAAGGCGATGCAGCCGCGTTCGTCCAGGGTGACGCACAGCGCCTTGACGCCCTTGGCGAGCGCGTGGGCGGCGAAGTCGTCCAGCTGCTCGGCGAGGATCGCGTCACCGGGCTTGCGCTCGTCCTCTGCCGACGGGCTCCAGCTGCAGCCGGCCTCCTCCAGGTTCATCTTGAGGATGTCGACCGAGGGCAGCCACTCGTCCAGGTCGATCCACAGTCGGCGGACCCGCTCCCCGCCGGCGCTCAGGGTGCTCGTCGGGCCGTGGCCGTCCAGGAGGATCACGCCCGAGCTGTTGGCTCGGATGTACTCCAGGGTCGGCTGGCTCACCTCGTAGTCGGTGATCGGGACGCAGACGAACGCGTCGGCGTGCAGGGCGAACTCGACGTCTTCGGGACGGATCGGGGCCATGAACCCCGTCTGTCGCTCGACCCGGTTGTTCTGGTCCAGGAAGCGGAGCTCGACGACGTCGCCGCGGTCGCCCACGGCACGCACGCCGGTCACGTCGATGTTGGGGCGCGTCGCGAGGACGGCCTTGATGGCCGCCTCGTCCTGCTCGGCGACGTTGACGATGGGCAGGACCGTCCCGTTCTCGCCGAGGAGCGCGGACAGGGCCAGGGCGGTATACAAGGCGCAGCCGTACTTGGACAGCTCGTCGCCACGGTGGGTGATGATGTGGTCGCGGGGAATGGGTCCCAGGACGGCTACGGTGCGGTGCGCTTCCGGGGCCGGGGTCGGCAAAGACATGCGAAACCTCCAGATGAGGTGGGTGTCAGGAGTGGTGTGTGGGGGCCCGCACCGGCGGGCCGGGCCCCCAGGGTTGGCCTAGGCCTTGGCGTCGTCCAGGCTGGAGTCCATGTCCTCCAGGGTCTGGCCCTTGGTCTCCTTGACGAACTTGGCGACGAAGACCAGCGAGAGGATCGCGCACAGGGCATAGAAGCCGTAGGCCAGGCCCAGGGAGATGTCCTTCATGCCGGGGAAGCTGACGGTGATCAGCCAGTTGGCGACCCACTGGCCGGCCGCGGCCAAGGAGAGCGCCGCGCCGCGGATCCGGTTGGGGAACATCTCGCCGAGGAGCACCCAGACCACCGGGCCCCAGGACATGCCGAAGGCGACGACGAACAGGTTGGCCGCGACGAGGGCGATCGGTCCGGCCGCACCACTCAGGGTGGGCGTGCCGTCGGCGCCGAGCGGGGCGGTGCCGAAGATGACCGCCATCGTGGCCAGGGTCACCGCCATGCCGGTCGAGCCGATGACGAGGAGTGGCTTGCGACCGAACCGGTCGACCGTGGCGATCGCGATCAGGGTGGTGGCGATGTTGACCACCGAGGTGATCACGGTGATCAGGAAGGAGCCCTGCTCGGAGAAGCCGACGGCGCGCCAGAGGATGTTGGAGTAGTAGAAGATCACGTTGATGCCGACGAACTGCTGGAACACCGACAAGAGCAGACCGACCCAGACGATCGGGTAGACCCCGCCGCCGGCGCGCTTCAGGTCCGACCACGACGGCGGCTTGTCGCGCTCGAGGCTGCGCTGGATCCGGTCGACGGTGATGTCCAGGTTCTTCTCACCGAGCAGGGCGGTCAGCACCTTGCGAGCCTCGGGGATCCGGTGGCTGGCCACGAGGTAGCGCGGGGACTCGGGGATGGTCATGGCCAGGACGCCGTAGAGGACTGCCGGCACCACCATCGCGATGAACATGAAGCGCCAGGCCTCCATGCCGAACCACAGGTTGCTCTCCGCGCTGCCGGCAGCCGACGCGAACACGTAGTCGACGAGCAGGGACAAGAAGATGCCGGTCACGATCGCCAGCTGCTGCAGCGATCCCAACCGCCCGCGGATCCGGGCCGGGGCGATCTCGGCGATGTATGCCGGGGCGATCACCGACGCCACACCCACGCCGAGGCCGCCGATGATGCGGAAGAGGATCAGCACCTCCAGGTTGGGGGCCAGCCCGCTGCCGAGCGCGCTGACGAAGAACAGCACGGCCGCCAGCTTCATGATGGTGAGCCGGCCGAACTTGTCGGCGATCCGCCCGGCGCTCATCGCGCCCGCGGCTGCACCCAGCAGAGCGGACGCCACGGCGAAGCCCAAGGGCCCCGCGGCGACGTCGAACTGCTTCTGGATCGGCTCCACCGCGCCGTTGATCACGGCGCTGTCGTAGCCGAAGAGGAACCCGCCGAGGGCGGCTACCGAGGCGATCCGGATGACGCTGCGACCCGACTGGGTGTCGTCATCGTCAAGATATGACTCCGTGTTGGCAAATGACCCGTGCTCACTCATCGCGCACCTTTCAGTGGGCCTCATCGGCACACTGCGGCTGCATGGACGGGTGACCGGCACAAAGGGTCGGCTGATCCGTCCGCGCGGCGGAGTCAGTGAGCCGGTGTGGTACCCCGGACGACTTCGTTGTCGCGGATTCGACGACCGAAGTCAACCGAAGTTGCCCAGAATGCGCAAGGGGTGGCCGAGAAGTCGAATGATCCCGTTTTGACCGTTCAGGTCATGAAGGATCGGCGCCCGCTGCCACATCAGCCTCCCGCATGGCGAGCAGTACCGCACCCTGAGCGTGCGCCTGCGCGCCCAGCGAGGCGGTCACGACGCTCAGCGTGGCCGTCGCCACCGGAATCCCCTGCCGGCGGATCACCTCGCGCATCGGAGCGATGAGGAACTCACCCGCCAGGGCCAGCTCCCCACCGACGACGATCAGACCCGGGTTGAACACGTTGACCAGGTTGGCGACCGCGACGCCGACGTAGCGGCCGGTGTCGGACAGCACGCGCTCGCAGGCGACGTCGCCCGCGCCGGCGAGCCGGACGATCTCGGAGATGGTCAGCCCCTGACCGTGGATCGGCTCGAGCAGGTCGACCACGGTCCGCGCGGCCACCAGCGTCTCCAGGCAGCCGCGGTTGCCACAGCGGCACACCTTGCCCAGGTCGTCCATCGTCGTGTGCCCGATCTCCCCGGCGATGCCCTGCCGGCCTCGGTAGAGCTGGCCGTCCAGGATCAGCCCGGCCCCTACCCCTTCGGAGAGCTTCAGGTAGGCCAGGGAGTCCGAGCCCTTGCCGGCCCCCCACTGGTGCTCGGCGATCGCCCCGAGGTTCGCGTCGTTGTCCACGGCGACCGCCACCCCGAGCCGCTGGGAGAGCAGGTCACCCAGGTCGACCCCCACCCAGCCGGGGAGGATGGACGGCGCGGCCACCCGCCGGTTCGCCCGGTCGATCGGGGTCGGGACACCCAGCCCGATCCCGAGCGGTTCGTGCACCCCGAGCCCCACCTCGGCAAGCGCATCGAGGACGAGCTCGGCAATGACGTCGGTCGCCACGGCCGCCGAGGAGTTCGCTCCGGTGTCGACCCGACGCTCGGCGATCACCCGGCCGGCCCGGGTGCCGACCGCCACGGTGATGTGCCGGTGCCCCACGTCGACCCCGACGGCGACCTCGGACCCGCGGGCGAGCTTCACCCCCATCGAGCGGCCGTTGAGCGGGGCCGTGGCCAGCACCCCTTGGGCGACCAGGCGCTGGACGAGGTTGGACACGGTGGAAGGGGCCAGTCCGGTGGTCCGGGCCAGGTCAGCCTGCGAGAGCGTCAGCCCCGGCTCCAGACAGTCCAGGATCCTCCGCTGGTTCGAGTGTCGAAGCGACGACAGCGAACCCGGGCCCAACGACTTCGCATCGACAGCATTCACGAGGTGAATGGTGCGGGTCCACCGCTTGAAGATCAACCCCAAGGGCTGCATTCATCGCGATCGCCTCGCCCCGGACCCGCTTCGGCACGGTCGTGCGTCGAGCGGCAGGTCGGGTCGGCGGACCTCATGACGTATGCCGGGCCCGCGCCACCAACCCGGTGGCGCCGGCCCGGCATACGGCCCGAGATCCTCAGGCGACGGCCGGCAGCGGCGTCGCGTGGCCCAGCCGGACGTCGCGGGACTCCGGGACCCGGCGCAGGTGCCTCCAGCCGAGGCCGGCCAGGAAGAACATGACCAGCGAACCGGCGCCGCTGGCGATCGCGCCCCAGATGGCGATGGCACCGAGGGTGCCGAACGCGTAGGCGTTCAGCAGCATGCTGCGGAGGGCGTCGCCCTGGAAGAGCGTCTGCTTGAGGGTGTTGAGGGCCGCGAGCTTGGTCGGGTCGGCCGCAGGGTCCTTGGCCATGGCACCGGCCTGGGCGCTGACCTGCTGGTAGGTCTGGCCACCGCTCGCCGCGTTCATGTGGACGAGGATGTAGTGGTCGGCATAGGCCTTGGCCTGCGGGCCGGTCGTCATCGGCTGGCCGGCATACTGCTCGAGGTAGGGCTTGATGAGCGGGTCGGCGATGGCCTGGCCCGCGGGCATGACGATCTTCTGCTGCGCGAGCTGGTCGTGCACGGTGCCGTTCGCGAACGAGCCGGCCCAGAACAGCAGGCCGGCGGCGATGAGCAGCACCACAGCGACGATCGCGCCGCCGGTGGTGAGAAGAGCGTCGAGGGTCCTGCGGCGCATGGTGTTCCTCCTTGTTGGTGCCGGGGGGTCCCGGTCTGACGGTGGTCTTGCTGGTCCCACCATCGGTCCCCCGCCGATCCGGTGGCAGGGACGAACGTCCCCACTTCGGGCGACGCCCTCGGACTCCGGCGCCTACCATCGAAGACGTGCCGACACCGGCGGACCCCACTTCACGCACACCCTGGCCGACGGCGAGCGCGCTCGACCTCGACGACCTGCTGGCCGAGCTCCGTTCTCGGGCGTCCTCCGCGCTGAAGTCACAGCAGCGCCTGCGGGACCTGCTCAGCGCGGTCGTCTCGGTCACGACCGACCTGGAGCTGTCGGAGGTCCTCGGCCGGATCGTCGAGTCGGCCATCTCGCTCGTCGACGCCCGGTACGCCGCCCTGGGCGTGCTCAGCGGCGACGGCACCTATCTCACCGAGTTCATCACAGGGGGCGTGACCGACGAGGAGCGTGCGCGGATCGGGGACCTGCCGCGTGGGCTGGGCGTTCTCGGGCTGCTCATCCGCCATCCGCACCCGCAGCGGCTCGACGACATCATGACCCACCCCGACTCCTACGGCTTCCCACCCAACCACCCGCCGATGCACTCCTTCCTCGGGACGCCGATCCGGATCCGCGACGAGGTCTACGGCAACCTCTACCTGGCCGAGAAGCAGGGAGCACCGACCTTCACGGCGGAGGACGAGGCGACCCTGGTCGCCCTGGCCGCTGCTGCCGGCGTGGCGATCGACAACGCCCGCCTCTTCGAGTCCGGCCGGCGGCGGCAGCACTGGGCTGATGCCGTCACCGACATCACCCATCTCCTCCTGGAGCGTGAGGACGAGCACGGCGCCCTCGAGCTGCTCACGACCCGCTGCTGCGAGGTCGGTGGGGCGGCGTATGCCGCGGTGGCGATCCTCGAGGAGGTCGAGGACGGTCTGGGCCTCGTTCTCCGGGCCGTCCACGTCACCGGGGAAGGCGACCCCGCCGGGCGCCCGGCGGGTCAGACCGTCCTGGGCGGGCCCGTGTGGTCGGCCCTGCGTGGGACCGGGCAGCTCACAGTTTACGGAGGGCCTCGCGGCACATCCGGCTCCGTCGACATCGGCCCCGGCGAGGTGGGCAGCCCCAACACGTCGGTGAGTGCCGACCAGATCAGGGCCGAGGTCAGTCGGGCGATCGGCCTGTCCCGGGAGACGGCCGCGACCGAGTCCCAGACCGCGGCGCCGATCGCCGTCCTGCCGCTCGCCGCCGGGCCGGACGAGCTCGGGCTGCTCGTCCTGGGTCTTGCGCCGGGCACCGGCTCGGGCACCACCTCCCGGGAGCGGGTCGGCGAGATCGCCGGGTTCGCCCAGCAGTGCGTGCTGGCGCTCCTCGCCGGCCGGGCCCAGCGGGACCGTGCCGCCATGGCGCTCATGGGCGACCGCGAGCGGATCGCCCGAGACATGCACGACCACGTCATCCAGCGTCTGTTCGCGACCGGCCTCTCGCTCCAGTCCGCCGGCCGGATGGCCCAGAGCCAGGTGGTGAGGGACCGGCTCGAGGAGGCCGTCGACGACCTCGACATCGCGATCCGCGAGATCAGGTCGGCGATCTTCGAGCTGAACCAGGCCCCGAGGTCCTCCGCGCAGCGAGAGCTGGACTCGCTCGTGTCGTCCTTCGCCGGCCGGATCGGGGAGCCACCCTCACTCACCGTCGCCGGAAGCCTGGACGGCCTCACGCCGGCGGAGTTCGCCGATGTGACGGCCGTCGTCAGCGAGGGGATGTCCAACGTGGCGCGGCACGCGGAGGCGGCCCACGCCTGGGTCCGCCTCGCGGTCTTCGACGAGGTGGTCGTCGAGATCGAGGACGACGGGATCGGGATGGACTCCGACGCCGCCCGTAGCGGCCTGGTCAACCTGGCCAAGCGTGCCGAGGCGGCCGGTGGGACGTTCACCCTCGCCCGTCGCCAGCCGTCCGGGTCGGTGCTCAGCTGGCGGGTGCCCCGGTCCGGCTGACGGTCGTACCCGGGACCAAGGACCCGGCATACCGGCCGGCAGATCCACCATCATGAGAGGTATGACCATCTCGGTGTACCTGCTCGACGACCACGAGATCGTCCGGCGGGGACTGCGGGAGCTCATCGAGGCAACCGAGGACCTCGTCGTCATCGGCGAGTCCGGCCTGGCCCGAGAGGCCATCCGCAGAGTCCCCGCGCTGCGCCCGGACGTCACGGTCTTCGACGCCCGCCTCACCGACGGCTCCGGAATCGACGCGTGTCGCGAGATCCGCTCGGTCGACCCGTCGATCAAGGGGCTGATCCTCACCTCCTTCGACGACGAGCAGGCGCTGACCGGCGCCATCCTGGCGGGTGCCTCCGGCTTCCTCCTCAAGGACATCCGCGGCAACGGCATCATCGACGCGATCCGCAGGGTCGCCGCCGGGGAGAACCTCCTGGAGACCGAGGACGCGCACCGTCTCATCGAGCGCTGGACGGTGCACGGTGACACCGACCCACTGATCCGCATGCTCACCCCCCAGGAGCGTCGCGTCCTCGAGCTCGTCGCCGAAGGTCTCACCAACCGTCAGATCGGTCGCAGCCTGTCGCTCGCCGAGAAGACCGTGAAGAACTACGTCACCTCGGTCCTGGCCAAGCTCGGCCTGGCGAGCAGGACCCAGGCTGCGGTGTATGCCGCCACCCGGGGCGGACGTGGCGCGAAGGCCTGAGCAGCACCACGAGCAGCCTTCGATGGCCGGGCCCGTGCGGTGTCAGAGCGGTGATCGACAGGTGACCCGCCCTGTGGTGTGCGCCAGTGGTGTGCGCCTGTGGTGTGCGCCTGTGGTGTGCGCCCTCACTGCCGCCGCAGGACGACGGCTACTGCGGCCACGAGGGCCACCAGCAGGAGGACCGCGGCAACCCAGACAGCGGCCATCATGGCGCCGCCCGAACCCATGTGTCCCCAGTCCATCATCGGGACCACCTCAATGTCCTTCTCTTGGCTTCGGACTCGACATCCACGCCTGGTCCACCCCGCGGACGACGGCGATCGGGCAGTTCACCGGCGCATGCAGCACGCCCTGGCTCACCGAGCCCAGCAACAAGCCCACGAAGCCGCCATGTCCGCGGCTGCCGACGACCAGCAGCCCGGCCTTCTCCCCCGCTTCCAGCAACGCGTCGACGGGGTCCTCACACACCACGACCTCCTCGACCGGCACCTCCGGGTACGTGACCGCAAATGGCTCGATGGCCTCCTTGGCGAGCTCCCGGTGGCTGTCCTCGATGGCCGCCAGGACATCGGAGCTCCGGGCCGACAGGCCGGCGCGGTCGGCCGCCGAGAGCCACCACGCATGCACGGCGACCAGCGGCCGCCCGGTTTCGGCGGCCCGCGCGAAGGCGAACTCCAAGGCGGCCCGACCGGTGGGCGAGCCATCAACCCCCACGACCACGGGACGGTCAGCGGTCGGCTGCTCGCCCGCCGGGACGACGACGACAGGGCAGCTGGCGTGGGCCGCCACCTGCGGTGCGGTGGCGCCGAGGAGGAGCTCGCCCAGCCTCCGGTGCCGATGGCCGCCGACGACGACCAGGCCCGCCGACTCCGAGGCGCGCAGGAGCGCTGCCGCCGGGCCGGTCAGCGAGGTGACGGTCCGCAGCGTGGTACCCGGGGAGCGCTCGGCCGCGTGCGACCTCGCCGCGGCGAGCACGGCCTTGGCCGGCTCGTCCGGCCAGTCGGTCATCATCGGAACCATGGGTGTGGGGACCATCGCCGCCCCGGATGCCAGGACGGCCACGACGTCGGCATTCCGTTGGCCTGCCTCGTCGAGCGCCCAGTCCAGTGCGGCATACGCCACCTCGGTGCCGTCGAATCCGACGACGACGGCCTTGTTCTTCCTGCTCTGCGCCGATGAGCTCATGAGCTGCCTCTCTTGCGATGGTGTTTCCGGATGGGTTGTGCAGGTCTCGTGGGTGCTTCGGGCTCAGGCCGAGTGCGCCGGCGACGGCCAGCGCCAGTCCGCTATCGAGGGGTCGTCCTCGCCGTGGATCCGCGTGTACAGCCGGGCCGCCAGCCGCGCGTCGACCATCTCCTGGCGCAGACCGGCAGCGTCGTCCAGAAGCGAAGGGACCCGGTCGATGACGTCCATGACGAGGTGGAACCGGTCCAGGTCGTTGAGCATCACCATGTCGAACGGCGTCGTCGTCGTGCCTTCCTCCTTGTACCCCCGGACGTGCAGGTTGGCGTGGCCATGGCGTCGATAGGCGAGCCGGTGAAGCAGCCCGGGGTACCCGTGGAACGCGAAGATCACCGGACGGTCGGTGGTGAACAGCCCGTCGAACTCCGCGTCCGGCATACCGTGCGGATGTTCGGTGTCCGGTTCCAGGCGCATCAGGTCGACGACGTTGACAACCCTCACCCCCAGGTCCGGCAGTCGTCGGCGCAGGATGTCCGCCGCCGCCAGTGTCTCCAGCGTCGGAACGTCTCCGGCGCAGGCCAGAACCACATCGGGATCCGCCCCTTTGTCGGTGCTGGCCCACTCCCACATCCCGAGCCCACGAGCGCAGTGGGCGTCGGCCTCCTCCGGGGTCAGGTAGGTCAGGGCGGGCTGCTTGCCGGCGACGATGACGTTGATGAGTGACCGTGACCTCAGGCAGTGCTCGGCCACGCTGAGCAGGGTGTTGGCGTCCGGCGGGAGGTACACCCGGGCCGCCTCGGCCTTCTTGTTGACGACGTGGTCGAGGAACCCCGGATCCTGGTGCGAGAAGCCGTTGTTGTCCTGGCGCCACACGTGGGACGTCAGCAGGTAGTTCAAGGAGGCGATCGGGCGCCGCCACGGCACCTCCGCCGACGTCTTCAGCCACTTCGCGTGCTGGTTCAGCATCGAGTCGATGATGTGGATGAAGGCTTCGTAGGAGTTGAACAGCCCGTGTCGGCCGGTGAGCAGGTACCCCTCCAGCCACCCTTCGCAGAGGTGCTCGGAGAGAACTTCCATCACCCTTCCCTCAGGGTCGAGGTGGTCGTCCACGGCGAGAACCGGCAGGCTCCAGGCCCGCCCCGTGGCCTCGAAGACGGCAGAGAGCCGGTTGGACGCCGTCTCATCCGGCCCCATGATCCGGAAGGTGTGCGGGTTGGCGCGGACGACGTCGCGCAGCCACGGACCGAGTGCCCCCGTCGCCGAGGTGGCCTCCCGGCCGGGCGACGTGACCTCGACCTGGTAGGGCCGGTGGTCCGGCAGCAACAGGTCGCGCAGCAGGATCCCGCCGTTGGCGTGGTCGATGTCGCTCATCCGCAGGCCGGTGCGAGGGGCGAGCCGGCGGATGTCGGCCCGGACCGAGCCTGCGTCGTCGAAGAGCTCCTCGGGCCGGTAGGAGCGCATCCAGCGCTCGACGACCGCCAGGTGCTCCGGGTCGTTGCGGGGATCCGATACCGGCACCTGGTGGGACCGGTACGTCCCCTCGACCGGGAGACCGTCGACGAAGGCCGGACCGGTCCAGCCTTTAGGAGTCCGCAGCACGACCATGGGCCAGGACCGCTGGTCACCCACGCGTGAGTGCCGCTGCTCGGCCCGGTGCTCGTGTGCCGTGTCGAGGGCATCCGCGAGCGCCTCGTGCACGGCATACGGCTCATCGCCCTCGACGAACAGCGGTGCGTGCCCGTGGCTCTCGAGGAACGCCCGCAGCTCGCTCTCGGGCATCCGGCCCATGACCGTCGGGTTGGCGATCTTGTAGCCGTTGAGGTGGAGGATCGGCAGCACGGCGCCGTCCCGTGCCGGGTTGACGAAGGCTCGGGCCTGCCAGCTGGCGGCAAGCGCACCGGTCTCGGCCTCGCCGTCGCCGATCACGCAGGCCACCGTGAGGTCGGGGTTGTCGAAGGCAGCGCCGTAGGCATGGGCGAGGGAGTAGCCGAGCTCGCCGCCCTCGTGGATCGACCCGGGGAGATGGGGCGAGGCATGGCTGGGTATCCCGCCGGGGAACGAGAACTGCCGGAACAGCCGCGCGAGGCCGATCTCGTCGTCGCTCACACTGGGGTACAGGTCGCTGTACGTGCCGTCGAGGAAGGCGTTGGCGACCATGGCGGGACCGCCGTGCCCCGGCCCGGCGATGTACAGCGTCGGTGCCGCGGTCGCGGCGATGACGCGGTTGAGGTGGGCATAGATCAGGCTGAGCCCGGGCGAAGTGCCCCAATGACCGAGCAGTCGCGGCTTGATGTCTCCCGGCTCGAGCGGGCGCCGCAGGAGCGGGTTGGCCATCAGGTAGATCTGCCCGACCGTCAGGTAGTTGGCGGCGCGCCACCAGGCATCGACCCGGTCGAGTGCACTCGAGCTGGGAACGGGCGCGAGGGTGGCGTGGAGGGTGGTCATGTCCCCACCGTGCACGGGCCCACCGGTCCAGGACAGGGTCCTTGGTCCCGAGGGAACGGGCCTCTGCAGCGGACCGGGGGACCTTCGACCCTGCCCCCCGCGTCCGTCCGATGTCAGCGTGACGGTCATGGATGACCTCGCGCTGCTCCCTGGTGGACCGCTGACGAGGACGGGCCGGCCCGTGGCGGTCCGCGACGTCAGGGTCGGCGACGAGCGCGTCCTGACCCAGCTCCTCGCGGGGCTCTCGCCCACCTCGACCTACCGCCGCTTCCTCAGCGGTTCCCCCGCGTCGGTGCCCTCCTACCTGGCCACCCTGATGTCGCCCGCGGAGACGGTGTGCGCCCTCCTCGCGTCGGTGGAGAACCGGGTCGTCGCCGTTGCGTCGCTACACCCTGACCGAGTTGGTTCGGCCGAGTTCGCCGTCGCCGTGGCCGATGAGGCCCAGGGTGACGGCATCGGGACGCTGCTCCTCGAGGAGCTCGTATGCCGGGCCCGTGGCCTGGGCCTGACCCGGCTGACCGCGCTGGTCCTCGCCGACAACGCCCCCATGCTCGAGGTGTTCGGCGAGCTCGGCCTGGTGAGGACGGTGAGCCGGCCCGACCGCGGCGAGGTCGACGTCGTCGTCGACCTGTCTGCGGCCGCGACCTTCGAGACCCTCGTGGCGTCCCGCGCCGCCACGGCGCACGCCGCAGCCGAGAGCCGTCAGGACCGCGACGCTGCCTCGTGACCGTGGTCAGCCCAGGTGGGCGGCGTCGATCGCGGACTGCAGGCTCTGCAGGTATGCCGTGCTCGTGAACGTCGCTCCGGACACCATGTCGACGTGCGCGGACTGCGCGGCGAGGGCCCCGCGTTGCAGGATGGGCGCGGCACCGGCGCTGATCTGCACCGAGGTGCCCGAGCTGTCGGTGAGGTGGAGCGCCCGGATCCTGGTGATGCGCCTGCCGGTGTAGCTGACCTGGACCTGCACCTGGCCGTACTGGGTGTCGACGACGGCACCGTCCACGGTGCCCGAGGCGGAGGGGGTCGGAGCGGTCGTCCGGGTCGCGTGTCCAGTGGGGGTCGGGCCCGACCTGGTCGGCACGACGACCGCGGGCTGCTCGATGTGCGCTCCGCCGACGACGGCCGCGTGGCGAGGCTCGAGCCCGGTGAACCAGGAGAGGGTCACCGCCGCCGCGCTCCCCAGCCCGACGAGAACGCCGGTCCGAACCCTCACCAGCCGAACCTCTCGTCGTGGACCTGGGCCGCCGGGACGCCGGCCTTCCGCAAGGACCGGTGGACGAGCCTCATCCAAGGTGCCGGCCCGCACACGTAGACGTCATGGAGGCGCAGGTGCGGGACCAGGTCGCCGAGGCGTGTGACGTCGCTGCCCGCCGTCGGGTCCGCGGGGAGCCATGATCCCGGGACCGGCGGGCCCGCGAGGATGAGGAGGTGGTGCCCTCCGGCTTCGGTCAGGCGCTCCAGCTCGGCCCGAAGCGGCACCTGGTCGGGATCGTCGACCCGGACGACCACGGTGACAGCGCCCGGGGCGGCTGCGTGGTGCCGCACCAGCTCCTCGACGACCGCCCGGACCGGGGTCACCCCGATGCCGGCGGCCACGAGCAGGACCCGGTGGTGGGTTCGGACCGACGTCGTGAAGGCGCCGTACGGACCCTCGACGGCGACTCGCGTCCCCGGCCGCAGGCCCGCCAGCTGGCGGGAGTGGTCGCCCAGGTCCCGCACGGTGATCCGCAGGTGACGGCCGTCCGGCATCGCCGACAACGACCACGGGTGGGCGGTGGCCCACAGCCCACGGTTCAGGAAGCGCCACCCGAGGAACTGGCCGGCGCGGGCGGGGAGGCGGTCCAGGCGTCGACCGGTCATCCGGACCGACCACGTGCCGGGGAGCTCCTCGACGACGGACTCGACCCGCAGGCCGTGGCGGACCGTCCGGACGGCCGGCAGGACCAGCCGCCACCACACGATGCTCACGGCGACGAGGAGGTAGAGCGCGATCCAGTACGTCTTGGCGGCGCCGCTCCGGGTCAGGTCCGAGCCGATGGACAGCTGGTGCGGGACCGACAGGCCCACCCCGGCGTATGCCGCGAGGTGCACCAGGTGCCAGCGCTCGTAGGACATCCTGCGCCGGGCCGCGCGAACGGAGGTGACCGCTACGAGGACGAGGAGCAGGGTGCCGACCGTCGCGGTCAGCAGGTCGGGTACGCCGGACAGCATCCGGAACGGCTCGACCGCCCAGCCCGCCCACGGGGAGAGGTGGGCTCGCACGGCATACGCGACGACGAGGGCCTCGACGTGCACCAGAACCAGGGGCAGGCTCACCCGGCCGAGCACCCGGTGGGCCAGCAGGGCCCGGTCGATGCCGTAGGCGCGGTCGACCCACGGCACGCGGGCCGCCAGGAGGAGCTGGATGAGGAGGAGGTCGACGGCCACCAGACCGGTCACCCGTCCCACCGCGCTGAGCACCGTGGCGAGATCGCCGCCGACGAGGTCCGCGCTGCCACCGTCCCGGAGGAAGAGCACGACGACGGCGACGAGACTCACTGCGGCCAGTGCCTCGAGGAGGTCGGCCGTCCGTCGCCGCCACCGTCGGTGCTCGGCGCCCCGGCGCAGCGCCGCCCGGACCGTCGCGGCCGGGCGCGGACCGGGCCGGTGGTCCGGTGGCGCAGCTCGGGTCGACATGTCCCGATCGTCGCCCCGGCATCTCAGAAAGTTATGAGGCCGGGCTGGCAGGCTGACCCGGTGACCGTCCCCCCGTCCGGTGCCCGTCTGCTCCTCGTCGAGGACGACCCCGACCTGTCCGACATGCTCGCGGAGCTGCTGGCGGAGGAGGGGTATGCCGTGACGGTCGCCCGGGACGGTCAGGCCGGGCTGCACCTCGGCCTGGTCCGGTCCTGGGACGTGCTGGTCGTGGACCGCGGACTCCCGGCAGTCGAAGGCGTCGACCTCGTGCGTCGGCTCCGGGGGCGGGGTGTCGTGGCGCCGGCACTGGTCCTCACCGCCCGCGGGACGGTGGCCGACCGGGTGGAGGGGCTGGATGCCGGGGCGCAGGACTACCTCGTCAAGCCGTTCGAGGTCGACGAGCTGCTCGCCCGGCTCCGCGCGTTGCTCCGACGCGACCACCTGGGGGCGGACGCGGCCGAGCTGTCCGTGGGCAGCCGCCGGTTCATCGTGGGCGAGTCCCGGGTCGTCGACGGCGACGCCGAGGTGATCCTGTCCCGGCGGGAAGGGCTGCTGCTGGAGACCCTCGCCCGTCGGCCACGCCAGGTGTTCACCCGCGAGGAGCTCCTCGACCTGGCCTTCGACAGCGCCGAGACCGCGGGCGCCGTCGACACCTACGTCTACTACCTGCGCCGCAAGCTCGGCAAGGAGACCGTCGAGACCGTCCACGGCGTCGGCTATCGGCTGGGAAGCCCGTGACCTCGCCCAAAGTCGTTGGTGCCCAAGGCGATCCGGTCCGTCGCGCAGCCCGATCCGTGGCCCTGATGGTCGGCCTCGCCTCGCTCATCCTTGTCGTCCTGGTCACCGCCGGCGCGGTCTGGCTGTTCGACCGGGAGCAGTGGGCCGAGATCGGCGACCGGGCACGGGCGGCAGCCCTGGCCGCCGACGACACGACCGATGCTCCCCCGGGGATCTGGCTCGTCGAGATCTCGCCGACGAGCCGAGCGGCGACGCCGGGGACCCCGAGCGACGTCCTCGCCTCCCCCGATCTGCGGGCCCCCACCCAGGCCACCACGAGTGTTCGGACATCGACCGGACCGTACCCGGCCTCGGTCTCGGTCCACTCCGGGCACACGTTCGTGGCGCTCTATGACGTGTCCCTGCACCGACAGGAGGAGTCACGGCTGGTCCGCTCGGCACTCCTGGCCGGCGGCGCGGGGATCCTGCTCGCGGGAGGCGTCGGCCTCATCGCCGGCCGCCGGGCCGTGCGTCCGCTCGCGGCCGCACTGGACCTGCAGCGACAGTTCGTGGCCGACGCGAGCCACGAGCTGCGGACTCCCCTCGCCGTCGTCAGCACGCGGGCGCAGATGGTGCAGCGCCATCTGTCGCCCGAGGTCAGCCCGGCCCACCGTCGCGAGGTCGACCAGCTCGTGGAGGACACCCACGCCATGGGCGAGGTGATCTCGGACCTGCTCCTCTCCGCCCAGCTGGAGCATGCTCCGGTCGCCGCGGAGTCGGTCGACCTGACCGCCCTCGCCGTCGACGTGGTCGCCAGCCTCTCGGCGTATGCCGCGGACCAGTCCGTCTCCCTCGTGGCGACGACGCCCGTCTCGGCCACGCAACCCGTGACGGTGTCGGGTGTGCGCACCAGCCTGCGTCGCGCCGTCGTGGCCCTGGTCGACAACGCGATCGCGCACTCCCCTGCCGGAGCCGAGGTCCGGGTGAGCGTCGAGCGCTCCAGCGACGGCGCCCGCCTCTCGGTCTCCGACCGCGGCCGTGGTGTCGCGGCGGACGACCTGGACCGGATGACCCGCCGCTTCGCCCGGTCCAGCCCCGGAGAGGGAGGACGTCGGGTCGGCCTCGGTCTGGCCCTAGTCACCCAGATCGTGCAGTCGCACCAGGGTCGGCTGCTCGTGGCCGACACGGAGGGCGGTGGCGCCACGTTCATCCTCAGTCTCCCCGCAGACACCTGACCGTGGACGGCCGGGCCAGCCACCCGGCATACGAGCCGGCGGCCTGACCTTTCTCTGAGATTCGGCCGACAGGGTGGCCGTCATGGACCCTCGACCGGACACTGCGCCCGACCGCTGACAGCTGGCGGCGCTCGTCGCCGAGGCGACCGGTCGGGCCGACCGACCCGACCCGGTCCGAGAGCGGACCGGAGGCCCGGCGGGCAACGCCCGACTCACGGCATGGACCGGAATGGTCCTGCTCGTGCTCCTCGCCGCAGAGGGCGTCACCCTCGTGGACGTGCGCGGGCTCATCACGTGGCACATCGTCGTGGGCGCGCTGCTCGTGCCGCCGGCGCTGCTCAAGACCGGGTCGACCGGGTGGCGGATGGTGCGGTACTACACGGGCGGCCGGGACTACCGGCTCGCCGGCCCACCACCGCTGCCCCTTCGGCTGGTCGCGCCGCTCGTCGTCCTGTCGACGCTGGCACTGCTCACGACGGGCGTCCTGGTCGGGGTACTCGGCCCGGAGGCGGCCCGCGTCTCCCGGTGGGGACTGCCCGTGAGCCTGCTGTTCCTGCACCAGGCGTCGTTCGTCGTCTGGGTCGTCGTGACGTCGCTGCACGTCCTCGGCCGGATCGTCCCCGCCGTGCGCATCGTCGGCAACCGAGCGGCGTCGGCCGTCGACGGGCGCATCCTGCGCGGCGTGGCCCTTGTCGTGGTGCTGGCCCTGGCCGTGTGGGTCTCGACGATCGTGCTGGCCGACTCGGCGGGGTGGGTGCACGACACCTTCCGGCACCTCCGCCCGGCCGGCTGAGCCGACCCGCCGACACCACAGACCCACCGCTACCCGTGGGCGCGTGCCTTGTCGACGTGGTCTGCGCGACGCGCGCCCGGCTCTTGTCTGGGTTGTCGTCGGCTCCTCACTTGACCGGTACAGAGATGGGCGCTACTGTATCGGTACAGAACAATTACAGAAACGGAGCTTGACATGTACTCAATCCCGATGGCGATGATCGTGACCTCCGGGCTCACCTCGGAGGCGCGCAGCGCGCTACCCGACGCCCCGGTCGTGCCCGACGTTGATAAGGTCCCAGTGTTTCCGCGCATGCGGAAGGCGGTCGCTGGCGGACTGCGTCACCTGGCCGACCTCGTGGCACCGGCCCGACCGGTCAGGCACACCACGGCGCACTCAGCTCTAGGCAGGCAGGCAGGCTGAACACCAGACCATGGGACGAGTGACGCTGCAGACCATCGCCGACCACGTCGGCGTGAGCCGGATGACGGTCTCCAACGCCTTCTCCCGGCCTGACCAGCTCTCCGCCAACCTTCGGGATCGGGTCCTGGCCGTCGCCGAGGAACTCGGCTACGCCGGACCCGACCCGACCGCCCGCGCCCTGGCCAGTGGGACGGCCGGCACGGTGGGGGTACTCCTGTCAGAGACCCTGACCTACTCACTGACCGACGAGGTCGCGATGGCGTTCCTGGCCGGAATCACCGATGAGCTCGCCCCCACGGGGACGTCATTGACCCTGCTGTCAGCGGCACCACAGGGTGACCTCGTGCCGGCCCGAGACGTCGCCATCGACGGGGCCATCGTCTACTCCTGCAACCCCGAGTCCTCCGCGGTCAGCTGGCTGATGCGACGGCGGCTCCCGATGGTGTTCGTGGACCAGGCCCCCGCACCAGGCATCGCCAGCATCAACATCGACGACCGGCAAGGAGCCCGCGCCGCCGCCCAACACCTCGTCGACCTGGGACACCGGCAGGTCGCGATCGTCACGACTGGCTTCGCCGGCGAGTTCGGGCTCCTCACCGATCCCCTCCAGGCAACCACGGCATACACCGAGCGGCAACGCCTCCTCGGCTGGTTCGATGCGCTCGACGCAGCCGGGATCCCAGCGACCGTCGTGCGCCAGCGGCATGCCAACCCGGACGAGATCGGCTACACCGCGGCTCAGACGCTCTTGGGGCACGGCGAATGCCCGACGGCCATCCTCTGTTTCTCCGACGCCATCGCTCGCGGCGTCATCCGCGCCCTCCAGGACAGCGGTCTGGATGTCCCCGACGACGTCTCCGTCGTCGGCTTCGACGACAACCCGATCAGCCGACGCATCAGCCCCGCACTCACCACCGTTCGCCAGGACGTCGACGCCAAGGGAAGAGCCGCGGCCTCCGCCCTGACCCTCGCGATCGACCGCGCCAAGACCGGTCCCGCCCGCCGCATCCGGCACCTCATGCTCCCCACCGAGCTCGTCGTACGCGCCAGCACCACGCACCCACCACGCACTTCCTCGAGTTCCACCGCGGTCTGAGCGATCGGGCCCGCTCGTGGCGAGCGAATCGCTTCCACAGGTGTGCCTCGAGCGACGCCAGCAGCACCCCACCCGGGCTCCGCGTCGCGGACCGAGGCCGATGACGGTCATGAACGAGCAAGGCCCCCGCCTGCATCTCAGCAGGTCAGGGGCCAGGTCGTCTGTCTCAACGCAGAGTGCGCCCGGAGGGATTCGAACCCCCAACCTTCTGATCCGT
>JAJPIW010000006.1 GCA_021324575.1 Intrasporangiaceae bacterium | reverse complement strand
TTCGAGTCGGTTGTGAGAGATCACTCGAAGGATCACGCGGTGACCGCGCCTACATCAGCAGGACACGCTCACCCGGATCGTCGTACACCAACGCTACGGACTTAGCCTCGAACCGCCCGACCACAGAATCCGCACGTGACCGACTCCGTCACGCGCAACGCGCCGAGAGCGACGCGCTCGCACGGGTCGAGGCCAGCTTGCGTCGACGCAAGCGAATCGCTGGCCAGCTTGACGTCGTAGATGCCGAACTCGCCTCGGCCCGGGCCGCGGTGGTCAAGACCTCCGGTCTTGAACGAGCCGCGCTCCTGCTCGACCTCCCCACGTCCACACTGCGCGGGGTACGTCGGCGTTCCGATCCGCCGAGTCCCTCGTAAGCCTCGCAAGTCCGACCCCGCTTGGCAGCCGCAGCCGATGCGGGCCACATGGACCTCAGTGACCTGGGCGCCGAGCGAGACGGATTCTGGCGTCGACTAGCCGGTTCGTGCCTGCATGGAAGCACAGGAACTTGGCCGTGCGTCGCAGGCGGATTGACGCTATGGCGCTAATGCCCCGCGCGCTGCTGAGCCTCCAATGCAGACAATCGCAGTTCCCCCCATCATCGAACTCGACCTGCCGGCGCATCTCGACGGTCATGACGGCGGACGTTGCTACCGTGAGCGCACTCCGCCAGACTCCCCTGTGGGTTCAGGCGACGACTCAAGAGGTGGAGCCCGTGATGACTGCAGAGAGCACCGAGAACACCCTGGCCGGTCAGCTCTGGTCCGATGAGCCCGCGAAGGTCGACCTGCTCGCGGCTATCGCCATCGCCGCAACTGTCGCCGATGCCGTGCTCGACGACGCCCTCGACCCCCTATCTCTGGGCCTCTCCGGACCCTGGGGAAGCGGCAAGACCACAGTTCTCGAACTCGTCGAAGGAGACTTGGATCGCCGCAGCACGGACACATGCAAGGTGGTTGTCGTCCGGACCGACCCGTGGCGATTCGACCCCTCAGTCGGGGCGAAAGAGAGCATCATCGCCGACGTTCTCAAGGGGCTCGAGGAAGAGCTTGAGCAAGTCGAGGGCAAAGCGAAGACCGCTGCAAAGTCGGCGCTGAGGAGCCTGGCCGAACGCGTCAACTGGTCTAAAGCCCTCAAACTCGCGGCCAAGACCGGCCTCGCACTCCAGTTGCCCTCGTTCGAGGATCTCACTGAACTCATCGAAGAGCGCAGCGCTGACGATGAGAAGGCGGGTGAGCCCCGCGGACTCGCCGGTTTCCGCGAAGAGTTCGGGTCCCTCATGGCCTCGGAGGGCCTGGGCCACGTCCGCAGGGTCGCGGTCCTGGTCGACGATCTCGATCGATGTCTCTCAAACACGGTCGTCGAGAGTCTTGAGGCCATCCGGCTCTTTCTCAGCGTCCCCAAGATGGCATTCATCATCGCCGCCGACGAGGACCGTGTCGCCGACGCGATCAGGGCCGAGCTCCCCGCCTGGGAGATGCCGAAGGAGCGGACCGGAGGAGCGGACGCTCTGCCTCCCGAGCCGCCGTGGAAGCTGTATCTGCACAAGATCGTGCAAACCACCGTTCCGTTGCCGGCCCTCGGCGCTTACGATACCGAGGCCTACTTGCTCCTCCTACAGGTCCAGAATCGCGCCGCAAATAGGTTCACCGACTCTCAGCTCAAGGACCTCATCGCCGCGTGCGGTGAGTTGCGCGGCGTCGGGACCTTGGACGAACTCAAGCCGCCGCCGGGAACCGACGTTCAGGCCGAGCTCGCCTTCGCCCACCGGATGACCGCGATCTTGTACCAGAAGCTTGCGGGCAACCCCCGGCGCATCAAGCGGTTCCTCAACGACATGAACGTGCGCCGCTCCATCGCAGCTCGGCGTGGCATCGAACTCGACTACGACGTCGTCGCAAAACTCATGGTGCTCGAAGTGCTCCTGCCCACGCAGTTCAAAGAGGTTCTTAACTGGCTCCGTGGGGGAGAGCTCCGGGAGCGCCTGACCGTGCTCGAACGCCTGGCGAACAATGTGGGCGATGACGGATCCGTTGAAGGTGACGCAGATGAAATCACCGCCGACCGTGGACGCAGTGGCAAGGCCGCGAAGGCCATGAACGAAACCGGGAAGACGACCTCGGTGGGTCCCGGCAGCGAAGAGTCGAACGACGGAGGACTTAGAGACGATGACCAGGAGACCCCCCGGAGCAGCACCGATCCCGGGTTTGATGACGACCTGCTCCGCTGGGCCAAACTTGACCCACTTCTCGCGGACATTGATCTCAGTCCCTACCTGCATCTCGCAGCGTCGTTCAGCGGTGACCTGCTTGTCAGCGACGAGCTCCCCCAGCGCCTCCGCGACCTCGCCGTCCAACTCACCACGATCAGTCCTATCGGGCGCAAGGCTGCCGATGAGCTGGCCACCCGCATTACCCTCGAAGACGGAAGCATCCTCGTTCGCTACTTCTCCCGGCGCGCACGAGACCGTGAGCAAGAACAGCGCGGCGCAGTCGCAGCCATAGGCCGACTTGCGGCAGCCCACGCAGCGCTCATCCCGACAGCATTCGACGGACTGCGCCGCCTTCCGCCTGACCAACTCAGCGTCCCCACCGCCATCCATATCGCCGGGCTCAAGCTCGAGGGCGTCGAGAGCGTCCTGTCTGACCTGCGCGCACGCACCGATGGCCAGGTCAAGAACGCACTCACCAAACCAACGTCCGGAGGCGCCTGATGGGACACAAAGGCTCGTTCGCTGGGGGCGGGGGGAAGGTCGGCGACAATCTCCGCGATGGGATCGACGAATGGCTGGACTCCCTCCCCGGGGGCCTGGGCACTGGCGACGGAGCCGCAGACAACGGCCCGGCCGCGGAGGCGACGGCGAGCTCTAACCCGCTCGGCAATTACAGTCCGCCGTTCGGTACCGCGCCAAAGTTGTCGCCAAGAGCTCGCCGAGTCCTCCCGACAGCGGTCCTGTTCCGCACCAGCAGCGGCGCAGGGTCCAAAGCCCGCAAGGGCGCAGCCGCTGCACAGTTTCCCCGCTCGGCTGCTAGTAGTTCCCGGACGGCAGGGCGAGGAGCGGCGGCCGCCTACGCCTACCGCACCGGGAACGCCCAGGTGCTGCGTGACCTCGGCCTGGACTACGAGGCAATGCGCGCCAATCCGAACGTCATCGACGTCGTTTACCAGATCGTCCAGAGAGTCTGCGAGGACCTTCCGCCCGGAGAGATCGACACCGAAGAACAGACCCACGTTGTAGCCGAAATCGCTGGCTGGGTTATAACCACCAACCCGGAGGCCGACGCACCGTCGCCCGAGGAAATCACGGTTGAAACTCTCGCGACCGTCCTGAAGTGGGCCTACCTAACCACCACCGCGGCGGAACTCAACACTAAGGACATGAACGGCGCCGAACGCGTCGCGTTCGAGAGGGAAATCCGGGCGGCATGCGAAGAGCTCGCAGCCCAAGCTGACCTCAGGCCGACTGGCCCGACCGGGCCAGAGTTCTCGAAGGCAATCGAGAATGGTATTGAGTATCTCCAGCACATCTATGAGGCGGGCCACGATGAATGACTTCGGCCTGAAGTTCACTGTTCCCTCCCAACTGTCGGACAAGGACGCCGCTCGAAACTTCTACCTGCCCAAGGGCGATAGCCGGGGAAGTTTCGAGACCGCGTTAACGCCACGTCTACGTGGCCTCGGGCCCGTGAACCCGCTAAATGCAGACCTTGCCCGCCTCGCGATCCTCGTGTGGGCCGCAGACCGGTCCGTACTCCGCGCCCGAGGCAGCGTGAACTGGACTTCGCGAGACTTGGCCCTCACCGTGCCGGTTTCCGATGCCACAGCATGGGCCGCCCACGCAGACGATCTCGAGTACCTGCTCGGATTCCTGTCGGGCGACAACTGGAGGCTGACGTTCAAGGGCGCCCGCTTCCCCAAAGAGACCGCCGTCGATGACCCGCACCCCACCGCAAAGCGAGTCGTCCTCCTCAGCGGCGGCGCCGACTCTGCAACGGGTGCGCTCCTTGCGCGGACCAGACCTGAAGAGCACGTCCTCGTGTCCCATCACGGCGGCAACGGCATCGCACCCACCCAGCGCGCCGTCGCGGAACGCATTGAAGAACTACTGCCTGGTGGCTCCACTCAGCACCATGTCCAGCTGTATCTGGCGCGACGCCAGACCCAACCGAACGGCCGTAAGTTCAAGTCCGAGCCATCGACCCGGACTAGATCCCTGCTGTTCCTCGCGCTCGGCCTCGCGATCGCGTCGGTCAACGAGGTACCGCTCTGGATCCCCGAGAATGGCTTCGCATCCCTAAACCCACCGATGAGTGCCGACCAGTTCGGAAGCATCTCCACTAAGACCACACACCCGTGGTTCCTAAGCGAGTTGAGCCGTCTAGCTCAAGCAGTCGGAGCCCATGATGACATCGAGAACCCATTCGCCCACCAAACTAAAGGCGAAATGTTCCGGTGGGTCGCAGACACCGTCGGCGATACCAGTGCATCCAAGTTCCTCAGCCTCACCGACTCTTGCGGCTTCACCGGCAAGTGGCACTTCGGGATCGGCAAAGACGTCCACTGCGGCGTCTGCTTCGGCTGCCTGATGCGTCGCGCCTCCTTCGCGGCAGCCAAGGTCAAGGACCGGAGCCGCTACGCCTCCGTCCAACCACCCAGCGACCGCGCCGCCAACGCCCTGCACACCCGCACGCTCATGCCGAGCATCGAGGCATTCGTCGCGCGAGGAGTCGACATCCAAGGCATTGCTGCAATGCGACTACCCGGTGGATACGCTCCAAACGCCGCCTACGACCTGTGCCAGCGAGGAGTTGCCGAGTTGAGCGAGTTGGTGTGACCAACAACTGGCCCCCCCTCGACATGCACGCCCACGTCGACGTGACCATCGAGCCTCGTGAACTTTTGGCACTCCGCGCAGTCGTCTTCGCGTCAAACCGCAGCCTGGCCGAGTCCGAGAGGGCACTTGACCGTCAAGCAGGCGACCTCCTCACCGTTTGGGGTCTGGGAGTTCACCCGGGCATCAAGACCGCTCTCGAAGGGTTCAACCTCGGTACTTTCAAGATGCTCCTGAGCCGAACTGCTTACGTCGGCGAAGTCGGTCTCGACGGCAAGGTGAAGTCCCGCCTGAGTCTCCAGAGCGACGTCCTGACCACCATCCTTAGCGAACTGCAGACCTCGCCACGCATCACGTCCCTGCACAGCTACGCCGCCACCAACGAGTTGCTCGAGCTGCTCGAGGAAACCCCAATCGCGGGCGCCGTGCTTCACTGGTGGCTTGGAGACGAGTACGCGACCCGAAAGGCCGTCGACCTCGGCGCGTACTTCTCGGTCAACGTGTCCAACCTTAGGAATATCGACGTGCTAGCGGGCATACCACCGGAGCGCCTCCTAACTGAGACCGATCACCCCGACGGCGACAGGTGGTCCACCGAGCCACGCCAACCGGGCAACACCGGCAAAGTCGAAGCCACGCTCGCCAAGCATCTCGGAATCAGCCCAACCCGATTCCGCCAGACCTGCTGGACGAACCTGCGGGCGCTCGTCCACAGTACTGAGAGCGACACGCTCCTTCCCGAGCGCGTGCGGGCGATGCTGTCAGCAGTCTGACCAACGCACCCGGGCAAATCGTTCGCGCACGAGCCTGCGAGCGACTGGCAGGTATATATGTCGTGAGTCTGTCTGGGCCGAAAGGGGCCTCTCCGCGACTCTTGCGGATCGGGCCTGGTCGACGGCTGTTTGTATCTGCAGTCGTGGCTCCTCTTACTGCGAAGGCCATCGAACCGTAAGCATCACTGAGCGTTCGAGGGCTCGCCAAGCATGGACCACCCCGGGGCCCCAGATCACATAGTCGCCGGGGTTGGCGAGCTCGACGTCACGGTCGGGGAGCCGCTGGAGGAAGCGCCCGGAGATGAGGACAAGGAAGGAGGTGCGGGTCTCGCCCTCGGTCCACTCGGGCCGTTCCTCGCCAGCCTGATGGACTCCCCATTTGATCTCGACGTCGGTCGAGTTCTGGACACTGTCGGCTTGGTCGATGAAGTGCCCGACGAGCCAACCCCTGTGTTTGTCCCCGTCGTCGTAGGCATTGCCGGTGGCGATGTTCATCGGGTGACTCCGATCTCGATGTTGGGCAGCCGAACTCGTGTGGGGTCGATCTGGGCCAGGCGCTGCAAGCCTGCCACGAAGGCGAACAGACCCTCGTTGGACCAGGCCGGGTCGGCGACAAGGCTCGCCAGCCCGGCTTCATCCATGGTGGAGAGCCGTCGGAGTCGGGCGGCTTCCCAGTTGGCGACGACGGCCCCGCCGTGAAGCGGCCAGAACCGTTCGTCATGGACCTCGACGAGGGCGGGGAACTCGAAGTTGCCGGACATCAGGTTGTAGCCGAAGCCGGTCAGCTCGAGCCGGACGGCGTCGTTGTTGAGCAGCCATTGCATCGGTTTGGTCAAGCGGCTTGGGTGCAAGGGATCGGCGATCGCGAAACCCTGGATGGTGGAGTCGACCTCTTCGCGGCCGAACAGTTCCTCTTCGAGCTCTCGGATGAGCGAGGTGCGGATGTGGGCGTCCTCGGTCGGATCCCCCGAGGGTTCGTGGAAGCACTTGGGGATGACCGCCAAGCGCCGCGATGCGTTGACGACGTGGTCGCCTCGCTCCTGGACGAGCATCAGGTAGTCGGCCGGGTGGCTGGGGGCGGCAGGGCGGGCAAAGGCCGTGAGTGCCAGTACGCCGCCCATGCACAGACGCGTGGCCGGTGAGGTGACTGAGGCGACGGTGGGGAGCAGCTGCTCGCGCAGCGGCATACGGTTGCCGGGCGAGGTGCTTGCCGCTCGGGTGGCTTCGGCCTCGAGCAGGTCCCACGTGAGCGCGTATGCGCTGAAGGAGCCGGCAGCGAATCGTGCTGTGATCCTTGACGATTCGGCACGTACTTCGGTCAGTCGGTACAGCTGCGCGTCGACGAAGTGGGTGCCGTCCACCAGGATGTCGGCCAACCGTTGCTCTGCCGCCTCGCGGAGCCCCGGCGTGAGGGTGGGTCCGAGGCTGTCCGTCCGAGGGTCGAAGCGGAAGGCCTCGAGATTGTCGTCCAACTGGTCGTTGACTTCCAGCCAATCGGGGTGGCTGAGCATGGTTGTGGGGATCGCCCGGTCGTTGACGGTGATGTGCACGAACCCGTGGTCGTCCAGTCCTGGGCGGTAAAAGTCCTGCAGTCGCTGGACAACGCGGGCACCACCCGCGTCCTGGGCGGGAGGGCGAGGTCGGCTTCCTCGAGATGCGGCATACGAAACGACCCGGTCGAACGATGACCCTTCCTCCTCGCCGGCCCGGCTGTCGAGCCAGTGAAGCGCCGAATGCAGCGCGGTCGCAGATTCGAGACGACGGCCCCACTTCTGCATGGCGTCGTCGTCAACGGTCGGTGTGCGCGCGCCACCCCACAGAAGGAAGAAGCGGGCCTGGGCTTCCTCGGGGGCGCGTTGCAGCAGGACGTCGAGCGCCTCCTGCATCTCAAGCGTGAGGCGCATGTTCGGGTTGGCGTGCCACTTGGCGACGGTGCGTGGCGCCGATCCCAGGCGCTCGGCGAACCCCTCGTTGGTGAGCCGCAGCGCCTTCTGCAGGGCTGCAGCTTCCACAGGCCCCCAGGTGAGGACAACCTCCGGCGCGGGCATCACACGCCACCCGTTTGCGGTGCACTGGCGGTTCGCTGCGAGTGCACTGCCGGGTCATGTCGGCGGCCGTGTCCGGCTGGCTGAATCGTAGGCATGGCAACCAACAACGCACCAAAACCCTTGCCCGACAACGGATCCGACGGCAGACGTGAAGCGCTCGGCAGCACCCAAACGCGGGCGGGAGAACTTCGTCGCGCGGCATCAGATCGGCGCGGCGCGACAGCGCCGACCCCATCACCCCAATCGACCATGTCTCCACTATGCGTCGAGGCAACGACGCCGCGCTCGGCGAAGCGCGACCTGTGGATAAGTCAGCCGCCGGCTCTGCGACCTGCGTTTTCATGGATTCACCAAGTTCAACCACTGGGGACGAGCCGCCGGTGGGCCGGGGTTATCCACAGACTCGGCAGATCGGTGGAATCGAGGGGGGTCTCGGGGTTTGTATGGAAAAGACGCAACTCTCGCGAGTTGCACCCGCGACTCGATGCCGGGAGGGCCTCGTGAACACAAGGGAAGTCAACAGCGCGCGGCTGGCCAAAGCCTTGGCCGGCTGCCCGAACCTCGATCGGCCATCAAAGGCTAGGGACAACCTCTGGACCGTCCTCTGGTCAACCATCTGCACCCGACATTCGGTGTCGGTCGCCCCGTTCGGGTCGACGTCCGCCGTCACAGTCACCGACGAGCACGCCAGCGCCGAGCTCATCGCCGCCGTCGAGTGGCTGGGCGGGAACGAGGCCACGGCCCGGTCCCTGAGCCCTTCGGTCCTGCTGGCGAAACTGCGCTCGGTCGGCACCCAGGGCGACCACGGGTCGGCCCGGGCAGCGCGCGCCGATGAGCTGCACGGCCTGACCGGCGTCTCACCGGGCGACGCGCTGCGATGGGTCGAACTGGACGATGGGTGGTGCGAACGATGAACAACTTTGTGTTCCCGGACTGGCTGGTTGATGAGCTCGACTGCGACGAGCAGGTGATCTGGCGGGCCAAGCTCATCCCGGCCTTCGAGGTCTTCGTGAGCCGGGTCGAGGAGGCCAAACGCCGTGGCGCCAAGGACCCGCTGCGAACCGTGACGAACAGCCGATCGGGCGGCAACTCCCGGGTGTGCACCAAGCGGATGCTGGACCAGCTCGGCTTCACCCGCGATGAGCGACGCGTCATCTTCCGGCTGTTCGCCGGCTCCCCATCAGGCTGGCTCGGCCTGCTCGAGCTCTTCGTCTACCAGATCGAGCTCACCACCGAGCAGCGGGTCTACGCGCGCCGCCAGCTCAAGCTGCTCGTACATGGCGACCTGGCCGGGTCTCACCTGCGCAGGGGAGCGATCGCCGCATGAGTCGTCAGGGCCGCCACCCCGTACGCCTGGGCCACGGCCATGACGGCCACGACGCCGGCGCCCTCCCCGGACAGGGACCGCGGTCGCCCGTCGCCGTAGTCGAGGACGACATGGCCGGCGACCAGATCGATGTCCAGCCCGACGAGCGAACCCCACCAGAACGAGCGCAGGCCACCGACCGGCAGACGGGCCACCGCCCGCCGGTCGGTGACCACCACCAGGCACAGGGATGCCTGGCTCCAGACACCGTCGACCTGCCAGCGCAGCCACAGCGTCACCGCCCGGAACGCGGACTCGCCCGGCTCGAGGGTGACCCCGAGCCGCATGACGTCCACGGGCACCGCCGGCCCGTGCCCACCGCCGAGCTCTAGGGCCAGGGCGCGGGCGTCGGCGACCCCCGCGGCGGCCAGCGCCACGGGAGGATCCGGGCGCGCGCTGCGTCGCATCTGGTGCTCCCTCACCTTCACGGTCACCCCCACACTGTCCCGCCGGGGACCGACACCGCAACCGGGCGCCCGATGCTGGCCCCGACAGGGCCGTGAACTTGGCATGCCACCAACACGCCTCTTCACCGCCGCCGCTGCCGGAGCAGCGGTGCTCACTGCCGTCCTGTGCCTGGCCGTCGTCGGTGCGCTCGGGACCCCGCCCGCCGCCGCCGCGACCATCTGCGCCACCGCCGGACCGCTGCCCGGCCTGACCAACGCCCAGGCCGCCAACGCCCGCACCATCGTCGCCGCCAGCACGGCCCGGGGCGGGCACCCGGCCGCCCTCGTCGCCCTGGTGACCGCCATCACCGAGTCCGGGCTGCGGGTCCTGGCCAACCCCAACGACCCGTCCGGTGCGGCCTACCCGAACCAGGGCACCGGCAGCGACCACGACTCCCTCGGCCTGTTCCAGCAACGCCCCGGCTGGGGCAGCGCCGCCCAGCGGATGGACCCCGCCGCCTCGACCACCCTCTTCCTCGACGCGCTGCTGCGGGTGCCCGACTGGGGATCGGTGCCCCCGTCGTATGCCGCGCAGCTGGTCCAGCGCTCGGCCTACGACGGACAACCACGCCCGGCCAACCACTACTCACCCGTCGTCGGCGGCAACTACCAGGCCCAGGTGGACGAGGCGCTCGCGATCCTGACCCAGGTCGAGCACGACTCCGCACACCTGGACTGCGGTGCCTCCGCCAGCGCCCTCACACCCGGGTCAGCCGCCGCCCACGGCCTCCCCGCTGGCTACACCATCCCGTCCGCCGCCACCCCGGCGGCCCGGACCGCCGTGACCTTCGCCCTAGCCCAGCTCGGCAAGCCCTACCAGTGGGGCGCCACCGGACCGGACACCTACGACTGCTCCGGCCTGACCCAACAGGCGTGGCGCCGCGCCGGCATCGCGATCAGCCGCACCACCTACGACCAGATCCACGACGGCACCCCCACCGACGCCGCCCACCTGGCTCCGGGCGACCTGGTCCTGACCCCAGGCGGCGACGGCACCATCGCCCTGCCCGGCCACGTCGGGATGTTCATCGGCCACGGCCTGGTCGTGGCCGCACCCAAGACCGGCGACGTCGTCACGGTCGTCACCTACGCCTCCTTCGTCGCCCGCGGCCTGTCCGGATTGCGACACATCGCATAACCGCTGACCGATGGTGACCCCGAACCCTCCGTCTACCCATCACGGGCGGAACCCCCCCGACCCAGCTGCGAAAGGTCCTCAACCATGAACACCATCGACATCGGGCCCAACACCACCGGCCTGCCCGGCATCGCCGCCCTGGAGTCCATCGTCGGCGCGCTGCTCACCTACGGCCTGGTCGCCGCCGTCGCCGGCATCGCCATCTCGGCCATCGCCTGGGCCATCGGGTCCCACTCCTCCAACCCGCACGTCGCCGGCCGCGGCAAGACCGGCGTCCTGGTCTCCGGCGGCGCGGCCATGCTGATCGGCGCCGCGAACACCATCGTCACCTTCTTCAGCAACGCCGGCTCGGCGGTGCACTGACCATGCGACCCTCCATGGTCCGTCGCCGCTGGGTCCTCGTCCTCGCGTTCACCGCGGTCGTAATGCTCGTGACCGCCAATGTGCTGCTCTGGCCCGTCCTTTCCAAGGGCCGCTCGGACGACGGCCAGTCCGGGCCCGAGGCGCGGCCCACCGCGCCGACCTCGACGCAGCCGGCTCGAACCGGGACGACCGGGGACCTCCCCGGCAACGCCACCGAACTCGCCGCCGAGGTCAACCGGCTGCGGGCCATGCCGCCGGTCACCGGGGCCAGCGCCCTGCCGCGGATCACCGGAGACGTCACCACCCAACCCGACCTGTATGCCGCAGAGTTCGTCCGCCGGTTACTCACCCAGGACTACCGGACCCCACGGGCCGCCCTGCTGGCGTGGGTCCAAGCCGAATCCGCCCAGACCAGCGAACCGCTGGTCCTGGGCCTCGTCCCCGCCGATCTGCGCGATCGACTGGCCGTGTTCTCGGTGACCGACGCGACGGGCGACACCGCGCCCATCCCCACCGCCTCGCAGTGGTCGTCCCTGGCCGCGCAGGGCGGCTACACCACGGTCCGGATCGACCGGGTCCTGGAACCGTTGGCCTGGTCCAACGCGGTCGCCGCGGGCCGGATCTCCGACGACGGCGTCACCGGCCGACTCGTCGCCGCCACCATCACCCGGCACACGACCTCCGCCGGCGGGCCGGCGACGCAACGGTTCAGCGTCAGCCTCGCCGTCAACCTCGAAGGCCCACCCACCCGTGACAGGTGGGGCTTCGTCGCCGCCGTCACCTACACCGCCATCCCCCTGGAGTCCTCATGAACTGCGCCGGAATGATGGCCACCAACCCGATCTGCCTCGTCTCCCTGGCCAGCTCGGCCGTCGGAAACAGCGTGGCCGACAGCGCCTTCACCCACATCGCCGGCTACTTCGGCCTCGCCGCCCAGAACGCCACGCAATGGCTCTGGCAGACCATCGACTCGGCCACCACCCTGGACCTGCGCTCAGCCGGCCTGAAGACCGAGCTCGCCGCGACCGGTGCCATCGCCGTCGTCCTGTGCCTGGGGCTGTTCCTGATCCAGGTCATCACCTCCGCGGTCCGCCGCGAAGCCGGCGGCCTCGGGCGGGCCCTCTCCGGGCTGGTGGTCAGCTTCGTCGGGTCCGCGCTCGCCCTGGCCACCACCCAGACGGTGATCGCCGCCGTCGACGCCCTGTCGGCCGGGTTCGTCCAGTACACGATGCACACCAACGTGACCGGGCTCGGCGCCCGCCTGGCCGTGACCCAGCTCGCGGGCGTCTCCAACCCGGCGGTGTCGCTGCTGCTGTCGGTGGTCATCATCGCCGCGGTCGTCATCGTGTGGGCGGCCATGATGATCCGCAAGGTGATGCTGCTCATCGCCGCGGTCCTGGCGCCGCTGGCGTTCTCCGGCGCCACCGCCGACATCACCCGCGGCTGGGTCCGCAAGTGGATCGAGTTCGTCGCGGCCATGGTCGCGTCCAAGCTGCTGCTCGTCATCATCCTGTCCATCGGGGTGGCCGTGGTCGACGGCGCCGGACAGTCCGGTAGCGGGGTCGGGCAGGGCGCCACCCAGCTGGCCGGCGGCGCCCTGGTCCTGCTGCTCGGTGGCCTGTCCCCGTGGGTGGCCGTGCGGATGTTCCACTTCGCCGGCGACACCCTGTATGCCGCGCACGCCACCGCCGGGCAGGCCGCGACCGGGGCCCGGTCCATCGTGGCCGCTCCGCAGAAGGTCGCCGCCCTGCAGGCCCAGACGCGGTCCCTGCGCGGCGGCACCTCCTCCGGCGGACGGTTGCCCGAACCCCAACCGCCGGCCTCCGACAGCACCCCGGACAGTGCACCCCGACCCGGTCCGCCGCCCACCCCGGGCGGGAACGGAGCGGCTGGGGCGGTCGGCCCGACCGGCGCCGCAGCCGCCGGCGCACCGGCCGCCCCAGCCGCCGGCGCACCGGCCGCCCCAGCCCTCGCCGCCGCCGCCGCCGTCGCCCGTTCAGCAGCGAGGGCCGGCACCGGCGCCGTGCGGACCGCTACGGGCGCGCTGCCCACCGAAGGTGACGGCGCCGCGCCGGCCCGACCCAATCCCGTTCCCCCGAAAAGGAATACGCCATGACCGACACCACCCACCCCGCCCTGACCGTCCGGTTCGGGCGGCTACCCCGCCGCGGGCTGCTCCTCGGGCTGTCCGCGTCCCGAGTCGCCTGCGTCGCCGTCGCCCTTGCCGTCCTCGTGCCGGCCCTGTTCATCGGCGGATCCCTCGGCGCGGCTCTTGCCTCGCCGCTCTGGGCGGGCCTCTTGGTCCTGGCGTTCGTCCGGGCCGGCGGGAAGCCCCTGGTCGAGTCCGTCCCCACCACCGCCCACTACCTCCTGCGCCGGGCCACCGGCCAAACCCGGTTCCGGACCCGACCGGCCCATCCACGACCCGCCGGCACCCTCGCCCTACCCGGCGACGCCGCACGCCTCCGGTTCCTCCTCGACGCCGACACCGGCGCGGCCATGCTGCACGACCCACACGCCCAAACCCTGACCGCCGTCGCCCTCGTCCACCACCCGGCCTACGTCCTGCTGTCCGCGGACGAGCAAGCCCGCCGCGTCCACGGCTGGGGCCGCGCCATCGCCACCCTGGCCGCATCGGGGACCGGGACGCGGATCCAGGTGCTCGAGGTGACCCTGCCCGACGCCGGACGCGGCATCACCGGCTGGTGGGACACCCACAAGACCAAGACGACGGGATGGGCCGTGACCCAGTACGAGCACCTGATGACGACCGTGGTCCCCGCCTCCTCGACCCACCGCACCCTCATCGCGGTCAGCCTCGACCTGCGCAAAGCCCGCAACCACATCCGTCAGTCCGGCCGCGGGGTGCCCGGCGCCGCAGCGTTCCTGCGGCAGGAGATGACCTCCCTGTCGGCGGGGCTGAGGGCCGCGGACCTCACCGTCGCCTGCTGGCTGGACGAGTCCGAGCTCGCAGCCACCCTGCGCACGGCATACGACCCCGGACACGACACGGGCGACAGCCCCGGCTCCGGACTCCAGAGCGCCGGACCGATGGCCGTGGACGAGCACTGGGACCACCTCCGACACGACACCGGCCACTCCGCCGTCCTGTGGATCAGCCAGTGGCCCCGCACCCCCACCCCACCGTTCTTCCTGCACGCGCTGGTCTTCCAATCGGCCATCCGCAAGACCCTGTCGCTGACCATCGAGCCCGTGCCGATCGACGCCGCCATGCGCGCCATCCGCAAGGCCAAGGTCGAGCACGTCACCGACGCCGCCCAGAAGGCCAAGATCGGCACCCTCGCGGACCTGTCCGACGACGCCGAACACGCCGACGTCCTCGACCGCGAACGGGCCCTGCTCGCCGGACACGCCGACGTGAAGTTCACCGGCCTGCTCACCATCACCGCCCCCAGCCGCGACCAGCTCGAGACCGCCGTCGCCGAGATCAGCCGCGCCGCCATCCAGTCCGGGTGCGAGACCCGACGCCTCTACGGGCAACAGGCGCGCGCCTTCACCACCGCCGCCCTCCCACTCGCCCGGAAGGTCAACTGATATGGCGCCCTGGTCCGCGCCGGCGGCGTTCTACGAGCCTGCCGGCGCCCGGCGGCGATGGTTCGGCCGCCGGCCGCCGGCCATCACCCGGCCGGCCCGCCCGGCAACCGATCCCGACACGCCCGACAGGGCTGACGGTGCCGCCTACCTGCCGGCTGGCGGCGAGACCGGACCGCAGGCCGGACGGTCCTGGCACGAGCTCCGACTCCCCGCCCACCGGGGCACCTCCGACACGGTCGCCGGTGCCTACCCGTTCCTCGCCGAAGGCGGCCTCGGCGGCCACGGCGTCTACATCGGCCAGGACGCCTGGTCCGGAGGCGGCTTCTGCTACGACCCGTGGGTGCTCTACGCCGACGGCGTCCTGACCAATCCCAACGCGCTACTGGCCGGGGTCGTCGGCAAGGGCAAGTCCTGCCTGGCCAAGTCGATCGCCACCCGCTCGATCGCCTTCGGCCGCCGGGTCTACGTCCCCGGCGACCCCAAAGGGGAGTGGACCGCCGTCGCTCAGGCCGTCGGCGGGATCTCGATCCGTCTCGGACCGGGAACCGGCAACCGGGTCAACCCACTGGACCCCGGCCCCCGACCCCGTGGCTTGGCCGACGAGCAGTGGCACACCGAGACAGCCCGCCGCCGGCGAACACTCCTCGGGTCCTTGGCCGAATCCAGCCTCGGCCGACCCCTCGCCGCCACCGAACACACCGCCCTGGACGCCGCCCTTTACGCAGCGCTCGAATCCTCAACAACCCCAACACTGCCCGGTGTCGTCCAAGCCCTGCTCGGCCCGTCGACATCGATGGCGGGGGCAACCCCTGTCCAGCTCGCCCGGGACGGGCGCGACCTCGGCCACGCCCTGCGACGCCTGGTCGCTGGCGACCTCGCCGGGCTGTTCGACGGACCCTCCACCGTCAGGTTCGACCCCTCCCTACCGATGGTCACCCTCGACCTGGCCGCCATCCAAGGCTCGGACCAGCTCCTGGCCATGGTGATGACCTGCGCCTCCGCCTGGATGGAAGCCGCCCTCGCCGACCCCGACGGCGGCCAACGCTGGGTCATCTACGACGAGGCCTGGCGCCTGATGCGGCAACCCGCGCTGCTCGCGCGGATGCAGTCCCAATGGAAACTCTCCCGCGGCCTCGGAATCGCCAACCTCCTGATCGTCCACCGACTGTCCGACCTGGACGCCGTCGGCGACGCCACCTCCGAAGCCCGAGCACTCGCCCGCGGACTGCTCGGCGACTGCTCCACCAAGATCGTCTACCAACAGGAAGTCAGCGAATCCGCAAACACCGCAACCCACCTCGGCCTCACCTCGGCCGAGCGCGCCCAACTCCCCGACCTGCAACGCGGGGAAGGGCTATGGCGAGTTGGCCAACACGCCTTCGTCGTCCGGCACGTTGCCACCGAGGACGAACTCGCCCTCTTCGACACCAACCAGCGAATGATTCCTGTTTCCCGGTAGTTCCCAGGATTGTCGACGGTTCCGGCGGGAAGTTGAGTGTTCAGGGTACTCAGCAGGACGACGAGGATCCCGCGGAGTGTACGGTCGGGCACTTCCGCCTTGCCTGAGAATTCAGGGTGGAGAGTCTGGGAATATGCCGCCAAATACCCCATGGTTGGGTAAAACGTTGGTACGGATTTCGTAAAATTTTCGGTAGCGCTGGCGCTCGGCCACTGACTGGTTGTATCCCGGTCTCGGGCACCAGTTCCGGTGCTTGCTGCCGCTGGTGGGGATCCTCGGGTTTGGTAACCGCTGCGCAGCATCGAAGTTGATTTTCCGGGGGTTCACGTCCCCAGCGCCGGGAGGGTTCTTGTGGGCAGTGGGCAGGCTGGGGCCAGCATCAGCGGAACCGACGGGTTCTTTCGGCGTCCGGCCGGAGTCCAGCGTCGGCCATTCATGCGGTTGCCTGTGCGGGGCAGGCCCGTGACGAGGCTGGCGCGGTTGAGGGTTGGGTCGATGGCGGCGGTCCTGGCGCTGGCTGGTCTGGCGGTTACCGCCGGGCCTGGCGCCGCTGTCGCCGCGACGGTTCCGCTGGGGTTTGACGCGGCGAGCTCAGTCGCCAACGGGCTCGGGTTGTCGTGGACGAACTACGCCAATGCGGATGGAACGCAGACCCTGGTGTCCTCCGATGCCGCGGTGAACTACCAGGACTCAGCGGGTGCGTGGCACCCGATCGACAACACGTTGGTGGCCGACCCGTCGGTCTCGGGCGGGTTGGTCAACAAGGCGAACTCATGGGGTGCTCATTTTGGTGCCTCCTCCCAAGGTGTGGCGGTGACGACCTCGGCTGGGTCGATCGTGGTCGCCCCGGTTGGTGGGTCGTCGGTGGCGCCGGTGCGCAACACGGCCGGGGACGGGGTGACGTATGCGAATGTGTGGCCCTCGACGGACCTGACGTATCAGGTTCGTGGTGATCTGGTGAAGGAGTCGATCCTGCTCAAGGACGCCTCGGCCGGGTCGTCGTTCTCGTTCGCTGTCGACACGGGCTCGTGGTCGTCGGTGTCGTCGACGATGCTGTCGTCGTCGACGAGTTCGTCGACGGATGCCTCGTCGTTGGTGGCGCAGGCTGACGGGTCGCTGACTCCGAGCGGTGCCCTGGGTCAGCAGCTGCACCTGTACGCGCCGCTGGTGGTGACGGCCGATGGCGACGGGTTTGGGCAGGCGCACGCGGTGATGGGTGTCTCGAACGGGCAGCTGACGGTCTCGATCGACCCCGTGTGGCTCGCGGCGCAGCCGGCCTCGGCGTTCCCGATCGATATCGACCCGACGATCGGGGACACGAACGTGACGGCGTACAAGAGCGATGGGACGGTGTGCGGCGCGTGCACCTCGCAGACGGGCAACCCCAACGAGGCGGGCACCACGGTGTACTGGAGGTCGGTCGGCCACTATGACCTGTCCAGCATTCTGGGCACCGAGGTGACCAACGCCTACGTGACGGCGACCAAGTGCACGTGCGGGGGAACGTCCACCAGCGAGCCCACGTACATGTATCACGCGACGGCGTTGAATTATGCCGGCGCGATCGGGACCGGGACCGTCCTGGCGTCCGGATCGCTGGGCGGCACGACGGGGACGTTGACGGGCTCCGGGTTGACCAGCTACGTCGCGGCGGAGGTGGCCAAGGGAACCAACACCGACTACTTCGGGTTCCGCGGCAACGATGTCGCTGGCGCGTACACGCTGAAGGATTTCACCACCACGATGACCGTGACGTACACCTCCCCGCCGAGCGTGTCGGCCGTGTCGGTATCCCACAAGGTGAACGGCGGCACAACCCAAACGGATACATGCGCCAGCCAGCAAACGATCACCGTCGACGGGTCCGAGGCGTTCACGCTGAACGCCAAGTTGGCTGACCCGGCCGGCTACGCGGTCCACGGCTTCTTCCAGGAGTATCAAGCCGACGAAACCACCTTGGTCACGTCGTGGTCGTCGGGGACGGTGTCGTCGGGTGGCACGGTGTCCTACTCGGTGGGTGCCGGCAGCGCCTCGTTCCCGCATGGTTTTTCGTTGGCCTTCCGCTGGTACCCCCGAGATGGGGTCTTCACTGGGACCAGCCCCGAACCCTCTGGGCCGGTGTCCACCTGGTGCAAGGTCGTGATCAGCGACCCGGCCCCAGGCACCCCGACCGGGGTGAAGTCCGCCTCGCCGGATGTGGCGTGCGGTGGGACTGTCCGCGGGGACCAGCCGATCACCCCGCAGGCGACGGTGTCCGACCCGGACGGCAAGCAGATGACCGTCAAGTTCACGGCCGGGTCATGGTCGTGGACCAGCGCCCTGACGAACTCGGGCAGCACGGTCGTGGCCGGCTCGCCCATCCCCGCGGGAACGTTCGCCAGCGGGTCCAATGCGACGGTGACCGTGACGGCCACCAACACGTCCCCGTCGACTGCGAACAACACCTCGGCCGCCGCGTCGTGCACCTTTACTGTGAACAACGCCCTCCCGGCGACGCCGACCGTGTCGGCGACCGCGTTCGCCGGGACGTCGGGAGGGCCGCCGGTCGGGCAGGCGGCCCCGGTCACGATCGCCACGACAACCGACGCGCAGTCCCAGGCGTGGATCGCCTGGTCCGACGCCGCGACCCCGACGTTCCCGGCGCTCAAACCGGGCACCGTGTCGTGCCCGTCGCCGTCCAATCCCACCGGCTGGGACGCGATCAACCAGGTCCACTGGTTGTGCCCGTCCGGGTCGGGGACCACGTGGTCGTACACGTTCAACTATGTCCCGGAGGCGGTCGGGACCTTCGCCATCAGCGCCGTCGCCTACGACCAGACCTCGAACCCGGACGCGGGCAAGATCGCCGGGTCCTCGGGCACGCTCAACGCATCCACCCCCTCGCAGACCCATGCGTGGGTGACCGACGCGACCGGGTCGCGTCCGTCCGCCGTGATCGACACCGTCGCCGGGACGACGCTGACCTTGTCCTCCGCGGTTGGGTGGGCCACCACCGGGCCGGCCGGCGCCGGTGGTGCGATGACGTTCGCCGGCACCGGTGAGGCCGACACCGCAAACACGGCCCCGGTGAACGTGTCCAACGGGTTTTCCGTGTCCGGTTACGCCCAGGTGCCGACCAGCGCCCGGAACGTGACATTGGCCTCCCAGGACAACGCCGCCGGCACAGCCAGCGTCCTCACACTGGGCGTGGACGGCAGCGGCAACTACCAGGCCTGCCTCAACGGCACGTGCACCGCCGGAACGACACCCGCTACCGGCGGCTGGGACACCCTGGCCGTCGTGTACGACCCGGGCGGACGGGGAGGTTCCCAGCTGCGGTTGTACGTCAACCCGCCGACCTCGGGAACGGTGACCCCGGCGGCGTCTGCGGCCACCGTCACGGCGCCCGCCGCGGCGAGCACCGGGGTGTTCCGGGTGGGCCGCGGCACCACGACCTCGACCGGGTCGGGATGGTTCACCGGGTCCGTCCAGAACCCGATCACGTACGCCGGCGCCCTGACCGACCTCCAGCTTTCCGCCCTCCCTCCCGGCGGCGGCATCTAACCGTGTTCCTGTCTGTTCGACGTTGACCAAGGAGGCCTACGTGTCCGGTCGTGCTGTTCTGATGCGTCGCGCTGCGGCGGCTGCCGCCAGCGTCGTCGTGGTGGTCACCGGCCTGCACCCGTCGGCAGGGTTCGCGGCGGCTGTTGCCGGGGGCGCCGTCCACCCCCGGATGCAGACGATCAAACCGGTGCCCGGCGGCCACGCCACCGCCCACGCCCGACCAGCTGAGTCCAGGGCCAGCGTGACCCCGCCCGGCCCGGGACCAGCCGCCGGCCGGTTCACCCTCGCCACCTCCCACACCTCCCGCGCATCAGTCGGGCAAAGCGGCCTGACCATCCGGCCCCTGGCCGTCACCGGTGACGCCCCGCAGCTACGCGTCGAGATCCTGTCGCCCGGCGACCCGCGCCGGGCTGGTGTGCCCGGCCTGGCTGTGCAGCTGGAGCGCACGGATGCTCCCGCCCCGGCCACGGTTGCGGTGTCCCTTGCCCCGGCCGAGCTGACCCGGCTGTTCGGCGCCGACTTTGCCCGCCGGGCCCGCTGGACCACCCTCACCACCGGCCCGACCGGGCAGCCGCAGGCCGTGTCCACTGCGACGGTATCCCCCAGCGGTTCACCCGGTAGCCGTGACACGGTCCGCACCGACGACGCCGCCGTCGCCGTCGGCGACACCCCTGTCGTCCTCGCGGTGACCACCGCCAACCCCACCCCGGCAGGGCCGGCCACCCGACGCTCGTCCACGTCGGCATCGGCCCCGCTTGCCTCGGCGACCGCGATGGCGGGAACGGCCGCCCCGGACGCGTCCGGCACCGGCACCTTCTCCGCGACCTCCCTGTCGGCGTCGACCGCGTGGCAGGCCACCGAGCAGACCGGTGACTTCACCTACAACTACCCGCTGCGGGTGCCGCCGGCCGCGGCCGGACCGGAACCGGACGTCGCGTTCAGCTACGACTCCGGGTCGCTGGATGGGGAGACGGCCGCCGCTAACAACCAGCCCAGCGCCCTGGGCGACGGGTGGTCCCTGCAGGCCGGCGGCGCCATCGAACGCCGCTACGTCCCCTGCGCGCAAGACGGGCAGGCAGGCTCCAACGACCAGTGCTGGAAGAGCGACAACGCCACCGTGACCTTCGCCGGTCACTCCGGCACCATCGTCAACGACCCGACCACCGGGTGGCACCTGCAAGGTGACGACAACACCAAGGTGGAAAAACTGACTGGCGCAGTCAACGGTGCCAACCAGGGGGAGTACTGGCGCCTGACCACCACCGACGGCACCCAGTACTACTTCGGTCTGAACCATCTGCCCGGCTGGACCACCGGAAACCCGACGACCCAGTCGACCTTCACCGCACCGGTCTTCGGCAACAACACCGGTGAACCCTGCCACGGGACGACCTTCGCCACCAGCGTCTGCACCCAGGCCTACCGGTGGAACCTGGACTACGTCGTCGACGTCCACGGCAACAGCCAGGCCCTGTACTACACCCCGGAGACGAACTACTACAAGCAGAACGGCACCACGATCGTGTCGTACATCCGGGGCGGGTTCCTGTCCAGGATCGACTACGGCATGCAGCACGGGTTCGAGCTGACCTCACCGGCCCCCGAGCAGGTGGTGTTCACCCCCGCCTCGCGCTGCCTGCCCAGCACGGTCTGCAACAGCACCGACCCCCAAGACTGGCCGGACGTCCCCTGGGACTATAGCTGCACTGTCTCCGCCTGCGCGATCACCGACCCCACGTTCTGGTCGTCCCAGCGGCTGGACACCGTGACCACGCAGTACCGCAACACCGCCGGCAGCTACGTGCTGGTGGACAAGTGGAGCCTGCACCAGGCCTACCCCAACCCGACCGACGGCACCTCCGCGATGTTGTGGCTGACCGGGATCACCCACGCCGGACTGGTCGGCGGCACCGCCACCATGCCCGACGTCCAGTTCTCCGGGATCTGGCTGCAGAACCGGACCGCCACGACCGGCGGGTGGCCGGCGCTGATGAAGCAGCGCATCGCGACCATCAGCACCGAACAGGGCGGCACCATCAACGTCGGCTACACCCCGGCGCAATGCACGTCCACCAACCTGCCCGCCAAGCCCGAAACCAACACCATGCGGTGCTTCCCGCAGTGGTGGACCCCGCCGGGCGGGGCCGCGTTCATGGACTGGTTCAACAAGTACCCCCTTGCCCAGGTCACCGAGGACGGCGTGACCGGCGACCAGGGCGCCACCACCACCCCCGCGACCGAGACGTTCTACAACTACAGCCTGAGCACCCCCGCTTGGAGGTACGACACCTCACCGCTTGTCCCCGACGCGTCCCGGACCTGGTCGGTCTGGGCCGGGTACAGCAAGGTCCGGGTCACTCATGGAGACCCCGCCAACCCGACCGGGCAGCAAGTCGAAGACGACACCTACTTCCAGGGCATGGACGGGGACAAGGCCTCCCCGACTGGGGGCACCAAGTCCGTCACCCTGGCCGCCAGCAACGGAACCCATGTGACGGACTCGCTGTGGTGGGCCGGGCAAGCCCTGGAAACCGTCATCTACAACGGGATGAGCGGCACGAGCCCCGGCCCGATGGTGTCCGACGCGGTCACTACCCCGTGGGCTTCGGCGGTCACCGCCAACGACGGCGTCAACACGGCCAGACACACCGGTGATGCCGACACCACGACCTACACCGCCCTCTCCGCCGGCGGTAACCGGGTCACCGACACCAAGAACACCTACGACAGCTACGGGCGGGTCACCGCGGTCGACGACCTGGGCGACACCTCCACCGCCGGTGACGACCGGTGCACCCGCACCAGCTACGCCGACAACCCGGGCGCCAACCGTCTGAACTTGCCGGCCGACGTGAACACCGTGGGGGTGACCTGCACCGCCACCCCCAACTATCACACCGACACGATCAACGACACCCGCTCCTTCTACGACGGGGCCACCACCTTCACCGGTCAGGTCCCGACCAAGGGCGACCTCACCCAAACCCAAGAAGCCACCAGCTACACCGGAACCACCGAAGACACCGCCGTCTGGCAAACAGCCCAGCAAAATGCCACGTACGACGCCCTCGGCCGACAAACCGGCAGCACCGACGCCCTCGGGCGTACCAGCACCACCAGCTACACCCCCTCCGGTGTAGCGCCGCTGACCGGCAACGTCGGCCCGCTCACCCAATCCGATGTCGCCGACGCTGCCGGGCTGCACACGATCACCCAAGCAGCCCCCGCCTGGGGAACACCGACGTCCGTGGTCGACCCGAACCAGGCCACGGCCACCATCACCTACGACCCGCTCGGCCGCCGCAGCCAGGTCTGGCTGCCCGGGCGCGCCCAAGCCACCTACCCCTCCGCGCCGTCCACCAGCTACAGCTACACCGTGTCCACCACCGGCACCTCAGCCGTCGGAACGACCACCCTGAACGCCACCGGAAACACCGTCACCTCCTACACCCTGTACGACGGGCTCGGCCGCGTCCGCCAAACCCAGGTCCCCGCCGAAGCGCAAACCTTGGGCGCCCAGCAGGGCACCTCCGGCAGCAACGGAACCCTGGTCAGCGACACCGTCCGCGACACCCTCGGCCAAACCGTCCTCACCAACGGCAACTACCTGATGGGGTCCGTCCCCTCGGCCGCCCTTCTGGTCCCCGGCGCCGGCGAAAGCAACATCGCCACCCAGAACGACACCATCTTCGACGGCGCCGGCCGGGCCACCGCCACCGTCCTCAAGGTCTTCGGCACCGAGAAATGGCGCACCACCAACGCCTACCGCGGCGACCACGTCGACACCACCCCCCCGACCGGCGGCACCGCCACCACGACGTACCTCGACGCCCGCGGCAACACCAGCAAACAACTGACCTGGCACGGAGGAACCCCGACCGGGACCGCCGACACCCTCACCTACGGTTACGACCACGCCGGACGCCAAACCGGCCTGACCGACACCGCCGGAGACCACTGGTCCTGGACCTACAACCTGCTCGGCCAACAAACCACGTCCGTCGACCCCAACGCCGGGACCACCACCGCCAGCTACGACCTGGCCGGACGAGTCCTGACCGTCACCGACAACCGCAACCAGGCCCTCACCTACAGCTACGACGCACTGGACCACCGCACCGGCGAGTACGCCGGAACAAGCACCAGCGGCACCCAGCTGGCCGGGTGGACCTACAGCGACCCGGCCGTGCCCAACGGCAAAGAAAAACTGTCGACCAGCACCCGCTACACACCCACCGGGAACTGGACCGAGTCGATCACCGGCTACGACAGCGCCGGCAACCCCACCGGCACCAAATACGGCATCCCAGCCGTGCAAGCCGCCCCCGCAGCCACCTACACCACCAACTACACCTACAACCCCGACCAGACCCTGGCCACCCAGACCGACCCGGCCATGGCCGGACTACCCGCCGAAACCCTGACCTCGTCGTACACCACCGTCGGGAACCTAGCCGCCTACACCGGGCGATCTGACTACCTCATGCCCATCGCCTACAACGCCCTGGGCCAGCTCGGGCAAACCACCCACGGTTACGCCAACAACTACCTGGTCGACAGCTACACCTGGGAGAACGGCACCGGACGGCTCACCGGTGTGGAAGCCACCACCGGCGCCTCCTCGAACAACGTCGCGGCCAACCGCGCCTATACCTTCGACAATGCCGGCAAGATCACCCAAGTCGTCGACACCGCATCAACGTCAACCGACACACAATGCTTCACCTACGACTGGGCCGGGCGCCTGGGACAGGCATGGACCCCCACAACCGGCGGCTGCACCACCAGCCCCAGCAGCGGCAACCTGGGCGGACCCGCCCCCTACTGGCAGTCCTACACCTACGACGCACTGGGCGACCGCACCTCGATCGACCGGCATGCCACCACCGCCAGCGGCACCGACACCAACGACACCTACGCCTACCCCACACCCGGGGCCGGGGTCACCCGCCCCAACGCCGTCACCGCGGTCACCCACGCGACAGCCCCGGCCGGCACCACCCCCGGCGGGACCGGCTGGACCACCACCGGCACCGACACCTACGCCTACGACGCCGACGGCGCCATGACCACCCTCCCCGGCCAAACCCTGACCTGGGACGCCGAACACCGCCTCGGCACGACCCACATCGGCACCGCCACCCAGACTGACACCTACGACGCGTCCGGCACCCTGCTCGCCCAAACCGACCCGACCACCGGCACCACGCTGCTCCTCGGCGACACCGAACTGCACTACGCCCCCGGCGCGAGCACCGCCCGCGCCACCCGCACCTACACCGCCTTGGGCCACGCCGTGGCCGTCCGCACCGTACCGGCCGGCTCCACCACCGCCACCGTCAACTGGTTCGACGTCGACCCCCAAAGCACCGCCACCGTCGCCGAAAACGGCGTCACGGCCGCCACCATCGTGCGGCACTATGACCCCTTCGGCAACTCGCGCGACACCAACGCACCCACCTGGCCCGACCCCGACCACGGGTTCCTGGGCGCACCCACCAACCCCTGGTCCACCGTCACCACGGTCCATCTCGGCGCCCGCGACTACCAACCCAGCCTCGGACGCTTCACCTCCCTAGACCCCATCCTCCAAACCGGAAACGCGCTCAACGGCTACTCCTACGCCGACAACAGCCCCATCACCCTCAGCGACCCCAGCGGCCAACGAGGAATCGACGCGTACGGCGACGAAACCGGCATGGGCATGGTCACCGCACCGGCCAAAGCCCGAGCCGCCTACCAGACCTACCACCACCACCACAAACCGTTCACCGGATACCACGTCACTGGATACCGCACAGATAGCAGGGGTCGGCTCACAAATGTGGACTACGGCCTCATCGTCGGCAAGAAGACCAAAGCCGTAGCCAAAATTGGCGGCCAACTTAGCGACGGCAAACCCGGCAGCCGCATCGACTACGAAGATCCCAGTTGGAAGGAAGCCACCGGCAAACAAGAAGCTAGCAACCTTGGCATCTTTTTCCTTACCGTCCTAAACTTTGCCCAAGGCGGCCTAGATCCCCTGACCGACGGCGTCGAGGCAGGTGTGGTTGGAGTAGCCGAAGGAGCCGCCGAAGAAGCCGCTAGCGGAGCTGCAGAGACGACTGCCGCAGAACCCCTAATCTCGGATTCGAGAGTCATCGCTCGCGGTGGCCAAAGCGCCATGCCGAACGCTGGCGAGGTCTTCTCAGGGGCCCAAGGGCGCACAGTTGAGGAGGCTGGTCAAGGTGTCGTCCACGGCAGTTTCCGATCAACGACTGCTGGCGAGATTCGCGCGGCTGGTGGTTCCGTCGAGCCTGCGCCCGAGTTTAATCCCACGGTTGGCGAGATGAATTATCAACACGTGGACGTGTGCTTGGGCGGCGGTGCTTGTGAATGGAGTGAGCTCACGCCGAACGTGCCTAAGAATCTCAGGTTCGGAGGGAAGGACTACCCCTTCTACGGCGGCTATCTCGGATGGGGCCCATGATGCTCACCGAGTCGTACGTCAGAGCGATAAGGACTCGGCTCTCCGCGCTGGGCAAGCTCGAAGTCAGCGTCGAGGAGATGCCTGCTGGGGTCTGTCGGCTCCGGGTGCGGATGGACGAATTGGACGAGGAGCTGCGAGTGACCCGTGAGGGCGTGCCCGCGTCTGGTCACGACGTGCGTTTCATCGGCAACCTGTTCTCTGACATCCCCCTGCTGCTCGAAGCGCTCGGTGGACACGCCCCACCGGCCGAATCCGTCGCGGCTATCGGCGCGCGGGTCCAAGCGGCAAGCCCTGGGCCCTGGACGGCCTTCATAGAGTCCGACGGCGGAGCCGGGGGTGCTGACGTTATCCGCGTGAGCGAGAACGACAACCAACCCGACATGTATCTGTGGATCGGGGCCAACCTCGCCCCGTCAGCAATGCTTCGCTTTGTAGCTGAGGCACGTCAAGACGTTCCCGCGCTCATGGCGGCACTCGGCCCGTAGACCATGACCGCTCGCACCCTCCCGCACCCTCACCGCGCCCGCGTGAAGGGCAGTTCAACTCGTTGGCCACCGGCCGGAGGCTGATATGGAGTGCCTCGTTCTCAAGATAGGTGCGCCGGAACTTCCTCGATTTGTGGAGAGGTTCTTGGACGGCGGTGACGCGTGGGGGTCGTGGGCCCGGTCAGCGTGTCGTGGTCGACGCGTGGTCAAGGCTGATATGCGCCGTTGGGTACCGCAGGACCGGCTGTTCGGCGGGAACGGAGGCCGCGAGTCTAGTGTCGGGCGTCACCGCGTCCCTGGCGACGCGAACGTCGTTGTGGGACCGGCTGCTCATAGCCTCGACGCGGGTCGTTCCGCACGCTGGCGGTCCGGGTCGTTGACCCCCACGGTCAGCTCGGGGGCCGGGATCTACTGCGGCTGGGTGGCCAACGACCAGCACCATCCGGCCAGCTCGCGGGCGACCGCGACGTTGACGATGACCGGACGCTTCTTGCGCTGTGACTGCTGGGCCGCGAAGTGCAATGCCGTGAAGCCTCGTCTATCGGTCCAGCTGATGTCGTCGCCGGCCGCGAGTCGATCGCTAATGCCGTCGACGTCCCCTTCGAGGGCCCGGTAATGGATCTCCTGATGACCGTCACGATCCATGCGCGTAAGTCTGTCTCATCACGTCCGACCATCGGCTATGTCCGGACGGATCCCCCACATATCCCGAATGGTGGGTCGACAGGTCCTGCGTCGAAAGGTCGCCCTCCGCTGCCCTCACGCGTGAAGCCGGATGATCGCTCGATTCTGGCCGACTTGAGCGTCCCGGGATGGTTGCACGCATAGTGGCCCCTGGGTGCCGTTCCCCTTGCGACGACTCGAGAGGGCGGTTCAGATGGCCAAGGTGGATCCAGGTTCGACAGACAACCTTGTTGGGGCAGCGCTACTGACGGTTGGCGGCGTGTGGGGGGTCCTTCAGGGCGGCGCCTACCTCGCCTTCATGTTCACGGGAGGCCAACGACCGAGGCCCTCGCTCGCAAGACCGTTCTTGGCCTTGGCCAATCCACTTGAGTTGCATCGGGTTTGGGGTGCCGGCGCACCGCCGCCGGCAGCGTACTGGTCGGCGACGGCATTGGTGATTGCGGTCGCCATCGCTGTCGTCGGCGTCTGCCTTCGGCTCGCCCGGGGAGGACCTTCGGTCGTGGCGTTGGGGACCGACGGGTGTGCGACGCGCGGTGAGATCCGAAGGGCGGCCAGCGCGCGGACCCTGTTGGCCCGTGCCAGTGCGCTGCGTCCCGGGCTGAGCAAGCCGCGGGTCAACGACCTTGGCTACCGACTGGGCGCGGGTCGCGGGGTTGACGTGTACGCCACAGTCGAGGACTCGCTGGTCGTGCTCGGCCCGCCCCGGTCGGGCAAGGGGATCCACCTGGCGATCCCGATGATTCTGGACGCGCCCGGTCCGGTCCTGACCACGAGCACTCGTCCGGACAACCTCACGGCGACGTTGCACGCCCGGACGGGCCGCGGGCCGGTGGCGGTGTTCGACCCGCAGGGGTTGGCTCGCGGCATCCGGTCCGCGACGCGCTGGTCCCCAATCCGGGGCTGCGACGACCCGCACATCGCGATGGTCCGGGCCAAGGCGCTGACGTCGGCCACCGCGGCGGGAACGACGGATTCGACCTTCTGGCAGGCCTCCGCCGAGCAGGCGGTCCGGTGCCTGCTGCACGCTGCCGCCCTGGGTGGGGACACGTCGGCGGACCTGTACCGGTGGTCGTTGTCGGCGGCGCAGGCCAAGGAGGCCGTGGTCATCCTGGCCTCCCACCCTCGCGCGGCCGGCGCCTGGCATCAGGCGCTGGACGCGATCCTGACTGCCGACCCGCGGCAGCGGGACTCGGTGTGGGCGATGGTCACGATCGCGTTCGCGGCGCTGGCCGACCCGTTGGTTTTGGACGCTGTCTCACCCGGCCCGGGGGAGCACTTCGACCCCGAGACGTTCCTGACCGGCAACGGCACCATCTACCTGATCGGGACCGCGACCGGGTCGGCCGCGACCGCGGGGTTGGTCGGCGCGTTCGTCGAGGACGTCGCCGAGGCGGCGCGCCGGCTGGCTGCCCGCTCCGCCAGCTCCCGTCTCGACCCGCCGCTGGCGCTGGTCCTGGACGAGGCGGCGAACTACCCGCTGCCGTCCCTGCCGGCCCTGATGAGCGACGGCGGCGGCACCGGCATCTCCACCGTCGTGGTCCTGCAGTCCCTGGCCCAAGCCCGGGCCGTCTGGGGCGAACACGCCGCCTCGGCGATCTGGGACGCCGCCATCGTCAAGGTCATCCTCGGCGGCGGGTCCAACGCCCGCGACCTGCAAGACCTGTCCACCCTGATCGGGCAACGCGACAAGGCCACGACCACAACCAGCCGAGGCCGCGACGGGCACACCAGCACCTCAACGTCGACCACGCAGGTGCCGATCCTGGAACCGGCCCGGCTGCGGACCCTGCCGTTCGGCACGGCCATCCTGCTGCTGCGGGCGGCCCGACCCATCGCCCTGACCCTGACCCCGTGGACCGCCCGCCCCGACGCGGCGCAGCTGACCGCCGACCGGTTGCGGGTCGAAGCAGAGATCCACCGCGCCCATGCCACCCCCTGACCCCGCCCCGGACCCGGCCGAGGGAGACAAGCCGCCGTGGTTCCACCCCCTGGAGGGCACCGGCGGCACCCGGCCCGCGGGCGGGGGGCCGATGCACGTCCCCTCCCTGACCGCCGCGGAACGGGCCGCCGCGATGGACGACCTGACGCTGTGGGTCGACCGGCTCATCGACCGGTTCGCCATCGACGCCCGCACCCTCCCGCCCTGCTGGGCTCGACACAACGGCATGGTCGAGGCCTTGGCCGCCCTGCGGGACCACGAACGCGCCTCCTACGCCGAGGACGCCGACCCGCGCTCGGCCGCGGAATGGCTCCGCGCCTACCGCGAGGCCGGACAGCTGCTCCACGAGCAGGCCGCGCTGACCCAGTGCACCCTGCACGAGCACCGCGACCCGCCACCGCGCACCCGCCTCCCCGGGATCGCCGGCACCTGACGGCCGTACCCCTGGGCGGGCCAATGGTGGCCCCTGAGCGGCGTATTCCCTTGTGAGGCGCGGCATTCGGCCGCGCGAGGAAGGGCCCGCCATGACCGAGACACCCGCCACCCGCAACGTCCACCGCGCCCAGCTGCTGGGGATGGCGACCTCCGCCCAGCAGGGGCTGGACCTGGACGACGACTACTGGTATCGGCAAGGCCAGCGCGACGCCTACGCCTACGCCGCCGCCCTGCTGGTCACCGGACGCGCCGGCGACACCACCCGCGCCGCCGCCGACCGGGTCACCGACCTGCTCGCCGAGGGCGTCACCGACCTCGGCGTCCTGCTCCACGCGACCGAGCCCGGGCCGTACCCCGGCACCCGGGACCGCCTGACCTGGATGGGCCCGATCGCGTTCGCCCGGGCCACCGAAGCCCAGCCGGGCATCGACCACGACCTGGGCCACCGGTGGGGCCACCGCCGCGACATCCGGGTCTCCCACCGCCGCCAGCGTGGCGGCGGCAGCGGCATGCTGTACGCCTACGACCGGACCTGGGACGAGTACGCCGTCCTGGGCCGCGACGTCCCCACCAGCACGGCGGAGCAGGTGCGCGATGCCGCTCTCGCGAGCGACCCGCACCCGGACCTCGACGACGTGGTCGCGCTCCTGCGGCATCGGGCACCCGCCCCGCCCTACCTAGGTACCCAGGGCCTTGAGCCGTGCAGGGCCGAGCTGTGAACCGCCCCGCGATCGACACGGCCGCCGTCCGGGCCGCCCACCCCTTGCCCGAGGTCGTGGCCGCCGCCGGTGTCGACCTGCGCCGGGCCGGCCGGGCCTGGGTCGGGTGCTGCCCGTTCCACGACGACGGCACCCCGTCGTTGTCGGTCGGCGGCGTCCCAGACCGGTTCCACTGCTTCGGCTGCGGCGCGGCCGGCGACGTCATCGACTTCGTCGAGCGGCTGCACGGCCTGTCGTTCACCGACGCCGTCGCCCACCTCGAACACCGGATCCCAGGCACCCGCCAGTTCGGTTCTCCCGCAACCGTTCCCGCGCCGACCGCACCGCATGGGCCGCCGACGGAGCGGGCGTACACCATCAACGCGATGGCGTGGGCGCACTACAGCAACCCGGTCGGCCACGCCGCCGCGGTCAGCCACCTCCGCCGCCGCCGCGGCTTGGACGTCGCCGCGTTGGAAGCCCGACTGGACCGGCCCGTGGTCGGGCACGCCGGGACCGGCTGGACCACCCTGACCGACCACCTGCGCGGGCGCGGCGTCACCGACGACGAGCTGACCGCCCTCGACCTGGCCCAGCCCACCCGCCGAGGCACCCTCATCGACAGCCTCCGGGACCGGCTCATCGTCCCGGTCACCGCCGCCGACGGCCGGATCGCCGGCCTGATCGGCCGCGACACCAGCGGTGACCCGCGGGCACCGAAGTACCGCAACCCGACCCGCACCGTCACCCACGACAAGGCCACCAGCCTCTACCTGCCAGCCCCGGCCCACGGCGGGCACCCCCGCGTGGTCGTCGTCGAAGGACCGCTCGATGCCCTGGCCATCGCCGCAGCCGTCGCCCACACCAGCCGTCACGATGTGCTGGCCGTCGCCGCCGGTGGCGTTACCGTCAGCGCCGCCCAGGCCCGCCGGGTGGCCACCCTCACCGACCGGCCGGTCATCCTGGCCATGGACGGCGACGCCGCCGGGCGAGACGGCACCCAGCGGTGGGTCGCCATGCTGCTGCACCAGCTCGGCCACAACGTCCAGGTCATCGACCTCGACCCCGGCACCGACCCGGCCGGCTGGCTCGCCCAGCATGGCCCCGACGGCCTGACCCGGCTCGGCCTCGGCACCACCCACCGCAACCCGTTCCTGCGGCAGCCGGGGCCGGAGCTGGTCCGCGCCGTCCTGGCCGGCACCCGCCGCCCCATCCCGGACGTCACCGCCGCCCTGACCCCGCTGCTCCAGTCGCTGCCGGACGAACAGGGGCGGGACCTGGCCGCCGGCGCGGTCGCGGAGATGACCCGGCAGGGCTGGAACCCCGACGGCGCCTTCGCCCGCGCCCTGGCCCGCGCCGCCCTACCCGCCCAGCCCAGCCGGCCGGTCTGCGAACCCACCGGCCTGACCCTGCCCTGACCCCACCACCACCGGGAGCACCACACATGACCGCCGCCGACACCCTCCTGCAGCAGGCCGCCGCCCACCTCGACGCTGCCGCCGACCTCGCCGACGCGGGTCACACCGCCCACGGTCACGCCCTGGCCGGGCAGATCCGTCTCAACCGGGCCGGGATCCTGCCCGACCTCCTGGCCGGCGACACCCCGACCGGGCCCGACACCGTCACCGGCCGGCTCCGGGCCGCCCTGGCCTGCCTGGACGCCATCGACCCCCTAGACGGACCGCCCGAGCTACCCCTGTGGGCCTGGCACCTGGCCGAACTGGCCCGCCACGAAGCCACCAACCAGGGCGGCCGGCGATGAGCACCACGACCGCCGCCGACCTCCTCGACCGCGCCGACCGGCTCACCCGAACCCTGCGCGAGCACACCGACCCGGTCGGCGCCGCCCAATGGGAACCCTTCGACGTCGCCTTCCACCGGGTCCTGCACGAGATCGTCGGCGCCGACGCCGCCTACGTGCCCCGGGCCGACCCGCAGCAGCTGGCGCTGAGGTCCGCCATCCGCAGCTACCCCGCCCCGCTGCGGCCGCCGGCCGACATCCCCCTGACCCCCATGCAAGCCGCCCGGCTGCTCGACATCACCCGGCAGGCCGTCTACCGGCGGATCCGCACCGGGAACCTACACGTGGCTCGCGACGGCGACGCCATCGCCATCCGCGCCCGCGACCTGGACGCCCGCCCGGACCTGACCCCGCCCGACCCCACCGACCCCCATCCGATGGCCCGGCTCGGTGTCACCCTCGGGGCTCTGGCCGACCTGCTCCACGGCGCCCACGAGGCCGGACAACCCGTCCTGGACCAGCCCGGCGAGGCCGCGGCCACCACCCGGCACATCCTGGCCATCGGCCTGGTCGCCGCCGGCTACGCCGTCGGCCGCGGCCCCTACGCCGACGCCAACCGGCCACTGGCCGTCGCCCAGTACGCCGAACGCGTCCTGGACACCATCACCAACCCCGACATCACCATCACTAGCCTGGACCGGCTCCGCGCCGTCGCCCCCCTCAGTCGACCGGCCACCCTCAACGACCGGCTCGAAGCGGCCCTGCACCACTGGGAGATCGCGGCCACGGCCGAGACGTACCGTGCCGTCCCCTCCACCGACGTCCTGCGCACCTTGGCGAACCAGAGCACCCACGTATTCGCCGTAACCAGCGAGCTCCTCACCGCCGCGCCCGACGCCGACCGGATCGACCCGGACGCCACCCTCAGCAAGGCTCTCGTCGAAGCGGCAAAGGCCGCCCGCGCCACCGACGTCCACCTCGCTGCACTCACCACCCTGGCCCGGCCCAGCGTCGGCTTCGCCGCCGCGAGCCGCGACCTGTTCACCGTCCTCGGCGACATCAGCCAAGAACTCCAGACCCCAGGGAAGGACGCACTCGACAGGCAACGCGCCCTCAACGATCTCGGCGCGGCGACCCACACCATCGCCGACCTGTGGCGGCGAACCCGCGACCTGCCCGACCGGCTCGCCCGCTCCGGCCTCCTGCACACACCCAAAGCCCACACCCGGCCCACTATGGAAGACCTCACCACCAAACGCCGAATGCACACCCGCGTCGCCCCCTCCGACGATGTCGCACCGCTGACGGAGACTTGGCATCTCGCCGCCGCCGCCACCATGCACATAAGCCGACAGATCGAGTTGCGCCTGCCGGCCGCGCGCCACGTAGCTCGGGAGACCGGGCCAACCCTGAGCTTGTGACGGGTCGTCGATCCCAAAAACGTTGTCGCACAACGCAGTACGTGCGACAAGTGGACCTTTCCAGGGCCGTGCGCCTTGTGCTTCTCCCGCTGGGTCCGCCAAGAGAGGCCACGCCGCCGTCTGCGCGCAACTACATCGAATGGCTCGGCCGGCGACGGTGACGGACCTGAATCCCGCGCCCAACGACAACAGCAGGGCGAATTCGACAGCGCACTCGGCCGAATAGTGGCCCCCGACGGACGTATTCATCATGTACGTCGAGAGGAGCCACTATGACCATACTTGCCCGATCCACTGCACGGGTGGACGAGCCTCCGATCGACCTTCGGTCGGACGGGGGAGTGATCCGTCACGCGGAGGCGGGCGGCGCTCGTCCCTTGGCCGAGGACCGCCTTTGGGCCGTGGACGACGTCGCGTACTTCCTCGACGTTCCAGTGCAGACTGTCTACTCCTGGCGGGGACAGGGGCGAGGTCCGCTGGGACGCCTCGTCGGGCGGCGACTGCGCTATCGGCCCGAGGACGTCAAGGCCTGGGTTGCATCATTGTCGACGGATGTGGCATGAGACGGCTGGGGCTCGGGGAGCACGGCGATGTCATCTACGGCGAGCGTTCCGGGCGGACGCTGGCAATGGTCTACTACCGCGACTACGCGGGCGTTCGCCGGCGTGTGAAGGCCACAGGCCGCAGCAAGGCCGAGGCCCGACGCACGGTGCTCAAGGCGGTTGAGCAGGCGATCGCCATGGGCGTTGACGCGGAGTTCTCACCGAAATCCACTCTCCAGGACGGGGCTCGGGCCTGGCTGAACGACTTCGAGGCACTCGTCGAGCGTGGCGCACGCTCCCCATCGACGTTAGATCTCTACCGTGACGCCGTGGAACGCCATGTCATCCCAGGCATTGGGGGCCTACGGCTCGGAGAGATGACCACCGCGCGAGTCGATCGCTTTCTCCGAGGCGTCCTCAAGACCAAGGGCTACGCCACAGCGAAGCTCACCCGCACCGTGCTCTCAGGCATATGCGGCTTCATGACGCGCCAAGGCGCCCTCCCGTCGAATCCCGTCCGCGATGCCGGACGGCTCGAGTCCGACCACGACAGGACACCACGAGCTCTCACCCCCGCCGAGGTGCGTGAGTGGCTGGCCGTTCTCGACGGCAACCGCGACGCTCAACGCAAGGATCTGCCGGAACTGGCTCGATTCATTCTCGCGACCGGTCTTCGCATCGGTGAGGCCCTCGGGGTGCGGTGGTCGGACATCGACTTCGACCGGGGCGTCCTCACTGTCCAGCGCACCGTGATTCGCGTGAAGGGCAAGGGCATCGTGGCGTCGCGCCCCAAGTCGAAGACGTCCATGAGAGTCCTTGTCCTACCGGGCTGGTGTCTGACGATGCTCACGGCTCGCCGGCAGCGGTTTGCGACACATGACGGACCCGTCTTCGCCGACGCTAGGGGGGGATACCGGGACAAGAACAACGTGGGTGCCTCCTTCCGTCGGGTTCGGAAGGGGACGCAGTTCGACTGGGTGAAACCGCACACCTACCGCAAGACCGTGGCGACCATCCTCGACGGTCAAGGGGCCAGTGCGCGAATGATCGCAGACCAGCTGGGTCATGCCCGAATCTCGATGACCCAAGACGTCTACATGAGCCGGCGCGCTGTCCATCCGTCAGTGGCCGCCGCGCTTGAGTCGGCTGACCCGGATGCACCCAAGGCCTCACGTCCACAAGGACGGGAAGAGACGTGATTCGCAACATGTGTGCCCATATGTGTGCCCCGGGGCGAGCATTCGCGGAAGGTCGGCTCCCCTGACCTGCAGGTTTGTGGGCCCCGTCGGATTCGAACCGACAACCTACGGATTAAAAGTCCGCAGCTCTGCCATTGAGCTAGAGGCCCGTCGCGCAGCGGAATCGGCAAGGTCCGGTGCCGCGCGAGCGGGCCCAACTCTAGTGCGGACGCCGTATGCCGGAGGTACTGCTCCGGCGGTGCGGTCAGGCGATCAACGCTCTTGTGGGAGAGGATGGAACACGTGACCACGCCTTCGGGTCGACCGATACCCCGCCGGCCTGCGCCCTTCGGCCCGGACCAGCTGGAGGAGCACGGCGGCACGACGCCCGGGCCGGCCGAGATCTCCGAGATCGCCCACGAGACAGCGGCGGTCATCGTCGGCGCCGGCCGGGCCGCACGCGACCCGGAGATCACCAGGCGCCTCGTCGCACTCGTCGACGAGCTCGGCCTCTCGACCATCGCGGACCTGTGGAGCGACCGCCCGGCGCGCTCGCTGCCCGGCGCACTCTGGCGGCTCTACGCGATCCGCGAATGGGTCCGTCGCTCACCGCACGAGGTCAGCCGGGAGTATGCCGCGGGCATCCGGTTCACCGACGTCGCCCACGCCGTCGCCGGGGTCGCGGAGCCACCCGGTCCCGACGAGGTCCGCCGGATCACCGACGACATCCTCACCGGCGTGTATGCCGGTGACTTCGCCATCGCGCTCGACCGCGCCTCAGCCTTCTGCGCTGTGATCTCAGCGGGTCGTGCCGACCTGGCCGGTGACAGCGACGGGCCCGCCGCCGGTGTGCTCACGCGCCGAGGTGTCTCGATGCTGCAGACGAGCAACGACCTGCGAGCTTGTGCCGCGCTCTGGCGAGCCGGCGAGCTCACCTGACTGCGCGGCATACGAGCGCAACAGCAAGCGGTTCGCCAGACGCGTTCCGGGAACGAAAATGGTGCCAGAGGGGTTAGAGTCGTGCAGACGTCGGGCTGCGGCAGCCCCGGGTCCCAAAATTAGCCGCTACGAGCGGCCACGCGCCGTGAGGCGCTCCCAGCCCGACGTCAACTCCTTGTCCAGCTCGTTCCTCGCTGGACGCGTCGCTGACGTCGAGCCAGGTCCCACCAGCCCGGGTTCCCTGAGTCGAGCGATCACGACATGCGGGAGATGGTTGGGGGACTGCCGCATGTCGTGATCGGTCGACCGAGGGCGGATCCGGGCTCGGGTCCGGCGAGCCCCGCGCACCGGTTACCTTGACGAAAGTTTTACCAAGCCTGTACCTAAACGGCTCACCCGAACCCGTCGCGGTTCGTATCCTTGACAGATGACAAGCTCACACCGAGACGACCTCGTGGACGCGCCGCTGCGCGACGAGATCGCCCTTGTCGGTGTGCTGGTCATCGCCGCCGCCGGCAGCGACGGACACCTCTCCCAGGCCGACATCGACCGGGTGCTGGGCGTCCAGCCGCGGGACAAGGTCTCCGCTGAGGCCGTCGCCGGCTAGAGCGGGCCACGCCGGGCAAACTTCGTCACCTGCTGGTTGGGCGCACGCCTCTCTCTGGCCATACTGTTGCTCCCGCACCGTCACCTTCTGCCGGGAGAACAATCGTGGGCTTTCGCCTCACACCCCAGGACACCAGCTTCTATGAGCTGTTCGCCGCCTCGAGCCGTTATCTCGTCGAGGGCGCCGAGCAGCTGACGGCTGTGCTCGGAGCGACGGCCGAGGAGCGCAAGGACATCGTCAAGAAGATGATGGAGATCGAGCACCAGGCCGACGAGGCGACCCACGCCATCATCAACCGGGCCAACAGCTCCTTCATCACTCCGTTCGACCGCGAGGACATCCACGACCTCGCCGTGGCGCTCGACGACTGCGTCGACCACATGGAGGCGGCGGTCGACCTGATCGGCCTCTACAAGATCGACGACCTGCTGCCGCGCGTCACCAAGCAGGTCGAGGTGCTGTGCCGGATGGCCGACCTCACCGCCGAGTCGATGCCCAAGCTCCGGTCGATGCGCGACCTCTCCGAGTACTGGATCGAGATCAACCGGCTCGAGAACCAGGCCGACAAGGCCTACCGGCGCCTGCTCGCCGAGCTCTTCAACGGCCCCAACCCCGACCCGATCACCGTCATGAAGCAGAAGGAGGTCATCGACGAGCTCGAGGCCGCTGCCGACGCGTTCGAGAAGGTGGCCCACAAGGTCGAGAGCATCGCCGTCAAGGAGTCCTGAGCCGCCCATGGACCAGGCCAACCTGCTCGGGGTGATCCTTGTCGTCATCCTGGCGATGGGGTTCAACTACACCAACGGCTTCCACGACTCGGCCAACGCCATCGCCACGTCGGTGTCGACCCGGGCGCTCACCCCCCGCATCGCGCTGGTCATGGCCGCCGCGGCCAACCTGTTCGGAGCGTTCGCCGGCACCAAGGTTGCCGCCACAGTGGGCAAGGGCATCATCACCGCACCGCAAGGGACCTCCGGGCTGGTCATCTGCGCCGGCGCCCTCATCGGGGCCATCGCCTGGAACCTGCTCACCTGGTGGTTCGGCCTGCCGTCCTCCTCGAGCCACGCCCTCATCGGTGGGCTCGGCGGGGCAGCGCTCGCGGCCGGCGCCACGGTCAAGTGGCAGGGCATCATCGACAAGGTCATCATCCCGATGGTCCTGTCGCCCATCGTCGGCCTGATCCTCGGCTACCTCGTCATGACCGCGATCCTGTGGATCTTCCGGCGGCAGATGCCGGCCAAGGTGGGTCGCGGCTTCCGCTACGCCCAGACCGTCTCGGCGGCCGCCATGGCGTTCGGCCACGGCATGCAGGACGCGGCCAAGACCGCGGGCGTCGTCGTCCTGGCGCTCACCGTCGGCGGCTTCCACGGGGACTCCTCGCACGTGCCGCTCTGGGTCCTGGTCATGTCCGCGGTCGTCATCAGCGCGGGCACGTACTCCGGTGGCTGGCGGATCATGCGCACCCTCGGCCGGCGGATCATCCACCTCGACCCCCCGCAGGGCTTCGCGGCCGAGATCACCGCCGCGTCGATCCTGTTCGTCGCGACCGCGATGCAGGCGCCGATCTCGACCACCCACGCCATCACCTCGGCGATCATGGGCGTCGGCGCGACCCGGTCGGTCAAGGCGGTCCGCTGGAGCGTCGCCAAGAACATCGTCGGCGCGTGGGTGTTCACCTTCCCCGGTGCCGGGCTGGCCGCAGCGGCAGCGTATGCCGCGATCCACCTCTTCGTCTGACCTGAGCGCCCGGCATACGGACCAGATCTCAACCATTCGGTTGACGTGGGCTCGGGTCAGAGCGTACGGTTTCCTCAACCAATCGGTTGAGGTTCGGAGGCTGAGATGAGCGACCCGCTGTCGCAGGTGTTCGCGGCCCTGGCCGACCCGACCCGGCGCGACCTGGTGGCCCGGCTCACCGACGGCGACGCCACGGTCGGGCAGCTGGCGGCGCCGTACCGGGTCAGTGTGCAGGCCATCTCCAAGCACCTGAAGGTGCTCGAGCAGGCCGGCCTGGTCAGCCGCTCCGCGGACGGGCACCGCAGCCCGGTGCACGTGGAGGCGGAGGTCTTCGACCTGATGACGAAGTGGATCGAGCGCTACCGGCAGCAGGCCGAGGCCAGGTACCAGCGGCTCGACGCCGTGCTGGCCGAGCTGGACGACGAAGAGGCCGGGCGCCGCCCGGCCCGTGAGGAGACGGCATGAACGACACCATGAAGGAGGCAGCGATCGAGGCGGACCCACGGTCCCGGCCATCCGCATCACGCGGGACTTCGCGGCCACGCCGGCCCAGCTGTTCCGCGCGCACACCGACCCGGAGCTGTTCGTCCGGTGGGTCGGCCCGGACGGGATGACGACCACGGTGGACCGCTGGGACGCCAGCACCGGCGGCAGCTGGCGCTACGTCGCCGCCCGGGACGGCGTGGAGTTCGGCTTCCACGGCTGCTTCCACGAGGTCCGGCCGGATCGGATCGTGCAGACCTTCACGTGGGAAGGCGACCCCGATGGGGTCGCGCTGGGGACGCTCACCTTCGAAGACCTCGGCGGCGGCCGTACCCGCCTGCACACCAAGTCGCTGTGCGACAGCTTCGAGGGCCGGGACGCCATGCTGCGCAGCGGCATGGACGTCGGCGTCGACCAGGGCTACGCCAAGCTGGACGCCCTGCTCGCCGCCGGCGGGATCGCTGCGAGGACCGAAGGAGCGCACGCATGACCCTCCCCGCTGAACCGACGGAGCGCCATCGCGCGGTGACCGCCGCCTTCACGGCGCGGGTGGAGGGGGCGTCCGACTGGGACGCGCCGGCCCCGGTGGCCGGTTGGAGCGCCCGGGACGTGGTCGGTCACCTCGTCAACTGGTTCCCGGAGTTCCTCGGGAGTGCGACCGGGCTGGCGCTCGACCGCGGCCCGTCCCCGGACGAGGACCCGGTCGCCGCCTGGCAGGTGCACACCGACGCCGTGCAGCGGCTGCTGGAAGGGCCGCAGGCAGCCACCCCCTTCCGGCACCCGATGGTGGGGGAGATGCCGCTGCCGGTCGCGGTCGACCAGTTCTACACCTCGGACGTGTTCATGCACACGTGGGACCTGGCCCGTGCCACCGGTCAGGACGAGCGGCTCGACCCGCAGACCTGCGCCGACCTGCTCGCCGGGATGGCACCGATCGAGGAGCTGATGCGGTCCTCAGGGCAGTTCGGGCCCCGCGTGCCGGTGCCCGACGACGCCGACGTGCAGACCCGCCTGCTCGGCTTCATCGGCCGGGACCCGGAGTTCGGCAGGAGCTGAGCCGGGCCACTCGGCATACGAGCCGGATCGCGCCACCGGCATACGAACCGTCGTCTGGCCCGCGGGAAGCGGTGGGGTCAGCCGAAGCGACCGCTGATGTAGTCCTCGGTGGCCTTCTCGGTCGGGTTGTTGAAGATCGTCTTGGTGTCGTCGATCTCGATGAGGTGCCCGGGCTGGCCGGTGGCCTTGAGGTTGAAGAACGCCGTCTGGTCCGACACCCGCGCCGCCTGCTGCATGTTGTGCGTGACGATGACGACGGTGAAGCTGTCCTTGAGCTCGTGGATGAGGTCCTCGATCGCCAGCGTGGAGATCGGGTCCAGCGCCGAGCAGGGCTCGTCCATGAGCAGCACCTGGGGCTGGACGGCGATCGCGCGGGCGATGCAGAGCCGCTGCTGCTGGCCGCCGGAGAGGCCGGCGCCGGGCTTGTCCAGGCGGTCCTTGACCTCGTTCCAGAGGTTGGCGCCCTTGAGCGACTTCTCGACGACCTCGTTCAGCGTCTTCTTGTCCTTGACCCCGTTGAGCCGCAGGCCGGCGGCGACGTTGTCGGCGATGGACATCGTCGGGAACGGGTTGGGTCGCTGGAAGACCATGCCGACCGTCCGCCGGACGACCACGGGGTCCATCGACGCGGCATACAGGTCCTCGTCGTCCAGGAGCACCTTGCCCTGGACCCGGCCGCCGGGGATCACCTCGTGCATCCGGTTGAGCGTCCGCAGCACGGTGGACTTGCCGCAACCCGAGGGGCCGATGAACGCGGTGACCGACCGTGGCTCGACGCTGAGGTTGACGCCCTCGACCGCCTTGAAGTCGCCGTAGAAGATGTCCAGGTCCTGGACGTCGATGCGCTTGGCCATGGTGGTGGTGGTCCCTTTGCCGTTACTTCTTGACCTTGGCCAGACGCCCGACGAGGCGACCAAGGAGGTTGATGACGAGGACGAGCAGGATGAGGGTGCACGCCGCTCCCCACAGGCGCTCGGAGGACACCGCGTCGCCGATGTTGCTGAACTCGGTGCTGATCATGGTCGGCAGGGCCGCCATGTTGCCCGAGAAGATGTTCTCGTTGAGGTACTGGGTGTATGCCGCGAGCAGGATCAGGGGGGCGGTCTCGCCGGCGACGCGGGCGAAGCCGAGCAGGGCCCCGGTGACGATGCCGGACAGCGACGTCGGCAGGACGACCCGGGTGATCGTCTTCCACTTGGGCACGCCGAGCGCATAGGAGGCCTCGCGCAGCTCGTTGGGGACGAGCTTGAGCATCTCCTCGGTCGACCGGGTGACGACCGGGATCATCAGCATGGCCAGGGCGATCGAGGCGCACACGGGGATCAGCTTGAGCCCGAACGTCGTCACCCAGATCGCGTATATGAACAGGGCGGCGACGATCGACGGTATGCCGGAGAGGATGTCGACCATGAAGCTGACCAGCCGGGCTACCTTGCCGCGGCCGTACTCGACGAGGTAGATGGCGGTCATGATCGCGATCGGGATCGCGATGACCGACGTCACGACGCTCATCTCCAGGGTGCCGACGAGGGCGTGCCGGGCGCCGCGGACGTTGTGGTCGAAGCCGGGCGGCAGGGCCCCGGACTGGTCCTTCTGCCACCACGTGCCCGTGAAGAGGACGTGCAGGCCCTTGGTGAGGACTGTCCACATGATCCAGCCGAGCGGGATGAGGGCGATGAGGAACGCCGCCCAGACGAGGACGGTCGCGACCGTGTTCCGGATCGCCCGGCCGGAGGACTTCGAGCCGAAGGTGACCTCGGGACGCGCGGTGGTGCTGCTCATTCGGAGAAGTCCTTCCGGCGCTCGATGATGATGCGGGCGATCGCGTTGACGACGAAGGTGAGGATGAACAGCACGAGGCCGGCGGCGATGTAGGCGCCGGTCGACAGCCCGCCGCTGAACTCCGAGGCGTCGCTGGCGATCTTGGAGGCGAACGTGGCGCCGCCGTTGAAGAGCGACCAGGTCCACTTGGCGCCGTTCGGCAGCCCGGAGATGATCATCATGACGGCGATGGTCTCGCCGAGGGCTCGGCCCAGGCCGAGCATCGAGGCGCTGATGACGCCGGGGCGTCCGAACGGCAGGACTGCGGTCCGCACCATCTCCCACTTGGTGGCCCCGAGCGCGAGCGCACCCTCCTTGTGGGTCGTCGGCGTCTGCGCGAACACCTCCCGCGACAGGGCCGTGATGATCGGCAGGATCATGATCGCCAGGATGATGCCGACGAAGAAGATCGTGTTGCCGCCGGTGATGCCGGCGGTCGGCTTGAACAACGGGATCCAGCCCAGGGTGTCGGACAGGAAGTGCTGGATGGGCGCCCACTTGGGGGCCACGATGAAGCCGCCCCACAGGCCGAAGACGATGGACGGCACCGCGGCGAGCAGGTCGATGAGGCCGGCAGCGGGGCGAGCCAGCCAGGCGGGGGCGTACTGGGTGAGGAAGAGCGCGATCGCCACGGCGAACGGCACGGCGAACAGGAGCGCGACGACCGAGGAGGCCACCGTCGTCCAGAGCAGCTGGGCGATGCCGAAGGCCATCGGCTGGGACGTGACCCAGCTGGTCGAGGTGAGGAAGTTGGCGTGGTCCTTGGACAGCGCAGGAACCGCCTGGGCGAGCAGGAAGATCGCGACGAGGGTGACGATGACGACGATGAGGAGGCCGGAGCCCAGGGCCGCCCCGCCGAAGATCCGGTCACCCAGCCGCCCGGTGCTGGCCCGGTCGGCGTCGAGCGGCTTGGGCTGGCCGCCGCTGGGGGTCTCCTCCGGGAGGGCGACTCCGGTGATCGAGCTCATCTGCTGCCTGTCTGGGAGGGGATGCCCTGGAGGGGATGTCCTGCGGGGCGCCGGGCCGGTCAGGCCTGGACGCCCCGCAGGTTCGGAGCTGCTGCTCTGTCGCGGTCGTCAGGAGATGGTGGCGACCGACGCCTTGACCTTGTCCAGGATCGAGGCGGGGAGTGGAGCTGAGCCGATCTGGGTCAGCGAGCTCTGGAACGCGTCGGATGCGAGGTAGCTCATGAACGACTTCACGGCCGCGCCCTTGGCGGCGTCGGCGTACTTCGTGCAGACGATCTCGTAGGTCACCAGGACGATCGGGTAGGCGCCGGCCGCCTTGGTGGCGTAGTCGATCTTGAGCGACAGGTCGCCGCCTGTGCCCTTGATCGTGGCGGCCTCCACGGCCTTGCCGGCGGAGTCGGCGGTCAGCTCGACCGGGCCGGCCCCGTTGTCGATGGCGGCCATCGGCAGCTGGTTCTGGATCGCGTAGGACCACTCGACATAGCCGATGCCGCCGTCGGTGGCCTTGATGGCCTGTCCGACCCCGGCCGACTTGGCCTTGCCCTGGCCGACCTTGCCGGTCCACGTCTTGCTGTGGGCGTCGGTCCAGTCAGCCGGCGCGGCGGTGTTCAGGTAGTTGGTGAAGTTGTCGGTCGTGCCCGAGGAGTCGGAGCGGAAGAAGACCGAGATCGGGGTGGCCGGCAGCGTGACGCCGGAGTTGGCGTCGGCAATGGCCTTGTCGTTCCACGTCGTGACCTTGCCGGCGAAGATCTTCGCGACGAGCGAGGCGGTGAGGTTGAGCTTGGTGACGCCCTTGACGTTGAAGGCGACGGCGATCGGGCCGGTGATCATCGGCAGGTCGATCGCGTCGGAGCCGCAGGCCGTCTTCGCCTTGGCGAACTCGTCGCCGTCCTTGGCCGTCGAGCTGAGCGCCGAGTCGGAGCCGGCGAAGTCGATCTGCTTGCTCAGGAAGGAGGTGATGCCGGCACCGGAGCCCGTGCCGTTGTAGGCGAGCTCGGCGTTGCAGGCGGTCTTGTAGCCCGACCCGGCCTGGGTCATGGCGTTCAGCTGGGCGGTGGACCCGGCGGCCGACAGGTTGCCCGGCGCGCAGGCCGAGGCGGCCGAGGAGGAGGTGTTGCCGCCACTGCTCGTGGTCGATGAGCTCGAGTCGTTGCTGGCGCTGCCACAGGCGGCCAGGGTCAGGGAGCCGGCCAGGGACAGGGCCGCCAGCTGGCCGATACGGAGAACCTTCACGGGTAGTGCCTTCCAAGAAATGGGGAAAGGGTGCCGGCAACGGTGTCCGACCACTCGAAGGTAGGGAGGGCGGGTGACGCAGCGGCCCGTCGAGGGTGAACGCCGGGTGAACAGCGGCGGACATTCGCGCGACCAACGATTCACGGAACGGGTGTGGCGTGCTCAGCCCGATGCCGGCAAACCCCGGGAAGGTCGGGTCAGGGACGGTGTCGCTCCACCGCGACCACGACCGGGTCCGGGTCCCGTGTCAGGTGCACGACAAGCACCTCGCCCTTGGACATGCCCTCCTCGGCGACCCCTTCGAGCAGCTCACCGACCTCACCGGCCTCGGGGTCGACCCGCTCGGCCACGGTACGCAGGATGGTCGGCAGGACCGGACCGTGGCTGCACAGGGCGGTTGCGCGCTTGCGAGTCAGCTCGCGCAGGACGACGGCGACGGCACCGCTCGGGTCGGCCTCGAAGCCCTCCTCCGACAGCGCGTCGCGAAGCTTCATCGCCCGGCCCAGCGACGCGGCATACGGCGCGAGGGTGTCCGCGCAGCGGACCGAGGGAGACGTGACCAGGCGGGTGACCCCGTATGCCGCGAGCACCCGGGCCAGCGCGACCGACCGTCGGTCGCCGGGGGACTCCAGCGGGCGCAGCCGGTCGTCGCGGCGCCACAGCGAGCGGGGCACCGCCTTGGCATGCCGGACGATGGCGAGCGGCCGGGTGTCCAGGCAGCCCAGCTGGTCGGCCCGCACGAGCGCCAGCAGCTGGTCGCGGTCGCGCGCGTAGTCGAGCCGGTCGTATGCCGCGACGTGGTCCAGCCACGCGACGTCGTCGATCTCGTTGACCAACCGGCCGTCGCCGCCCACGACCTCAGCCGCCCAGTAGCGGACCTCCTTGGTCGCCGGGCTGCCGTCACGGTCCAGGACGGTGTACTCCGAGGAGGGGAGGGGGACGCCCAGGTGGACGGCCAGACCGGTCTCCTCCAGGGTCTCCCGGGCCGCGGCCACCGTCCACTCCTCGCCGGGGTCGAGCTTGCCCTTGGGCCACGACCAGTCGTCGTAGCGTGGCCGATGGACGAGCGCGACCTCGAGGGTGCCCTGGCGGTGGCGCCAGGGGATGGTCCCGGCGGCAGGAATGACCGGCATACGCAGAGTCCGGCTCAGCGCCGGCGGGCCTTGCGGATCCGCTTGTTGTGCATCTCGACCAGCGCGCTCTGCAGGTCGGCGAGGGGTACGCCGTCGGCGTCGAGATGGTGCCGGGTCCACCGGCCGTCGGCCCCCAGCCGCCAGTGCGCGTAGTCGTCGCTGAAGGCACGGTCGACGAGTGAGGTGAGGTCGGCGACGTGCCGGGGGTCGCTGATCCGAACGAGTGCCTCCACCCGGCGGTCCAGGTTGCGGTGCATCATGTCTGCGCTGCCGATCCACGCCTCGGGCTCACCGTCACCACCGAAGAGGAAGACGCGGGAGTGCTCGAGGAACCGGCCGAGGTAGGAGCGCACCTCGATGTTCTCCGACAGACCGGGGACGCCCGGGCGGAGAGCGCAGGTGCCGCGGACCCAGATCTTCACCTTGACCCCGGCCATCGAGGCGCGGTAGAGGGCGTCGATGGTCGCCTCGTCGACGATGGCGTTGAGCTTGAGCGCGATGACCGCGTCCCGGCCCTTGGCGGCGTGGGCGATCTCGGCGTCGATCCGCTCGACCAGCCCGCTGCGCACGGACCGCGGCGCGACGAGCAGCCGCTTGAACTTGCTGCGCGGCGCCAGGCCGGAGAGCTGGTTGAACAGCTTGCCGAGGTCCTCCCCCACCTGCGGGTCGGTCGTGAGCAGGCCGAAGTCCTCGTAGATGCGGGCCGTCTTGGGGTTGTAGTTGCCGGTCCCGATGTGGCAGTAGCGGACCAGGCCGTCGCCCTCCTGGCGCACCACGAGGCACAGCTTGCAGTGCGTCTTGAGGCCGACGATCCCGTAGACGACGTGGACGCCCGCATGCTCCAGCTTGCGGGCCCAGGAGATGTTGTTGACCTCGTCGAAGCGGGCCTTGATCTCGACGACCGCGAGGACCTGCTTGCCGGCCTCGGCGGCGTCGATGAGGGCGTCGACGATGGGGGAGTCGCCGCTCGTGCGATAGAGGGTCTGCTTGATGGCGAGCACCTTGGGGTCGGCGGCCGCCTGCTCGATGAAGGCCTGGACCGACGTGGAGAACGAGTCGTAGGGGTGTTGGAGGAGCACGTCGCGTCGTCGGATGCTGCCGAGGATGTCGCCGGCCTTGGACCGCTCGATGGGCGCCAGGTCGGGGTTGCTCCGCGACACGAACGGCGGGTAGTGCAGCTCGGAGCGCTCGAGGTCGGCGACCACGTTGAGGGCGCGCAGGTCGAGCGGGGCGGGCAGCCGGTAGACCTCGGACTCGTGGACGCCTAGCTCGCGGACGAGCAGGTCCATGACGTGGTCGTCCATCGTCTCCTCGACCTCGAGGCGGACCGGCGGACCGAACCGCCTGCGGGTCAGCTCGCGCTCCAGAACGGTGAGGAGGTTCTCGGCGTCGTCCTCCTCGACCTCCATGTCCTCGTTGCGGGTCACCCGGAAGGTGAAGTGCTCGCGGAGCTCCATCCCGGGGAAGAGCTGGTCCAGGTGCGCGGCGATGACGTCCTCCACGGGGACGAAACGCACGGCATACGGGTCGAGGAAGCCGCCCTCGCCGGTGCGACCCTCGACGCGGACCAGGCGCGGCAGCGACGGCGGCACCTTGACCCGGGCGAAGTGCTCCTTGCCCGTCCGCGGGTTGATGAGCAGGACGGCCAGGTTGAGCGAGAGGCCGGAGATGTAGGGGAAGGGGTGGGCCGGGTCCACGGCGAGCGGGGTGAGGACCGGGAAGATCGCGTCGGTGAACATCTCCCCGAGCGCTTCCTGCTCCTCGGTCGCCAGCTCGTCCCAGCGGACGACGGTGATGCCCTCCTCCGAGAGCGCCGGCCGGACCAGCTCGTGGAAGACGCGGGCCTGTCGGGCGAGCAGCTCGTGGCTGACCACGGCGAGCTGGTCGAGCACCTCGCGCGGCTCGAGCCCGGAGGACGCGCGCACGGCCAGTCCGGTGGCGATCCGCCGCTTCAGCCCGGCGACCCGCACCATGAAGAACTCGTCGAGGTTGCTCGTGAAGATGGCGAGGAACCGGGCCCGCTCGAGCAACGGCAGGTTGTCGTCGGCTGCCAGCTGGAGGACCCGTTCGTTGAACTGCAGCCAGGAGATCTCGCGGTCGAGGAACCGGTCGGCCGGCAGGTCCTCGGCGTCGGAGGTGCTGTCGGTGACCCGGACGAAACGGCCGTTGGCGGCCCGCGGGGTACTGCGTCGCTCGTCGGCAGCCGAGGACATCGTGACGGTCACGTCGGGGACGAGCTCCAGGCCGGCCGGCTCGTCGCGCCGCTCCCCCTGCTGCGCCTCGTGCGGCTGCTCGCGCTCGACGATGTCCTGCAGCCCGGGGTCCGTCGTCGTCATGGCTCCATCCTGACAGTCAGCGGCCGGGTTCGCGCTCCCTGGTCGCATAGACGACGTCGACATTCGCCGACCTGAATCCCTGCCCCTCGTAGGTGCGCAGGGCTCGCACGTTGTCGCCGTCGACATAGAGCTCGACCTCGTGCAGCCCACGCCCGGCGAGGTGGGCGATCCCGAGCCGGGTGAGCGGCCCGGCCAGCCCTCGACCCTGGTATGCCGGGTCCACCCCGACCACATACGTTTCCCCGGTCGACCCGGCTCCTTCGTCGCCGTCTCGACCGTGGGCCCAACCCGCGCGTGCGCCTGGTTCGACCTTGGTCCAGTGGAACGCCACGATCCGGCCGGGGGCCCCGACGTGCTCGACCACGAGGAAGTCAGCCGGGTCGAACCAGTCCTGGGCCATCCGCTGGTCGAGGTCGGCGCGGGTCAGGCTGCCCTGCTCCGGATGCGTCGCGAAGGCTGCCGCGTTGGTCACGAGCCAGGCCTCCTCGTCCTGTCCCGGCACGAACGCCCGGGCCGTGTAGCCGTCGGGGAGGGTGACGTCCGTCCGGTCGTCGGCGGTGAGCACCCTTGTCATCCGGTGCAGCTCGCGGACCCGCTCCAGCCCGTATGCCGCGGCGAGACCGGCCGCTCCGGGCAGGTCGCCGTGGGCCCATCCCCGGTCCGCGCCGGCCTCCGTGGCTGCCTCCCAGAGCGCCGACCCCAAGCCGTGGCGCCGCGAGACCGGGGCGACCACCAGCTCGGCGGCCCGGTCCTGCCAGACCTGGGCGTACCCCACGAGCTGCTCCCCGGCATACGCGAAGAGGTGCCGCGACAGGGGAGAGGTGAGGTGGAGGAGGGAGTGCTCCGAGAGGGGGGCCACCCCGTCACTCGCTGTGGCCCCCGACGCGAGGGTGCGGACGGCCTCGGGGCCGGTCGCCGGGTCGAGCGGCAGGGTCGTGAACTGCCAAGGGAGGTCGCTGATCATCGTGACCATTGCACCATCCCATTTGTCGGTGTGACCCGCTAGCGTCTCGAGAGTCGGCTCTCCCTCCGCCGGCTCGGCGTCAGCAACCGACATCTTCCGGGGCAGTGCTCAGCACGCTGCCGCGCACATCGCAAGGGAACCGCATGAGAACAGCAACCAAGAGGATCGCGAGCGTCGTCGCCCTGGCGACGACGACCGTCGCCGGCGCGGCGCTCACGAGCACGGCATCCGAGGCTGCCCCGAACGGGCCGACTATGGACATCCAGCTCCTGTCCTTCAACGACTTCCACGGCAACCTGGAGGCCCCGTCCGGCTCCAGCGGTCGCGTCGTCGTCGGACACCAGCTGGTCACCAGTCCCACGACGGGCGCCGTCTCGGCGGGCGACGTGACCCAGGACGCCGGTGGTGTCGAGTACCTCGCGACCCACCTCGCCGAGGCGCGCAAGGGCCATCCGTACTCCCTCACCGTCGCGGCCGGCGACCTGATCGGCGCGTCCCCGCTCCTCTCCGCGGCGTTCCACGACGAGCCGACGATCGAGGCCATGAACGCTCTGCACCTCGACGTCACCTCGGTGGGCAACCACGAGTTCGACGAGGGCTACCTCGAGCTTCAGCGGATGGCCGACGGTGGCTGTATCGACGACGGCGACGGCGCCGCCAACCAGAACTCCTGCGCCGCGCACACGTTCACGGGGGCAAATTTCGACTACCTCGCGGCCAACGTCTTCTACAGCGGAACCAACAAGACGATCCTCCCGGCCTACAGCATCAAGACGTTCAAGGGAGCCAAGATCGGCTTCATCGGGATGACCCTCAAGGACACCCCGACCATCGTCACCCAGGCCGGCGTCGCCGGGCTCACCTTCAAGGACGAGGTGGCCACCGCCAACGCCCTCGTCCCGGTGCTGCGCGCCCAAGGTGTCAATGCGATCGTCGTCCTGATCCACCAGGGCGGCACCCCAGCCCTCGAGCAGTGGACTGCGACCAACGGGACGACCTACAACGTCAACCCCAACTACAAGTGGGCGTGTGACGGTGGGACCTTCGACAAGACGATCACCGGCGACTCCCCGATCCTCGACATCGCCAAGAACCTCGACCCGGCCATCGACATGATCGTCTCCGGCCACACCCACCAGCCGTACGTCTGCAGCGTGCCCGACCCCAAGGGCCAGCAGCGGCTCGTGACGTCGGCGTCGTCGTTCGGTCGCCTCTTCACCGAGACGGACCTGACCTACGACCGTCGCACCCAGGACATCGTCCGGGCGTCGGTCAAGGGCACGAACGTGATCGTCAGCCGCGAGGTGGCCAAGGACCCGGCCGAGACCAACATCATCAACCTCTACAAGACGCTCATCGCGCCGGTGCAGAACCGGGTCATCGGGCACATCACGACATCGGTGACCCGCACCGCCAACGCCGGCGGCGAGACGCCCCTCGGTGACCTCATCGCCGACGCCCAGCTGGCCGACCCCAGCGTCAAGGGTCCGTTCGCCACCCCGGTCATCGCAATGATGAACCCCGGCGGCATCCGCACCGACCTCACCTACCACGACGGTGGCACGGTCACCTTCGGTGACGCCTTCGCGGTCCAGCCGTTCAACAACTATCTCGTCTCGCTCGACCTCACCGGCGCGCAGATCAAGTCGGTGCTGAACGAGCAGTGGTCGGGGCTGAACGACCCGGCCAACAAGGGCACCATCAAGGTCCTCCAGGTCTCCAAAGGCTTCGCCTACTCCCACAACGGGAACGTGCTGGGCGCCGTGACGCTGAACGGCACGCCGATCAGCGACACGACGACCTACCGGGTCGTGACGAACAACTTCGTCGCCGGTGGCGGCGACAACTTCGGGACGTTCAAGTCCTCGACCAACGTGTACTTCGGCGGCCTGGACATCGACGCGTTCGCCAGCTACCTGTCGGCCCACGACCCGTACACCCCCGCGGCCCTCGACCGGATCACCTCCCCGTAGGCCCCCTGCTTTATCGGGTTACCCGAGAAAGTCCACAGATACAGAGTTGGAACCTATGTGTCGCTTCGGTTTATCGGGTGACCCGATAAACCGAAGCGACGCGGCTCGTATGCCGGTCAGCCGGCCGCGGTCTCGACGTCCTCAGGGACGAACCGGTAGCCGACGTTGCGGACGGTGCCGATGAGCAGCTCGTGGTCGACGCCGAGCTTGGCGCGCAGCCGCCGGACGTGGACGTCGACGGTACGGGTGCCTCCGTAGTAGTCGTAGCCCCACACCTCCTGCAGCAGCTGGGCGCGGGTGAAGACCCGGCCCGGGTGCTGGGCGAGATACTTGAGCAGCTCGAACTCCTTGTAGGTCAGGTCGAGGACCCGGCCGTGCAGCTTCGCGGCATACGTCGCCTCGTCGATGGACAGGTTGCCGCTCTGGATCCGGGCCTCAGCCGTGGTCGGTTCGTCGGCGAGTCGGCCGGAGGCGAGCCGCAGACGCGCCTCGACCTCAGCCGGGCCGGCGCTGTCGACGATGACGTCGTCCAGGCCCCACTCCGGGGTGACTCCGGCCAGGCCGCCCTCGGTGAGGATGGCGATGAGCGGGACGGACACCCCGGTCGTGCGCAGGACGCGGCACAGGGAGCGGGCCACGGCCAGCTCGCGGCGGGCATCGACCAGGACGGCGTCGGCGGGGGCGGTGTTGAGCAGGGCGGTCGCCTCGGCGGGCAGGATCCGCACCCGATGTGCAAGCAGGCCGAGGGCCGGCAACACCTCGGCGCTCGGCGCCAAGGCGTTGGTCAGCAACAACAACTCCGCCATGACAGGGCAGGATATGCCGTCATGACCGTTATCGACCCCGCTCACCACGAAGTGGACCGCGCCGTTCGCGTCCGGTTCTGGGCGGGTGCCCGCGCAGCCGCTGGCGTCGAGGAGGTCGTCGTGGCGGCCGGCCGGGTCGGCGAGGTGACCGCAGCTGCGTCCCGGCTCGCCCCCGGCGTGGCCGCGATCCTCCCGCTCTGCTCGCTGCTCGTCGACGGGCACCGTGTCGGCCCGGACGACGACGCGCCCCCGAGCTCCGTCCTGGAGGTCCTGCCGCCGTTCGCCGGTGGGTGATGCGATCATGACGGCTGTGTCCGAGTCCAGCGATGCGTCGACGGAGCTGTCGGGGCCTTCGGAGCCGCCCACCCGGGCGGCGCGCCGGATGGCTCGCACCGGCGACCGCCCGCTTCCGGCGGCGACCATCGACCGTCGGCCGCTCGTCGTCGTGGCGACGGTCGCCCTCAGCGGCCTGACCGCACTCACCGCGTATGCCGATCCGCTGCTTCTCGCCGGTGCGGTCGCGCTCACCGGTCTGGCCCTCGCCTGGGGCTGGCTCGACCTGTTCGAAGCCCCGTCCCCGACCGTCCCCCGGATCCTCGTCGGGCTGGTCGCGGTGGCCGGTCCGGCGATCGTCGCCGCCACGCCCGACGACCCCTACCTGCGCAACCTGCCGGCCGTCGTGGGCGGAGGGCTGCTGCTCCTGCTGGCCCACCAGCTGTTCCGTCGTGACGGCCGCTCGCGGCTCACCGAGGCGGTGACGACGAGCACGGCCGCGCTGGCCATCCTCACCTGTGGTGCCGCCGCCGTCGGCCTGGCCCGGGTGACCGGTGGCGTCGACGCCCTTGCGTGCGCGGCGGCCGGTGTCGCGGCGGCGGCCCTGGCCGACCTCTTCGTCAACCGCCCAAGGCTGCGGCCCTGGCTCCTGCCGCTCGCCATGCTGCTCGGCGGGTGGGCGGCCGCGCTAGCCAGCCTGGCCGCTGGCTCGCCGCGCATCGGGCAGGCCGTCCTGCTGGGCTTCCTCGTCGGCGCGGTGAGCCATGCCATGCGTCGGGTGCTCGCCACCCTGCCCGCGATCGCCGGCACCCGCGGTCAGGTCGCCTCGGCAGCGGCGTCGCTGCTCCTGAACGGTGTCGTCGTCCTCGTCTTCACCCGGGTCCTGCTCGGGGGCTGACGACCGCGGGCACCGAGTCAGTAGACCAGTGCCTGCGTGCCCTCGGTCATGACCTCTTCGACGTATGCCGCAGCGCCGCGGATCGTGACGCCGGCCAGCAGATCGTCGGTCGTCAGCTCGCGGCGCGCCGCACACTGACCGCACACGGTGACCCGGCCGCTCTCGAGAACAGCCGCGAGCAGGTCCGACAGCGGTGCCGCCTGCGCCAGCTCGAACTGTTCGGCCCGGCCGGGCACCGCCAGCCAGGAGGCCTCGCCGGTCAGCCAGAGGCTCACGGCATACCCGCTCGCGACGGCGGTGGCTGCCACCGTGACGGCCTGGTTGAGTCGTTCGGGGGCCTCGACCCCGCAGGTCACCTTGACGACGAGGGAGCGATGGGCGGACGGCATACGGCCAGACTACGATTTGGCCCGTGGCCTTCAACCTCGACCTCGACATGCCGATCGAACTCGCCCCGCTCGCCTGGCTGATCGGGCGCTGGGAGGGGGCCGGCGTCGTCGGCTACCCGACCATCGAGTCGCGCAACTACGGGCAGGAGATCATCTGCTCGCACGACGGCCGGCCGTTCCTGGAGTGGCAGAGCCACAGCTGGCTCCTCGACGAGGAGGGCAACAAGGTCCGTCCGCTGGCCACCGAGCTGGGCTTCTGGCGGGTCGTCGAGGGCGGTGAAGTCGAGCTGCTCCTCGCGCACAACTTCGGGGTCGTCGAGCTGTACTACGGCACGGCCGAGCCGGCCAAGATCGAGCTGCGCACCGACGGCGTCCTGCGCAGCCCGAACGCCAAGGACTACTCGGCCGGCACGCGCCTGCTCGGACTGGTCAACTCCAACCTCATGTATGCCATGGACATGGCCGCCGTCGGCCAGCCATTGCAGAGCCACCTGTCGGCCGAGCTCAAGCGGGTCGGCTGAAGGTTCCGACCGCGCCGGTGGAGGGGCGACCCCTCACCTCCCAGCGGCAGGGCCTCAGGGGACAACGCTGACGTCGGCGTACTTGTCCATCGTGTCGTTGGCGAGGTCCTGACCCAGAGTGGCCATGCCGGCGTCGTCGACGACGTCGATCGCGCCGGCCTTGGGGTCGTTGGCGAACCCGGTGAACGGCGCGGTCACGAAGACGATGTCGCCGCTGCGGATGTTCCGCAGCGCGAACGCCTGGGATCGCATGGCGCCCACCGAGAGGGACTTGTCGACGACGAGGTTCTTCGTCGCCGCGTCGACGAACTGGGCGACCTTGATCGGGTTGGTGACCACCGGCTTGCTGATCGCCTTGGTCATCAGCGCCTTGATGAAGGCCAGCTGCCGTTGGCCGCGGGAGATGTCGCCCTCGCTCAGGTCGTGCCGCTCGCGGACGAAAGCCAGCGCCTGGGTGCCGTTGAGGTCGTTCCACCCCTTGTGGATGACCACCGGGCCGCCATTGCCCGTCCCGTTGCTCGCCTCGGCGGCCCAGACGCGGACCCCGCCGACGGCGTCGGTCATGGCGGAGAACCCGGTGAAGTCGGTCTTGGCGACGTGGTTGATCTTCACGCCGATGAGGTCCTGGACCGTCCGGACGAGGAGCGGAGCCCCACCGAAGGCGTAGGAGGCGTTGATCTTGTTCTTGCCGTGACCCGGGATCGTGACGTAGAGGTCGCGCGGGAAGTGGATGAGGTAGACCTTGTTGGAGTCCTGGTCGATGTGCATCAGGATGATCACGTCGGACCTGGAGACGGTGTCGCCGGGGCGTGCGTCGGACCCGATGAACAGGTAGTTGGTCCCCCGACCCGACACCACCTTCGAGGCGGCCGGGTCGGGCACGTTCGTTCCGCCGCCCTGGTCCTCGCCCAGCAGGTCCTGCTGCTTGACGTTGCTGCTCACCGTGTGGTTGAGGAACCCGAGGTAGCCGCCGACCCCGATGACAATGAGCAGGACGAGGCCGAGCAGGATGCCGAGGATCCGTCGCCCCCAGCGCGGCTTGCGGCGAGCTGTGTCGGGGCCCGGATCGGACGCCTCCTCGGTGGGCAGGCCCATGTCGTCAAGCATCGCGCCAGTGTAGGTGTCCGGGCTGGCTGCCACCTGTTGTCCCCAACGGCGTGCCGGGAGCAGGCGCCGACCGTTCGCAGCGGACCTACAGTGAGGGGGTGGACGAGCATGGCGAGCTGCTCCGGCGACAGGGGCTGCGGGTCACCCGGCAGCGCGAGCGGGTTCTCGCGGCCGTTGCCGAGCTGGGGCACGCCACCGCCGAGGAGGTGTTGAGCCGGGTCGCCGTCGACGGCGGTCCGCAGCTGCCGCCCTCCACGATCTACCGCGCGCTGGAGGCGATGGAGCAGGCCGGCGCCTTGCGGCACACCCACCTGGACCACCGGTCGCCGAGCTACCAGCTCGCCGACCACGACCACCACATTCACCTGGTCTGCACCGGCTGTGGCACGGTGGGGGAGGTTCCCGCCTCGATCGCCGACGATCTCGTCGCGCGGATCCGGGAACAGCGCGGCTTCGACGCGGCGTTCACCCACATGGCTGTCCAGGGAAGGTGCACCAAGTGTCAGACGTGATCGCGGGGTCCCCGCTGCTCTCCCGCTCCGGAGCAGTGGCGGGCGACGGGCTCGACGCGTCGGTCGCCATGCACTACGGCGACCCGCTGCGCGAGCAGCGGCTTCTCGCCGAAGGACTGGCTGCGGTCGACCTCGGCAACCGGGGGGTCGTGACCGTCACCGGCCCGGACCGGCTGACCTGGCTGCACTCCATGACCACCCAGTCGCTGACCGGCCTCGCGCCGGGGGAGTCGACGGAGACGCTCGTCCTGTCCCCCAAGGGCCACGTCGAGCACGCCCTCCATGTCGTCGACGACGGGGCGACGACCTGGCTGTCCGTCGAGCCCGGCACGGCGCCCGCGCTCGTCGCCTGGCTCAACTCGATGCGGTTCATGCTCCGCGTCGAGGTCGCAGACGTCAGTGACGCGTATGCCGTTGTCGGAGAGCCGCTTTCGGGCGCCGGGCTCCCCGGCGAGCCGCCGACCTGGGTCGACCGCTGGCCGGCTCTTGTCGGCGACACCGCGGCATACGGACCGGTCGACGGGCACCCGGGCGAGGCGCGGTCGTGGCGCGAGGTGATCGTGCCGCGGGAGGAGCTTGAGGCGTTCGTCGGTGACCGGCCGCTTGCCGGGACGTGGGCGGCCGAGGCGCTGCGGGTGGCGGCCTGGCGCCCGCGGATGGGGCTGGAGACCGACCACCGGACCATCCCGCACGAGCTGGACTGGCTGCGGACCGCCGTGCATCTGCACAAGGGCTGCTACCGCGGCCAGGAGACGATCGCCCGCGTCCACAACCTCGGTCGTCCGCCGCGGCGACTCGTCTTCCTGCACCTCGACGGCTCGGGGCACACCCTGCCCGAGGTCGGAGCGCCGGTGTTCGTGGCCGGTGAGTCGGCGCGTCCGGTCGGGTACCTCACCTCGGTCGCCCGGCACCACGAGGACGGCCCGATCGGACTGGCGCTGATCAAGCGAAACACTCCGGCCGATGTGGATCTTGTCGTTGAAGGCGTCTCCGCCGCGCAAACTGTCATCGTCGAGCCCTGACCGACCGCAGGATCTCCTGTCGTGACCGGCATACGGCAGATGCCATGATGTGCGCATGACGACGTCGTCCGGCACCCTCATCACCGTCGCACCCACCGGCGCCGAGCTGGCCAAGCACGACGTCCCGCAGCTGCCGACCACCCTCGACGAGCTCGTCGCGACGGCCGTGGCCTGCGAGGCGGCCGGGGCGTCGCTCATCCACCTGCACATCCGGGACGCCGAGCACCGGCCGACGCTCGACGGGGGATATCTCTCGGCCGCGGTCCAGGCGCTGCGTGAGGCCACCGACCTCGTCGTCCAGCTCTCGACCGGCGGCTCGGTCCACGACCCGCTCGCCGCCAGGCTCACCGTGCTCGATGCCGAGCCGGACTCGTGCAGCCTCACCTGTGGCACGACGAACTTCGGCGACGACGTGTTCCTCAACCCGTGGGGCTTCATGTCCGACCTCTACGTCCAGGCCCAGGAGCGCGAGGTGGTGCCCGAGTTCGAGCTGTTCGACCTCGGGCACGTCTGGTCGCTGCGGCGCCTGCTCGACACCCACGGCCTGCCGTACGGCGGCAAGGTGCACGTCGACTTCGTCACCGGCGTGCCCGGTGGGATGCCCGGGACGCCGGAGGCGCTGTATGCCGGTGTGCAGGCTCTCCCGGCCGAGGTCACCTCCTGGTCGGCGACAGGGATCGGCCGCGCCCACCTGCCGATCCTGGCGGCCGCGCTCGCCGGTGGCGGTCACCTGCGGGTCGGCATGGAGGACAACATCATGTTCGCCCGCGGCCAGCAGGTGCAGCACAACAGCGAGCTGGTCTCCCGCGCGGCCGAGCTGGCCGCCACGATGCAGCGCCCGGCTATGTCCACCGACGCGGCCCGTGAGCTGCTCGGCATACGGGACCGTCGTCCCCCTCGCCCTGCCCGCTGACAACCCTTCGACGCAACCTCTGCTAACAGAGGCTGGGTCTCTCAGCAGAGGTTGCAACCTGCGCTGAGTGACCCAAGCTCTGCTAGCAGAGGTTAGGAATCGGGCGCTCGCGGGGGTTACGTCGGCGGGATCTGAGCGGCCATGCCGGCGATGAACATGTCGATCCCGAAGCTGAACCGCTGGTCCCCGTCGCCGCCCATCAGCTCCTCGAGGTGGCCGGTGAGAGTTGGGAACCGGTCCTTGGGCAGGCTCGCCATCCGCTCGCCGAAGCCCCTGAAGTACTCCATGCCGACCTCCTCCGGCGGCCGCCCCGACCCGTCGTCGAAGATCCGGCCCATCAGCCAGCCCTCGTGGACGTCGGCGGCGATGTACAGCGAGATGACGTCCAAGGACCAGGCGGCGACCTGGGGCGGGACCCCACCGCCGATCATCGCCGCGAGCAGGCGCTCGCTCCCCTCGGTGACCTGGTCGCTCTCGGGAACGGTGCCGAAGGTGAGCCGGGCCAGGTCGTTGTGGGCCGCGAGCACCGCGCGAATGGTGTGGGCGTGGGCACGGAACATGGCCTGCCATGTCTCGCCCGCGGGCAGGGGCATGGTGTCCAACACCTTGCGCAGCGCCAGCCGGAGCAGGTCGTCCTTGTTGTCGACGTGTGCGTAGAGGCTGGCCGGGCCGGTGTCGAACGCGGCGGCGACCTTGCGCATCGACACGGCGTCGGTGCCCTCGGTGTCGATGATCCGCAGCGCCTCGTCGACGATCGCGTCCAGCCGCAGCGGCGTCTTGTCGCCGCGGGCGCGGGGCCGTGCGCGGGCGAGGTCGGGAGGGGTCCGGTCGGCGATGGTCATCGTGACCAGTCTAGTGGAGAGGCACCGCTTGACACGAACGCCGTTCGTGAGTAGAACGGTGTTCGTCAACTAACGAACACTGTTCGAGACAAGGACCTCAGCCATGACCACCTCACCCACGACGGCCGCCGTCGAGCCGCCCTCGGCAGCACCCGGCGCCCGCGCGGCATACGCCCTGCGCTGGCCCGCTCTCTTCGTCATCCTCGCCGCCGAGGTGATGGACCTCCTCGACGCGCTCATCACCTCCATCGCCGGCCCGACCATCGTCCGCGAGCTCGGCGGCGGCCAGACCCTCATCCAGTGGCTCGCCGCCGGCTACACGATCGCCATGGCGAGCGGCCTGCTCATCGGCGGGCGGCTCGGCGACATCTACGGCCGCAAGCGGATGTTCCTCATCGGGATGGCCGGCTTCACGGCGATGTCGCTGGCAGCCGCCCTTGCCCAAGGCCCCGGGATGCTCATCAGCTTCCGTGTCCTACAGGGTCTGATCGGCGCGGTGATGCTGCCGCAGGGCCTCGGCCTGATCAAGGAGATGTTCCCTCCGGAGCAGATCGGCCAGGCCTTCGGCGCGTTCGGTCCGATCATGGGCCTGTCCGCTGTCGGCGGCCCCATCCTCGCCGGCTTCCTCGTCGACGCGAACCTCTTCGACTGGGGCTGGCGGACCATCTTTGCCATCAACGTCCCGATCGGCCTGGTCGCCCTCGTCGCCGGGCTGCGGATCCTGCCCGCCTCCCGCCCGGACCGCACCCTCCATGTCGAGCTGACGAGTGCGGCCATCGCGAGCGCCTCGATGGTCGCCCTGATCTACCCCCTCATCCAGGGCCAGGAGGCGGGCTGGCCGCTCTGGACGTATGCCGCGGTGCTGACTGGGCTGCTCGGTTTCGTCCTCCTCGCGGTCGTCGAGCGGCGCCGTGACCGCGCCGGGAAGGTCACGCTGATCACGCCGTCGCTCTTCACCAAGCGGGCCTTCACCGGTGGGATCGCCACCGGGATGGCCCTCTTCGGCTCGCTCATGGGCCTGTCCGTCGTGTTCACGCTGTTCGTCCAGCTCGGCCTGGGCTACTCACCGCTCAAGGCCGGTCTCGCCGGCATCGCCCAGGCGGTCGGCATGGTGGCCGGGTTCATCGCCTCCCAGCCACTCGGCATACGCCTCGGCCGGCACCTCATGCACCTCGGTGAGGCGCTGTCGGCGCTTGGGCTGGCCGGGTTCGTGCTCACCCTGCACCTGGCCGGCGACGGCATCACGATCTGGTCGATGTCGCCGGCGCTGGCGGTCATGGGGATCGGGATGGGCCTGACCATGGCGCCGTTCTTCGACATCGCCCTGGCCGGGGTCGACGAGGCCGAGTCCGGGTCCGCGTCCGGCGTCCTCACGGCGGTGCAACAGCTGGGCGGCGCCTTCGGGGTGGCCGTGATCGGCACCCTGTTCTTCCACGTCCTCGCCGGCGCTGACGGCACGAGCCGGGTCGGTGCCTTCCGCGCGGCGGCGAGTGCGTCGATGTGGCTGGCGGTCGGCTTCGTTGCGCTGTCCTTCGCGCTCACCTTCCTGCTTCCCATGCGGGCGCGCGAGGAGTCGCCGGCCGGGCACTGACCGGTCGGGCCCGACTCAGCAGAGCTTGGGTCTCTCAGCACAGGGTGCAACGTGCGCTGGGAGACCCAAGCTCTGCTAGCAGAGGTTGCTTCAGGGAGGGGGCGCAACGGGAGGTTATGTAAGGCATAATCTGTGGTTATGCGCAGCATCATCGGTTTCCCGAACCCGGTCAACGAGAAGGCGGCCCGCACCGTGGCCGCCGGCGTCGCCGTCCTCGCGGTCGTCGTCCTCGTCACCGGCTGGCACTGGCTCATCGCTCTCCTGGCCCTCGGATTCCTCGCCCGGGTGCTCACCGGCCCCCGGCTCAGCCCGCTCGGGCAGCTGGCCACGCGGGTCATCGCGCCCCGTCTCGGCGAGCCCAAGCTGGTGCCCGGGCCGCCCAAGCGGTTCGCCCAGACCGTCGGCCTGGTGTTCACGGCGAGCGCGGCGGTGCTCAGTCTCGGTTTCGGCCAGCGCGCCATCGCCATCGGCCTGATGGTCGTCCTGCTCGCCTTTGCGCTCCTGGAGAGCGTGCTCGGCTTCTGTGCCGGCTGTTGGGCGTTCGGTCACCTCATGCGCCTCGGCCTGATCCCCGAGGAGACCTGCGAGGCGTGCAACGACATCCGCCTGCGCCGCCCGCAGGGTGCCACCGTCGTCTGACCCGGGCGGCCGGCATACGGGGAAGCGCCTGTTCCCGTATGCCGTGTGAAGAGCCTCACGCTGTCTCCAGTTTGCATTTTGCTAACTAGAGCAAGCACACTGGAGGCATGAACCGGAACCCGCTCGCCGACCTGGGCAACCTGGGCGACTACCTGCGTGAGCAGCGTGAGTCGCACAAGCTGTCGCTGCGGCAGCTGTCCGACCTCGTCGGCGTCTCCAACCCCTACCTCAGCCAGATCGAGCGGGGCCTGAAGAAGCCGAGCGCCGAGATCCTCCAGCAGCTCGCCAAGGGCCTGCAGGTGTCGGCCGAGAGCCTCTACGTCCGCGCCGGCATCCTCGAGGACCGCCCGGTGCCGGACACCGAGGCGACCACCGTCAGGACCGCCATCGCAGCCGACCCCGACCTCACCCAGCGTCAGCGAGACGCGCTCATCGACATCTACGAGTCGTTCGTGGGTGCCGCCAAGCCGGTCCGCCCCAAGCGCACCGCCACCCGCACGACCACCACCAAGGAGTAACGAACATGTCCGTCGTCACCGACATCCGCAAGACCCTCACCGACACCAAGCCGCTGCTGGCCTACGTCGGCACCGTCGACCTGGCCGTCGAGAAGGCCCGCGAGGCCCGCGTCGAGGCCGAGGCCCGCCGTACCAAGCTCCGCGCCGAGTACGCCCCGGCCAAGCTCCAGGCCAAGGCCCTCGAACTCCAGGACAAGGCTGCCGAGCTCCCCGAGAAGGCCGTCAAGGCCGTCCAGGACCTCCCGGCGCTCGCCCTCAACCGTGGCCTCGAGCTCGGTGAGCTCGCCCAGGCCCAGTACGCCGACCTCGCGGTCCGTGGCGAGAAGCTCGTCAGCCGGATCCGCAACCAGAAGGCCACCAAGGACCTCGTCGCCCAGGCCGAGACGACCATCGCCTCCGCCAAGGGTGCGGTCACCGTCGCCCGCAAGGGTGCCGCCGACGTCCAGTCCTCGGCCAAGGCCCTCTTCACGACCGGCCGCAAGGAGGCCGTCCGCGCCACCGACGCCATCGTCGAGTCCGTGACCGACGAGGTCGAGATCGCGACGACCGAGGTCAAGCAGTCCGCCGCCCGCACCCGCACCGCGGCCAAGCGCACGACGACCACGACCCGCAACGCCACCAAGAAGGCCGCGACCTCCGCCAAGGCGACCGGTACCGGCGTCAAGAAGACCGCTGCCGGCGCCACCAAGGCGACCAAGACGGCCGCTGCCAAGGTCGGCGACTGACCCAGACGCCGTATGCCGGTCGCTCCTGTTGCGACTCGTACGCACCCCACGAAGCGGCGGTCTCCTCCCGGAGGCCGCCGCTTCGGCGTTCCCGCTGCACCGCCGAGCGGCGAGGGCGATAGGTTCGGGGACCGTGACGACCCCGCAGCCCACCCACCAGCCGACCCAACCGCTGGGCCCGGACGGTACGCCGCCCGTCCTCGCCGATGCCCCCGTCCTCGCCCATCTCGTGCGCGACGGGTTCATCGAGTCGGTGCACCGCGCCGCCGTCGTGGTCACCGCGGCCGACGGGAGCGTGGAGCGCGCCTGGGGATCGGCCGACGAGCCGATCTTCCCCCGCTCGGCCAACAAGCCCGTCCAGGCGCTGGCCATGGTCCGTGCCGGGCTCCGCCTCGAGCCGCGTCTCCTGGCGCTCGCCTGCTCAAGCCACTCCGGGGAGCCGTTCCACCAGGCCGCAGCTGCCGACATCCTCGCCGGCGCCGGCTTGACCCTCGACGACCTCCAGAACACCCCGACCCTGCCCATCGACGCCGTCGAGCACGACCGGTGGATCCGCGAGGGTCTTGCCCCGGAGTCGGTCGCCCAGAACTGCTCCGGCAAGCACGCGGCGATGCTCGCCACGTGCGTCGTCAACGGCTGGGACACGACGACCTACCGCGACCCGGCGCACCCGCTCCAGCGAGCCATTGCCGCGACGATCGAGGACCTCGCGGGTGAGCCGGTTGCGGCCACCGCCGTCGACGGCTGCGGTGCACCGGTCATGGCGATCAGCCTGGCCGGGCTGGCCCGTGCGTTCGGTCGGCTCGCCGCCGCGGCCGAGGGGACTCCCGAGCGGGAGATCGCCGACGCCATGCGGTCCCACCCGGACTACGTCGGCGGCACCGGCCGCGACGTCACCGCCCTCATGGCCCGGACCCCGGGGCTCGTCGCCAAGGACGGGGCCGAGAGCGTGTATGCCGTGGGGCTGGCCGACGGCCGCGGCGTCGCCGTCAAGGTCGTCGACGGGACGCCCCGCGCCAAGCCTGTGATCCTCGCCGCAGTTCTGAGGTCCCTCGGGGTGGACTCCCCGGCATACGAACAGCTCGAGTACAGCCCCGTCCTCGGGCACGGCGAGCCGGTCGGCGCCCTCGTCGCCGTCGGCATCTGACCCGATGCGCGCCGTCCTCCAGCGCTGCACGAGCGCGCGCGTCGTCGTCGATGGTGACGTGGTCGGCAGCCTGCCTTCACCAGGAGTGGTCGCCCTCATCGGCGTCACCCACGACGACGGCCCGGCCCAGGTCGAGACGGTGGCTCGCAAGATCGCCGACCTGCGGATCCTGCGCGAGGAGCAGTCCGTCCTGGACGCCGGCGCGCCGGTGCTCGTGATCAGCCAGTTCACGCTCTACGGCGATACCCGCAAGGGCCGACGCCCGACGTGGAACGCCGCGGCACCCGGCCCGGTCGCCGAGCCGCTCGTCGATGCCGTGGTGAAAGCGTTGCGGGACAAGGGGATCCACGTCGAGACCGGTCGGTTCGGCGCCGACATGGCCGTGGAGCTCAGCAACGACGGGCCGGTCACCATCGTCCTAGAGGTCTGAGTCGCCGAGGCCCGTCCGGTTACGCTTTGGCCATGGGAACGATCGGTAGCGCGCAGGGGTGGGTGCTGCTCGTCCTCGGCGTGGCCGCGCTCGTCATGGAGATCTATGCGCTCGTCGACGCGGTGACCCACCGCACCGATGCCTACCCCGCCGCCGGCAAACGCACGAAGAACTTCTGGGTCATCCTCCTCGTCGTCGCGGTCGCCCTCGGCTTCGTGAGCGTCTTCAACGTCATCGGCGGCTTCGTCGGGCTACTCGCCGTCGTGGCGGCCGGGGTCTATCTCGCCGACGTCCGGCCCGCCCTGCGTCAGGTCACCGGCAAGGGCGGCCAACGCCAGGGTCCCTACGGTCCCTGGTGAGTCGGACGCACTGACGACCACCCGGCATACGGCAGAATTGGCCGGACCACGCCACAAGCGAGACGCAAGGAAACACCCATGACCACCCACCAGGACCCCACCGAAGAGGTCTTCGTCGTCGAGCGCCCGTGGGGCAACTTCCGACAGTTCACGTCGGGCAAGCCGGTCACCGTCAAGATCGTCACCGTCCTGCCCGGCCACCGGCTCTCGCTCCAGACGCACGCCCAGCGCTCCGAGTACTGGTTCGTCCTCGACGGGCCGCTCACCGTGACCGTCGACGACGACAAGCGCTCGGTGGCCGCGGGGGAGTCGGTGTGGGTGCCCGTGGGCGCGACCCATCGGATGGCCAACGAGGGGACCGAGCCGGTCCGCATCCTCGAGCTCGGCGTCGGTGCCTTCGACGAGGCCGACATCGTCCGCCTCCAGGACGACTACCGGCGCTGAGGCGTCGCCGGCCTCACCTGGGTTCGACGTCGGACCACTGGACGGTCAGCTCGCCCAGCCGCCAGCGGCTCGGGCCGCCGATCACCCCGACGCCCTCGTCGCGCAGCGCTGACGCCATCGCCACGAACCGTTGTCGGGCACCGTAGCTCGCGTATGCCGCGGAGCGTCGCCACGCGTCGTCGAGCCGCTCGAGCACCGCGTGGACCGGCTCTCCGGGCACGTTGCGGTGGATGAGCGCCTTGGGGAGCCGCTCGGCGATGTCACTCGGTCGCTCCAGCCCGCGAAGCCGCCAGGAGAGGGTGAGGGACTGCGGCCCGTCGGCGTCGACGGCGACCCACGTCGACAGCCGGCCGATCTCGTCGCACGTTCCGTCGACGAGAATCCCTTGTGGCGCAAGGCGACTCACCACGGTCGCCCAGGCCGCGGCGACCTCTGCCTCGGGATACTGACGCAGAACGTTGAAGGCGCGCACCATCGTCGCCCGTCCACCGGCGGGCAGTGGGACTTCGAACCCGCCGTGGGCGAACCTCAGCCCCGGCCGCGTCAAGGGGGCGGCTGCGCGCACCCGCCCCGGGTCGATCTCCAGGCCGACGACCTCGACGTCGGCCCGGATCCGGCGGAGGCGGTCGTGCAGCTCGACGGCGGTGACCGGTGAGGCGCCATAACCCAGGTCGACGACGACGGGCGGGGTCTGGGACCGGCGCAGCCGCCAGCCCTGGACGTCGGCGAGCCACCGGTCGACGCGGCGCAACCGGTTGGGGTTGGTCGTGCCGCGGGTGATCGAGCCCACGGGTCCGGCGCCCGGCATGGCGCGACTCTAGCCCGAGCGGCCGCCCCACATAGAGTGACCGCCGTGGCGTGGTGGCGGCACCGGAGCACGGGGACGGTGAGTTGGAGCATGGTCTCCCTCGTCGTCACGGTGCTGGCCGCCTTCGCGCTCCTGCTCACCATCGAGGTCCCGCGCTGGACCAAGGGGGACATCGGTCTCGTCGCGACCGCGCCTGGGCTGCTCACGGTCGACCCGGTGGCTCGCGGCGAGATCACCCTCGGTGACAGCTACACGGCGTCCATGCAGTCCAGCGGGCTGCGCATCGCGCGCGGCGACGGCGTCATGCTCGACACCGCGACGAGGGGCGCGTTCGTGTCGGCGGTCACCGGGTCGGTGACCGGTCATCGCGAGCACGTCACCGCCGACCTGACGAACATTCGAATCACGTCGCTGGAGATACGCAGCGGCCACGCACTCTGGCGCGGCACAGCATACGGGGACGACAGCCCGCCGGCCCAGGGTCGCCCCCTGGTCGTCGACGCCACCGCCACCGGTCACAGCGTCCGGGTCACCTTCACCGTCACCGGCGTCGACGGGCTGGTCCTGCACCTCGACCCGCGACCCGCGACGGTCGGGCGGCCGCCCGCGCTGCCCGACCGCAACCTGCGGCTCAAGGGCTGGTGGGTCACGGGCACGTCGACGGCCTTGTTCGACAACGTCCTGCGCGTCGTCGTCGGGCTCGGTCCGGGCACCGTTCCCCGGGCTCTCGACCTGCGGCCCGACGGGCTGCTCGACCTGCACGTATGGTCGAGCGAGGCAGTCCTCACGGTGACGACCGCGCCGAACTTCCAGATGGGAGACTCTTGAGATGTCCAGCACCTCCGACGGGCTCTTCACGACCGTCCGGACCTTCCTCGAGGAGGCGGGCATCGACTGGGAGCCCGGTGCCCGCGACGGCGAGCTGGTCGTCACGCTTCCGGGCGACAAGAAGCTCAAGACGGTCTGCTCCCTCGTCGCGGCGGAGCAGGGACTGTCGCTCTCGGCCTTCGTCATCCGCAAACCGGACGAGAACGAGGCAGCCTTCTACCGGTTCCTCCTGCGCCGCAACCTGAGACTGCCGACCATCGCGTACGCCGTGGACAAGCTCGGCGACGTCTACCTCACCGGCCGCCTCCCGGCCGGGGGCGTCGACGACGACGAGCTGGACCGGCTCCTCGGCGCCGTGCTGGAGGCGGCTGATGCGCCGTTCAACGAGCTGCTCGCGCTGGGCTTCCTGTCCTCGATGCACAAGGAATGGGCCTGGCGGGTGTCACGGGGGGAGTCCCTGCGCAACCTCGAGGCGTTCCGGTCCATCCTGCAGCGAGATGGGGATCCCGGTCCCGAGTGAGTCTCAGTAGGGTGAGTCCATGGCATACACGCTCATCCTGCTGCGCCACGGACACTCCGACTGGAACGCCAAGAACCTCTTCACCGGCTGGGTCGACGTCGAGCTCAACGACCAAGGACTCGAGGAAGGCGTCCGCGCGGGCGAGCTGCTCAAGGCCGAGGGCGTGCTGCCGACCGTCGTTCACACCTCGCTGCTGCGCCGGGCGATCACGACGGCCAACCTGGCCCTCGACGTGGCCTACCGGTCCTGGATCCCGGTGCGGCGCGACTGGCGGCTCAACGAGCGCCACTACGGCGCACTGCAGGGACTGGACAAGGCGGCCACCCGTGAGAAGTACGGCGAGGAGCAGTTCATGCTCTGGCGCCGCTCGTTCGACGTCCCGCCGCCGCCGATCGAGGCCGGCTCGGAGTTCGACCAGACGAGCGACATCCGGTATGCCGATGTGCCCGTCCCGCTCACCGAGTGCCTCAAGGACGTGATCGCCCGGATGATGCCGTACTGGGAGGGCCCGATCCAGGCCGACCTCGCCGCCGGCGAGACCGTGCTCGTGACCGCCCACGGCAACAGCCTGCGCGCCCTCGTCAAGCACCTGGACGGGATCAGCGACGAGGACATCGCCGCACTGAACATCCCGACCGGCCAGCCGCTGGTCTACACCCTGGGCGAGGACTTCATGCCGATCGAGCCGGCGCGCTACCTCGATCCCGAGGCCGCGGCGGCAGCCGCCGCGGCGGTCGCCAACCAGGGCCGTTAGCCCCCTCTAGCCGTAGAGATCCCACGGGTTCCCGGCGCCGGGCCAGGAGAACGGCCAGGTCCCGATCTTGGCGCCCTTGGCGTCGAAGCCATTGATCGTCGAGGTCTCGTCGACGCGGTCGACGGAGAACAGGGCCAGCCGTCCGGTCACGGGAACCATCGCCTTCTGGCCGGGTCCGAGTCCCATCCGGGAGACCCGAACCGACGATGCCCCCGGCACGATGATGCCCAGGACCTGGCCGGTGGCGTCCGAGCCCTGTAGGACGACGGGTCGGCGCTCGATGTCCGCTGCCGGATAGGGCGCGGACTCCTCCCACAGGTTCACCGAGGGCATGCCGGTCGAGCCGACCGCGGGGTGCCACACCGCGACGGACCGTAGCCGGGCACCGCCTGGCAACGTGGTCACGAGGACGGCGACCTCGGTGTCCTGGGGCGGGTAGGCCTGTTGGTCGCCACCGCCCGGCTCGGTCGCAACCGAGATCGGCAGCCTGCGGGCCGGCACGGTCGTGCGGCAGGTCACCGTCACGGACACCTGCCCCGGGTTCAGGCCGGTGAGCGTGCACGCGACGTCACGGGCCCGCCTGGTCAGGGCGGTGACGATCTGGTCAGCGTTCCACCGGCGCTCCGCGGCGGTGACTCCCGTCGGCCGGAAGACTCCGCCGAAGCCGAAGTCGCCGCTGTATGCACCCCGGTGCTCACCGGCATACCGAACCGACATGCCGAAGGAGCCCATCGCGGGCGACGCCGCCTGGGCGACCCCGCCGGCGAGCGGGAGCGGCTGCCACCCGACCCTCGCGCTCGTCCCGTTCGGGTTGAAGAGAACCGTGCTCGACACCTCGACGCTCCTGACCTCGGGACGGGCCAGCACGACGAGCCGCCCCGGCCCGTACAGCGAGGCCGTGACGGCCAGCGGGCCGGTGTCGGCCAGCCCGAACGCGCCGACCTGGTCCTCGGCAGTCCTCCGCCCCTGGATGGTCCGGATCGACATCAAGGTGGCGAGCTGGTCGGTGAGCCCGTTGCCGTCGGTCACGTTCTCGTCGTGCTGGGCGGTGATGACCAGGACATCGCCGCCGACCCGTTCGGCGTAGATCACCCGCTGCCGGTTCTGTCGCGTGAGGTCCTGCACGGCGGCGTCGTTGACCATGGAGCCCCGAGCGGGCCAGCGCCACACGGCATCCCAGGACAGAGTCACGGGTGTGTCGAGGACGCCGTCGACCGGGGCCGTAGCGGTGGGCGCGGTGCCCCGCGACCCCGAGCTCGTCAACGGGGCGCTGTCCCGGTGGCGGACGAGTGCGGGACCGCCGACCGCCCCCACGGCGGCCAGGCAGAGGCCGCCCGCACCGGCAGTGAGGAGCCGACGCCTCCTGACCGTGCGCGCCCGGCATGCGCTCACCTCCTCGGTGAGGTCGGCGGGCAGGCCGGCCCGGCTGCTCTGGGTGAGCAGGACGCGCCGGAGGTGTGTCTCGATGCCCCCGCCGGGTCGCTCCCGATCGCGGTCGTCGGCAGCCTGCACCCGCGCGCGGCCGATCCGGTCCAGGCCGGCCTCGATGGCCTCCTCGGCGACCCGAGGGTCGCGCTCGAGCGCGGCGGCAACGGACGGCCGGTCCAGGAGGTCGACCTCGGCGAGGACGAGGGCCACCCGCGTACCGGGCGGCTCCGCGGAATACGCCGAGAGCACGACCGGATCAAGGTCGTCGTCCGCCTCCAGCCCGTATGCCGCATGCTCACCTTCGCCCATCCACTCGCCCTCGGGGTCGGTCGCCGGGAAGGCCGCCGGGCCTCCGCCGTCCTGCTGACGACGTCGCCCCGGGAGCAGGCGACGGACGACGGCGGCCCGGGCCTCGGCCTGCGGGGTGCCACGCTCGATGACCTCCGCCCACTCGTCGCGCAGGCCGGCGAGCGCGGTCGCAGCAAGGTCGATCGCGCGCTCGCGGTCGCCGGTCACGAGGTACGCCAGACGGGTCAGCTCGGCCGACCGGGCCCGGACGAGCTCGTCATGGTCGGCGCCCGGGTCGCGCGCCGGTCGCGGCTGGTCGGTCATGACCGACGAGCTGGGCACCCCTGCCTCGTCCACCCGGGCAGTCTAGGTTGTCAGGCCCCGTCGGGAGCCGGCCTCAGCGCGCGCAGCTACTGCTCAGCTACTGCTCACGGACTGCTCAGAGGGGGAGGTCGTCGGCGGTGTCCTCGTCGATGTCCGCGTTCCACTCGCCGGTGACGAGGTAGATGACGCGGGCAGCGACCGAGACGGCGTGGTCGGCATACCGCTCGTAGTAGCGCCCGAGGAGGGTGATGTCGACGGCGGTCTCCGTGCCGTGCTGCCAGGTGCCGTCGACGAGGTGCTCGAACAGCTCGCGGTGCAGCGCGTCCATCGCGTCGTCGTCGCGTTCGATCTCCTTGGCGGCGACCAGGTCGCGGGCCGCGATGACCGAGCCGGCCTTGCTGACGATCAGCTCTGCCACCTGGCCCATCTGCAGGATCGTCGCGCGCAGCTCGGGCGGAACCGCCGACTCGGGGTAGCGCAGTCGCGCCACCTTGGCGACGTGCCGGGCCAGGTCACCCATCCGCTCCAGGTCCGAGCTCATCCGCATGCTGGTCACGACCATCCGCAGGTCGGTGGCGACGGGCTGCTGGCGCGCGAGCAGGTCGACGGCGAGGTGGTCCAGCTCCTCGCGGACCGCGTCGATCTGCTTGTCGGCGGCGATGACCGACTCCGCGAGGTGCACGTCGGCGTCGAGGAGGGCGGTGGTCGCCCGGGACATGGCCGAGGATGCCAGCCGGGTCATCTCGACGAGCTGGTCGGAGATGGTCCGCAGGTTCTCGTGGAAGGCTTCACGCATGGCGTGAGAGTGGCACGCAGTGATGAACGGTGTGCGTAGCCAAGGTGAACTTCTGGCGTGTCCCGTGCGAGCCGGGTCGGTGAGGTGACCGAACAGGTGTCGTCGCTGCGTACCCTTGACCATCGTGGACGTGACGACGGCGGCGACCCTCAGTGGTCTGGCGGGGGTGGCCATTGGGGCCACCGCGATCCTTGCCGCCCGGTTCACCGAGCGGGAGCAGCGAGCCGGCCCACCGACCGCCGAGCCGGCCCTCCCGGCCGGGGTCGCCGACGTCCTCGCCGTCCTGCGCTCCAGCGGCATCGTCCTGGACAGCTCCGATGCCGTGGTGAACACCTCCCCGGCGGCGGTGGTCCACGGTCTGGTGCGGGGCCACGAGCTGGTCCATGCCGAGCTGCGCCACCTCGCGCGGCAGGTGCGGCGCGACGGCGTGATCCGGGAGGCCGAGCTCGACCTGGCCCGTGCCCCGGCCGGACAGGCCCGGACCTACGTCCGCGCCCGGGTGGCTCCGCTCGGCTCGGCCCACGTCCTGCTCCTCATCGAGGACATGACCGCCGCCCGCCGGGTCGACGAGGTCCGGCGCGACTTCATCGCCAACGTCAGCCACGAGCTCAAGACACCGGTCGGCGGTATCAGCCTGCTCAGCGAGGCCGTCCTCGACGCCAAGGACGACCCAGAGGCCATCGCCCGGTTCGCCGGCCGGATGCGGGTCGAGGCCGACCGTCTCGCCCGGCTGGTCACCGAGATCATCGACCTGTCGCGCCTGCAGACGGTCGACCCGATGGCCGACTCCGCCCTGGTCGACATCGGCCGGGTCGTGGGGGAGGCCCTGGACCGGACCAAGCTGGCCGCCGAGGACAACCGGATCGAGCTGGTCGCGGTCGTCGACCCCGGCGCCTCGGTCTACGGCGACGAGGACCTCCTGGTGACCGCCGTCCACAACCTGCTGAGCAACGCCGTCACCTACAGCGACGTCAACACCCGAGTGACGGTGCGCGTCAGTCGCGACCAGGACATGGTCCAGGTCGCCGTGACCGACCAGGGCAGCGGCATCCCCGCGGAGGACCTCGGGCGGGTCTTCGAGCGGTTCTACCGGGTCGACGCTGCCCGGTCCCGATCCACCGGTGGCACCGGGCTGGGGCTGGCCATCGTCAAGCACATCTGCGAGAACCACGGCGGCCACGTGGCCGTCTGGAGCCAACCGGGGCACGGGTCGACGTTCACCATGAGCCTGCCCTCGGCCCAGCGGCTCCCCGACATCATCGAGCCCGAACCGGCCCGTCACGAAGGGACCCCATGACCCGCATCCTGGTCGTCGAGGACGAGGAGTCGTTCTCCGACCCGCTGTCCTACCTCCTGCGCAAGGAGGGCTACGACGTCGCCGTGGCCGAGACCGGTCCCGACGCGATCACCGAGTTCGACGCCAACGGCGCCGATCTGGTGCTCCTCGACCTCATGCTTCCAGGGTTGCCGGGCGTCGACGTATGCCGTGCGCTGCGACAGCGTTCGTCGGTACCGATCATCATGCTCACGGCCAAGGACAGCGAGATCGACAAGGTCGTCGGACTGGAGATCGGCGCCGACGACTACGTGACCAAGCCGTACTCCTCCCGCGAGCTGCTGGCCCGGATCAAGGCAGTGCTCCGCCGGCTCGCCGAACCCGAGGACCTGCTGCCGCCGACCCTGGAGGCCGGTCCGGTGCGGATGGACGTCGAGCGCCATGTCGTGACGATCGGCGGCCATAGCGCCGCGCTGCCGCTCAAGGAGTTCGAGCTGCTCGAGATGCTGCTGCGCAACGTGGGGCGGGTCCTCACCCGGATGCAGCTCATCGACCGGGTCTGGGGCAGTGACTACGTCGGCGACACAAAGACCCTCGATGTCCACGTCAAGCGGCTGCGCGCCAAGATCGAGCCCGACCCCGCCATGCCGCGTCACATCGTCACCGTGCGCGGGCTCGGCTACAAGTTCGAGGCCTAGGCCGGCCGGGACGCGAGCTGGCCCGGCATACGGTCGTATGCCGCGAGATCAGCCGGCGGCCGTCGCGGTGGTCGTCGGCGCGGTGGGCACCGGAGCGGCCGGCGTCGGAGCGGCGGTCGGCTGGAGGGTCTGGTAGTAGTGCTGGGCATCGAGCACCGGGACGACGACCTGGGTGGTCCCGGAGACGGCCGAGCTGACGTCCATCGTGATGATCGCGCCGGGAGCCCCGGAGACCTTGCCCAGCTCGACGAGCTTGCTGTCCCCGGACACCTGGCTGGTCGTGAAGGCCGGGACCTCGAACGTCGCGGTCGCACCAGAGGTCGCGTCGGTGAACGCGATCGCGACGGCCTTGCTTGTGGGGTTGACCACGCTCGCCGAGACGGTGCCCGGACCGTCCTTGGCCGGTGCCACGACGAGAAGGTTCTCGATCTTCACTGCCCCGAGCCCGACGGGCACACCGTCGGCCGGGTTGTAGTCGATCGTGGTCTGGACCGGAGAGAATGTCGCACACCCGGAGAGGCCCAGCGAGGCGGCCAGCAGGGCAGCGGCGCCGAGGCCGCGAACGGATCGAGTCGTCACGGCGGACAGCCTAGCGGTACCGTCCCGACCCCGTGGGGTAGGCATGGGGAGGGGTGTTTTGTCAAGGGGTCGCCGGCCGGATGTCGTTGTCGGACAGGGCACCTGACCTGCGTCGATGCCCTGTGGACAATTAGTTGGGGGCGGAGCCTGCGTGTTATCCTGTAGGTCGCGAAAGGGGATAACAGCACATGGTGTTCAAGGTCGGCGAGACGGTCGTGTACCCGCATCACGGGGCCGCACGAATCGAGGAAATCGAGACACGTACGGTCCGTGGAGAGGAAAAGCTCTATCTCACCTTGAAGGTCGCCCAGGGCGATCTGACGATCAAGGTTCCCGCAGACAACTGTGAGGACATCGGCGTTCGTGACGTCGTCGGCCAGGAAGGCCTGGAGAAGGTCTTCGATGTGCTGCGCGCCCCGTACACCGAGGAGCCCACCAACTGGTCGCGCCGCTACAAGGCCAACCTGGAGAAGCTCGCGTCCGGTGACGTCATCAAGGTCGCCGAGGTCGTCCGTGACCTGTGGCGCCGCGACAAGGACCGTGGCCTCTCGGCGGGCGAGAAGCGCATGCTCGCCAAGGCCCGCCAGATCCTCGTCTCCGAGCTCGCGCTCGCCGAGAAGACCAACGAGGACAAGGCCGAGGCCATCCTCGACGAGGTCCTGGCTTCCTGAGCCCGACACCGCACACGTCCGACGCCGACACTCCCCCCGGGGGTGTCGGCGTCGTCGTGTCACTCGGCGTCGGACCGGCCTCTTGACCTAACCTCTGCTAGCAGA
>JAJPIW010000009.1 GCA_021324575.1 Intrasporangiaceae bacterium | reverse complement strand
TTGTAGTGGTAGACGAGCGAGGAGATCACCGGCAGGTAGAGCTTGCCCGGGTCGGCCGCCGAGAAGCCGGCGTTGCGGTCGGGGGTCCACTGCATCGGGGTGCGCACACCGTCGCGGTCGCTCAGCCAGATGTTGTCGCCCATCCCGATCTCGTCCCCGTAGTACAGGCACGGCGAGCCGGGCAGGGAGAGGATCAGGGCGTGGATGAGCTCGATCTCGGGTCGGGAGTTGTCCAGGAGGGTGGCGAGCCGGCGACGGATGCCGACGTTGGCGCGCATCCGCGGGTCGGGGGCGTACCAGCCGTACATCGCGGCCCGCTGCTCCGGCGTGACCATCTCGAGGGTGAGCTCGTCGTGGTTGCGCAGGAAGGTGCCCCACTGGGAGCCCTCGGGGATGTCGGGGGTGTCGGCGAGGACGTCGGCGATCGGGGCCGCGCGCTCGTCCCGGAGGGCGTAGTAGAGCATCGGCATGACCGGGAAGTGGAAGCACATCTGGCACTCGGGTGCCTCGGCCGTCCCGAAGTAGTCCACGACGTCGGCCGGCGGCTGGTTGGCCTCCGCGAGCAGGATCCGCCCGGGGTACTCCTCGTCGACCATCGCGCGCAGCCGGGCGAGGAACTGGTGGGTCTTGGGGTGGTTCTCGCCGTTGTGCCCCTCCTCCTCGTAGAGGTAGGGGACCGCGTCCAGCCGGAAGCCGTCGATGCCCATGTCCATCCAGAACCGGACGACCTCGAACATCGCCTCGTGGACCGCCGGGTTCTCGAAGTTCAGGTCGGGCTGGTGGGAGAAGAAGCGGTGCCAGAAGAACTGCCGGCGCACCGGGTCGAAGGTCCAGTTGGAGACCTCGGTGTCGACGAAGATGATCCGCGCGTCGGTGTACTTCTCGTCGGTGTCGGACCACACGTAGAAGTCGCCGTAGGGCCCGTCCGGGTCGCTGCGGCTGGCCTGGAACCACGCGTGCTGGTCGCTCGTGTGGTTCATGACGAAGTCGGTGATGATCCGTATGCCGCGCGCGTGCGCCTGGGTGATCAGCTCGCGGAAGTCCGGCAGGGTCCCGAACTCCGGCAGGATCGCGGTGTAGTCGGCGATGTCGTAGCCGCCGTCGCGCAGGGGGGACGCGTAGAACGGCGGCAGCCAGAGGCAGTCGACGCCGAGCCACTGGAGGTAGTCCAGGCGCGCGATGAGGCCGTTGAAGTCACCGGCGCCCGAGCCGCTGGAGTCGCCGAAGGCTCGCACGAGCACCTCGTAGAACACCGCCGTCTTGAACCACTCGGGGTCGTGCTTGAGCCCGGGTTGGGACAGGTTCAGGCCTTGCATGGGTGCTCAGTACCTCCGGACGTGGATGATGTGGACGGGCTCGTTGTCGGCGCCGAGTCGCACGAAGTTGTGCTCGACCCAGTGCCAGGACTGGTCGGTGACGAGGTCGTGGGCGACGAACCCCTCGTGGTAGTCCATGCCGAGGGCGGGCATGTCGAGGTGCACGGTCGTGGCGCGCGTGGAGTACGGGTCGAGGTTCGCCACGACGATGATCGTGTCCTCCGTGCCGTCGGGCAGGACCCGGCGCTTGGAGAAGCACATGACGTTCTCGTCGTCGGCGTGGTGGAAGGTGATGTTGCGCAGCCAGGACAGGCTCGGGTGGGCGCGGCGGATGTGGTTGATCCGGGTGAGGTAGCCGGCGAGCGACTGGCCCTCGCGGTCACCGCCCTTCTCGTAGCGGAACCACTGGCGGTCCTTGTACTGGTACTTCTCGTTGTCGACCTGCTCCTCGGCCCCGGGGCGGGCGACGTGCTCGATCAGCTCGTAGCCGGCATAGATCCCGTAGGTGGGGACGAGGGTCGCGGCCAGGGCCGCGCGCAGCTTCCAGGCCACCGGGCCGCCGAACTGCATGTACGGGGTGAGGATGTCGTGGGTCGTCGGCCAGAACGAGGGTCGCATGTAGGAGGCGGCCTCTCCGGCCAGCTCCCTGACGTACTCCTCGAGCTCCCACTTGGCGTGGCGCCACGCGTAGTAGGTGTAGCTCTGCTGGAAGCCGACCTTGCCCAGGGTGTGCATCATGGCCGGCTTGGTGAACGCCTCGGCCAGCCAGATCGTCTCGGGATGGTCGCGGCCGACGTCCTCGATGAGCCACTGCCAGAACTCCACCGGTTTGGTGTGCGGGTTGTCGACCCGGAAGATCCGGACCCCGTGGTCGAGCCAGACCTGGATCATCCGCCGCATCTCGGCATACGAACCCGCGGGGTCGTTGTCGAAGTTCAGCGGGTAGATGTCCTGGTACTTCTTGGGCGGGTTCTCGGCATACGCGATCGTGCCGTCGGCCCGGGTCGTGAACCACTCCGGGTTGGTCTGGACGTAGGGGTGGTCGGGGGAGCACTGGAGCGCGATGTCCATGGCGACCTCGAGCCCGAGCTCCTTGGCCCGTCCGACGAATGCGTCGAAGTCCTCGAAGGTCCCCAGCACCGGGTCGATGGCGTCGTGACCGCCGTCGGGTGAGCCGATCGCATACGGGCTGCCGGGGTCGTGCGGGCCGGCGTTCAGGGAGTTGTTGGGGCCCTTGCGGGCCGTCGTGCCGATCGGGTGGATCGGGGTGAGGTAGACGACGTCGAAGCCCATCGCCGCGATCCCGGGCAGCCGGTCGGCCGCCGTGCGGAGGGTCCCGGACGTCCAGAGGCCGGTCTCGGGGTCGATGTGGGCGCCCTCGCTGCGCGGGAAGATCTCGTACCAGGCGCCGCTCAGGGCGCGCTCGCGCTCGACGAGCAGCGCGTATGCCGGGGTCGGGCTGACCATGTCGCGCAGTGGCCGGTCGTGCAGCTCCCTGCGGATGGCCGGGTCGGTGGCGGCGGCGAGCCGGACGCCCGGGGGGAGCCGGGTGTCACGCAGCGCCGTCACCGCACCGGCGAGCATCTCCGTTGCGGTGCTCGGGCGTTCGACCTCGGCGATGGCTCGCTCGAGCACCCGGGCACCTTCCTCGAGCATCAGGTCGACGTCCACTCCGGCGTTCACCTTGATGGTGCCGTCGTGGTACCAGGTGCCGTACGGGTCCGACCAGCCTTCGACCTGGTAGGTCCACCAGCCGGCCCGGTCGGCGGACACCTCGGCCCGCCAGCTGTTGAGGCCCTCGTTGGTGCACTCCATCGGGGTGAGGTACCGGCCGCCGTCGGGATCGGTGAGGACCACGGACGCGTTGACGGCGTCGTGGCCCTCGCGGAACACCGTGGCGGTGACCGGGAACACCTCGTCGACGACGCTCTTGGCGGGTCGCCTTCCGGCGTCGACGAGCGGACTCACGTCCTCGACCGGGATGCGTCCGATGGGGTCCTGCGGCGAGTGCGTGATCGGGGCGTGGGTCACGTGCCCGACGCTACACGGACGGCCGCTTGCTGTCCCATCCCCTTGGGTGGTTGCCCGAGGTGCGAGACCGTTGGGTGTCAGGGCTTCCAGATCCGGTCGAGGTAGTCCTTCATCGACCGGTCCGAGGAGAAGAACCCGCTGCGCGCGACGTTGAGGATCGCCTTGCGCGACCAGTCGTCCTGGTCGGCGTAGGCGGTGTCGACCCGCGCCTGAACGTCGAGGTAGGACGCGAAGTCGGCCAGCACCATGTAGGGGTCGTGGTGGACGAGGTTGTCGACGACCGGCGCGAGCGCGCCGCGGTCCCCGCTGTTGAAGTACCCGCTGGCGAGCAGGTCGATGGTCGCCTTGATCCGCGGGTCGGACTCGTAGTAGGTGCCGGGGTCGTAGCCGGTCGCCGCGAGCTTCTCGACCTCGGGCTCGGTCATCCCGAAGAGGAAGAAGTTGTCGTCACCCACGAGCTCGCGGATCTCGACGTTGGCGCCGTCGTCGGTGCCGATGGTGAGCGCTCCGTTGAGGGCGAACTTCATGTTGCCGGTACCGGAGGCCTCCTTGCCCGCGAGCGAGATCTGCTCGGAGAGGTCGGCCGCCGGGATGAGCTTCTCGGCGAGGGTCACGTTGTAGTTGGCGGGGAAGACGACCGACAGCCGTCCGGCGACGCGCTTGTCGGCGTCGATGACCGCCGCGACCGAGTTGATCGCGAAGATGATCTCCTTGGCCAGGTGGTAGCCGGGTGCTGCCTTCGCGCCGAAGACGAAGGTGCGCGGCGTGATGTCCTCGATCGGCCGTTCACCGGAGATCACGCTCTGGTAGAGCGAGACGATGTGCAGGAGCTTCAGGGTCTGCCGCTTGTACTCGTGCAGCCGTTTCACCATGACGTCGAGCATCGGCTCGGTCGGCAGCTCGATCCCGTCGCGAACGCGCAGCAGCGAGACCAGGCGCTCCTTGTTGGCCAGCTTGACGTCGCGGAACTCCTCACGGAAGGAGGCGTCATCGGCATACGGCTCGAGCTCGCGCAGCCGCTCCAGGTCGGTGACCCACCCCTCGCCGATGGTCTCGGTGATCAGGGTGGAGAGCCGGCGGTTGGCCATCCGGACGAACCGGCGCGGGGTGACGCCGTTGGTGACGTTGGTGAACTTGTCCGGCCACATCGAGGAGAAGTCGGGCAGGACCTTGTCGCGCAGCAGCTCGGAGTGCAGCGCGGCGACGCCGTTGACCTTCGTCGCGGCGACCGTCGCCAGGTAGGCCATCCGGACCGACCGCTGGGGGTGCTCGGCGATGATCGACATCCGGCGGGCGCGCATCTCCTCGCCCGGGTAGGCCTCCTGGACCTCCAGGAGGAACTCTTCGTTGATCCGGTAGATGATCTCCAGGTGCCGGGGCAGGAGCCTGCCGAGCAGGTCGACCGACCACACCTCGAGAGCCTCGGGGAGCAGGGTGTGACAGGTGTAGGCGAAGCACTTCCTGGTGATCGCCCAGGCCTCGTCCCACTCGAAGCCCTTGAGGTCGATGAGGATGCGCATCAGCTCGGGGATGGCGATGACCGGGTGGGTGTCGTTGAGCTGGAAGATGATCCGCTCGGGCAGCTCGTGCAGGTCGAAGCCGTGGGGCAGGGTGTTCTCGATGTAGTCGTGTAGCGAGCAGGCGACGAAGAAGTACTGCTGCTGGAGCCGCAGCTCCTTGCCCTGGGGCGTGGAGTCCTCCGGGTAGAGCACCTTGGAGATGTTCTCGGCGAAGGTCTGCGCCCGCACCGCTTCCTCGTAGTCACCGGAGTTGAAGATCTGTAGGTCGAAGGCGTGCGACGCCTCCGCGCCCCACAGCCGCAGGGTGTTGACGACACCGTTGCGGAACCCCGGCACCATGATGTGGTACGGGATACCCAGGACGTTCCAGCTCGGCACCCAGCGGGTGCGGGCCCGACCCGCGGCGTCGGTCGTCGTCTCGGTGTAGCCGCCGAAGTCCACCTGGACCCGCCGGTCGGGGTGCGGGAACTCCCACGGTGCGCCCAGAGCCAGCCAGGAGTCGGGGACCTCGACCTGACGGCCGCCCTCGAAGGTCTGGCGGAAGATGCCGTACTCGTAGCGGATGCCGTAGCCGATGCACGGCACGTCCATCGTCGCCAGCGAGTCGACGAAGCAGGCGGCGAGGCGGCCCAGGCCGCCGTTGCCGAGGCCCGGCTCGACCTCCTGCGCGCGCAGCGTCGAGATGTCGATGCCGCACTGGCGCATCGCGCTCTCGGCGATGTCCTGCAGGTTGGTCGCGAGCAGCGCGTTGCCGAGCTGCCGCCCGAGGAGGTACTCGGCCGACAGGTAGCCGACCATCTTCTCCGGGTGCGCCCGGCGCCGTGCGCCGGTCTCGAGCCAGCCCGCCATCATGAAGCGGCGGACGGTCCGCGCGAGCGCGAGGTACTGGTCGTTGACGGTGGAACGTGACAGCAGCACGCCCTGCCCGTAGTTCAGCTCGTGGAGGAAGGCCTCGACGAAGCGGTCCACGGTGACCGGCGGCTGCAGGACCGGGGCGATCGCCAGCGGGTGGGTCGGCTCGAAGCTCGGCCCCATCAGGTTCGCGTCGGTCGACGGCGACTCGTCGGAGACGACGGGAGGCAGGGCGGGCACCATCTCGGCAGGCTCGGTCATCGGTCGGCTGGTCCTCGGTGTCGGCGCCCGGAAAGGGCGGGGGTGTCGGGCTCGCAAGAGTCTTGCAGGCTTTGCAGCGTCTTGCACACAGGGTTCGACTTCCGTCCTTTGCCGTATGCCGCGCCGCGGGTCGCGACCCGTTTCCGCGCCATGGCGCACAACGCGACCACCGGCGCAGTCATTGCCGCGCCGGTGGTCGGTGTCTGCGCCATGGCGCAGAAAAGTGAGCAGGTCGCTCAGGTGCGTCAGCGCAGGAAGGGGATCTCCCGGTTGAGCAGGCCGCGCTCCTTGAGCTCCTTGCGGAGCGGGATGTCGTCGTCGATCCAGCCGCTCTGCTTGATGCCCCAGAACGAGGCGTGGTCCGGGCCATAGCCGAGCAGCTGCTGATGCAGCGGCGACAGGCTCTTGAACCAGTCCGAGTCCTGGTCGGCGACGGCCTCGTCGAGCGGACGGATCCAGCGGTAGGTGTAGCCGACGAACATCAGCTTGCGGATGACGTCGGACTTGTTCATCGACCGGGAGTGCCACAGGCGGCGGTCGAAGATGAAGGCGTCACCGGCACTGAGCAGCACCTCGGTCGAGCCCTCGGGCTCGATGATCGGGTCGCCCTCCTTCTCGGGGCGGCCGGCGAGGGTGTTGTTGACGTGTGAGCCGGGGATGACCTTGGTCTGGCCGTGGCCGGGGATCGACAGGTCGGTGAGCGCGTAGCAGATCTTCGTCATGAACATCGGCCGCACCGGCATGTCGATGTCGGAGTTCTGCCGGTACCCGTCCTGGTGCCAGTTCCAGAACGGCGGCTCGTCCTTGGGCGGGTTGACGTCGATGTGGTTGTGGTGGGTGTAGATGTTCCAGCCCATGGTTCCCCAGATGTAGGGGAACGTCGTGGGCCAGTTGAGCAGCTCGACGAAGCGCGGGTCCTTGTGCATCCAGCCCATGACGTGGATGGACCGGTCCGGGCGGAGCTCGCCGGCGGCCTCCTCCTCGGCGTAGATCTTGTCGACCGCGTCCAGGAAGTACTGACGGTCGTCGTCACCCAGGGCGTTCTTGATGACGTAGAAACCGTCGCGCTCGTACTGCTCGCGGACGGCCGGGTCGATCGGCTCGTAGCCGGTGAGCTCGGTCTGGGTTGCGGTCATACCGGGGGGACTCCCATCACTTGTGTCTGCGTGGCGGGCAGCACATCGCCCCGCCTGTCGCGTCGGTCCGTCGTCGATTCTCTCATCGATTCGGCGCAGTCAATTGTCTGCCTCAGGTCGCGTCGATGGCCCGATAGACACGCAGGGACGCGGCCGTGACCGTGACCGGTCCCGGAGGCTGGGCCGCCCCCGAGGGCCGCGGCCGCTCCCACGCGCTGTCCCAGAGCAGCTCGTATGCCGTGAGCCCGGGTGCCGCGGGGAGGGTCACCTCGCGGTCGTGGGCGCCGGCATGGAGGACGAGCAGGATCGAGTCGGAGCCGACGACCTGGCCGTCGAAGAGCGCCTGCAGGGTGCGCTCGGTGTTGTCACCCCACTGGGCGTACATGGGCCGACCGGCCGCGTCGTACCAGGCCAGGTCGGTCGAGCCGTCCTGGTGGACCGGTCGCCCGGTGAAGTAGTGGCGCTGCCGCAGGACGGGGTGGTCCCGGCGCAGCCGGGTGAGGTGCTGGGTCGTCGCGAGCAGGTCGCGCTGCCAGTCGGCAAGGTCCCAGTCGAACCAGCTGGTCCCGTTGTCCTGGCAGTACGCGTTGTTGTTGCCGTTCTGGGTGCGCCCGAACTCGTCGCCGGCGTTGATCATCGGGACGCCGGTCGAGAGGAGCAGGGTGCCGAGCAGGTTGCGCAGGGACCGGCGCCGGGTGGCGAGCAGCGTCGCATCGCGCGTCGGCCCTTCCACGCCGTGGTTCCACGACCGGTTGTTGTCCGCGCCGTCGCGGTTACCCTCGCCGTTGGCGCCGTTGTGCTTGACGTCGTATGCCGTGAGGTCGGCGGCGGTGAACCCGTCATGGGCGGCGATGAAGTTGACCGAGGCGATGGGCCCGCGGTCGCGGGCGCCGAAGAGGTCCTGCGACCCGGCGAGCCGGGTGGCGAGGTCCTGGACGCCGTGGCCGACGTGGCCGGCGAGGTCCGCCGCCAGGTCGGGCAGCCAGAAGGTGCGGACCGTGTCGCGGAACCGGTCGTTCCACTCGCTGAACGGTGGGGGGAACTGCCCGGTCCGCCAGCCGTGGATGCCGAGGTCCCAGGGCTCGGCGATGAGCTTGACCCGGGACAGGACCGGGTCGGTCCGCAGCGCCACGAGGAACGGGTGGTTGGGGTCGTACTCGTCGCTCTGGTTCCGACCCAGGGCCACCGCGAGGTCGAAGCGGAAGCCGTCGACGTGACACTCGCTCACCCAGTAGCGCAGCGAGTCCAGGACCATCCGGCACTGCATCGGGTGGCGCAGGTCCAGGGTGTCGCCGCAGCCGGTGACGTCGACGTCGCGGCCGCGGTCGTCGAGCCGGTAGTAGGCGCGGTTGTCCAGCCCCCGCCAGGACAGCGTCGCACCGTCGCGCGACTGCTCGGCCGTGTGGTTGTAGACGACGTCGAGGATGACCTCGATGCCGGCCGCGTGGAGCAGCTTGACCATGCCCTTGAACTCCTCGAGGACACCTTGCGGGTCCTTCGCCCCGGCGTATGCCGCATGCGGGGCGAAGAACCCCAGGGTGTTGTAGCCCCAGTGCTGGTGCATCCCACGGCGGCGCAGCTCGGGCTCGCTGGTGAAGGCGTGGACGGGCAGCAGCTCGACCGCGGTGACCCCGAGGTCGCGCAGGTGGCTCACCATGGCCGGGTGCGCGAGACCGGCATACGTGCCCCGCAGGTCCTCGGGGACGTCGGGGTGGGTGGCCGTGGCGTTCTTGACGTGCACCTCGTAGATGACGCTGTCCGAGAGCGTGTGCCGCGGCGGCCGGTCTCCGCTCCAGTCGAAGCGGTCGTCGACGATGACGCAGCGCGGCATGACCGGACCGCTGTCCAGGTCCGAGCGGATCTCGTCGTCGCCCCGCCACTGGTCGTCGACGACGTGGCCGTAGACCTCGGGCCCCCAGGTGATCTGGCCGTCGATGCCCTTGGCATAGGGGTCGAGGAGCAGCTTGGCGTCGTTGTAGCGCAGGCCCTGGACCGGGTCCCACGGCCCCGAGGCCCGCAGGCCGTAGCGCTGGCCGTGCCCGACGTCGGGCAGGAAGCCGAACCACCAGCCGTGGGCGCGCTCGGTAAGAGGCACCCGGCGCTCGGTGCCGCCGTCGTCGAAGAGACAGACGTCGACGCTGTCGGCGTGACCGGCATACACCGAGATGTCGGCACCGCCCTCGACGAGCGTGACGCCCGGGCGGGGCGGGAGATCGCGGGTGGCCGGGGGCAACATGGCAGGGGGGCGTGGCCGATCGGGCATGAGGGTCAGGTTATGGGGGCCGGCTCGGCCCGTGCAGGCGGGTCGACCCGTAAGCCACCGCCACGACAGCTCGTCCGCTAGGTTCGAGACCTGCGGGTGGGCCCCTTGAGGGTGGTGCCGGACCACCCGGGCCGGGGGAGTGCTCCCCATTGAGGGATCCGGCCGGCCCGCATATTTTCGGTGCAGGACTTCGGCGGAGGGCTGAGGTCGCGAGTCAGCAAGGGTGGGCGTCATGGGGTTCGGATGGTCCGATGCACTGGACGGGATCAAGGGCTTGGCCCATGCGGCCGGCGGCCTGCAGGACGGACTGGCGCACCTCGGCGCCGAGGGGTTGCACGCGGTCGGTGCCGACAGCGTCGCCACCTTCGTCGACGGCTACGGATCGACGATGAACTTCGTCGACTCTGCGTTCGGTGACCTGGCCGAGCCCACCCTCAACCTGATCCCGCAGGTCATCGGCTACGACGCCAACTTCCTCGGTGAGGGCGCCCAGCTCTTCAACGACTGGGTGCACGGCGACCCGAACGCCTGGAGCAACTTCGCCGACGCGCACGTCGCCATGAGCGAGAAGGCCTGGGGCGACTTCGCCGACGGCTGGACGGGGGCCTGGAAGGACATCACCGGCCCGGACTCGAACAGGCTGTTCAAGGAGCTGAACCAGGTCGACTCCAGATTCGCTGACAGCTGGGGCGACTTGGGCAAGCAGTGGGAGAAGCTGCTCACCGGTCAGCCCATGGCCATCGCCGGAGGCCTGGGTGGTCTCGGTGCCGGGCTCGGCGGTCTCTTCGGCGATGCCCTGGGTGGCCTCGGCAACGCGGTGGGCGGCGCACTCGGTGGACTCGGCAACGCCCTCGGGCTGGGCGGTGTCGGCGGGGCGATCGGCGGCATCTTCAGCGGTGGCGCGGCTGGGGGGCCCGTCCAGCAGGGCATGAACCGCACAGCGGTCCAGCAGCTCGTGGAGGCCCTGCGCGCTGACCGCGAGACGCTCGTGCGGATCCTCGAGGACTCCCGTCACGTGGTCGCCCAGCTGGGCCAGGCCTGGCACGGTCGCGACGCCGAGCGGTATGCCGCCGACTTCACCTCCCAGGCCCATCGCATCGAGCAGTGCGCCCAGGCCCTCGAGGAGATGGCCAAGAGCCTCACCCAGCAGCTCCAGCAGCAGCAGTCCACGTCAGCGGTCTGAGCCGCCGCCCCGACCACGTCCAAGTCCAAGTCCAGGAAGGATCCACCATGAGCGACACCCCCGAGTCCATCCCGTCCGAGGCCGGCGCTCCTGACGCAGCGCCAGCGGCACCCGAGGTGCCTGAGGTGCCTGAGGTTTCTGCCGCCTCTGACGGCCTGAGCTTCCGGATCGAGACCGCCCTGACCGCCATGGGCCTGGCCTACACCGCCGTCAGTGACAACGCGTTCCTCCTCAACGTCGCCGACCAGCCCGTCCTCGTGCGGACCACCGACACCGTGCCCAACGTGCTGCGGGTCATCTCCGAGTGGCGCACCGGCGAGGAGGTCCCCACCGACCGGCTGACCCGCCTCGAGGCCTGCAACGACGTCAACGGAGGGCTGCCGGGGGTCAAGTGCGGCCTCAACGGCGACGACGTGATCTTCGCTGCCGAGGAGATCACCTCGGTCGACACCGACGTCCGCGCCATGATCATCTTCGGCATCGAGGCGATCGGTGCCGGCACCCGCGCCTGGCTCGACCGGGTCCACGAGCTGGCCGGTCGCCAGGCCGCACCCACCAGCTGACGGGAGTCGACCGCGGATGCCGACGGCCACGGCATACGGGCTCGTCCGGTCCGGCTACGGTTGGGAACATGAGCGACCCGACTGCCCTGCCCAACTTCCCGCCGCCGGCCGACGAGCACCCGCTGCGCGGCCGTGTCCTCGACGCCCTCATCGACATGGAGCTGGCTCCGGACATCGACGCTGACGGCGACGTGGCGTTCGTCGTCAACGAGCAGCAGCTGTTCGTCCGCTGCATCGAGTCCGACCTGACGGTCATGCGGACCTTCGGCCAGTGGCAGATCGCCGAGCCGATCCCGCAGGACCTCACCCAGCAGCTCGTCGCCTGCAACGAGGTCAACCTGTCGATGAACCTCGTCAAGACGGGGATCGCCAACAACACCCTCGTCGTCACCACCGAGCACCTCGTGCGCCCGGGGGAGGACGTCCACGGCATCGCCAACGTCTCCATCCAGGTCGTGCTGGCGGCAGTCCACCTGTGGCACCAGCGGATTCTCGGCCTCCAGCCGGGTGCGGAGGACGACGGTTCGGAGGCCGGCGGCGGAGCGCCCGCGGACGGCGAGCAGTGAGCGACCTGGTCCGGCTGGAGGTCGCCGACGGGATCGGGACGATCCGGCTCGACCGCCCGCCGATGAACGCACTCAACGCCGAGATCCAGACGGCGTTCCTGGCCGTATGCCGAGAGGCGAGCGAGCGCAAGGACGTCGCCGCGGTCATCGTCTACGGCGGGGAGAAGGTCTTCGCCGCGGGAGCCGACATCAAGGAGATGGAGGCCATGACCTACACCGACATGGCCGACCACTCCGTGCTCCTGCAGGACTTCACCCGGGCACTGGCCAGGATCCCCAAGCCGACCGTGGCGGCGATCACCGGCTACGCCCTCGGTGGCGGTTGCGAGGTTGCGCTCGCGTGCGACTTCCGGGTGGCCGGCAAGAAGGCCCGGCTCGGTCAGCCCGAGATCCTGCTGGGTGTCATCCCCGGCGCCGGCGGCACCCAGCGGTTGGCTCGCCTGGTCGGGCCGGCCAAGGCCAAGGACATCGTCTTCTCCGGCCGGTTCGTCCCGGCCGACGAAGCTCTGGCCATCGGGCTCGTCGACGAGGTCGTCGACTCCGAGGAGCCCGATGCCGTGTATGCCGCGGCCCGGGCCCGGGTCGCGCCCTTCGTCGGCGGACCGGCATACGCGATCCGGGCCGCGAAGGAGGCCATCGACCGCGGCCTCGAGGTCGACCTGGAGTCCGGCCTGGAGATCGAGCGGATGCTGTTCTCTGCACTCTTCGCGACCAAGGACCGGGCCACGGGCATGAGGTCGTTCGTGGAGAACGGCCCGGGCAGGGCGGCCTTCGAAGGCGCCTGATGCCGAGCGGCTCGGTCAGTGCTCGACGACCTTGGTCGGGGTCAGTCGGCAGATGAGTCGGTGGCTGTCGGTGCCGTCGTCGCCGGGCCACCGGTCGCCGGTGTAGATCTGGGACAGGACGTGGATGAGCCCCGGCTCACCCGGGTCGTCGGTGATCGTGACCTGCCCGCGGACCTCGACGTAGTGGTACGGGTTGTCGCGGTCCAGGATCAGGGCGCTGGTCTGCGGGCGGGCGCGCCAGTTCTTCGGCTTGAGCCGTCCCTCGATGGTCGACATGAGCAGGTCGTCGCCGTCGTAGGTCGCCCACACGACCGAGGTCTGCGGGCTCCCGTCGGCGGAGACGGTCGCCACGACGACGAGGTTGGCGGCGTCCAGGAGGTGGCGGGCAGAGTCGGGAATCGCGGGCATGGCAGCCATTGTGCTCTGCACCAGCGGGTGAGTCTGAGGGTGAAATTGTGGGCAACCGCCGCTGGACACGGGTGAGGTGGTGATGGTCACGCCCAACCGGCATACGGAATCACCTCCCCCTTTGCGAGGATGGCACCAGACCTGCCCTACTCACCCAACGGAAAGTGACGGACACGCATGAACATCGTCGTCTGCGTCAAGTACGTGCCGGACGCGCAGTCCGACCGCACGTTCACCGAGGACAACACGACCGACCGGGTCGGCGTCGACGGCCTCCTCTCCGAGATCGACGAGTATGCCGTCGAGGAGGCCCTGAAGATCGTCGAGGCCGGTGAGGGTGAGGTGACCGTCGTGACGATGGGTCCCGAGCAGGCGGCCGACGCGATCAAGAAGGCGTTGCAGATGGGCGCCGACAAGGGCGTGCACATCGTGGACGATGCGCTGCACGGCTCGGACGCGGCGGCGACCTCGCTGGTCCTGGCCGAGGCGGTCAAGAAGATCGGCACCCCTGACCTGGTCATCACCGGGATGTCCTCGACGGACGGCATCATGAGCGTCGTCCCGGCGATGCTGGCCGAGCGCCTCGGCCTCCCGCAGGTCACCTTCGCCTCGGAGCTGACCGTCGACGGGTCGACCGTCACGGCGCGTCGTGACGGTGACACGGCGTCGGAGACGATCGTCGCCTCGCTGCCCGCGCTGGTGTCGGTGACCGACCAGATCAACGAGCCGCGCTACCCCTCGTTCAAGGGGATCATGGCGGCCAAGAAGAAGCCGGTGGAGGAGTGGGCGCTTGCCGACCTCGGCGTCGACGCGTCCTTGGTTGGCCTGGACGCCGCGTGGACCCGGGTGGAGTCGTTCACCAAGCGTCCCCCGCGGGCCAAGGGCACCATCGTCGCCGACGAGGGGGATGGCGGCACCCAGCTGGCCGCGTTCCTGTCCGCCCAGAAGTTCGTCTGACCCGCCCGAGATCTTGAGAAGGAAGTAACCGTCATGGCTGAAGTTCTCGTCCTCGTCGACCACACCGCCGGCGAGGTCCGCAAGGCCACGTTCGAGCTGCTCACGATCGCCCGCCGGCTCGGGGAGCCGTCCGCCGTCTTCGTCGGCGAAGCCGCCGACGCGGCGGCCGCCGCCGGCTCGCTCGCGGCATACGGCGCGGAGAAGGTCTACGTCGTCTCCGACCCCGAGGTGACCGCCTACCTGGTCGCGCCGCAGGCCGAGGTGCTCGCCCAGCTGGTCGAGTCCGCCTCGCCGGTGGCGGTGCTCATCCCGAGCAGCCCCAGCGGCAAGGAGATCGCCGCGCGGCTGGCGGTCAAGACCTCCTCGGGGGTCATCACCGACGCCGTCGACGTCCAGCCCGGAGGCGCCGGCGTCGAGACGACGCAGTCCGTCTTCGCCGGCTCCTACACCGTCAAGGCGACCGTCACCAAGGGCACGCCGATCATCGCGGTCAAGCCGAACTCGGCTGCGCCGGAAGAGGTTTCGGGCGCTGGCACGGTCGAGGAGGTCACCGTCACCCTTTCGGACCTGGCCAAGTCCGCCAAGATCACCGAGGCCAAGCCGAAGGCGGCCAGTGGTCGTCCGGAGCTCACCGAGGCGGCCATCGTCGTCTCCGGTGGCCGTGGCACCGCCGGCGACTTCGGGGCGGTCGAGGCGTTCGCCGACTCCCTCGGGGCGGCCGTCGGCGCCTCCCGGGCCGCGGTCGACGCCGGGTGGTACCCGCACTCCAACCAGGTCGGCCAGACCGGCAAGCAGGTCTCCCCGCAGCTCTACGTCGCGGCCGGCATCTCTGGGGCCATCCAGCACCGCGCCGGCATGCAGACCTCCAAGACGATCGTCGCCGTCAACAAGGACGAGGAGGCGCCGATCTTCGAGCTCGTCGACTTCGGCGTCGTCGGCGACCTCTTCCAGGTCCTGCCGCAGGCCACCGAGGCAGTCAACGCCGCCAAGGGCTGACCCGCCTCAGCGACGGGCCGGTCGGAACAGGTGTTCCGGTCGGCCCGTGCCGCCGTAGGCGATGGTCAGCTCGACGTGGCCGCGGCGAACGAGCAGTGCCAGGTGGCGCTGGGCGGTCGGTCGGCTGGCGCCGAGCTGGTCGGCGACGGTCGCGGCGCTGACCGGGTGGCCGGAGGCCCGGACGAGCTCGAGCACGCGTGCCGTCGTCGGCGGCAGCTGCCGCGCGGCGGCAGGCGGGCGGCGGACGTTGGCGGCGCGGCTGTCGAAGAGGCTGTCGACCAGGGCCTGGTCCGCCTCGCGATCCTTGTCCAGCTCGGCGAGCCAGGCGCGGTAGGACCCCAGCTGCTCGCGCAGCGCCGCGAGCGAGAACGGCTTGACGAGGTAGTAGAACGCACCCAGTCGCATCGCCGCCACCACCGAGTCGACATCGCGGGCAGCCGTGACCAGGATGACGTCGGGGGACGGACCGGACGCGGCGGCCAGCTCGCGAACGAGGTCCAGACCGTTGCCGTCAGGGAGATAGAGGTCGAGGAGCAGAAGGTCTGGGCCGAGGGCGGCGATCGCACTCCGGGCCTCGGCCAGGTCGTGCGCCTCGCCGACGACCTGGAAGCCCTCCTGCCGCTCCACGGCGGAGGCATGGCCACGCGCGACGTGGAAGTCGTCGTCGACGACGAGGACACGGATCGGCGGGCCGGTCATGCGCTCACCGTGGCAGGCACCGGGAGCACGACGTCGAAGCGGGCGCCGGTGCCGCTCTCCGGGCGGGACAGCGCGATCGTGCCACCGTGCCGGCTGACGATCCGTCGGACCAGAGCCAGGCCCACACCACGTCGGCTCGCGGCCGCGCGAGGCCCCGGTTTGGTCGAGAAGCCGTCCTCGAAGATTCGCTCGCGATCCGTCTCGGGGACACCAGGACCGTTGTCCCGCACCGAGATCCGCACCTCGTCGGCAACGGCTCGGATGTCCACCAGGACGTCTCTGCGGGCCGGGTGCGTCGTCCCAGATCCGTCCCCGGGGGAGACTGCGTCGATGGCGTTGTCGACGAGGTTGCCGACGATGGTCACCACGTCGTAGTCGTCGGTCGCATCGCGCGGGAGCCAGCTGTCCGGCGCCAGCTCGACCCGGACGCCGCGCTCGCCCGCGAGGGTCATCTTGGCGAGGAGGAGGGCGGCCAGAGCGGGTGAGCCGAGCTGGGAGCGGACGTCGGCGGCGAGCGACTCCTCGCTGCGGATCCGCTCCACGAAGGACATGGCCTCGTCCATCTCGCCCAGCTCGAGGAGGACCGCGACGGCGTGCAGCCGGTTGCTGAACTCGTGCTGTTGGGCCCGCAGCGCGGCGGTGAGGCTCTCCAGCTCGCGGAGCTGGCCGATCAGCCCTTCCAGCTCGGTTCGGTCCCGGATCGTGATGACCCACCCTGCACTCCGTCCGGCCACCGACACGGGCATCCGGTTGACCACGACGATCTGGCCGTCGGTGACGACTGCCAGGTCCTGGCCGGTGACGGTGCCGTCGACCACGTCGCGCAGCCGGCCGGCGGGGACGACCTCGGAGAGGGTCACGCCCGTTGCCAGGTTCGGGACGCCGGTGATCCGGCGGGCCTCGTCGTTGACCAGGCTGACCCGTCCGTCGTCGCCGATCGCGACGACCCCCTCGCGGATGCCGTGCAGGGTGGCTTCACGCTCCTGGACGAGCCCGACGATCTCGGCGGGCTCCAGGCCGAAGGTGATCCGCTTGATCGCGCGGGCGAGGAGCAGGGAGGCGGCGAACGCCAGGCCGAGCGCGGCGAGGGCATAGGCCGCGATGGTCAGCGCGGTCGACCGGAAACGGGTGGCCACCTCGGTCGTGAGGATCCCGACGGACACCTCGCCGACCGGATGGCCGGCGGCGTCCAGGATCGGTGCCCGGACGTTTGCGGAGCGGCCGAGGCTGCCGTTGTCGACTCCCGTGTGGATCTGACCGTCCAGCGCCACGACGGTCTCCTCGATCCGGACGCCGACCAGCGCCGGATTGGGGTGGGAGTACCTCGTGCCGTCGGCGCCGATGATGACGACGTATGCCGCCCCGGATGCTCTGCGGATCCGCTCGCCCGTCGTCGCGAGGACCTGGCCGGGATCGTGGCTGACGACCTCGGCCGCGACCTCGGGCACGTCTCCGACGGCGACCGCCACCGACCTGGCCCGGGCAACCGCCAAGGCGTCGTTGTCGCGGCTGGCCAGTGAACCGAACAGGACCGACCCGATGACGACCGTGAGGGTGACGATGCCCAGCACTGCCACGAGGATGCGGGCGGCCAAGGTACGACCCCACCTGCGCGACGGCATGTTGCTCCTTGTTCCGAGGGACATCCGCGGTGACGCCCGACCCGACCCAGCATGGCTGAGCGAATTGCACACAACCAACAGATACGCGGCTTAGTCGCGCAAGGAACTCAAGGGTTCCCCGCTGCCGAGCCCGCGGCATACGGTCCACCGACTCAAAGAAGAGACTCCACCGACGGAGAAGGACCGAGCATGGCGAAGGCAATCGAGCTGGTCAACGTGACCAAGGAGTTCGCGACCCCCGACGGCGGGACACACACGGCGATCCGTGACCTCTCCCTCACGGTCGAGAGCGGCGAGTTCTGCGCGGTGGTGGGGCCGACAGGGTGTGGGAAGTCGACGACGCTCACCCTGGTGTCCGGGCTGGAACGGCCGACGACAGGGGAGGCGAGGACCTTCGGCGAGCCGGTGCGCGGCATCAACACGAGCACCGGGTTCGTCTTCCAGCAGGACGCGGTGTTCCCGTGGAAGACCGTCCTCGACAACGTCGCGGCTGGACCGCTCTTCCGTGGCGCCGGGCGCGCCGACGCGACCGGGCAGGCCCGCGACTGGCTGCGCCGGGTGGGTCTGGCCGGCTTCGAGAACCGGTACCCGCACCAGCTCTCCGGTGGAATGCGCAAGCGGGTGGCCCTGGCCCAGACCCTCATCAACGAGCCCAAGATCCTGCTCATGGACGAGCCGTTCAGCGCGCTCGACGTCCAGACCCGAGCCATCATGTCGACCGAGCTGCTCACCCTCTGGGACCAGACCAAGCCGGCCGTCGTCTTCGTGACCCACGACCTGGAGGAGGCGATCGCGCTCGCCGACAAGGTCGTCGTCATCACCGCCGGCCCCGGCACCGTCAAGGCCGAGTTCCGGGTCGACCTGCCTCGCCCCCGGGTCGTGCAGGAGATCCGCTTCGACCCGGCCTTCGTCAGCCTCTACGAGCAGATCTGGGAGGCGCTGCGTGCCGAGGTGGCAGAGGCGTATGCCCGCACGACGAGCCTGGCGGGGGTGTCGGCATGAACGAGCACACCGGCACTGACGTCATCGCCGCAGCCGCCGAGGTTCCGCCGAGTCGGTTCCCGGCCGGTTCCCCGCGCACGCGGTCCCGGAGCCGCTACCGGCTCGTCATGGCGCTGGCCCGAATCGGCCTGGTCGTCGTGTTCGTCGTCGGCTGGCAGGTGGGCGTCAACACCAAGGTCATCGACAAGTTCTTCTGGGGATCGCCGAGCGAGGTGTGGCAGACGCTGCACGACTGGATCTTCGTCGGGACCTCCCAGGGGTCCCTCGGCCGACAGATCCTCGTGACCATGGAGGAGGCGGTCCTCGGCTTCGTCATCGGGGTCACGCTCGGGGTCGTGCTCGGCATCGCCCTCGGCCGGATCCGGGTGCTGGCTGACCTGCTCTCCCCGTTCATCAAGGTGGCCAACTCCATCCCACGGATCGTGCTGGGCGCCCTCTTCACGGTCGCCTTCGGGTTCGGCATGCAGTCCAAGGTGATCCTCGCCGTCGTCCTCGTCTTCTTCGGCGTCTTCTTCAACGCCTTCCAGGGGACCCGCGAGGTCGACCGCAACCTGCTGTCCAACGCCCAGCTGCTCGGGGCCTCCCCGTGGCGGGTCACCCGTGAGGTCGTCCTCCCGTCGGCGTTCACCTGGATCCTCGCCAGCCTCCACGTCAGCTTCGGCTTCGCCCTCATCGGCGCCATCGTCGGCGAGCTGCTCGGCGCCAACGAGGGCCTCGGCCTGCTCATCCGCTCCTCGCAGAACAACTTCGACATGAACGGCGTGATCGCCGGCATGGTCCTCATCGCCCTCATCGCCCTGGTCGCCGAGTGGCTCATCACCCTGCTCGAACGCCGGCTGCTGCGCTGGCGGCCGCCGAGCGCTGTCGACGCGGCTCGTCTCTGACCGGCATACGAAATCCGTTCTCTCCCAACCACATCCAACCCAACCCCTCGAAACCCGGCCCTGCCGGACCTGACAAAGGAGTCACCCGTGAAGAACACCAGACGCCTTGCCGCGGCCAGTGCGACGCTGCTCGCCCTCGCGCTCTCGGCCTGCGCCAACAACGCCGGCGGTGGAGGGGCATCGACCTCGTCGACGGGCGGCGGCGGGTCGTCCAGCTCGCCCGCTGCCAGCGGCGACACCGTCACCATCATGGTCGGCGGCATGAGCAAGCAGATCTACCTCCCGTACATGCTCGCCAAGAACCTCGGCTACTACGACAAGGCCGGTGTGAAGGTCAACCTGGTCGACGAGCCGGCCGGTGGCGATGCCACCCAGAACATGCTCGCCGGGCAGGTCCAGGGGGTCGGTGGCTTCTACGACCACAACATCGCCCTCCAGGCCCAGGGCAAGTCCTCGGAGTCGGTCGTGTCCATGCTCCAGATCCCCGGCGAGGTCGAGCTGTGCCGCAGCGACCTCAAGGGTGTCGTCAAGGGCCCGGCCGACTTCAAGGGTCGCTCGCTCGGCATCACCGACACCGGTTCGTCGACCGACTTCCTCACCCAGTACCTCGCCAAGAAGGCCGGAGTCGACCCGTCCACAACGCACCGGCGGGGCGTCGGCGCCGGCCAGACCTTCATCGCCGCGATGAAGCAGAAGGCGATCGACTGCGGCATGACGACGGAACCGACTGTGTCGCAGGCGCTTTCGGACGGGACGGCGTTCATCCTCCTGGACATGCGGACGGCCGCCGGTTCGACGGCGGCGCTCGGCGGAACCTACCCGGCCACGTCGCTCTACATGACGACCGACTACGTCAACGCGCACAAGGACACCGTCCAGAAGCTCGTCAACGCCTACGTCGAGACGCTGAAGTGGATCCAGACGCACACTGGTGCCCAGATCGCCGACGTCATGCCGGCCGACTACTACAAGGGCGTCGGCAAGCCGGCCTACATTGCCGCGCTCAACAGCGAGAAGGGCATCTTCAACCCGACCGGCATCATGCCGACCGGTGGCCCGCAGACCTGTCTCGCGGTCCTCGGTGAGTTCAACCCCAAGGTCAAGGGTCACCAGATCGACCTGACCAAGACGTTCACCGACGAGTTCGTCAAGGCAGCGACCCCGCTCAGCTGACCCGCAGTGGCCGGAGCAGTGCTCCGGCCACGAGATGGCGGCCCGCCGCCCGGCTTCTCCAAGCCGGTCCAGCGGGTCGCCATCCCTCGTTCGGCGTGGGCGTCGGCATGTCGGCCCGTCCGGTCAGGTCACGGGCCCGAGCCGCCCGAGGTGAGCCGCCAACGACCATCGGCTTGACGATCCAGCTGGTAGAACCAGGTGAGCTGGCGATCAGGGAGCGAGTCGTCGCCATGGGCGATTGTCAGCTGGGTCGCGAACTCCGTCGTACCCGAAGCAGGGCCGCTGAGGGCTCCGACGCCCAGGATCTGGGGCCCACCGCAGAGCTCGCCGTTTCCGATGGTGAAGGTCGAGGTGACGAACGTGTGGGCGGCCTGGCAGTCGCCGTCCTTGAGCGCCACCAGGTAGGCCTGCAGCACCTCCCGGGGACCTGCGTCGGCGGGCAGCGAGTCGGCGTGCGGAGCGTCGGTGTGCGGCCGGAGGCGCCAACCGTATTGGGGCCACCCGGCGACAGCGATCACGAGCACAGCCACGGCCACGATGAGGACCGCCCTGGGCACCCGCCGCCGGCGAGCCGGGACCGTCGCTGGAGCACTCATGCCAAACGCACCTCCGTCCGAGCAGCCTCACCTGCTGGGACGCCGAACCGAGGTCGGTGGTTGGGTCAGCGGTCGATGTGCGACATGTCGCCGTAGCGGGCTCCGGCCACGGCATCGCGCGGGACGGCGGCGTCGAGGGCGGCCAGGTCGTCGGCGTCCAGAGTGGTGGCGACCGCGCCGACGTTCTCCTCGAGGTAGCGCACCCGCTTGGTCCCGGGGATCGGCACGATGTCCTGCCCCTGCGCGAGCACCCACGCCAGCGCCAGCTGCCCTGGCGTCACACCCTTGGCAACTGCGATCTCGCGCAGCTTGGCGACCAGCACCAGGTTCGTTACCAGCGCGTCGCCCTGGAAGCGCGGGAAGTATGCCGTCCGCCGCGAGTCTCCCTCGGCGAGGTCGGACTCGCCGGTGATCGCCCCGGTGAGGATGCCCCGGCCGAGGGGCGAGTACGGAACCAGGCCGATGCCCAGCTCGCGGATGGTCGGGAGGATCGCGTCCTCGATGTCCCGCGTGAAGAGGGAGTACTCGGTCTGCAGAGCGGTGATCGGGTGGACGGCATGGGCCCGCCGGATCGTCGCGGGGGAGGCCTCGGACAGGCCCAGGTGCCGGACCTTGCCCGCTGCGACGAGCTCGGCCATCGCGCCGACGGTGTCCTCGATCGGGACGGTCGGGTCGACCCGGTGCTGGTAGTAGAGGTCGAGGTGGTCGACCCCGAGGCGCTGCAGGGAGGCGTCGGCGGCCGCGCGGACGTAGTCGGGGTGGCCGTTGATGCCCAGGCGGGTGCCGTCCTCGGCGCGCTCGTTGCCGAACTTGGTGGCGAGCACCACCTCGTCGCGCCGCCCCGCGATGGCCTTGCCGACGAGTCGCTCGTTGGTGAACGGGCCGTACATGTCGGCGGTGTCGAGGAAGGTCACGCCCAGGTCGAGGGCGCGCTGGATGGTGGCGATGCCCGCGGCCTCGTCACCGGTTCCGTAGAACTCCGACATGCCCATGCAGCCGAGGCCGAGGGCGGAGACGGTCAGTGGGTCGGTGCTGCCGAGGGTCCGGGCAGGGAGCGTGGCGCGGGTGTTCGATGTCTGTGCAGTCGTCATGCAGTCCAGTCAAGAGCTTCGAGTGCGCTCGAAGTCAAGCGGTCACCGGGGCGACGTGGAGGTGCGCGACTCGTAGAGCCCGATCTTGTTGTCGATGGCGCCGAGATGGTCGGTCACCTCCGCGAGCTGGTCGAGGACCCGACGGCGGTGCGCACGGAGCAGGGCCAGTCGCTCGTCCTCGTTGCCGTCTCGCGCGCGGCACAACGCGGCATACGCACTGATCTCGCGGATCGGCATCCCGGTGGCGCGCAACCGAGTCAGCATGACCAGCCAGGTCAGATCGCGCTCGGTGTAGACGCGGTGCCCGGCGCTGGTCCGACCGACCTCGGCGAGCATCAGCCCGTCGCGCTCGTAGTAGCGCAAGGTGTGCGTCGTCAGCCCGGTGCGGTCCGCCGCCTCGGCAATGGTGAGGCCCTCGTTCGCCATGGTGGTCATCGGAGCATTCTCGTCCTTCGAGCCCGGTCGAAGTCAACGTCCCGGTGGTGGATGAGCGGCGTCGACCTAGAATTGGCGCGTGCCCGATCTCGTCTACCTCGACCACGCGGCGACCACGCCGCTGACACCCGCTGCCCGCTCGGCCGTCTCCGAGGAGCTCGGGCGGGTCGGCAACCCCTCCTCGCTCCATGGCCGCGGGCGAGCCGCGCGGTCGGTCGTGGAGGAGTCACGAGAGGCACTGGCGACCGCGCTCGGGGCGCACCCGTCCGAGGTGGTCTTCACCTCCGGTGGCACCGAGGCGGACAACCTCGCCGTCGAGGGTTCCTTCCGGGCCCGGCGCGCGGCCGACCCCCGCCGGGTCCGTCTCATCGTCAGTGCCATCGAGCACCACGCGGTCCTGGAGACGGCCGAGCACCTCGAGGCGCACGACGGTGCGGAGGTCACCTGGGTGAGCCCTGACGCCGACGGGGTCATCAGCCCGTATGCCGTGCGTTCGGCCATCGCGTCCGACCCGGCGTCCGTCGGGGTCGTCAGCGTCATGTGGGCCAACAACGAGACCGGGGTCGTCCAGCCGGTCCGGGCCATCGTCGACGTGGCTGCCGAGTTCGGGATCCCGGTGCACAGCGACGCCGTCCAGGCCTTCGGGCACGTCCCCGTCGACTTCGGCGTGAGCGGGCTGGACTTCATGACGGTCACGGCACACAAGCTCGGCGGCCCGATCGGGGTCGGCGCGCTCGTGGCCCGTCGAGGCGCCGAGCTGGCCCCGCTCAGCCATGGGGGCGGTCAGGAGCGCGACGTGCGGTCGGGGACCCTCAACGCGGCAGGCGCGCGGGGTTTCGCGGTGGCCGCGACCGACGCGGTGGCCACGCTCACCGAGGAGTCCGCTCGGCTGACTGCGTTGCGGGACAGGCTGATTCGCGGTGCTATGGCCGTCGACCCGACGATCACCGTGACCGGTGCGTGGGAGGGCGCCGACGGCATCCATCGGCTCCCGGGCAACGCCCATCTCCTCGTCCCCGACTGCGACGGTGAGGCGCTCCTCTATCTCCTCGATGCTGCCGGCATCGCCTGCTCCACCGGGGCAGCCTGCCGGGCGGGGGTCACGCGGCAGAGCCACGTGCTCACGGCGATGGGTGTCCCGGACGGAGCCGCGGGAGCCCTCCGGCTGACTCTCGGGCACACGTCGACCGACACCGACGTCGACGCCTTCCTCGCGGCGCTGCCGGGGGCCGTTGCCGGAGCCCGCCGAGCGTTCGCCGTGACCTGATGCGCGTCGTCGCCGCGATGAGCGGTGGAGTCGACTCGGCCGTGGCCGCTGCCCGGATGCTCGACGCCGGGCACGAGGTCGTGGGCGTCCACCTCGCGCTGTCCCAGAACGCCTCTCGGCTCCGGGAGTCGGCGCGTGGCTGCTGCACGATCGAGGATGCCGGGGATGCCCGTCGGGTGGCCGACCGACTCGGCATCCCGTTCTACGTCTGGGACCTGGCCGACCGCTTCCGCCGAGACGTCGTCGAGGACTTCGTCGCGGAGTACGCCGCCGGTCGCACCCCCAACCCGTGCCTGCGCTGCAACGAGAAGATCAAGTTCGCCGCGCTCCTCGACCGGGCGGTGGCCCTGGGGTTCGACGCGGTCGCCACCGGGCACTACGCACAGGTCGTCGAGAACGCCGACGGAACCCGGGAGCTGCATCGGGCCGTCGACACCGCCAAGGACCAGTCCTACGTCCTCGGTGTGCTCACGGCCGACCAGCTGGCGCGCGCCTTCTTCCCGCTCGGCGACACCACCAAGCCGGCGATCCGGGCCGAAGCGGCATCCCGGGGCTTCGCGGTCGCCAAGAAGCCGGACAGCCACGACATCTGCTTCATCCCCGACGGCGACACCCAGGGCTGGCTCGAGCGGCGGCTGGGGCAGCAGCCGGGCGAGATCGTCGACGCAGGGGGAGAGGTGGTCGGCCGGCATACCGGCGCCTACCGCTTCACCGTCGGCCAGCGCCGCGGTCTCGGCCTCGACCGGTCGACCCTGGACGGGTCCCCGCGCTTCGTCACCCAGGTGGACCCGGTCCGCAACGTCGTGACCGTCGGCACCGTCGACCTGCTCGGCGTGGACGCCATCGAGGGCGACCACGCCCTGTGGTGCGGCCCGCCGCCGGACGGCGTCGTCGAGGTGGGGGCCCAGGTTCGCGCCCACGGCGAGGAGGTCCCGGCCACCGCCTGGGCCGACGGCGACACGGTGCAGGTCCGTCTCGACGGACGACTGCGTGGGGTGGCGCCGGGCCAGTCGGTCGTGCTCTACGACCGGACCCGGGTCGTCGGCTCCGCCACGATCGCCCGCGCCTTCCTCGACCGTCCGGCCGACCGCGCCACCGGCTGATCTGCGACAGTGCCGTCATGGCGATCAGCGCGCACCACTACCAGCGGTTCGTCCGGGCCACGTCGCAGGAGGTCTTCGCTGCCATCAGCACCCCGGAGGGCATCCGGCGGTGGTGGCACGACACGGCATACGACGCGCCGTTGGTCGTCGGGGAGGCGTACCAGTCGGTCCTGCCGGATGGCCGCGTAGCGACCGGGGGGGTCGTCCAAACCCTTGACGCACCAACGAAGCTCGTCCAGACCTGGCGACCTCGGTATGCCGCGGACCTGGCGGCCGAGCCCGCGGGCGTCCTCGACTGGACCGTCCAGCCGGTGGGCGACGGCCTGACCCGGCTCGTGCTGGTCCACGGTGGTCTGGCCTTCAGCCCGCTGGTGTGGGCCAACGTCCGGGACGGGTGGCAGTGGCTTCTCGACAACCTCAAGTCCGTGCTCGAGACCGGGGTGGCGCTGCCCGACTGGAGCGTCGAGCGTGAGCCCGTGACCGGCGGGGACGCGGACTGGCATCGCAGCCAGGCGGTCGAGGCCAACAACGCGGTGTGGGAGCTGCTCGGGCGGACCGACCGCGCCCCGGATGACGACGAGGAGCTCCTCCGCAGGGCGTATGCCGCTGCCTACCACTGGGACCGAACGGCTGCGGCAGCTCCGGTCAACGAGGTGCGTGCCGCCTACCTCATCGGCAAGGCCCATCTCGTGACCGGGTCGCCGGATCTGGCTCTGCGGCAAGGGGATCGGATGCTCGCGCTGTGTGCGAAGGAGGGCATAGGCGACTTCGACCTCGCCTACGCTCACGAGCTGAGGGCACGGGCGCTGGCAGCCGTGGGTCGCGCGGAGGAGGCGGCGGCATCACGGGCGGCGGCCTTCGCGGTCGCGGTGGTCGACGCCGAGGACCGGCAGGTCGTCGAGCAGGACTTCGCCGACCTCTGAGGGCTTCCTCGACCGCGGCAGCCCGCGGAGTTCAGCCGACTGCCGCGCCGATGACGTCGGTGAGCACCTGCACGGCGTCGTCGGCGCGCGTCTCGGGCAGGCCGGCGTAGCAGAGGACGAGCCCGGACTGGTGGGTCGTCGCGCAGTAGGCGGACAACGGGCTGGCCAGTAGCCCCCGGGCCTCCAGCGTTGTCACGAGGACGAGGTCGTCGACCTCGTCCGGGAGCCTGAGCACGACGTGTAGCCCGGCGTCGACACCGGACAGCGGAAGGCCGGGCAGCCGCCGGGTGACGGCCTCGACGAGCGCGGCCCGGCGTGCGGCATACGTCCGCGTCGCCCGCGCGTGATGTGTTGCGAGAGAACCGGACTCGATGAAGTGGGCCAGGGCTAGCCCGGTGGCCTCGTTGACGACGAGACCGCGGACCTCGAGCTCGAGGCGCACGGCCTCGCGGAGGTGCGGTGGCGGTGCGAGCCACGCCACGCGAAGCGACGGCGCGATCAGCTTGGACGCGGTGCCGATGTAGAGGACCTGGTCGGCTGCGCCGGGGAGCGAGCGGAGCGCCGGCAGGGGAGAGACGTCGTAGCGGAACTCGCCGTCGTAGTCGTCCTCGATGACGATCGCGTCGTTCGCGCGAGCCCAGGTGAGCAGCTCGACGCGGCGGGTGACCGGCATGCGCGCACCGAGGGGGTACTGGTGCGACGGCGTCACGTATGCGGCGCCGACGCCCCGACCGAGCAGGGCCGGGTCGAGCCCGTCGTCGTCGACCGGGATGCCCTGGACCCCGACTCCCGCGCGGTCGAAGGTTGTCCACGCCTCGACGTATCCGGGGTCCTCGAGCGCGATCCGCCGGCCGACGAGACCCAGCGCGGTGGGCAGGGCGTGCAGCGAGGCGGCGACGCCCGGCACGACGAGGAGGTCCTCAGCGGTCAGACCGATGCCGCGGCTGCGGCGCAGGTGCTCGGCGAGGGCCTGCCGGAGCGCCGAGTGCGCGGGTGCGGGGGAGCAGCCCTCGTCGCCGGGTACGACCGACCCGGCGCGGCGCCACGCGCGGCGCCAGGCGGTGGGGTCGAGCAGGGTGGTGTCCGGGCGGCCCGGGCGCAGGTCCCACCGAGGCTCGGGGGCTGCGGCGGTCGGACCCCGGGGGTCGCTGGGCCCGCAGGCCGGGACGTGGGTGGCCGCCCCGGCCAGGGCAGCGCGGTCGGCACCGTCGGCCACGACCGCACCGGAGCCCGCTCGGGCGACGACGAAGCCGGCGGCGACCAGCTCGTCGTATGCCGCCACGACCGGGCCGCGCGAGACGCCGAGGTCGCCGGCCAGGATGCGGGTCGACGGCAGCCGGTCCCCGGGCCGCAGCCGCCCGTCCTGCAGAGCCCGGACGATGGCGTCGGCGACCCGGTGGCGGAGCGGGTCGGCTCCCGGCGCCAGGGTCAGCGGGACGCCGACGTGAGTGGCCGTGCGCGGCATACGGCGGACGATACTGGTCCATCGATCGTGCTGACAAGTGGATCTTTGATGAGGACCACTTGGGGGTGTTGGATGGTTCCATGAGCGACCTGACGACCTTCCCCCCACAGCGCGTGGGCCGCCACCCCGAACGGGCCAGCAGCGAGCGGGACGCGCTCGACGCCGTCCTGGATGCGAGCCTCGTCGGCACCCTGTCGACCGTCGTCGACGGGCGGCCATGGGTCGTGCCCATGCTCTACGCGCGGGTGGGTGACCGGATCCTCGTCCACGGGTCGACCGGCGCCGGGGCACTGCGTGCGGTGGCGGCAGGTTCACCCGTGGCTCTCTGTGTCGCCCTCATCGACGGTCTCGTCGTGGCGCACACGACGTTCGAGTCGTCGGCCAACTACCGGTCGGCGGTCGTCTCGGGCCGGTTGGAACCTCTGACTGGCGCCGAGCAGGAGGCGGCGCTGGACCACCTGTCCGAGCGAATCCTTCCCGGGCGTACCGATGAGGTCCGGCCGACGACCAAGAAGGAGCGTTCGGCGACCCTTGCCATGGCGCTGCCGATCGTCGACGGCCAGTGGACGGTCAAGGTCCGCGACGACTGGTCCTCGGTGCCTGAGGAGGAGAGCGACGCATGGGTCGGGGTCGTGCCGATCCGGACCGTCTTCGACCCGCCCCAGACCGCACCCTTCTCGCCGCCGGACGCTCCGGTGCCGGCGAGCGTACGAGCGCTCGCCGAGCGCAACGTCCCGAGCCCGGTGCGCCCATGACCCGAGCCACCGGGATCGGGTCGCTCCCAGGCACCGACATCCGCGAGGCCCTTCGCGAGGTGCGCGACACCTTCGGTGAGCCCGACCTGCCCTACCTGCCCGAGCTGCCGGCTCGTGGGCCGGGCGCGGACCTGGTCGGACGGACCGCGGCACTGCTGGTCGACCTGCACGTCGACCTCCAGCCCGCCGGGTGGCGGCTCGTCGACCGGCCGGGGAGGGACGCAGCCCGCACCGCGTCGCTCTGGCACGAGGACCTCGACGAGCTGGCTGAGTCCTTCGACGGATATGCCGGGGACCTCAAGCTCCAGGTCTGTGGGCCGTGGACCCTCGCGGCGACCGTCGAGCTGACCCGTGGCGAGCGCGCCCTCGTCGACGACGGAGCGACCCGCGACCTCATCGGGTCGCTCGCCGAGGGGCTGCGTCGGCACCTGGCCGAGGTCCAGCGGCTGGTGCCCGGTGCTCATCTCGTCGTCCAGCTCGACGAACCCGCGCTGCCCTCGGTCCTCGGCGGCTCCTTGCCGACAGCGTCGGGCTACGGCCGGGTCCGCGCCGTTGACCGGCAGCGGGTCGCCGCAGGTCTACGCGGGGTCGTCGACGCGGCGGGAGAGCGCCCTGTCGTCGTCCACTGTTGCCATGCCGATGTGCCGATTCCGTTGCTGCGCAACGTCTCTGCGTCAGCGCTGGCCGTCGATACCTCGCTCCTCGGACCAGCGCAGTGGGAGGCGCTCGGGGAGAGTCTCGAGTCCGGCATACGGCTGTATGCCGGGTGTCTCCCGACCGACGGGACCGGCACCGCACGCGGTGCTGCGGCCGGTCTGGCCGCCGCGTGGGGCCGGCTCGGGCTGCCCGTCCCGACCCTCGACGATCTCGTCGTCACCCCGGCGTGCGGGCTGGCCGGACTCACGCCCGAGGGGGCCCGCAGTGTTCAACGGGCAGCGCGGGAGGCCGCGCGCGAGCTGACCGACCGGGCCCACGCATGACCAGCCGACGCAGGACCGCCTGCTGCCTGACGGCCCACCGATGAGGAGGACGACGAACATGGCCACGAGGGCGAGTGCCGCTGGAGTGCGTGGCGCCACGGGGACCTCAGCCCCGGCGGGGAGCGGTCGGCGGGTCGTGCCGTGGCAGGTGAAGTTCCTCGCACTGGCGCTCATCTGGGGGTCGAGCTTCCTGCTCATGAAGTTCGGGCTGCGCGCGCTCGCCCCGGTCCAGATCTCGGCGATGCGGATCTTCTTCGGCACCGCCATCGTGCTGACGATGCTCCGGCTGACCGGCGGCCGGCTCCCCCGCGGGTTGGCGGTGTGGGGGCACCTGTTCGTCTCGGGGTTCTTCCTCACGGCGTTCCCGTTCACGATGTTCGCGCTGGGCGAGACGCGGGTGTCCTCGGCGCTGGCCGGCATCGGCAACTCGATCACGCCGATCGCCATGGTGATCTTCTCGCTGCTCCTCATCCCGGCCGAGCGGATCACGCGCGACAAGCTCGTGGCGGTCGCGCTCGGGCTGGTCGGTGTCCTCGTCATCACCGAACCGTGGAACGCCGGTGGCACCACCGACCTCGTCGGCTTCGGGATCACCCTGCTCGGCGGTGCGAGCTATGGGGTGGGATGGCCGTACATCCGGCGCTTCCTCGGCAGGACCGACTTCGGCGGACTGTCGCAACCTGCGGCTGTCATCCTCTGCGGCTCGGTGCTCATGGTGCCGATGACCCTCATCTGGTGGTGGACCCAGCGCGACCGCCTCGACGCCCCGTGGTCGGTCCACGCCGCTGCCGGCTCCCGAACCGTGTGGGTGGCGGTGGTGGCCATCCTCGTCCTCGGCGCCGTGGGTACCGGCCTGGCCTACATGCTCCAGTTCGACGTCGTCCGGGACGCCGGCGCGGTGGTCAGCTCGACGGTCACCTACCTCATCCCCGTCGTGTCGGTGGTGCTCGGGGTGCTCGTCCTGTCCGAGTCGCTCGCCTGGCCGCAGCTGGTCGGCTTCGTGGTCGTCCTGGTCGCCGCGCTCATTGTCGGCCGCCCCGCCGGCGGGTGGCACTCGTTGCGCCGCGCCCACCCGGCCTGACGCTTTCCAGTGCCGCTCCGGCATACGGCCGCCTCACCTTTCCCGGATGGGGCGGGAAGGTCATCTTCGCAAGGGTTGATATGCCTTGCGAGGGTGACTTTTCCGGATGGGGCGGGAAAGTCATCTTCGCAAGGGTTGATATGCCTTGCGAGGATGACTTTTCCGGATGGGGCGGGAAAGTCGAGGCGGGTGGGGAAGGGGAACGGTCAGGCGTCGGGCTTGTGGACCTCGCGCCGGAGGATCTTGCCGGTCGGGCCCTTGGGGAGCTCGTCGACCTGCCACAGGTGGCGGGGGTACTTGTATGCCGCGATCCGTTCCTTGGACCACGCCTTGACGTCCTCGAGGGTCGCCGTCGCACCCGGCCGGAAGGCGATGGCGGCGCCGATCTCCTCGCCGTAGAACGCGTCCGGCACGGCCACGACAGCAGCTTCGAGGACGTCCGGGTGGGTGTAGAGCAGCTCCTCGACCTCCCGCGGATAGACGTTGAGGCCGCCGCGGATGATCAGGTCCTTCTTGCGGTCGACGATCGTGTAGTAGCCCTCGTCGTCGACGGTTGCCAGGTCGCCGGTGTGGAACCAACCGTCACGGATCGCCTCGGCCGTCGCTTCGGGCTTGCCCCAGTAGCCCTTCATGACGTTGTCGCCCCTGATGGCGATCTCGCCGACCTCCCCGACGCCGACGACCTTGCCCTCGGGATCCTCGAGCCGCATCTCGCAGCCCGGGATCTGCAGGCCGATGGTCCCGGGTTTGCGCTCGCGGTCGGGCAGGTTGAACGACGCCACGGGTGAGGTCTCGGACAGGCCGTAGCCCTCGAGGATGATGCACCCGAACTTCTTCTCGAAGCCGCTCTGCACCTCGTGCGGCATTGCCGAGCCGCCCGAGGCGCAGATGCGAAGGTGCGAGGCGTCCAGGGTGTCCCCGGCCGGGTGGTTGAGGATGGCGGCATACATCGTCGGTACGCCCTGCATGATGGTCACGCCCTGGCTGCCGATCACCTCGATCGCCTTGGCCGGGTCGAACCGCGGGATCAGGGCTAGCGAGGCGCCCGCGATGACCGCCGCCTGCAGGCCGACGACGAGCCCGAAGACATGGAAGAGCGGGAGGCAGCCCATGATGATGTCGTCGGGGGACACCTTCAGGATGTCGTCGACGCAGCGGCGCGCGTTGAGGTTGATGTTGGCGTGGGTCAGCTCGGCACCCTTGGGTCGGCCGGTCGTCCCTGACGTGTAGAGGATCAGGCAGGTGTCGTCATCAGCCCGCTCCTCGGGCACCGAGATCGGCCGGCCGTCCTCGACGAACGCGCCCGGCTTGGGCCCCATCAGGCCGCACTCGACGACCTGGGTCCCCTGGTTCTGGGCACCGGCTTCGGCCTCGGCCACGAAGTCGGGCCAGACGAAGGCGAACTTCGCCCCACTGTCGGTGAAGTAGTAGTCGATCTCGCCGGCCTTGAGCAGCGGGTTCATCGGGACGACGATTCCGCCGGCGAGGAGCGTCCCGAAGAACAGGATCGGGTATGCCGGGACATTGGGCAGGATGAGGGCGACCCGGTCTCCCGTTTGCAGGCCTGCCTTGCGGAGGTTGCCGGCGGCCTTGCTCGCGAGCACCAGCAACGCGGCATACGAGAGCGACTGGCCCTCGAGGGTGATGGCGGCCTTGTCGGGGTGGTGCTGGGCCGTGCGGACGAGGTTGTTCGCGAGGTTGGTCATCGGTGACCTGCTTTCGGGAAACGGGGCAACGTGGCGCTCGTGGCGCCATTGTGGCCCGGATATCGCCCAACTGGGCTGTGAAAGGGCAACTCCTCGTGCTTTCGTCACCTCATTGAGGCGTGAGCGGGCGGAGCAGGTCGGCGGCCTCGGTCTGGAAGGCGTGCTCGGCCCAGGCCAGCGGCGTCGTGCCGTAGGCGTCGTCGTGCACGGCAGGGTCCGCCCCGGCCGCCAGCAGCGCCCGGATCCGGTTCAGGTCGCCCTCCCACGCCGCCGCGTGGAGCGCCGTCCGGCCGCCCAGCAACACGTCCACGTCGGCCGGCACCCGCCAGGTCACCGCCTCGACGCCGGACACGTCGACGCCGTGCCGGGCCAGGAGGTCGAGCCGCTCGACGAAGCCGTGCCGCGCGGCCCAGTCCACCTGGCGGCGCATCATCTCGGCGGGCGTCTCCAGGGCCTCGCCAAGCCGGCGGAACCACGGCCCGCCGGTTCTCGTGCCCAGCCCGTACGCGAAGAGCAGCTCGAGGTGGTCGTTGCCCGGGCTGAACATCCGGTTGTAGAGGCTCTGGCCGTCGTTGGGGTCGGCGCCCCGGTCGAGCAGCAGCCGGGCGACCGCTTGCGCGTGGGGGTGGGGTGGCTGGCGCCGGGGACCCTGCTCGCCTTCCCCGAACGCCCCGGTGAGCGCCGTGAACGGCGTCGCGAGACCGCCCCACAGGTAGCCGGTGTCCGGGTCGGCGCCGGCGTCGAGCAGGAGGGTCACGACCTCGGCCACCTCCGCGGAGGTCCGCCCGACGGGTGCCCGTGAATAGGTGACGTACAGCAGCGGGGGCCACTCGAAGGGTCCAGCCGGCCGGGTCGCGCTCGAGGGGTCGCCCACGAGGTGCCGCCGCAGTGCCGGGAGGTCCATCGCGGCCGCAGCCGTCCACACGGACCGGTCGACGAGCGTCGGGTCGGCGGCCAGGAGCGCAGCCGCCTGCTGCCAGCGTTCCGGCGAGTCGGACTCGTCGTAGCGCAGGCAGGCCAGGACGGTGAACCGGTCCGCAGGTTCGAGGCCCTCGTCGGCCACCGACCCGGGGAAGCGGCTGATCGTCGCGGCCAGCTCGACGAAGTGGACCATGGCTGGCCACCCCGAGAAGCCATAGCGGCGGGCCACCGTCAGCTGGGCGTCGTGGAGACGGAACCGGCCCGGCGTCGCCAGCGCCGCGTCGGGTTGCGGGTGCCAGCGACGGACGAGCGCGGTGGCCCGTCGTGAGCCGGTGGACAGGGAGTCCTGGAGGCGACGGGCGTCCTTGCGGAGCCGGTCGACGGACGGACGGTCGGGCAGTGAGCTGGCCATGACGGCCTCCTTCCGGGCCCGGTGTCCGCGAAGGTCGGGCCGAGGAAAGGAGGTCGGTCGACAATCAGAAACTGCGTGCAGGAGGGCTGAGCCCCTTCGAGCGGACGTCGGGCGGTCCTGCGCGCCCGACCGCCATGTTAGCCCCGCGCGCCGCCGTCACAGGGCTGGCGTGATGTCCGTATGCCGGAAGTCCTCCCCCTTGAACAGGAGTGGCTCTCCGCTGTCCTTGGCCAGGGCGTAGCTACAGCAGTCGACAGCCGCAGGGAGACCCGAGCGCGCGGCATACGGACTTGTCCGACCGCTGCGGCAGGATGAACCCGTGAGCCCGAGCATCGAAACCGACGTCCCCGACGAGGTCCGGCAGGAGTGGGCCGAGGTCGCCGAGCAGGCGACGGCGGCGCAGTTCGCCTACCACGTCAAGGACGCGCCGACTCTGTCCGACGGGCAGTACGACGCCCTCATCCGGCGGCTCAACGAGCTCGAGGCCACCCACCCGAGCCTGCGCACTCCTGACAGCCCGACCCAGCAGGTGGGCGGCGCGGTCTTCTCCACCGACTTCCAGGCCGTCGACCACCTCGAGCGGATGCTCAGCCTGGACAACGCGTTCAGTGCCGAGGAGATGGCCGCCTGGGCGGCGCGGGTCGAGCGCGACGCGGGGGGCGCCGAGGTCCACTACCTCTGCGAGCTGAAGATCGACGGGCTGGCCGTCAACCTGCTCTACGAGCGCGGCCGGCTGACCCGCGCCCTGACCCGCGGCGACGGTCGCACGGGCGAGGACGTCACCCTCAACGTCCGCACCATCAAGGGGATCCCCGAGCAGCTGCACGGCGACGACCTGCCCGAGCTGGTCGAGGTCCGGGGCGAGGTGTTCTTCCCGATCGAGTCCTTCGCCGAGCTCAACGCGAGCCTCGTCGAGGCGGGCAAACCCCCCTATGCCAACCCGCGCAACACAGCGGCAGGGTCGTTGCGGCAGAAGGACCCTCGCGTCACCGCGAGCCGGCAGCTCAAGATGCTCGTCCATGGGATCGGAGCCCGTCGCGGCTTCGAGATCGTCACGCAGTCCCATGCCTATGAGCTGCTGAAGGGGTGGGGCCTGCCGGTCTCCAGCCACTACCTCGTCGTCGACACCATCGATGCGGTGCAGGCGTTCATCACCCGCACCGGCGAGCACCGGCACGACGTCGAGCACGAGATCGACGGCGTCGTCGTCAAGGTCGACGAGGTCTCGGTCCAGCGCCAGCTCGGGTCGACGAGCCGGGCGCCGCGCTGGGCGATCGCCTTCAAGTACCCGCCCGAGGAGGTCAACACCAGGCTCCTCGACATCCAGGTCAACGTCGGCCGCACCGGTCGGGTGACCCCGTTCGGCGTCATGGAGCCGGTCGTCGTCGCCGGGTCGACCGTCGAGCGAGCCACCCTGCACAACGCCGACGAGGTCCGCCGCAAGGGCGTCCTCATCGGCGACACCGTCGTGCTGCGCAAGGCCGGCGACGTGATCCCCGAGATCCTCGGTCCGGTCGTCGCCCTGCGCGACGGGTCCGAGCGCGAGTTCCGTATGCCGGTCACTTGCCCCTCCTGCGGCTCACCTCTCGCGCCGGAGAAGGAGGGCGACAAGGACATCCGCTGCCCCAACTCCCGCACCTGCCCGTCCCAGCTCCGCGAGCGGCTCGCCGGTCTCGCCGGTCGCGGTGCCTTCGACATCGAGGCACTGGGCTGGGAGGGCGCGGTCGCGCTCCTCGACGCCGGAGTCCTCACCGACGAGTCCGGCCTGTTCGGGCTCACCGCACAGACGCTGGCGGGCGTGCCGTTGTTCACCCGAGCCGCCAAGAAGACCGACGACCCTGACGCCGTCGTCGACGGGCGCGTCCTCTCCGCCAACGGGCAGCGGCTGGTCGACAACCTGCAGACCGCCAAGGACCAGCCGTTGTGGCGGGTGCTCGTGGCGCTCTCCATCCGGCACGTCGGGCCCACTGCGGCGCGCGCCCTCGCCCAGCACTTCGGCTCGATGGATGCCATACGGGCGGCGACGGCCGAGGAGCTCGCCGGCGCCGAGGGCGTCGGTGGGGTCATCGCCATCGCCGTCCGCGACTGGTTCGACGCCGAGGGCAACGACTGGCACCGGGCGATCGTCGACCGGTGGGCCGCCGACGGCGTCCGGATGGTCGACGAGCGCGACGAGTCGGTCGACCAGACCCTCGCCGGGCTGACGGTGGTCGTCACCGGGTCGCTGGAGGGCTTCAGCCGCGACGAGACCAAGGAGGCGATCCTGTCCCGCGGCGGCAAAGCCTCCGGGTCGGTCTCCAAGAGCACCGACTACGTCGTCGTCGGCGCCAACGCCGGGACCAAGGCCACCAAGGCCGAGGAGCTCGGGCTGACCATCCTGGACGAGGCCGGCTTCCGCCAGCTCCTCGAAGGTGGTCCCACGGCCCTGTGAGACCAGAAGACCCGTGCTACACGGGACCCGAGTGACACTGGAGTGTGGCCAACCTGACGATCACGGTGGACGCGGAGACCTTGCGCCGCGCCCGAATCCGGGCTCTCGACGAGCTGTGGACCGAGGACCTCGGCGCGGGCCGGACGTGCGCGGCATACGAGTCATCAACCCGTTCGCTGAGGACTCTGCGGGCCCGGACCCAGCCATTTCGCCTCCCCCCATAGACGACCGCGGACCAGCATTCCTCGTCGGAGGTGCCGGTCGGGTTCCTGTCGACGCCGCTGACGGTGGCCGGGCTCGCCGGTCCTCGACTCGGCGAGGTGGCACACCACGGTTGGGATGTCCGGTCGAGCTCGACACGCAAGCCGAGCTCCGGCTGGTCACGGGTGTCCGGCAGGCCTGCTGGGTATGGACAACGTGGCCCGCTCCGGGGTGCTGGGCCGTGGCGAGCTCGTCCACCTGCCGGTCCGAGGGTGGTCGGGGGGCCCTGAGGCTGGTCAAGATGAGTCCGTGCTTGGACTCGAGATGGTTGTCGTGCTCGGGGTCGCCCTGGTCCTGTGCGGCGCGCTCGCGCGCCGCTACCCGATCGCGCCGGCCATCCTGCTCGTGCTGGTCGGGGTGCTGGTCGGGTTCGTGCCGCACTTGCGGCAGGCCCAGCTGCCACCGCAGGTGGTGCTTCTCGTGTTCCTCCCCGCATTGCTGTACTGGGAGAGCCTGACGACCTCCCTGCGGGAGATCCGCAACAACCTGCGGGTCGTGGTCCTGACCAGCACCGCGCTGGTGGTCGCCACCGCCGCCGCGGTCGCCGCCGCCGCGCACGGGCTCGGCCTCGATTGGGGCCCGGCGTGGGTCCTCGGCGCCGCACTGGCGCCCACCGACGCGACCGCGGTCGGCGTCCTGGCCCGCGACCTGCCGCGCCGCACCGTCACCGTGCTGCGCGCCGAGAGCCTGGTCAACGACGGCACAGCTCTGGTCCTCTACGGGTTGGCCGTGGGCGTGACGGTCGGCGAGGAGCACCTCACCCCTTGGCGCGTGAGCTGGCTCCTGGTGCTGGCGTACGGCGGAGGCGTGCTCGCGGGCGGTCTCGTGGGAATTGTCAGCTGGCAGCTGCGCCGCCGGATGGACGACCCCATGCTCGAGGGCATCGCCATGCTGGTGACCCCGTTCGCCGCCTTCCTGCTGGCGGACATCGTCCACGCCTCCGGTGTGCTGGCCGTCGTGGTCTGCGGGCTGTTCATGAGCCAGGTGACCTCACGGATCACCGGTGCGCTGACTCGTCAGGTCGTCATCCCGTTCTGGGCACTGTCCACCACGGTCCTCAGCAGCGCGCTGTTCGTGCTGGTCGGACTCTCTGCCCAGTCCGCCTTCCGCGGGCTGGACAGTGCTTCCACGCTCCGTGCCCTGGTCGACGTCCTCGTCGTCACAGCCGTCGTGATCGGGGTGCGGTGGGTGTGGCTCTACACCACGCCTTACCTCATCCGGCTCCTCGACCGCCGTCCGGCCCAACGGTTGCGCCGTGTCCCGGCGCGACGGCGCACCGTGAGCGCGGTCGCCGGGTTCCGCGGCGCCATCTCGCTCGCCGCGGTCCTTGCCGTCCCGCAGACGCTGGACTCCGGCGCCCCGTTCCCCGGCCGCGACCTCCTCGTGCTGATCACCTGCGGCGTGATCCTGCTGACCCTGCTCCAAGCGCTGTTACTGCCGTCTGTCGTGCGGTTTGCGCGGCTACCGGTGGACACCTCGGTCGCCGAGGAGCTCCAGTTCGCCGACGAGTACACCCTCGAGGCAGCCATCGAGGCTCTCGACACCACGGCCGACGAGCTCGGCAGCGGGCAGCGAGTGGTCGAGCGAGTCCGTCACGAGCTGGACAAGCAGCGCAAGCTCCTCGCGGCCGGCGGCGCGGAAGGCGACCCCATCGTCCAGCACCACGACCAGTACTCAAGCCTCTCCATCGCGCTCATCGGCCGGCGCCGCGAGGCCCTCCTGGAACTGCGCGACGAGCAGCGCATCGACGACATCGTGCTGCGGCAGGTGCAGGCTCGCCTCGACATCGAGGAAGTGCGGTTCTTGCGGGCGAACCCCCTCGAGTGAATGGCGTGACGGTCAGTCCCAGATGCCGTTGATCGGGGTGGCGGTGGCGCTGTTGGCGAGGCGCGGCAGCCCGTACATGTCCTCGATCAGCCGCAGCAGCGAGTAGAGGTCGTAGCGCTGCCCGTAGTGCCCGGCCTTCACGCCTGCCCCCACGATGAGTGCGGGGATGCGGTTGTCGGCGCTGTGGTCGTCCTCGTCGGCCGTGACGATGAGCAAGCTGTTGTGGGCTTGGGCCCAGGTCACGTATCCGGACAGGTGCTGCTCCAGCCAGCTGTCGGCTTGGGCCACCGTTCCGTCGTGCATGTCGTGCTGCAGGTTCGGGATGACGAACGAGACGGTCGGCAGTGAGGCGTAGTCACGGGGGAAGGAGCTCATCGGCTGGCTGACCTGAGCCGGCACCCTGGTGAAGCTGACCCACGGACTGTGCTTGCGCGCGTAGCCCCCACTGGTGCAACCAGTGAACCCGGACTCGGGGAGGTCCTCGGCATACCCGGTGAACGTCATCCTGGCCTCGAGCAAAGAACCGGCCAGGTTCGCGCCGGGGTAGCGCACCGGGCACGCATCGCTGGACAGGCCGTGCGTCGAGCCGGAGAAGAGGGCCAGGTAGTTCGGCTCGCTGGGATGGGTGATCGCGTAGAACCTGGTGAAGGTGGCTCCGTGGGCCGCCAAGCCGTTCAGGAACGGAGCCTTTGGGTTGCCCAAAACCTCTGCAACAGCGTGGTTCTCGATCACGACCACCACGACGTGGGCGGGCTGCGGCATTCCCGACGCGATCAGGGAGGTCGAAGCGGACGTCGAGGCCCCAGATGGCCGCGGCGATGGCGCAGGCGGTGAGGACGAGTTCGCGGCGGTGGTCGCCGAGCCGGGTGGCGTCGAGGTCGCGGGATGCTTGGAACTGCCGCAACCGACCAGGGCGAAGGCGATGACAAGACCGACGGTGGGCGTCATCATCCGCATGGGGCAAGCATGCCGTGCGAGGTCCAGAGCGCGTCGGCTCGCCAATGCGTTCCTGCCGTGGGAGGTTGGCCAGCGGTCAGTCGTGGACGCCGTCGAGATAGAGCCAGCGACCTGCCCGCCGGACGAACCGGCTGCGCTCGGTCACGGCCCCCTCCTCACCGCTCCGGGTGTGCCAACGCGCCACGAAGGCGACCTCGCCCGCATCGTCATCCGGCCCACCGGCTACCAGGTCGGTGATCTCCAACCCGGTCCAGGTCAGCGCCGGATCCAGACCGACGGCGTCCGGGCGCGTCCGCGGATACCAGGTGCGGAACAGGTAGTCCCCGTCCCCGATGGCGAATGCGGCATACCGGGACCGCATCAGCGCCAACGCGGTCGGCGCCGGCTGGGCGTCTTGGTGGAGCGGGCCGCAGCACGCGGCATACGCCGCCCCGGAACCGCACGGGCACGCGACGGAGATCACCCCGCGAACCTATCGGGGACCCCCTGGGTCGAGGGCGCCGAAGGGTCGGGTCGAACCGGTTCGCCCCGCCCATAGACTTACCCGCATGGCCGAACTGACCCGCGACGACGTCGCGCACCTCGCCGGGCTCGCCCGGATCGACCTCTCCGACGCCGAGCTGGACCGGATGGTCGGCGAGCTGGGCGTCATCCTCGAGTCCGTGGCCAAGGTCCAGAAGGCGCCGACCGATGGCGTCGAGCCGATGAGCCACCCGCTGCCGCTCACCAACGTCACCCGGGCCGACGTCGTCGTCCCCTCGCTCGGGACCCAGGCCGTGCTCGCCGCCGCGCCGGCCGTCGAGGACGACCGGTTCTCGGTGCCGCGCATCCTTACCGAAGACTGAACCGACGCCTGAGGCGACCTCGTATGCCGCGGTGCGCACCCGGCATACGGCCCACCTCTCCCTGACCGACCCGACCAAGGACACCACCGCGTGACTGACCCCATCCGCTCCACCGCCGCCGAGATGGCCGCGGCCCTCGCCGCCGGCGAGATCAGCTCGGTCGAGCTGACCCAGGCCCACCTGGACCGCACCGCTGCCGTCGACGGCGCGGTCCACGCCTACCTGCACGTCGACGGGGCCGGCGCGCTCGACCAGGCCAAGGCGATCGACGACCGTCGGGCCGCGGGGGAGCAGCTGCACCCGATGGCCGGCGTGCCGATCGCGGTCAAGGACGTCATGGCCACCAAGGGGCTGCCGACGACGTGCGGATCGCGCATCCTCGAAGGCTGGATCCCGCCCTACGACGCCACGCTTGTCCGCAGGCTGCGCGAGGCCGGGTTGCCGATCCTCGGCAAGCTCAACATGGACGAGTTCGCCATGGGGTCCTCGACGGAGCACTCCGCCTACGGACCGACCCACAACCCGTGGGACCTCACCCGGATCCCAGGCGGGTCGGGCGGCGGTTCGAGCTCGGTGGTCGCCTCGTTCCAGGCGCCGCTGGCCATCGGCACCGACACCGGCGGCTCGATCCGTCAGCCGGCAGCGGTCACCGGCACGGTCGGCACCAAGCCCACTTATGGAGGGGTCTCTCGGTACGGCCTCGTGGCCTTGGCCTCCTCGCTGGACCAGGCCGGGCCGTGCACGCGGACCGTCCTCGACGCCGCCCTGCTGCACGACCTCATCGGCGGCCATGACCCGCTGGACTCCACCTCGATCGACGCACCGGTGCCCCCGGTCGTCGAGGCCGCCCGCCGCGCCGATGTGACGGGGATGCGGATCGGCATCGTCAAGGAGCTCACCGGCGCCGGCTTCCAGGCCGGGGTGCAGCAGCGCTTCGACGAGGCCATCGCGGCCCTCGTCGCCCGGGGCGCCGAGGTCGTCGAGGTGTCCTGCCCCAACTTCGAGTACGCCCTCGCTGCCTACTACCTCATCCTGCCGAGCGAGGCATCCTCCAACCTGGCCAAGTTCGACGCGATGCGCTACGGCCTGCGGGTCCTCCCCGACGGGGTCGCCGACCCCAGCGCGGAGCAGGTGATGGCAGCCACCCGCGACGCCGGCTTCGGCGACGAGGTGAAGCGCCGGATCATCCTGGGCACCTATGCCCTGTCGAGTGGCTACTACGACGCCTACTACGGGTCGGCCCAGAAGGTCCGCCGGCTCATCGCCGACGACTTCGCCCGTGCCTTCGAGACCGCCGACGTGCTCGCGTCGCCGACCGCGCCGACCACGGCGTTCAAGCTCGGCGACAAGCTCGACGACCCGATGGCTATGTACCTCAACGACATCGCCACCATCCCGGCCAACCTCGCCGGCGTCCCCGGGATGTCGGTCCCGACCGGGCTCGCGCCCGAGGACGGGCTCCCGACCGGCATCCAGTTCCTCGCGCCGGCCACGAAGGACGAAAGGCTCTATGCCGTGGGTGCGGCTCTCGAGGCCGCCCTCACCGAGACCTGGGGCGGGCCGCTGCTCGACCGGGCCCCCGACCTCCTCCTTGCGTCTGCGGATCTGAGGGTCGGCGCCCCCAACTCCGCAGACGCAACGACGGGAGGTGCGCGATGACCGAGGCGACGATCCCCTTCGAAGAGGCGCTCGCGGCATACGACCCGGTCCTCGGGCTGGAAGTGCACGTCGAGCTGAACACGGCCACAAAGATGTTTTGTGGCTGCGCGACTACCTTTGGCGCAGAACCGAACTCGCAGGTCTGCCCGACCTGTCTGGGCCTGCCCGGTGCGCTGCCCGTGGTGAACGAGAAGGGCGTCGAGTCGGCGATCCGGATCGGTCTGGCGCTCAACTGCGAGATCGCCGAGTGGTGCCGCTTCGCCAGGAAGAACTACTTCTACCCGGACATGCCCAAGAACTTCCAGACCAGCCAGTACGACGAGCCGATCTCGTTCGGCGGCTTCCTCGACGTCGAGCTCGACGACGGCACGGTCTACCGGGTCGAGATCGAGCGCGCACACATGGAGGAGGACACCGGCAAGTCACTGCACGTCGGTGGCGCGACCGGCCGGATCCACGGCGCCGACCACTCGCTCGTCGACTACAACCGGGCCGGGATCCCGCTCATCGAGATCGTCACCAAGCCGATGCTGGGCACGGGGGAGCGGGCCCCGGAGATCGCGCGGGCCTACGTCGCCGCCCTGCGCGACCTGGTCAAGGCGCTCGGGGTCTCCGACGTGAAGATGGAGCAGGGCTCGATGCGCTGCGACGTCAACCTGTCGCTCATGCCCAAGGGCTCGACAACGCTCGGTACGCGCTCGGAGACCAAGAACGTCAACTCGCTGCGCTCGGTCGAGCGGGCCGTCCGCTACGAGATCGGCCGGCACGGTGCGATCCTCTCCTCGGGCGGCAAGGTCGTCCAGGAGACCCGGCACTGGCACGAGGACACCGGCATCACGACGAGTGGCCGGGAGAAGTCCGACGCCGAGGACTACCGCTACTTCCCCGAGCCCGACCTCGTCCCGGTCGCCCCGTCACGCGAGACGGTCGAGGCGCTCCGGGCGACCCTGCCGGAGAACCCGGCTGCTCGGCTCAGGCGGCTCCAATCTACTTGGGGTTACAGCGATCTGGAGATGCGCGACGTCGTCAACGCCGGGCTGGTGGAGACGATCGAGGAGACCGTCGCCGCCGGTGCGACCCCGGCCGGGGCCCGCAAGTGGTGGTCCGGTGAGGTCGCCCGGCGCGCCAACACCGACGGCCAGGACGTCTCGTCGTATGCCGCGGGGCTGGGTGTCACCCCGGCCCACGTCGTCGAGCTCGAGGGTCTGGTGACCGCCGGCCGGCTCAACGACTCGATGGCCCGGCAGGTGTGGGAGGGAGTCCTCGACGGTGAGGGCACCCCGACGTTGGTCGCTGACGCCCGCGGGCTCGAGCTGGTCCGCGACGACGGCGCCCTCGAGGCCGCCGTCGACGCGGTCATCGCCGCCAACCCGGAGGTCGCCGACAAGATCCGGGAGGGCAAGGTCCAGGCGGCCGGCGCCCTCATCGGTCAGGTCATGAAGGCGATGAAGGGCCAGGCCGACGCCGCCAAGGCGCGGGCACTCATCCTGGCAAAACTCGGCCAGTCCTGACCCGACCGGATGCCTGCCCGCCGGGCCACAATGGCTCGGTGGGCACACGGCATACGGGAAGGTGGGTGGCCGGCCGATGAGCGCGGACCGCGACCCGAGGGTCGACGACTACATCGACGGGTTGGTGCCCTGGCAGGGCCAGGTCGCCCGCACGGTGCGCCGGCTGGTCCACGAGGCCGACCCCGAGGTCGAGGAGACGATCAAGCGGACCGTCCAGCCGTACTTCGTGCTGGACGGCAACATCTGCGCCCTTCTCGGCGCCAAGACGCATCTCAACGTCTTCATCTACGACCCGATCGCTCCGGACCCGACCGGGCTGGTCAACCAGGGACACGGCAACCTCACCGCCCGCGCGATCCAGGTGCGCGAGGGCGACGTGCTCGACGAGGAGGCACTCGTGGCGCTCTTCCGCGCGGTCATCGCCAACAACCGAGCCGGCGGCTGGCGCAAGGTGCAGGCCCGGGGCGCGACAAACGGCTAGCTGAAGGTCGTGGCGTAGCCGCTAGCGGAGATCGCCACGCAGTAGGTCGGCTCGGCGCAGTCCACTCCGCGCAACCCACCACCCGGGTCCACTCGCACCGGCGCGGACCATGCGTTGCCGTCGAAGGTGAGGGCGTAGCCGTTGGTCGTGGCCGCCAGACAGAAGTTGTCGGAGGGCAGTTCACACCGGTGAATCCGTCGCCGGCTGGAGCCAGAAGGGTGGGTGCGGTCCAGGCCGTGCCGTTCCAGGTCTCGGCATTGCCTGCCGTGTCGACGACCGCGCAGCGCTTGGGGCTGGAGCACGAGATGTACTTGGTGTTGTAGACCTGCGGTGCCACCTGGACGGCGGTGGACCAGGTCGTGCCGTTCCAGGTCGTGACCTGGCCGTAGGCAGCCACGATCCTGCAGTAGGTCACACTCGGGCAGCTGACGGCCGAGAGGGTGCCACCGGCTGTCACGTTGGCTGGCGTCTGCTGCGTTCCATCCCAGGTGAAGACACTGTTGAAACTGCCCGGACTCATACAGAAGGCAGAGGTGGGACAGTCGACGTCGACTTGCGCATAGTTGCGGGCGAGGGTTTGCCAGACGGACCCGTTCCAGGCGATAAGAGCGCCTCCGCCGATCGAGTTGTAGGTCGATTCGGCACAGAAGGACGACGAGGCGCAGTCGATGCCGGAGACCGGGGTTGGGTTGCCGCCCTCGGCCTGGGTCCGCATCGTCGGTTGCCACGAGCCGTTGACGTCGAACTGGGCCGAGGCTGCGATGTCGATGAGCGCGCAGAAGGCTCTGGTCGGGCAGCTGATGTCCAGAGGTGTTGCCTGAACGATGGCGAAGGTGGTAACGACGGCGCTGGGGGCGAACCGGACCACGCCCTCGTCACCGGACAGCGCGTACAGGCCGCCCCAGCACACGTTGGTCGCCGTGCACGTCAGGCGGGTGGCGGTAGCGGAATCCCGGACGGGGTCGGAGAACGATGCCCCGTTCCAGTCCACGTGCTGGCCCGAGGCGCCGCCCACCCTGCAGTACGTCGTGGATGCGCAGGACACGCTCCACGGCCCGTTGTCGAGGGTCACCGCCTGGATGCCGCCCCAGGCTCCCGACCAGGTGGCACCGTGCCCGTTGTCGGCGGCTACGCACACAGTGGTCGATGGGCAGTCGAGGTAGACGTCCTGCCCGAGTCCGACCTGCCCGACGGCCGACCACTGGGTGCCGTTCCATTCATAGGTGTTGCCCCTGTCGGCGACGGCCAGGCACATCGTCGCCGTGGGGCAGCTGACATTGCGGATGCTGGTGCCGTCCACGTCGACCGTAGTGGCCGTCCAGGTGCCGGAAGCCAAGGTGTACACGACTCCGTTGTTCGACGACACGGCGCAGAAGGCCGACGTCGGGCACGAGATGCTGGTTGGGCCATACGTGCCGGGGGCGCCGATATCCACGGTGGCACCCCACCGCCCGCCGTCAAAGATGGCGCTGCGGAGGTCCGAACTGACGGCCACGCAGTGCAGGTTGCCGACGCAGGACACCGACACCACGCTGGGTGCGGGGAAGGGGGGACTCAGCGACCACGTCGATCCGGCAAGCACCCACGTCTTGCCGAGGCTGTCGATGGCCACGCACGAGGTGTCGGACACGCAGTCGAGGGCGCCGACCGATCCGGTCGGCGGGTGGACGAGGGATGGGGTACCCCAATGCGGTACGAGCGTGTAGCCGGCGGTGTCGGCGATGAGGTTGATGGTGCCGGTGGAGTTGTTGTCGATGGTGATCTTGCCGGTGGCCGGTAGGGCGGCTATGACGAGGTTGGCGACGGT
>JAJPIW010000086.1 GCA_021324575.1 Intrasporangiaceae bacterium | reverse complement strand
CGGCCCCAAGGAGGTGAGCACCAGCCTGATCGCCGGCGCCATCACCGGCTAACCAACAACCTCGAAGGCATCACCCCTCGTACACCACGGATCCGGACTTGACCCGGGTGAGACCGCTTCCGCTGCCGCCCCGCTTCACGGGAGCACCGTTCGCCGCCGCGGACGCGCGGGCAGCGGGCGTGTCCGATGGACGCCTCAGTGGACGACGGCTGACTATTCCCACGCGGGGCGTCCGGTCGGCCGACGCCGCCGCTGCCGTCGGCGACCGGGCGGCCGCATTCATGCTGGCCCTGCCTCCCGATGTGGCGTTCAGTCATCTGACCGCCGCCCAGCTGTGGGGGCTGCCGCTCACCCGGTCCCTGGAGTCCGCACCCGGTCTGCACCTGATCCGGCGTAGCCACCTGCCCCAGATCCGCCGGGAGGGATGTCACGGCCATCGCGGTCTCCAGAGTCGGGCGCTGTGGCGACTTGACGACCTGCCCGTCGTCGGGCGCGAGGACACCTGGTGTGATCTGGGCGAGCTCGGTGGCTCCGTGCTCACCGTGGACGACCTCATCGTGCTCGGGGATACCGTCGTGACACGGCTCGACACCGAGGCTGCTGCACCCGAGTGGGCCGATGAGGAGTCCTGTGCCAGGTCGGCGGCGCGCCTCGTCCGCGCGGCGCCTTGGCAGGCAGCCCAGAGTCTGCGATCCGGGCAGCCTGAGTCCGGGCTGACCGGCCGTGACCTGCTGGCCGCGTGCTTGACGTCCCGGGTGCGTCCGCGTGGGAAGGTCCGGCTCGAGGAGGCCCTCGGCCTGGTCCGCAGCGGGGTAAGGTCACCCATGGAGACCCGGTCGAGGATCATGTTCCACCGGGCTGGCTTCCCCGAGCCTCTCGTCAACGAGGTGATCCGCGACGACGCCGGCGGCTTCCTCCTGGAGGGAGATCTGGTCTGGCGGGACCAGAAGGTGATCGGTGAGTACCAGGGCGAGCACCATGCGTCGATCCACCGCCGGAGCAGCGACTCGTCCCGGGCGTCGGTGGCCGAGGACTTCGGCTGGACGGTTCTGGAGATCTACGCCGCAGACGTCTTCAACCGGCCCCGACGGATCGCCTGCCTGCAGAGGTTCGCCCGCGCACTCGACCTCGATCCGGCCACCCTTCGAGTCGAGTGATCACGACACTCGCAGTGCCCGACGGCGCACCCCGAGCGTCGTGATCACTCGACAGCCGCCGACCCGGACGGTGGTCCTGGGAAGGCGGCAGAAATGAGTGAGGCTCCGCGCGTCAGCGCGGAGCCTCACTCACTATCTGTAGCCCCGACGGGATTCGAACCCGCGCTACCGCCTTGAGAGGGCGGCGTGCTAGGCCGCTACACAACGGGGCCTCTAGCGGTTGTCCGTCGGCGTGAGCCGGGTCGGACAGCGGAGGAAACCATACCCTTGCGAGCGACTTTCTCCGAATCGACCTCCACCGCCAAAGCGGCGGGTTGATCGTGGCTGGGGTACCAGGACTCGAACCTAGAACGGATGAACCAGAATCACCAGTGTTGCCAATTACACCATACCCCAAGGGGGTATCGACGCCCTTTCGTCACGGGGACGACGCGGCGGCGAACCAAGGAGAGACTGTACCGGTCGGCGACGGGTCGCCCCAAATCGCCGGGGACATCTCCCCGTCGTCAGGCAGCTCATCGACACCGGCCCGAAACCCGTCGGTCGGCCCGAGAGTCATTCCCGGGTCAGCAGCTCGGGGCACTCGGCGAGCGACGAGATCACTGGTATGCCGGCCCGCTCGGCTTCCGCGACCAGCTCCGGATCCCGCTCATAACCCTCCCGCCGCAGCCAGACCGCGCGCAGCCCCGCGCCGACAGCACCCTCGATGTCGGTCTCCAGCTCGTCCCCCACGAACACCGCCTCCTCCGGCGCGACGCCGACGAGCTCGCAGAGGTGGAGGAAGCCCTCCGGCTCCGGCTTGGGCCGGCCCAGGGTGTCACGGGTGATGACCGGTCCGACCCGGCCCGTGAGGCCCGACCACGCCAGCTTGCCCTCGGTGTAGACCTCGCCGGAGTTGGTGAACACGCCCACCTGCCAACGGTTCTCGAGGCATCGCCGAAGGAGCGGAGACACGTCGTCGAAGGCGGCGATCCGATCGGAGAACGCCGGCCCGTATGCCGCCTCGAAGGCTTCGGCGTCGCCGTCCCGCGAGGCGATGCCGAGGCTCTGCAGGGTGGCGGCCACCCGGCGACGCCTCATGGTCCAGAAGTCGACCTCACCGCGGGTGAAGGCGGCGAACCAGCCCTCGGCGTCGGCACGGAACAGGCGCCCACCCTCCAGAGCTGCCCCGTCCGTGAGCTCCGGACGTATCGCCGACAGCGCCACCGGCGCACTGGCCTCCATGGCGGCCCGGGTCGTGATGAGGGTGTCGTCGAGGTCGAACAGCACGGCCCGCACCGGACCCCCGGACCCCGTCCCCAACCCGGGCTCACGGCATACGGGACCGTCACCGACCAACGAGCTCAGGCGAGGTCCTCACGCAGCCGCCGGAGCCGGGCGATCGTCGAGTGCTTGCCGAGGATCTCCATCGACTCGAAGAGCGGCGGGCTGATCCGGGCCCCCGAGACGGCCGTCCGCGGCGGACCGAACGCGAGCTTCGCCTTGATCCCCAACCCGTCGATGAGGGCCGAGCGGAGTGCCGCCTCGATGGCCGGGGCGTTCCAGCCCGACTCGCTGCCGAGGACTCCGGTCCCTGTGTCGTCCAGGGCGCCGAGCGACTCCAGCGCGGCGTCGAGCACCCGCGGAGCGTCGTCGCCGAGCCCGGCGCGCGCGTCGTCGGCGATCTCCAGCGCCTGGTCGGCGACGAAGAACGGCGCCACGAGCGGGGTCGCCTCGGCGAGGGTGACGATGCGGGTCTGGATCAGCTCGGCCACGCTGCGCAGGCGGGCGAGCTCGCCGAGCGAGGGGTTGTCGCCGAGCACGCCGTCCTTGGTGAGGAACGGAAGCAGCCGGTGGGCGAAGTCCCCGATCTCGAGATCACGGATGTAGACGCCGTTGAGCCAGTCCAGCTTCTTGAGGTCGAAGATCGGGCCGACCGGGTTGACCTTGCGCCAGTCGAAGTCGTCCTTGAACTCCTCGAACGTGAAGACCTCGACATCGTTGCCCTCGGCGTCCTGACGCGGCGGATAGGCAAGCAGGGCAAGGAAGTTGCCGAGCGCCTCGGGCAGGTAGCCCTGCTCCTGGAACCAGGTCAGCCGGGCTGCCGGGTTCTTGCGCTTGGAGATCTTGGACTTGTCCAGGTTGCGCAGCAGCGGCATGTGGGCGAACTTCGGCGCCTCGAGCCCGAGCCACTTGTAGAGCAGGAGGTGCTTGGGCGTGGAGGAGATCCACTCCTCGCCGCGGACGACGTGGGTGATCGCCATCTCGTGGTCGTCGACGACGACGGCGAGGTGGTAGGTCGGGAACCCGTCGGCCTTGACGACGACCTGGTCGTCGGGGCGCGGCGCCGACACGGTGCCACGGATGAGGTCCTCGAAGGTGAGCTCGACGTCGTCGGGAATGAGCATCCGGACGACGGGGGTCTCGGTGAACCCGGGCAGCGCGGCCCGCTCCTCGCGCGTCTTGCCGTAGCAGAGCCGGTCGTAGCCGGTGGGCTGCTTGTTCTTCTGCTGCTCCTCGCGCATCTGCGCGAGCCGCTCGGTGGAGCACCAGCAGTAGTAGGCGTGGCCGTCGGCGAGGAGGCGCGCGGCATACGGGGCGTAGGTGTCGAGCCGCTCGGACTGGCGGTACGGAGCCATCGGCCCGCCGATGTCCGGACCCTCGTCCCAGTGGAAGCCGAGCCAGTGCAGGGTGTCGAACACCTGCTGCTCGCTGTCGGCGCGGAAGCGGGCGCGGTCGGTGTCCTCGATCCGCAGGATGAACTGGCCGCCCTCCTTGCGGGTGAAGGCGAGGTTGAACAGCGACATGTATGCCGTGCCGACGTGCGGGTCTCCCGTGGGGGACGGGGCGACGCGCAGACGGACAGGGCCCAGCTTCTCTTTGGTCATGGTGCTGCCGATTCTAGGGAACGGCGCGACGGTCGCTCGTCGGTGCTCGTCAGTGCCGCACGAAGGGGTTGGTCAGCACGCCGATCCCCTCGATCTCGACCTCGACCCGCTGGCCGGGCTGGACCGGGCCGACGCCTGCGGGCGTGCCGGTGAGGATGACGTCGCCGGGCAGCAGGGTGAACGCCTTGCTCACGTAGGAGACCAGGGCTGCGACGCCGTGGATCATGTCGGCCGTCGTGCCGTCCTGGACCGGTTCGTCATCGAGGTGGGTCGTGATGCGCAGGTCGCCGACGTCCAGGTCGGTCTCGATCCACGGGCCGAGCGGGCAGAACGTGTCGAACCCCTTGGCCCGGGCCCACTGCCCGTCGGACTTCTGCAGGTCGCGGGCCGTCACGTCGTTGGCGACGGTGTAGCCGAGGATCACCTTGGCCGCGTCCTCGGGCTCCACGTCCTTGCAGACCCGGCCGATGACGACGGCCAGCTCTCCCTCGTAGTGGACGTTGTCGCTCTGCGGCGGCATGACGACCGGGTCGCCCGGCCCGATGACGGCGGTGTTGGGGATGAGGAACAGGAGCGGCTCGGCCGGGACCTCGCCCCCCATCTCAGCCGCGTGGTCGGCGTAGTTGCGTCCCACGCCGATCACCTTGCTGCGCGGGATGACCGGCGCGAGGAGGCGGACGTCGTCGACGGCATACGTCTGCCCGGTCAGCTCGATCTTGGTGTAGAGCGGGTCGCCGGTGATGCCGGCGATCTTCTCCCCCGCCCCGTCGACGAGGCCGTATGCCGGGTCCTCACCGGTCGTGAATCTCGCGATGCGCATGGCCCCAGCCTAGAGACCTACCGCCTGCCCAGCCGCGCCACCACCGTGTGCGCCATGAGTGCGTAGCCCTGGTCGTTGGCGTGGATGTCGAGCTTGCCGCACATCCAGGTGAGGGTGCAGATCGTCGCGACGTTCGTGGGCAGGGTCCCGAGCCCCGGCACGCTGACGGGAGTCTGGTCGGTGCTGCGGAAGCTCGTCGCGACGTCGGCCACCCGGGCCCGCGTGCCGACCGCTGTGGCGATGACCGTGTTGAGCTGGGCCTGCAGAGCCGTCGACTGCTCGGCGACGACCTGGCCGGTCGGTCCGAGCAGCCACGCCGCGAGGAACGGGTTGTAGTAGTTGAGGACCACGATCGTCGCGTGGGGCGCGAGCGTCCTCAGCTTCTTGACGACGGTCGGCAGGGTGGCGGCGATGTGTCCGAGCCCGGCCTGGATGCAGACCGTGTCGATGACCAGGGTGGTCCGGTTGACGCACGGCTGGACGTCGTTGGCGCCGATGTCCAGGGTGATGGTCCGCGTCGTCCTGCCGTGGGCGCGCAGGAAGCTGACGGCCTGGGCGAGCTGGGAGCCGCGCGAGAAGTCACACATGCCCCCGGCGACCAGGGTCACGACGGTCTCCCCGGAGCAGGCCAGGTTCACCAGCTGGGTCCGCGGTTGGTCGGCTCGGATCGCGGCATACGTGCCCCCGACGTAGCCGCCGGTCTTGTCGTCCCCGAGCCCGGGCTGGTAGCCGGCGGCCAGCGAGTCGCCGAGGGCCAGGTAGTAGCCCACCGCGCGGTCACGGGGGTCGCCGTGGTCGTGCCGTGGGTCGGCCGAGGCGACGGCAGCCACGCCGACGACGAGGCCGAGGCAGGCGAGGAGGGCAAGGAGGGTGCGTTTCATCCGGAACTCCTGGTGGGTGCGACGGTGGACCCGGGGTGCTCTGGCGCACGCTACTCCCGGGACCTGCGCGCGGTGCCGTTCGCGCCGACCTAGGCTTGACGCCCGTGAGCGAGGTCTGGGAGCGCGAGCGGTGGTCGGCCGTCGAGGCGGCGCACCACGCCCGGGTCGACGCCCTGACCGCGGGGCACCGGGCCCGACGGGCGGCCGGGGAGAGCCACCCGGTCGAGGACTTCCTCTTCACGTACTACCACCATTCCCCCGCCCAGCTGCGCCGTTGGCATCCCGGCCCGGGCGTCCGGCTCGCCAGAGCATCCCGTATGCCGCGCGCCGGCTGGGCCTTCCACGTCACCTCCGCCGACGGCTCCGTCGGGCTCGACCTGCCGGCATACGTCGAAAAGCGTGGCAGCACAGTGCGGTTCATCCGCGAGCTGCTCACCCGGACGACGGAGCGGCCGGCGCAGCTGGGCTGCTTCGGGCTGCACGAGTGGGCCATGGTGCACCGCCTCGGCGACGACGAGATCCGGCACCGCGGGTGGCCGCTGCGGCTCGGTCCGGCCGGCACCGACGCGGTGGTCGAGAGCCACCAGATCCGGTGCTCGCACTTCGACGCCTACCGCTTCTTCACCGAGTCGGCGGTCCCTCTCAACGCGCTCCGCCCGACCCGGGAGACCCAGGTTGCGATGGAGCAGCCGGGTTGCCTGCATGCCGGGATGGACGTCTACAAGTGGGCGTTCAAGCTGGCGCCGGCGATCCCGAGCGAGCTGACGGCCGACTGTTTCGAGCTGGCCCGCGACATCCGCGAGCTGGACATGCGGGCCTCGCCCTACGACTTCGCGGACCTGGGCTACGAGCCGGTGTCGATCGAGACGGCAGCCGGCAAGGCGGCATACGTCGCCGCTCAACGAGAGTTCAGTGAGCGGTCGAATGCCTTGCGGCACAAGCTGATCCATGCCATCGACCTGGTCCTCGAGGTGGGCGGTCAGACCTAGACCATGGAGCAATGCTCGGGCGCCGGGGATATTTCTACGCCGTACGGGCATTTCTGCCTCACGGCTGAGTGAGGCGGCAAGGTCCGGCTCAGCGGGCGGCGACCTTGGCCCGGATCAGGCCGTAGGTGACGCCTTCGACGAGGGCCTGCCAGGACGCCTCGACGATGTTGGCGGCGACGCCGATCGTCTCCCAGGACGTCGATCCGTCGGAGGTCTCGATGAGGACGCGCGTCACGGCGTCGGTGCCGTGGGCGGCGTCGAGGATGCGGACGCGGTAGTCGATCAGCTCGAGGGCGTCGAGCTCGGGGTAGGCCGGCAGGAGGGCCTGGCGCAGGGCGTGGTCGAGGGCGTTGACCGGGCCGTTGCCCTCCCCCGTCGCGACGACTCGCTGGCCCCCCGCGTTGACCTTGACGGTGGCCTCGGACAGGGCGTCCCCCTGCCCGCGTCGGTCGGTGATGACGCGCCACGACTCGACGTCGAAGTAGTCGGGCAGCTGCCCCAGCTCGCGGCGCAGCAGGAGGTCGAACGACGCGTCGGCCGCGTCGAAGGTGTAGCCGCGCAGCTCCAGGTCCTTGACCCGGGCGAGCACGCGCTGCACGGTTGCGCTGTCCTCGGACAGGTCCTGGCCGAGCTCGCGGGCCTTGAGCTCGATCGACGCCCGCCCGGCCATGTCGGACACAAGCATCCGCATGTCGTTGCCGACGGCCTGGGGGTCGGTGTGCTGGTAGAGGTCGGGGTCGATCTTGATCGCGCTCGCGTGCAGGCCGGCCTTGTGCGCGAACGCGCTCGCCCCGACGTAGGGCTGACGGGAGTACGGCGGCACGTTGGTCACCTCGCTGATCGCGTGGGCGATCCGGGTCGCCTCCTGGAGGCGGTGCGGCTCGATGACCTGCTGGCCGAGCTTGATCTGCAGGTTGGAGACGACGGTGAGCAGGTCGGCGTTGCCGGTCCGCTCGCCGTAGCCGTTGATGGTCCCCTGGACGTGGGTGGCCCCTGCGTCGAGGGCGGCCATCGAGTTGGCCACGGCGCACCCGGTGTCGTTGTGGCAGTGGATGCCGAGCCGGGCGCCGGTGGCGTCCAGGACGTCGGCCACCAGGTCGCCGACCTGGCCGGGCAGCATGCCGCCGTTGGTGTCGCACAGGGCGACGACCTCGGCGCCGCTCTCCATGGCGACACGGACCGCCTCCAGCGCATAGGCGCGGTCCACGGCATACCCGTCGAAGAAGTGCTCGGCATCGAGGAAGACGCGCCGTCCCTCGCCGTGCAGGAAGGTGACGGTGTCGCGGATCATCGCGAGGTTCTCCTCCGGCGTGGTCCGCAGGGCCCGCTCGACGTGGCCGATGTGGCTCTTGGCCACGAGCGTGACGACCGGCGCCTGGCTGTCGAGCAGCGCGCGGACGAGCGGGTCGGAGGACGCGGCGCCCCCAGCACGCCGCGTCGCTCCGAATGCCGCCAGGGTGGCGTTCCGGAGCGTGAGCTCCGTGGCCGCCCGCGCGAAGAACTCGGTGTCCTTGGGGTTCGCGCCCGGCCAGCCGCCCTCGATGAAGCCGACGCCGAGCTCGTCCAGGTGACCTGCAATGGCCAGCTTGTCCGCGACGGAGAGGTTGAGCCCCTCCTGCTGCGCACCGTCGCGCAGGGTCGTGTCGTAGACGTGGAGGTTGGTCATCATGTCGCCTTTGGCTCGGGTAGGTGTCAGAACTTCGTCGTATGCCGTGCTGTCCCATTCTCCGACCCGCCGCGCCCGCGACCGGTCAGGGGTGGTGACCGGCTGCGCTCTGCTTCGTGATGACCGCTCCGATGACGAGCAGCGCCTCACAAAGCAAAAGACCCCCCGGGTGCGGGAGGTCTGCGCGACGAGGAAGTCTCGTCGCGCTAGCCGATAATGAGGGCCGCGGTGGCGGCGCTGCAGTACGTCACGCGCTCACCTTCCCACAGGCCGGCGGTCGGCGCGACCACGCCATCCACATGCTGGACGCCGTGTCAGTGAGCACTGGCCCCGTATGCCGGTCAGGCGGCGATCGAGCGGAGGGCGGCTCGCACGCGGGCCAGGATCAGGTCGGGTCGGTCCAGCTCTGCCCAGACGACCCGGATGACGACGAACCCCAGGGCCCGCAGCAGGTCCTCGCGCTCCTTCTCCGCAGCGAGCGCCCGCCGGCCGTCCGCTCCCTCGTACTTCACCAACCCGTCGAACTCGACGACGACGCGGTCACCGACGAGGAAGTCGACCCGCGCCACCACTCGCCCACCGCGCCGGCGCACCTCCATCTGGCTGCGAACGCGCACCCCCAGGATCTGCAGGATGAGCCGCAGCCGGGTCTCGCCCGGCGACTCGGCGAGCCCATCGGCGAGCCGGACGAGCTCCCGGATCCGCTGGCAGCCTCGGACCCGCTCGGCCGGAGGTGCCGCTGCGCTGATCTCTGCGATGGTCGTCAGCCCGCGATGCAGGGCCCCGTCGGCGGCCACGAGACCAGCCACCAGCCCCGACGCGAGCGCTGTCTGGACGACGGCCCGAGCCACTGGTACAGCCAACAGCCCGTCCACGTCGATCGGCACCACCCCCGCCTCTCGGACGTGCGTGACGACGCCCGACCGACGGAACGGGCGCTTGACCGACGCGCTGAGGTCGACCTTCTCCAGGTCGACCCCGTAGAGGGGCAGCCCATGGATGGCGAGCGCCGCATGGTGCGATGCCACCGCGTCGGGCCGATGGAGGAGTGCCGCCTTGGTCCGGAGCAGCAGCCTCGTCCAAGGCTCGGCGACCTGCCATGTCTCGCGAACCGCGAACTCACCCGGGCGCAGCCTGTGGATCGCGCCGCCATTGGCGAGTCGGGCGAGGTCCTGCCGGGTGAGGCCGAATCCACGCGCTTGACCCGACGTGAAGACCCCGCCTTGACCAGCAGCCAGGACCCTCAGGGGCGACGGGAGCGATGGCCCCCCGGCGCCATTGACCCCAGCTGGGACTGCGCTTTTGGATTCGGCCGTCGACATGTCCCGCACTCTGGCTGCGGGGTCGGAAGGTGCGCCACCTCGGTTGACCATCCTGTGGATGCCGACTCGCCAGTCATGGGTCTGTGGACAACCCCAGCGTGGTCACTTGTCGCAAGGGTGGCCGAACGTTCGACCACCCTTGCGACAAACGAACACTCCGCCAGATCCGACGCCCCGGGCGGCGGGGGGGCGCTGGGTCAGGGGTGGCGGGCGGCCGCGGCGGCGGCGAGGGCGGCGAAGAGCCGGTTGTCGTCGCCCGCCTCGGGGTGCCACTGGACCGCGAGCCGGAAGGTCGCCGACGGGTCCTCCATCGCCTCCAGCGTCCCGTCGGCGTGCCAGGCGGCGGGCAGGTAGCCGCTGTCCTCCAGTGACGTGGGCGCGACGGCCTGGTGGTGGTAGGTCGGCACCGCGCGTGGCCCGGCACCGATGACATCGGCGAGCGTGGTGTCCACCTCGACGGTCACGACGTGCGACCCGAAGGCTCCGACGTCCGGTGAGTGCTCGTCGCCACCCACCCGGTCGGGCACGTGCTGCTCGAGGTGGGCGTCGGCCGCGACTGCCATGACCTGCATCCCGCGACAGACTCCCAGGGTCGGCAGGTCGAGCTCGCGGGAGACGTCGGCGAGGGCGATCTCCCAGGCGTCCCGGTCGCGGCGGGGGGGCTGGGCGGTCGCGTCGGGTACAGCGGCATACCGGCTGGACTCGATGTCCGCGCCCCCGGCGATGACCAGCCCGTTGAGCCGGGCGAGGACGTCGGCGGCCATCGCGTGCGTCGCGTCCTCGCGCGGCGGCAGGATGACGGCGATGCCACCGGCGCGCTCGACATGGGCGACATAGGCGTGCGGCAGCACCGCCGACTTCTGCGCCACCCACGGCGACCGGTCGACGAGCTCGACGTAGCAGGAGATCCCGATGACCGGCATACGGCTCATGTCGTATGCCGTTCTCAGAGCGGGGTGACGTAGGCGCCGGAGATGCCGCCGTCGACGAGGAAGGTCGAGGCGGTCATGAAGGACGACTCGTCGGAGGCCAGGAAGAGGACGGCGTTGGCCATCTCCTCGGGCTCGCCGAACCGGCCCATCGGCACGTGGACGAGCCGGCGGGCGGCCCGCTCCTCGTCCTTGGCGAACAGCTCCTTGAGCAGCGGCGTGTTGACCGGTCCGGGACAGAGCGCGTTGACCCGGACGCCCTGGCGGGCGAACTCCACCCCGAGCTCGCGGGTCATCGAGAGCACGCCGCCCTTGGACGCCGAGTAGGAGATCTGCGAGGTCGCCGCCCCCATGACCGCGACGAACGAGGCGGTGTTGATGATCGAGCCGCGCTTCTGCTCGAGCATGTAGGGCAGCGCCGCCTTGCAGCACAGGTAGACCGAGGTGAGGTTGACCTCCTGGACCCGCCGCCACGCGTCGAGCTCGGTCGTGAGGATCGAGTCGTCGTCGGGCGGGCTGATGCCGGCGTTGTTGAAGGCGACGTCGACCGAGCCGTAGGTGTCCTTGGCGACCTTGAAGAGGTTGTCGACCTCCTCCTTGCTCGTCACGTCGACGTGCACATAGGTGCCGCCGACCTCCTCCGCGATCTGGGCGCCGACCTCGTCGGACAGGTCGCCGATGACGACCTTGGCCCCCTCCTCGGCGAAGCGGCGCACCGTCGCCAGGCCGATGCCGGAGCACCCGCCGGTGATGACGGCGACTCTGCCCTCGAGCCGTCCCGGTCGGTCAACCATGTCGATTCCCTCTCAGTCGTTGGTGTTGAAGAAGACGTTCTTGGTCTCGGTGAACGCGTCGAGCGCGTCCGGGCCGAGCTCGCGGCCGATGCCGCTGGCCTTGAAGCCGCCGAACGGGGTCGAGTACCGGACGCTGCTGTGGCTGTTGACGCTGAGGTTGCCGGCCTCGACACCCCGGGCCACCCGGATGCCGCGACCGAGGTCTTTTGTCCAGATCGACCCGGAGAGCCCGTATGCCGTGTCGTTGGCTTTCGCGATCGCGTCGGCCTCGTCGTCGAACGGCAGCACGGCGACGACCGGCCCGAAGATCTCCTCACGCCAGACCTTGTCGCCGGTCGACTTCGGGAGGACGACGGTGGGCGGGTACCACCAGCCCTTGCCCTCGGGTGCCGAGCCGCGGAAGGCGACGTCGACCGGCTCGTCGCTCTCGTCGACGTAGCCCCGGACGGTGTCGCGCTGGCCGCTGCTCACGAGCGGGCCCATCTCGGTCGACTCGTCGCCCGGGTCACCGACCCGCACCGCCTGGAGGGCCGCCTCGAACTGCTCCATGAAGGCGTCGAAGACGTTGCGCTGCACCAGGATTCGACTCCGAGCACAGCAGTCCTGGCCGGCGTTGTCGAGGAACGACATCGGCGCGGCAGCGGCTGCAGCTGCCACGTCGGCGTCGTCGAAGACGATGTTGGCGCTCTTCCCGCCGAGCTCGAGGGTGATCCGCTTGAGCGAGTCAGCGGCTTTGCGCATGATCCCCTGGCCGACCGCGGTCGAGCCGGTGAAGCAGACCTTGCGGACGTCGGGATGGGTGACGAACCGTTCTCCCACAACCGATCCCTTGCCGGCCAGCACGGTGAAGACGCCCTCGGGGAGGCCTGCCTCGAGGGCCAGGTCGCCGAGCCGGATGGCGGTGAGCGGGGTGAGCTCGGCCGGCTTGAGGACGACGGTGTTCCCTGCGGCCAGGGCAGGGGCGAAGCCCCAGCCCGCGATGGGCATCGGGAAGTTCCACGGCACGATGACTGACACGACGCCGAGCGGCTCCTTGAAGGTCACGTCGAGCCCGCCGGCCACCGGGATCTGCCGGCCGAACAGCCGCTCGGGCGCCGCCGAGTAGTAGGTCAGCACGTCGCGGACGTTGCCCGCCTCCCAGCGCGCGTTGCCGATCGTGTGCCCGGCGTTGGTCACCTCGAGCTGGGCGAGCTCCTCGAGGTGCTCGTCCACCACCTGGCCGAAGCGCCGGAGCAGCCGGCCGCGGTCGGCCGGCGCGATGCCGCGCCACGCCGGCCCGACCTCCACCGCCTTGGCGATGGCAGCATCGGTCTCCTCGACCCCGACGAGGTCGATGGTCCGCACCGTCTCCTCGGTCGCAGGGTTGACGACCGCATGGGTCGTCAACGTCGGACTCACCTGGGTGCTCACAGCCTTTCGAAGCCTCTCACTCGTTCCCAGTCGGTCACTGCCGCGTTGAAGGCGTTGATCTCCACGTCGGCGGCGTTGACGTAGTGGTCGACCACCTCGTCGCCGAACGCCGCCCGTGCCACGGCCGACCCGGCGAGCAGGTCGCGGGCTTCGGCCAGGGTGCCCGGGACGTGCTCGTAGTCGGCGAGGTAGGCGTTGCCCACGCACGGTTCGGGGAGGGTCAGACCCTCCCGTATGCCGTGCAGTCCGCCGGCCATCATGGCAGCCGTCGCGAGGTAGGGGTTCACGTCCCCTCCCGGCACCCGGTTCTCGACGCGCATCCCGGCGCCATGACCCACGACGCGCAGCGCGCAGGTCCGGTTGTCGGTGCCCCAGGCAACCGCCGTCGGGGCGAACGAGCCCGCGGCATACCGCTTGTAGGAGTTGATGTTCGGCGCGTAGAAGTAGGTGAGCTCGCGCATCGTGGCGAGGACCCCGGCCATGAACTGGTCGAACAGCTCGCCGCGCCCGCCGTCTCGGCCGGGGTCGGCGAAGACGATCTCGCCGTCCGCTCCCCGCAGCGAGAGGTGGATGTGGCAGGAGTTGCCCTCGCGCTGGTCGTACTTGGCCATGAAGGTGAGCGACTGGCCGTGCTGGGCGGCGATCTGCTTGGCGCCGGTCTTGTAGATGACGTGGTTGTCACAGGTGCGCAGGAGCTCGTCGTAGAGGAAGCCGATCTCGTGCTGGCCGAGGTTGCACTCGCCCTTGGTGCCCTCGACGACCATCCCGGCGCGGTACATCTCCTTGCGGATGTCGCGCAGCAGCGGCTCGACGCGAGCACCGCCGACGATCGAGTAGTCGATGTTGTAGCGGTTGGCGCCGGTGAGGCCTCGGTAGTCCATGTCCCAGGCCTGCTCGTAGGACTGCTCGAAGACGATGAGCTCCAGCTCGGTCCCGGCATACGCGACCCACCCCTGCTCGGCGGCGGCCGCGATCTGTCCCTTGAGGATGCTGCGCGGTGACTGGGCCACCGGACCGGAACCGTCGAGCCAGGCGAGGTCACACTGGATGGTGGCCGTGTTGGGTTCGCCGGGGGTGCGACGGAGGGTGTCGAGATCGAGGACGAACTCGAAGTCGCCGTAGCCACGCTCCCAGCTGGACATGGCGTAGCCGTCGACGGTGTTCATGTCGACGTCGACGGCGAGGAGGTAGTTGCAGCCCTCGGTGCCGTGGTCGACGACGAAGTCGAGGAAGTAGTGACCTTCCAGCCGCTTCCCCTGGAGCCGGCCCTGCATGTCGGTGAAGGCGACGATGACGGTGTCGGTCTCACCGCTCTCGATCTCCTCGCGCAGCTGGCTCATCGTGAGGCGTGGTGGCCCGCCCTTGGTGCTGCTCATGCCCACTCCTGTGTGTTGGATGGCGTTGTCGGTCGGTGTGCTCGGTCGGTGGTGGCGTGGTCTCCTGTGCGGGACTCGGCCGTGCGTTCGCGGCTCATCCGATGAGCCCCCGCAACAAGGCTGCCGTGGCGTCGCAGTGCTCCTCCATGGCCAGGCGCGCACCAGCCGCGTCGCCGCCGAGGACCGCCGCGACCACGGCGTCGTGCTGGTCGTTGGAGTGCTCGATGTTGCGACGCAGCACCGGGATCGCGCCCAGCATCTCCCCCAGCGCCGCCTGCGCCCGAGTGACCGCCTCGATGAGCATCGGCGAGGCCGAGAGGGTCGCGACGGCGAGGTGGAAGCGGCTGTCGGCCAGCCGGTGGGCGGCGTTGTCGGGGGCGTCACGCGCGTGCCGAGCACTCTCGAGCAGCCAGCCGCGCTGGTCCGCCGCGAGTGCCCGGGTCGCTGCCAGGGCTGCTGCGCCCGGCTCGACGACCCGGCGGAAGTCCAGGGCGTCGCGCAGGGCGGCCCCGGTGCGGACCGGAAGATCCGCGGTCCCCGGTTCCTGACCGGCATACGTGACGACGGTCCCGCCGCCCCGCCCGCGGCGGGTCGCGACGAGCCCGGAGTCGCGCAGCGCGGCGATGGCCTCACGCAGGGTGTTGCGGCTGACGCCGAGCCGCTCGGAGAGCTCCCGCTCGGGTGGGAGCAGCTCGTCCTTGGTGAAGACGCCGAGCCGGATCGCGGTGGCCAGCTGCTCGACCGTGGCCTCGAAGGCATTGCCCGCCGCTGGACGCAGCACGGCCTCGGACAGAGGCGCCACGCCGGCCACGATGCTCACCCGACGATCCAATACCCCCGACGCCCCGGCGTCAATGGTCCGAGACTGAACCATTTAGCCTCCCTTGCCGAGTCGAAGGCCGTCGGGGTCGAGCGGTGCCCGCAGGCTCACGGCGATCGGGACGAGTCGGCCGGCGAGGTCGACCTGCCAATGACCGGTCCGCAGCCAGTCCAGGGGCGCGGTCCCGGCGGCTCGGTCGCCCACGAGTGCCAGCCCGACCGACCGGCCGAGGGTGCTCCCGTATGCCGCGCTCGTCACCTGGCCGACCGGCTCGTCGTCGCGCAGGACGAGCTCCCCGCCCCAGAGGTATGCCGTGGGGTCGCTCGCGGTGAACGACACCACCCGACGCCTCGGCCCGCCGGCCCTGGCCTCCTGCACTGCCGCGCGACCGAGGAAGTCGACGTCCGTCGACAGCTTGCAGGCAAAGGTCAGGCCGGCCTCCACTGGGCCGGTGTCGGTCGTCAGCTCGCGGCCGAACGCGCGGTAGCCCTTCTCCAGGCGCATCGCCTCGATGGCGTAGTAGCCCGCAGGCACCACCCCCAGCGGCGCGCCCGCCCGGAACAGTTCGCGGTAGACCCCGACCGCCAGTTCCGTTGGTACATAGAGCTCCCAGCCCAGCTCACCGACGTAGGTGATCCGGGTCGCTCGCACCGTCGAGTGCCCGACGTGCACCTCCCGGCTGGTCCCGAACGGGAAGCCGGCGTCGTCGAAGGCATCGGGCGACAACGCCTCCAGCAGGGCACGCGAGGCCGGGCCCATCACCCCGAACACGGCATACGCACTCGTCTGGTCGACGACGGAGACGTTCATCCCGGTCGGCACGTGCCGCCGGATCCAGTCGATGTCCCTGACCGTCGTCGCGGCACTGCTCACCACGAGGAAGTCCTGTCGGCCCAGGCGGGTCACGGTGACGTCAGCCTCGTAGGTCCCGCGCGAGCTGAGCATCGCCGTGTAGACGGCTCGCCCCACCGGCACGGCCAGGTCGGCCGAGCAGATCCACTGCAGGGCGGCCTCGGCGTCAGGGCCGCTGACGAGGTACTTGGAGAACGACGTCTGGTCGAAGACCGCGGCCGCCTCCCGGCATACGCGCTGCTCCTCCAGGCACCAGTCGACCCAGGAGGGGCGGTCCCACGAGTAGTCGATGACTGGCGAAACACTTTGCGGGGCAAAGACATTGGCCCGTTCCCAGCCGTTGCGGCTGCCGAAGCAGGCGTTCTGCTCGATGAGTAGGTCGTGGACCGGGGACACGCGTTGCGGGCGAGCCGACTCCAGCTCTCGACCCGGCCACGGCACGGCGTAGTGCAGCCCGAGCACCTCCCCGACCCGCGCACGCAGCCAGGCGTTGTTGCCGTTCAGCGGGGAGAAGCGGCGGATGTCGGCGCTGATCAGATCCATCGTCGGTTCGCCCTCGACAACCCACTCCGCGAGGGCCCGGCCGGCGCCACCGGCCGAGGCGATCCCGACCGAGTTGAACCCGGCCGCGACGAAGAAGCCGGCGACCTCCGGCGCCTCCCCGATGAGGAACTGGTTGTCCGGTGTGAACGACTCCGGACCGTTGTAGAACTTGCGGATTCCCGTCTCGGCCAGGACCGGCAGCCGATGGACGGCGGAGTCCATGAGGATCTCGAAGTGCTCCCAGTCCTCGTCGAGCAGCTGGAACTCGAAGGGGTACGGGATCCGGTCCGGGGAGACCCACGGCTTGGCCTCGGGCTCGAACCCGCCCACGAGGAGCCCACCCACCTCCTCCTTGACGTAGGTGTAGCCGTCGGGGTCACGCAGGATCGGCAGGTCGCGATGGACGCCCGTGATCTGGTCGGTGACGACGTAGAAGTGCTCGGCCGAGTGGAGCGGCACGGTCACCCCACACAGCTCACCGATCGCCTTGGCCCACTGGCCACCGCAGTTGACGACGACCTCGGCCTCGATGTCGCCGTGGTCGGTGCGCACGCCGGTCGCCCGAGGCCGGTAGCCACCCGCCGCGCCCCTCTCCCCGGTGAGCACGTCGGTGACCCGGACCCGCTCGACGATCCGCACTCCCAGCTGGCGGGCCCCCTTGGCGAGAGCCTGGGTGAGGTCGGCCGGGTTGGCTCGCCCGTCGCCGGGGAGCCAGATCGCGCCGAGGAGGTCGTCATCGCGGAGCAGCGGGTAGGCGTCCCTGGCCTGCGCCGGGGTCCACAGCTCACAGTCCAGGTCGTATGCCGCGGCACTGGCGACCGTACGCCGCAGCTGCACCATCCGGTCGGGGGTACGCGCCACCGTGAGCCCGCCGCAGACCCGGTAGCCGGTGCCGAGGCCGGTCTCCTCCTCGAGCCGGGCGTAGAGGTCGGTTGAGTACTGGACCAGCCGGGTGCTCGCCTCGGTGGCCCGCAGCTGGCCGACGAGACCGGCCGCATGCCACGTCGTGCCGCAGGACAGGGTGCCCTGCTCGAGGAGGACGACGTCGGTCCAGCCGAGGTGGGCCAGGTGGTAGGCGACGCTGCACCCGATGACCCCGCCCCCGATGACGACGACGCGGGCGCGCCCTGGCAGGTCAGTCATGCCCGCCCTCCGACGGAGTCGAGGAGGGCCTCGAACCCGTTGCTGGCAAAGGCTTCCCGTGCCACCTCGTACTTGCTCACGGCCCACTCCCAGAAGTCGAAGTCGAGGTCACTCGCACCGGACTGGATGGCTCCCCACAGGGTCCAGCCGTAGGCCGACATGATCCGCCACAGGTCGGCCCGCGCCACCCGGCGGGGGTCCTCGCGCCCGTCGTATGCCGTGACGAGCTCGGTGAGCGCGTCGCGTCCCAGACGCGCCTCCTGGATGAGGTTGCCCAGCTCGAAGGAGGACTCGTTGAGCCCGGAGTACTCGTAGTCGATGATCCGCAGGCCGTCCGCAGTGTCGAGGAAGTTCGCGGCGAGCAGGTCGTTGTGGCACGACACCAGGGGCTCGGGCCGGGCGGCCATCGCCGCCTCCACCCGGGCGGCCGTCGGAAGCAGGTCGAGGTAACCCTCCGGCATACGGAGTCCGTTGTCCCGCATGATCTCCAGGTAGCGACGCTGGAGGGCGAAGAAGTCGAACCGGTTGACGAACGGCTCGGCCGCGTGGAGCGCTGCGACGGCCGCCGCGACCCGGGGCAGGTTGGCGGCCACGTCCGGGTCGGCGTAGGTCCTCGACGGCAGGTAGCCGACGACGAGCACGCCGCGGCCGGGCAGGTAGTCCACTACAGGCGCCCCGACACCGGCTGCCGCGGCGCGGATGGAGTTCTCGTGCTCCGCGTCGCGGTCGACGGCGAGCAGCCCCGTGGACGGGTCGGAGACCCGGATGACGACATCCACGTCGGCCGTGCGCACCCGGTAGTTGTGGTTGGTCAAGCCGCCGTCGAGCTCGGTGACCTCGCGCGGAACGCCTGCGAGACAGGCAATCTGGTCGAGCAGGGTCTCAAGACGCAGCGACGGTGAGTCGCTCACGAGGCGAGGTCCCACCGGTGCGGGACACGCGGCATACGGGCCATGAGCCTCAGTCGCCGAAGGTGTCCACCACAGCCGGGTCCACAGTGTGCTTGGGCCCGGTGAACCAGTGCTTGGCGGAGAGGTGCCAGAAGGCCCAGAGGAGGGCCATGGCACCGACGACGACGAGCGGGGTGTAGTTGACCGACTTCCAGGTGAAGTCGGCGCTGAACGGGTTGCCCGTCGCGACGGTGGGGAACATCGCGACGATCGACGTGACGATGATCTCCACGACCGCCAGCGGCGCCATCCAGCGCCACTTGTTGCCCAGGTTCCACGAGCCCTGCTGGAAGGAGGTACCCGCCTTCCACCGGAAGTAGATCGGGATGGCGAAGGCGACGTAGAGCCCGACGACGCCGATCGACACCACGGCGAAGAAGGCGACGGGGACGTAGATGGGTGCCTCCGGGGTGCCGATGTTGACCTTGACCAGGGCCGGCAGGGTCAGGACGACGGCGACGACGGCGGAGACGATCACGCCGTTGACCGGAGCCTTCTTGTCGCTGAGCTTGGACCACAGCCGGGAGCCGGGGACCGCCCCGTCACGGCTGAAGGCGAAGAGCATCCGCGTCGTGGAGGTCATGCACGCGGTCGTGCAGAAGAACTGCCCCGCTGTCGAGATGAGCAGGATGAGGCCGGCCCACTTGCTGGAGAGGGCCTGGCTGAAGATGGTTGCCACGGCGCCGCCGCCGGCCGTCACCTTGGCCTCGTCCTGCACCGCGAAGAGGAAGGTGAGCAGGAGGATCCAGCCGCCGATGGCGGAGTAGAGGATCGACTGCCAGATGCCCTTGGCCGCGGTGTCTGCGGCGCCGTGTGTCTCCTCCGACAGGTGCGCGGAAGCGTCGTAGCCGGTGATCGTGTACTGGGTGAGGATCGCCGAGATCGGCAGGACGTAGAGGAGGAAGCCGAGCCCGCCGGTGTGGCCGCCGAAGAACCCGGTGTTGTTCACCGTGTGGGTGAAGACCGAGGAGACGCTCGCGTGGTGGTTGGGGATGAACCACAAGATGGCGACCACGGCCAGCGCACCGAAGACGTGCCACCACACCGAGATGTTGTTGAGCACGGCGAGGAGGTGCGCCGAGAAGATGTTGATGAGCGAGACGAGGACGAGGATGACGACGAAGTAGATGAAGATCCGGTTGAGGTCACCGGCCGTGTAGCCGCTGTCGAACGAGCCGATCGTCAGGTCGAGGAAGGTCGCACAGCCATACGCCACCGAGGCGTCGATCGCGAGCAGGCCGATCAGGTTGAGCCAGCCCGTGTAGAAGCCCGCCTTGACCCCGCCCAGCTTGCTCGCCCACCAGTAGATGCCGCCCGAGGTGGGATAGGCAGAAACCAGCTCGGACATGCACAGCCCGATGACCAGGATGAAGGCACTGATGATCGGCCAGCCCCAGGCGATGGCAGCAGGCCCGCCGTTGTTCCAGCCGACGCCGAAGGTCGTGAAGCACCCGGCGAGGATCGAGATGATGGAGAAGGAGATGGCGAAGTTGGAGAACCCGGACCACGACCGGTCCAGCTCCTGCTTGTAGCCGAGCTCGGCCAATCTGCGTTCGTCGTCGGTGAGTTCGGTCGCTTCGGCCATGGGGGAACGGCTCCTTGTCTTCGGTATGAAGTTGAACCGATGCAACACCCGTCGGGCCCACGCTGTCAATGGTTCAAAGACAAACCTTTGACCAACGGCTCCAAGGTGACGGCCACTCCGTCCTCGTCGTTGCTCGGGCAGCGATGGCCGGCCACGGCCAGGACGTCGGGGTGGGCGTTGGCCACGGCGTAGCCCCGTCCGGCCCACTGGAGCATCGGCAGGTCGTTGGGCATGTCGCCGAAGGCCCAGGCGTCCGAAGCGCCGATGCCGAGGTCGGCGCACCACGTCGCCAGGGCGGTCGCCTTGGTCACGCCGACCGGGTTGACCTCGGCCAGGCCGAACGCCCCGGAGTACGCCAGGTGCCCCCGCTCCCCCACGACCTCTTCGACGGCCGCGAGGAGCTCCTCGGTCGGTATGCCGGGTGCGAGCGCGAGCAGCTTGCCCACCGGCTCCTCGGCGATCCGGTCGACGGCCGCGACGACGACCCGCTCGGCATCGGCATCACGGTGCGGGTCGGGGTAGCGCGTCTCGAGGAACGGCCCGGAGGTCCGCTCGGCGGCGAACACGATCCCCGGCAGGGCCGCACGGAGGTCGGCGACGATCCCGGTCACGACGGTGGCGTCGAAGCAGTGGGTCGCCACCATCCGGCGGGTCGCGACCTCGTAGACGAACGCCCCGTTACCACACAGCGCGACACCCCGCGGCCCGACCACGTGCTCCAGGTCATGCAGCCAGCGCGGCGGGCGCGCCGTCACGATGACCGTCTCGATCCCGTTGTCGGGCAACGCATTCCACACGGCTACCGATCGCGCGGACACCGTCCCGTCGGAACGGAGCAGCGTGCCGTCGAGATCGGTGGCGACCAGCCGCGGGCGGTGGGTCACAGGCAGAGGTGCGTGACCGGCATACCGGATCTCTCGTCCGACACCAGGGTCAGACGAGCCGGGTCATCCAGCCGTGGGTGTCCTCGGCGCGGCCGTGCTGGACGTCGAGGAGCCGCTGACGCAGGCCCCGGGTCACCTCGCCGCCACCCTCGCCCGCCGTGGACGGGGCACTGCCACCCTCCCAGCGGAGCTCGCCGATCGGGGTGATGATCGCGGCGGTGCCGCACGCGAAGACCTCGAGGATGTCGCCGCTCGCGACGCCGTCCTTCCACTCCTGGACCGCGACCCGGCGCTCCTCGGGCTGCAGGTCGAACTCCTTGGCCAGCTCGAGGATCGACATCCGGGTGATGCCCGGCAGGATCGTCCCGGTCAGCTCGGGGGTGACCAGGCGACCATCCTTGGTGACGAAGAAGACGTTCATGCCGCCGAGCTCGTCGATGTAGGTGTGCGTCGAGGAGTCGAGGAACACGGCCTGGTCGCAGCCGTGCTCGGCACCCTCGATCTGACCGGCGAGGGCCGAGGCGTAGTTGCCGCCGCACTTGGCCGCACCCGTGCCGCCGGAGCCGGCGCGGGCGAAGTTCTCGCAGAGCCAGAGGGTGACCGGCTTGAGGCCGCCGGTGAAGATCGGGGCGGCCGGCGAGGCGATGACGGAGTACTTGACCTCGCTGCTCGGACGGAGGCCGAGGAAGGCGTCGGACGCGTACATGAACGGGCGCAGGTAGAGGCTCTTCTCCCCTGCATCGGTGCCGGGCACCCAGCCCTGGTCGGCCGTGACGAGCGCCCGGATCGACTCGACGAAGGTCTCCACCGGCAGCTCGGGCAGCGCCATCCGGACGGCGCTGTTGTTGAGCCGCTCGGCGTTGGCCTCGGGCCGGAACGTCCAGATCGAGCCGTCGGGGTGGCGGTAGGCCTTCAGCCCCTCGAAGATCTCCTGGGCATAGTGCAGGACGGCGGCGGCCGGGGAGATCGAGATGTTCCCGTATGCCGTGAGCTCGCCGCTGTGCCAGCCCTCGCCCCTGGTCCAGGTCGCCGTGACCATGTGGTCGGTCATGAACTTGCCGAAGGCGGGGTTGGCGAGGATCGCCTCCCGGTCGGCGTCGCTGACCGGGTTCGGGTTGGCGGTGACCTCGAACGTGAATGGGGCGTTGGTGCTGGTCTGGGTCATCGTCGTCCTCCGGGGCCGTGCCGTCCGATGTGTTGCAACCTCTGCTAGCAGAGCTTCGGTCACTCAGCACAGGTTGCAACGTCTGCTGGGTGACCCAACCTCTGCTAGCAGAGGTTACGACATGGGGCTGGGGGGTGGTGCGGGGTGGATCAGAGGGTGGTGCGGGTCGTATGCCGGTCGCTGGGTCAGCGCCGGGCGGTCGTATGCCGGTCGGCTATGTCAGCTCCGCGGTCGTATGCCGGTCGTTGGGTCAGCGCCGGGCGGTCGTATGCCGGTCGCGCCGGTCAGAGCCGGGCGGCGATCGCGTCGCCGATGGCGGACGTGGACCGGGGTCCACCGGTGGCGCCCGCGCGCTCGGCGAGGTCGGCCGCCACGGCTGCCTCTACTCGGGCCGACTCGGCGGTGAGGCCGAGGTGGTCCAGGAGCATGGCTACCGACAGGATCGTCGCCGTCGGGTCGGCCTTGCCCTGGCCTGCGATGTCGGGCGCCGAGCCGTGCACCGGCTCGAACATGCTGGGCGTCGTCCGCGTCGGGTTGATGTTGCCACTCGCCGCGAGACCGATGCCACCGGCGATGGCCGCGGCGATGTCGGTGATGATGTCGCCGAACAGGTTGTCGGTGACGATGACGTCGAAGCGGCCCGGGTCGGTGACCATGAAGATCGTCGCCGCGTCGACGTGCTGGTAGCCGGTCTCGACGTCAGGGAACTCGGTGCCGACCTCCTCCACGGTCCGGCGCCAGAGGTGGCCGGCATTGGTGAGCACGTTGTGCTTGTGGACCAGAGTGAGGTGCTTGCGCGGCCGAGCCTGGGCGCGGGCGAAGGCGTCACGGACGACGCGCTCCACGCCGAAGCGCGTGTTGAGCGAGACCTCGGTGGCGATCTCGTTCGGGGTACCGACCCGCAGTCCGCCGCCGTTGCCGGCATACGGGCCCTCGGTGCCTTCCCGGACGACGACGAAGTCGATCCCGTCCGGCGCCACCGTGGCGACATCGAGCGGGGACTTCACCCCGGGGAAGAGCTTGGCCGGCCGCAGGTTGACGTAGTGCTCGAGGGCGAACCGCAGCGGCAGCAGCACGCCGCGCTCCAGGACACCGCTCGGGACCGACGGGTCGCCGATCGCACCGAGGAGGATCGCGTCGTGGCCGCGCAGCTCGTCGATCACCGACTCGGGCAGCGTCTCCCCCGTCGCGTGCCAGCGGCGGGCGCCGAGGTCGTACTCGGTGGTCGCGATCTTCGGGCCGGCCGAACCGGTCACGGCGCCGAGAACCTTGAGCCCCTCGGCAACGACCTCGGGACCGATCCCGTCTCCCCCGATGACCGCGATGTCGATGGTGTCCGTCGTGGCGGCGTCCGTGTCAACCATCGGTCCAGCGTAGGCGCCGTCTTGTGATGTGGGACCGGTGTCTCACGGGGCGGAACGACGCACGAACCCCCGACCGGTCGGTCGGGGGTTCGACGATGTGCTGCTCTGACGCTGCGGTCAGCGGCCGGTGGTCAGCGACGGGCGGCCTTCTGGGCGCGCGCCCGGTCGTGGAACACCGGGGTGGGCGGGGCCTGGACGGTCTCCCGCGGGCGCGAGGAGTGGTCCATGGCCTCCTGCAACGCCCGACGGGCGTTCTGTGCTTCTTCGGTCATGTCGATCGGTCCTTCGAAAGTCTGGTGCTGCGGATGGGTTGTGAGCCTGCGACTCCGGCCGTGCGGCGGAGCAGGTCAGCGGGCACGTGCGCGGGATCTCCGCGGCGAGGGCGCTGACCGGAACAGCTCGCCGCGGCTGGCAATGAGTACGAGGTGCCGCATCCCCATGCCATCCAGACTAGGAGGAAGTCCTAGTAGTCGGACCCCCCTTCTCACCATCCGGACGACCGTCAAGAACCCGCGACGTGACCGCTTGTCAGGACCCTCCTCGGACGTGGCGCCGACGGTGCCGGACTGGCGGCCGTTGGGGGCCACTGGCGCGCGGAGCGATCGCAGGCCAGTGACAACCGGCACGGCCCAGTGGACAGGACCTCGAGCGGCCGGCAAGTGACCGCACGGCGAAGCGCGACAGAGCCGGCGCCCTGCTCGTCAGTCGGGCATCACGACGGGCAACCTGACCTCAGGCGTCGTGATCACAACACCTGAGGTCAGGTAGCCGGCAACGTCGGGCCGGGCCGGAACGACGACCCGAGCCCGGTCGGACCGGTGCCGGACTGGCGGCCGTTGGGGGCCACTGGCGCGCGGAGCGATCGCAGGCCAGTGACACCCGGCACCGCCCAGTGGACAGAACCTCGAGCGGCCGGCAAGTGACCGCACGGCGAAGCGCGACAGAGCCGGCGCCCTGCTCGTCAGTCGAGGTCGACGACCCGGATGCTGTCGGCGCCGATCTCCTGGCCGATCGCGGTGACCACGTCGGCCGGGATCGCGCTGTCGACGGTCAGCGCCACGAGCGCGGCCCGGCTGTCGTCGTTGCGTGCCACCTGCATCCCGGCGATGTTGACGTCGGCATCGCCGAGCAGGCGACCGAGGGCACCGACGACACCGGGCCGGTCGGCATACGTGAAGAACGCCATGTGCTGGGAGAGCGGCACCTCGATGTCGAACCCGTTGACCCCCACGATCTTCTGGATCATCCGCGGGCCGGTCAGCGTGCCGGCGACCGACACGACCGAGCCGTCGGACAGGGTTCCGCGCAGGGTGGTCACGTTGCGGAAGTCCTGGGTGTCGGCGGACGTGAGCAGCCGAACCTCGACACCGCGCTCCTTGGCGAGCAGCGGGGCGTTGACATAGGTGACCGGGTTCTCGGTGATGTCGGAGAACAGGCCCTTGAGCGCCGACAGCTCCCAGATCGACACGTCGTGGGACGTGATCTCGCCCTTGACGTCGACGTCGAGGGCGACCGGCACCGAGCCGGCGATCGCGGTGAAGATCCGGCCGAGCTTCTCGACGAGGTCGATGCCGGGGCGCACCTCCTCGGCGATCAGGCCGCCGGCGACGTTGACCGCGTCGGGGACGAGGTCGCCACCGAGGGCAAGGCGCACGGACTTGGCGACCGCGACACCGGCCTTCTCCTGGGCCTCGTCGGTCGAGGCGCCGAGGTGCGGCGTGACGACGACGGACTCGAACTCGAACAGGGGGCTCTCGGTCGTCGGCTCCTTGGCGAAGACGTCGATGCCTGCACCGGCGACGCGGCCCTCGCGCAGCGCCTCTGCCAGGGCCTGCTCGTCGACGATCCCGCCGCGGGCGGCGTTGATGATCCGCACTGAGGGCTTGACCTTGGTGAGCGCCTCCTTGCCGATCAGGCCGACCGTCTCCGGCGACTTGGGCAGGTGGACGGTGATGAAATCGCTCTCGGCGAGCAGCTCGTCGAGGGAGACGAGGCGGGCGCCGAGCTGGGCCGCGCGCGCCGCCGAGACGTAGGGGTCGTAGGCGAGGATCTCGACGCCGAAGCCCTTGAGCCGCTCGGCCACGAGCTGGCCGATCCGGCCGAAGCCGACGACGCCGACCTTCTTCTCCAGCAGCTCGACGCCACCGTAGGCACTGCGCTTCCAAGCGCCGCCCTTGAGCGCCTCGTTGGCCGGCGCGATGTTGCGGGCCGAGGCGAGCAGGAGGCCGACCGCCAGCTCGGCGGCACTGGTGATGTTGGAGGTCGGCGCGTTGACGACCATGACTCCGGCCTGGGTGGCGGCCGGGACGTCGACGTTGTCCAGACCCACACCGGCACGGGCGATGACCTTCAGGCCCTTGGCTGCCGCGATCGCCTCGGCGTCCATCTTCGTCGCGGACCGGATGAGGACCGCGTCGACGCCGTCGAGGGCAGGCAGGAGCGCGGACCGGTCCGCGCCGTCGACGTGCCGGACCTCGAAGTCCGGTCCGAGGGCGTCGAGGGTGGCCGGCGAGAGCTCTTCGGCGATGAGTACGACGGGCTTGGTCACGGTTCTGCTGTCCTTAGCGGTGGGTGGGTGCGGTGGCAACGCCGAGTGCGTATGTCGTTCGATGGTGGCGGGTGGGAAGGTCCCGTCACCCGGTCACGACGTCGTGTCCGCTGTCGCCGAGTCTAGAACCCTGCCCACGATGTGAAACACGGCGCTCGGCATCCGGACGGGTGATCCGCGCGACAAACAGCCCTCGGGTGGGGCGATGATGGACCCCATGCGGGTCGTCGTCACGGGAGGCCGAGGAGCCCTCGGCAGCCAGGTCATGTCCGCGCTGTCCGCGATGGGCCACGAGGCCGTCAGCGCCAGTCGTCGGTCCGGCGTCGACGTCGCGTCCGGCGCCGGCCTGGACCGAGTCCTCGATGGAGCCGAGGCGGTCGTCCACACCGCCGACACGGTCAACCCCAGGTCGTATGCCGCGGTCACCCTCGGCGGCACCCGTCACGTCCTCGACGCAGCCGCCCGACAGGACACTCCCCCGCACGTCGTCACGATCTCCATCGTCGGCGTCGACCACCACCCCTACTCCTACTACCGGGCCAAGCGTGGCGCCGAGGAGCTCGTCGAGCGGTCCGACCAGCCCGCGACGCTCGTTCGTGCGACCCAGTTCCATTCCCTCGCAGCCTTGTTCGCGCGCCTGGGCAGGATCGGCCCCATCGCTATGGGTCTGCGCGGGATGCAGCTCCAACCCGTGGACATCGGCTGGGTCGGGCGGCGACTCGCCGAGATCGCGGTGGGCCCGCGCCCGGACGGGCCGGCACGAGGGCCCGACCTGACCGGGCCCGACCGCTTCGACCTGACCGAGCTCACCAGACTCGTGTCGGAGCACGCGGGCCGAACACCGCCACGGATCCTGGCCCTCCCGGCATACGGTGCCATCATGACCGCATTCGTGGACGGGGCGATCCTGCCCGGGCCCGATGCCGAGATCGGCGGCGAGCGGTTCGCGCAGTGGCTGGCCCGCCAACCGAAGCGGCTGCGGGGCCGATGACGCCCGTGCTGCGCGTCCTGGGCCAGGGGACCTTCCGCGGACGCCCGCTCCCCGAGGGGCGGCCGAGTGCCCTCGCCCTCGCCCTCGCGCCCGAGCCCGGCGGGCTGCACCGGACGCCTCGTCGACCAGATCTGGGCCGACGACCCACCGGCCAACCCGGTCAAGGCCCTCGCGGTCGTCGCCTCTCGGGTACGCGCGGCCCTTGGCCCGGACATCCTCGAGCGGACGGCGACCGGCTACCGGCTCGCGCTGGCCGATGAGGAGGTCGACCTCCGGCTGGCGGGACAGTGGGCCGACCGCGCCGAGGCCGCGTTGCGCGAGGGGGACGTCGCCCGCGCCGAGCAGCTGGCCAGCGACGCGCTGGACCTGTGGTCCGCCCCGCACGACCCGGACCAGGTCGGCGCGGCCCGGCTGCACGACCGCCGGCCGACGAGAGGCTGCGGGCTGCCCAGGTTCGCGCCATCGCTGCGACGCAGGGCGAGACGGCGGCCCTGCTCGCCTATGAGACCTACCGCCGCAGCCTGCGCGACGACCTCGGTGCCGACCCCGGTCGCGAGCTGCGGGCGCTGCACGCCGACCTGTTGGCAGGCGGCCTCCGGATCCGCAGCGGTGTGTGCCAGAACCCAACCCGCTGCTCGGGCGGGACGAGGACCTGCACGCGGTGGGCGACCTGCTCCGGACCTCGCGGGTGACCTCGAAGACCTCGGCCGATCCGGCGTCGATCCGCAGCAGGGTGGCGAGCATCCGGAGCATGGTCGTCTTGCCGGCGCCGTTGGGGCCCAGCACTCCGAAGACGGTGCCGCGTGGGACGTCGAGGTCGACGCCGTCGACGGCCCGCAGGTCGCCGAAGGTCTTGACCAGTCCTCGGGCCCGGACGGCAGAGTCAATGGTGGTGTCCGTGCCGGCAAGTCTGCGCGGCCGCGGTTTCACCGCACCCTCACCGCGGTTTCACGCGGTTTCGGGGTCGCAGGCGGGCGACGAGGTTGAGCGCCACGAACGTCTGGTATGCCGGGCGCTCGGGTGCCGCTCAGGCCTCCCGGCCCTGGTCGATCTCGAGTTTCTTGGCGAGACGGTGCGCCCGCCGGATCTGCGCCTCCCGCATACGGCGGCGCTCCTCCGTGGTCTGGGGGAGCAGACCGGGCACAGCGCGCGGACTGCCGTGCTCGTCGATGGCCACGAAGACGAAGTAGGCCGATGCCACGTGCAGCGGCTCGTTCGCAGCGCTGTCCCACGGCTGTGCCTCGATCCGGACCCCGATCTCCATCGAGGACCGCCCGGCCCAGTTGACCTGGGCGAAGGTGCGCACGATGTCACCGACGTGGACCGGGTGGAGGAACGCCATCTCGTCCATCGCGGCGGTCACCGCCGGACCGCCGCTGTGCCGTTGGGCGACGGCCCCGGCGGTCGAGTCAGCGAGCTTCATGATGTCCCCGCCGTGGACGTTGCCCAGCAGGTTCGCCGCGTTGGCGTCGGTCATGACCGCCAGCGAGACCCGGGCGTAGGACGGCGGCCGCGCGGCCAGCTCCGCAGGTGGTTCGGTCACGGTCCGCAGGCTATCGGGCCCTTTCGGACTGCCCGCGGTGGCGCGAGAACGTGGTGAGCCCGGCACCTGCACGCCCAGCGCACCCTTGGGCTGAGTCGGCGTCCGGTCAGACGTCTGAGCTGGTGCTGCCCCTCCGGTAGCGGATGTGGGTGGTCAGCGGTGAGTGGAGCACCTCGACGGGCTCGAAGCCGAACGTCTCGACGCCGTCGAAGATGCGCTCGCCGCTGCCGAGCAGGACGGGCGCGATGTCGAGGGTGAGCTCATCGATGACGCCGGCGTTGAGCGCCTGTCGAACGGTCGAGGCGCCACCGGCGATGTCCACGCCGTTGCCGTCGGCCGCTTCGAGCGCCTGGGCGTAGGCGGCGTCGAACCCCGCGGTGACGAAGTGGAAGGTGGTCCCGCCCTCCATCTCGATCGGTCCGTGGGCGTGATGGGTGAGCACGAAGACGGGGGCGCGGTAGGGCGGCTCGGGTCCCCACCACCCGTCCCACGCCTCGTTCCACTCACCGCGGATCGGCCCGAACATGTTTCGCCCCATGACGTAGGCGCCACGAGGGCGCATGAGCCATCCGGTGGCTGTCTCGTCGGCCTCGGTCGCGCGTGGGTCGCCGATGTGCCAGCCGTGCAGCTCGCCGCCGCGCCTGCCCAGCGGGTGGTCCCGGCTCTGCTCGGGTCCGGCGACGAAGCCGTCGAGCGAGATCGACATGTGGCAGGTGGTGTCGGGCATCAGATGTCTCCCAGGAAGCAGTTGTGTGGGGCCAGTGGGTAGGCGTTCACCGTATAGCGGCGCGCTGGGCGGCTATCCGCCCTTGGCACCGTGGACGGCATACTCTTCAAGCCGAATCCGACTCCGGGCCCCGAGGCCTCCGGGGCGGTCAGTGTCGAACCAGGTGGGTTTCTCAAGAGGATGGACCGACGCATGCGCAGGCCCCCGGTCGTTCCGACGACGCCCTTGCTCACGCGAGGACGTTGCCGGTGAAGCTGGTCGTCATCGGCGCGTTCGTCGCGCTCCTCATCGGGCTCGTCGGCACCCGTTACTTCATCTCGCTCGCCAAGCACCGCGGTTGGGGTCAGTTCGTCCGCGACGACGGCCCGACCAGTCACCACACCAAGCGCGGTACGCCCCAGATGGGCGGCATCGTGATCATCGCCGGCTCGGTGGTCGGGTATGCGATGGCGCACCTGCTCACCTGGAACGCACCGACGGCGTCCGGGTTGCTCGTGCTCTTCCTGATGGCCGGGATCGGGTTCGTCGGCTTCCTGGACGACTGGACCAAGATCACCCACGAGCATTCGCTCGGCCTGCGGTCGTCGGAGAAGCTCATCGGTCAGACCGTGGTCGCGGTCATCTTCGCGATCCTGGCCACCAAGTTCTCCCGCGTCGGCATCACCCCGGCGAGCTATCGCATCTCGTTCGTGCGCGACACCTGGTTCAACCTCGCCTTCCATGGAACCGTCATCGGGATCATCCTCTTCGTGCTCTGGGCGAACCTCATGATCACCGGCGCCAGCAACGGCGTGAACCTCACCGATGGCCTGGACGGTCAGGCGGCCGGTGCCTGCGTGATGGTCTTCGGCGCCTACGTGCTGATCAGCGTCTGGCAGTTCAACCAGAACTGCCAGTTCGTGAGCTCGTCCACGTGCTACGACGTGCGCGATCCGATCGACCTGGCGGTGGTCGCCGCCTGCGTGATGGGTGCCTGCTTCGGCTTCCTGTGGTGGAACGCCTCACCGGCCAAGATCTTCATGGGCGACACCGGCTCCCTCGGGCTCGGCGGGGCACTTGCCGGCCTGGCGATCATGACCCGCACCGAGCTGCTGATGATCATCCTCGGTGGGCTCTTCGTGCTTGAGACGGTGTCGGTGATTCTGCAGGTGGGCTACTTCAAGCTGACCAAGCGCAGCAACGGCGGCGTCGGCAGGCGGTTGTTCCGGATGACGCCGATCCACCACCACTTCGAGTTGCTCGGCTGGGAGCAGATCACCGTCACGATCCGCTTCTGGATCATCTGCGGCGTGAGCGTTGCGGCGGGCCTTGGGGTGTTCTACGCCGAGTGGGTCGTCGGCGGGCCCTGACGTCATCCGGCACGGCCTCGCGATCCAGGACCGCGGGCACAGGTCACGTCGCCCGGCACGGTGTGCGACGGGGGTCCGCGGGTATGCCGGTCAGTTGATGATCACCCCGCGTTCAGCTGGGCGGATGGCGGCCAGACGTTCGCGCCAAGCCCGGAGCTCCGCAGGCGTCTGCCGTTTCCAGTCGGTCACCTCGTCGAGGACCCTCAGCGGCTCGGTGCTGCGGTAGGACCGGGTGGGGTTACCGGGGAACTTCTTGTCAGTGACGTTGGGGTCGTCCTCGAACGTCCCGGTTGGCTCGACAACATAAACGCGTGGAGCACCCTCGCCGGTGGCGAGTTCCGCGGCCAGCCCGGCGCCGTCACGCAGCGCGGTGAAGTAGATGTGGTTCATCACCACATCTGGCCGGTAGTTCGACCGGAAGCCGGCGGTGAGCACGTCGCCGATCCTCAGGTCGGCTCTGGTGCCATGGAAGAACGGTCCCTCGTCTGCGCCTGACGCTCGATCATGGCCTCCACCGTCAGCCAAGACGCTGCCAGCTGCCCTCGGAGACGACCTCGACGGTGCCGTCGGTCACGGTGATCGCCGTCTGGTCGTCGATGGCGTATGCCGGGCCGTCGATCTCGGTGGCCCAGCGCTCCGCCTCGACCAGGCTGTTCGTGGGAAAGACGTCCAGGTGCGGGAAGATCGAGAAGTCGACGACGCCAAGAGTGCGGTCATCCGGTGCGGACGGCCACTGCACGAAGGCCGCGCCGATCCGGGGGGTCAAGACCATGCTCCCGGCGCTGACTCCCACCCAGACCGTGTCGTGCAGCGACGGCAGGAGGTCGGCCAGCCCGGACTCGCGCATCCAGTGACACAGGTACGTCGCGTCGCCGCCGTCGACCAGCAGGACGTCGGCCTCCCGGACCCAGGGAACCCAACGGTCTGCCCCGATCGTGGCCAGCGCCGACAGCTCCAGAAGGCCCAGCGACTTCCACGCCAAACAGGTCAGGCCGCCCCACGGTGGCAACCCGCTGACGAAGCCCCGTGCCGAGACCGGCCCACACCTGGGGTGGCCCCACTGAGCGGTGGGGATGCAGAGGGCGCTGGCCTCGGCTGTCGGCTTGCCCAGCACGTCGACCAGCGCATCGTGGATGCTGGGGTTGGTGACACCCCCGGATGTGAGCAGCAGCTTCAAGACGCCTCCGATCGAGTGCGATGGGTCTGCGATGTCGGACCATCGACCATCGCGAACGCATCGCCGTTCAGCACGACACTCAGTCTGCACAAGGCTGCCGACACTGTCTCGCCGTCCGGTCCGCCAGTGTTCCGTGAGAACGAACGCCAAGACGGCGGCCACCCGGATGAGGTATGCCGCGCGCCCAAAGGTGGGCGCGCGGCATACGAGAGGTGCCGGTGAGGGTCAGCGAGCGGCCGAGCCCTCGACGTAGTCCGAGTCGGAGTCCTTGACCCAGGCCATCAGCTTGCGCAGCTCGCGACCGGTCGCCTCGATCGGGTGCTGGGCGCCCTTCTCGCGCAACGCCTTGAACTCCGGGGCGCCGGCGTCCTGGTCGTCGATGAACCGCTTGGCGAACGCGCCGCTCTTGATGTCGGCGAGGACGGCCTGCATGTTCTCCTTGACGCTGGGGTCGATGACCCGGGGGCCGGAGACGTAGTCGCCGTACTCGGCCGTGTCCGAGACCGACCAGCGCTGCTTGGCGATGCCGCCCTCGACCATCAGGTCGACGATGAGCTTGAGCTCGTGGAGGCACTCGAAGTAGGCGACCTCGGGCTGGTAGCCGGCCTCGACGAGGGTCTCGAAGCCGTACATGACCAGCTGCGACGCGCCACCGCAGAGGACCGACTGCTCACCGAACAGGTCGGTCTCGGTCTCCTCGGTGAAGGTCGTCTTGATGCCGCCGGCGCGCAGGCCGCCGATCGCCTTCGCGTAGGACTTGGCGAGGTCCCAGGCCGTGCCGCTCGGGTCCTGCTCGACCGCAAGGAGCACCGGGACGCCGCGACCGTCGACGTACTCACGACGGACGAGGTGGCCCGGACCCTTGGGCGCGACCATGACGACGTCGGAGCCAGCCTCGGGCTTGATGTAGCCGAACCGGATGTTGAAGCCGTGCCCGAAGAGCAGCGCGGCGCCGTCCTTGAGGTTGGGCTGGATCTCGTCGGCGTAGACCGTGCGCTGGACCTGGTCGGGGGTGAGGATGACGACGAGGTCGGCCTCCTTGACCGCGTCGGCGACGGTCTTGACCGTGAGGCCCTCGGCCTCTGCCTTGGCGATCGACTTGCTGCCCTCGGCGAGGCCGACCCGGACGTCCACCCCGGAGTCGCGCAGGTTGAGCGCGTGGGCGTGGCCCTGGCTGCCGTAGCCGATGACGGCGACCTTGCGCTGCTGGATGATCGACAGGTCTGCGTCGTCGTCGTAGAACATTTCGGCCATGGTGTTGGGTCTCCTTCGGTGGGTTTCTGTATGCCGTGAAGTGCGGTGGGTGGTGGTGGTGCGTCTGCGTCGTTGAGGGCTTGCTGCGCTCACCGACGCGGACGCAAGGGCTAGGCCGTGCGCAGGGCCCGGTCGGTGATCGACCGGCCGCCACGCCCGATGGCGACCAGGCCGGACTGGACGAGCTCCTTGACGCCGAACGGCTCGAGGACCTCCAACAGGGCGCGGAGCTTGTCGGTGCTGCCCGTCGCCTCGATGGTGAGCGCGTCGGTCGCCACGTCGACGACCTTGGCGCGGAACATCTGGACCATCTCCAGCACCTGGCCCCGAGTGACGCTGTCGGCGCGGACCTTGACGAGCAGGATCTGGCGCTGCACCGAGGAGCCGCCGTCGAGCTCGACGACCTTGAGCACCTCGATGAGCTTGTTGAGCTGCTTGGTCACCTGCTCGAGCGGGAGGTCCTCGACGTCGACGACGACCGTCATCCGGGAGATGTCGGAGTGCTCCGTCGGGCCGACCGCGAGGGAGTCGATGTTGAAGCCGCGCCGGGCGAACAGGCTGGCGATCCGGGCCAGGACGCCGGGCTTGTTCTCGACGAGCACCGACAGGGTGTGCTTGCTCATGACTGCTGCTCCCTCTCTTCGATCTCCTCGATCTTCTCGGACTCCTCGCGGTCCCACTGCGGTGCGGTGTCCTTGGCGACCTGGATGTCGTCGTTGCTCACGCCGGACGGGACCATCGGCCACACCATGGCGTCGCGGTGGACGACGAAGTCGACGACGACGGGCACGTCGTTGATCTCCATCGCCTTGCGGATCGTCGCGTCCACGTCCTCGGGCCGCTCACAGCGCAGCCCGACGCAGCCGTAGGCCTCGGCGAGCTTGACGAAGTCGGGGATCCGGCGGCCGACCGAGGTGTGCAGGTCGGTGTTGGAGTAGCGCTCGTTGTAGAAGAGCGACTGCCACTGCCGCACCATCCCCAACGAGGAGTTGTTGATGATGGCGACCTTGATCGGGATGTCGTTGATGACGCAGGTCGCGAGCTCCTGGTTGGTCATCTGGAAGCATCCGTCGCCGTCGATGGCCCACACCACGCGGTCCGGCTCGGCGACCTTGGCACCCATGGCGGCGGGCACCGAGTAGCCCATCGTGCCCAGACCACCGGAGTTGAGCCAGGCGTTGGGGCGCTCGTACTGGACGAACTGGGCGGCCCACATCTGGTGCTGGCCGACCCCGGCGACGTAGGTCGCCTCGGGACCCGCGATCCGGCCGATCGCCTCGATGACCGCCTGCGGCGCCACCGTGTCGGCGTCCTCCGGCGTCGTGTAGCCGAGCGGGAACGACTTCTTCCAGCCGGTCGTCTGCTGGCGCCACTCCTCGTAGTCACCGGCCTTGCCGGCGTCGATGTCGCGGTCGACCTCGTCGATCAGGTCGGCGAGGACGGCCTTGCAGTCGCCGACGATCGGCACGTCCGCGACCCGGTTCTTGCCGATCTCGGCCGGGTCGATGTCGGCGTGGATCACCTTGGCGTGGGGTGCGAAGCTGGACAGCTGACCGGTCACCCGGTCGTCGAAGCGGGCACCGAGGGTGATGAGCAGGTCCGACTTCTGCAAGGCGGTGACGGCCGCGACCGAGCCGTGCATACCCGGCATACCGAGATGCAGGGGGTGGCTGTCCGGGAGGGCCCCCCGGGCCATGAGCGTGGTCACGACCGGGATCTGGGTCAGCTCGACGAACCGGGCCAGCTCCTCGGCCGCACCGGCGCGGATCACCCCACCACCGACGTAGAGGACCGGTGCCTTGGCCTCGGCGATGAGCCGGGCCGCCTCACGGATCTGCTTGTGGTGCGGGCGGGTCACCGGACGGTAGCCGGGCAGCTCGAAGACCGGCGGCCAGACGAACGTCGTGCGCGCCTGCAGGGCATCCTTGCTGATGTCGACGAGGACCGGGCCGGGCCGCCCGGTCGACGCGAGGTGGAACGCCTCGGCGATGACCCGCGGGATGTCCGCGGCCTTGGTGACGAGGTAGTTGTGCTTGGTGATGGGGAAGGTGATCCCCCGGATGTCGGCCTCCTGGAAGGCGTCGGTGCCGATCGCGGCCGACGAGACCTGACCGGTGATCGCGACGATCGGGATCGAGTCCATGTAGGCGTCGGCGATCGCGGTGACCAGGTTCGTGGCACCGGGGCCACTGGTCGCCATGCAGACGCCGACCTTGCCGGTGGCCGCGGCATACCCCTCGGCGGCGTGGCCGGCGCCCTGCTCGTGCCGGACGAGGATGTGCCGGACCTTGACCGAGTCCAGGAGCGGGTCGTATGCCGGGAGGATCGCGCCGCCGGGGATGCCGAAGACCGTGTCGACGCCGACCGACTCGAGGGCGAGGACGAGGCTCTGGGCTCCCGTCACCTCGACCGGGGTCCGCACCCGGCTGTGGGCTGCCACATCGGCAGGGGAAGGAGCGTGCGCGGGGGCTGATCCGCCCCGAGGTGCGTCACTCACCGTCGGTCACCGCTTTCACATCGTTGTCTGGTTCGTGCTTGGGTTCCAGCTGGCACCGGTGTCGGTGCACAAAAAAACCCTCCCGTCCGGTGGGACCAAGAGGGGCGCGCGCTCGTCGGGAGGAAGTGCCTACCGGCCAGCGCGCTGGTTGAGTACGAGGAGTCGTGCCACGTCCGCAACTCTCCCCCGGACCGTATGCCGTGTCAACACGCGAGACGCCCGGTCCCACGATCCGGACCCGTGACGTCCACCACCCGCCCCCTGAAGTTATCGGGTTCTCGGGGTTCTTCCCTCTGCGCCCGAGTTGTCTTCTCGGGTGTGGACGCAACTTGTCGGGTGCGCCGGGTGCGCCGAGTGCGCCGAGTGCGCCGAGTGCGCCAGCCAGCGGGCTGCCACCGCATACCGTTCGCGCTCCGGCATACCGTGTGACTGTGTACGTACCCCGCCACTTCGCGATGGATGACCTCGACGTCCTCGACCTGCTCCACGGCCTCGGAGCCGCCGACCTGGTGAGCCCGACGACCGAGGGGCTGGTGAGCACCTTCCTGCCCCTGCTCTTCGAAGAGTCGGTCGGCGAGCACGGGGCGCTCCTCGGGCACGTCGCCCGGATGAACGACCACTGGTCGCGCACGCTCACCGGGCCGTCGCTCGTCATCGTCCACGGCAGCGACTCCTACATCTCCCCCACCTGGTATGCCGCCAAGGCCGAGCACGGGCGCGTGGTCCCGACCTGGAACCACCTGACCCTCAACGTCACCGGCGACCTGGTCATCCATGACGACCCCGCGTGGGTCCGCGAGCTGGTGACCCGGCTGACCGCCAAGTACGAGGCGCCGTTCGACCCGCAGTGGTCGCCCGCCGATGCGCCCCCGGCCTACATCGACGGACAGCTGCGCGCCATCGTCGGCGTCGAGCTGCAGATCACCTCGATCGAGGCCAAGGCCAAGTTCAGCCAGAACCGGTCCGCGGCCGACCGCGCCGGAGTGCTCGCCGGGCTGCGAGCGGTCGGCGACGTCGACGGCGTGAGCGACCTGGCTCGCTTCAACTCCTGATCCGTCCGCGGCGGGCTGCCGGTCCAAAACGGTTTGCCGCGCGCGTGCGGCATACGAGACGGTTTCTCGTATGCCGGTCGACCTCACCCGAGCCTTTCCGCCCTTCGCGCTGCGCGTCGAGGCGGGCCCGCTGTCGCTGCGCTACCCGACCGACGAGGACGTGGCCGAGCTCGTCGAGGTCGCGGCCGCCGGGATCCACGAGCCGGAGCGGATGCCGTTCTACGTCCCGTGGACCGAGGCGACCGGGGACACGCTGCGGACCAACACGGCGCAGTACTTCTGGCGCAAGCGGGCCGAACTGTCGCCGGCCGAGTGGGCGCTGCCGCTGGTCGTCCGGCACGACGGCGTCGTCGTCGGCGTCCAGGCGGTCGAGACCAGGAAGTTCCTCGTCACGCGGTCGGGCGAGACCGGGTCGTGGCTGGGAATGGCCTTCCACGGCAAGGGAATCGGCACCATGATGCGTCGGGCGATCTGCGCGTTGGCGTTCGACCACCTGGGCTTTGCCGAGGTGACCTCGGGCGCCTTCACCGACAACCCGGCGTCGCTCGCGGTGAGCCGCAAGGTCGGCTACGTCGACAACGGTCGCCATCGGCTCGAGCGCCGCGAGGGCGAGCTCGCGGTCAATGTCGGTCTGGTGCTCACGCCCGAGACGTTCGACCGTGGCAACGCCGTCGTCGAGGTGTCGGGAGCGGCCGAGCTCCGGCGGTTCATCGGCCTCGACGAATAGCGATCCCTTGCCGCCGACGCAACCTCTGCTAGCAGAGGCTGGGTCACTCAGCAGAGGTTGCACCCTGTGCTGAGTGACCCAAGCTTTGCTAGCAGAGGCTAGGTCGAGAGGGTCAGTCGCAGACCGCGCCCTTGCTCGCGGAGCCGACCAGCTTGCGGTACTTGGCGAGGACACCGCGGGTGTACTTGGGCTCGGGGTGCGTGACCCCGGCTGCACGCCGAGCGGCGAGCTCGGCCTCGTCGACGAGCAGGTCGAGGGTGCCGTTCGCGACGTCGAGGCGGATGCCGTCACCGTCCTGGACGAACGCGATCGGACCTTCGTCGACGGCCTCGGGTGCGACGTGGCCGACGCACAGTCCCGTCGTGCCACCTGAGAACCGGCCGTCGGTGAGCAGCAGGACGTCCTTCCCGAGGCCGGCACCCTTGATGGCTCCGGTCACGGCGAGCATCTCGCGCATCCCCGGACCACCCTTGGGGCCTTCGTAACGGATGACGACGACGTCCTGCGGCTTGAGCGCGCCCTGCTCGACGGCGTCCATCGCCGCCCGTTCGCCGTCGAAGACCCTGGCCGTGCCCTCGAAGACCTCGGTGTCGAACCCCGCCGACTTCACCACTGCGCCCTCCGGGGCGAGCGACCCGGTGAGGATGGTGATGCCGCCGGTCTTGTGGATCGGGTCGCGCATGGCCCGCAGCACCTTGCCGTCGGGGTCGGGCGGGGCGATGTCGGCGAGGTTCTCGGCCATCGTGCGCCCGGTGACGGTGAGGCAGTCGCCGTGGAGCAGGCCCGCGTCGAGGAGTGCCCTCATGACCACGGGCACGCCACCGACCCGGTCGATGTCGGTCATGACGTAGGCGCCGAACGGCTTGACGTCGGCCAGGTGGGGGACCTTGGCGCCGATCCGCTGGAAGTCGTCGATGGTCAGGTCGACATCGGCCTCGTGGGCGATGGCGAGCAGGTGGAGCACGGCGTTGGTCGAGCCGCCGAAGGCCATGACGACGGCGATGGCGTTCTCGAACGCCTCCTTGGTCATGATCTGGCGAGCTGTGATTCCCTTGCGCAGCAAGCCAACCACGGCCTCGCCGGACTTGCGGGCGAAGCCGTCACGCCGACGGTCGGTGGCCGGCGGAGCCGCGGAGCCGGGCAGCGACATCCCGAGCGCCTCCGCGACCGAGGCCATCGTGTTGGCCGTGTACATGCCGCCGCAGGCGCCCTCCCCCGGGCAGATCGCGCGCTCGATGATGTCGACGTCCTCGCGGGACATCCGCCCGGCGGCGCAGGCGCCGACGGCCTCGAACGCATCGATGATGGTCACCGTCTTCTCGGTGCCGTCGGTGAGCTTGGCGATCCCCGGAAGGATGGACCCGGCATACAGGAAGACGGAGGCGAGGTCGAGGCGCGCGGCGGCCATGAGCATGCCCGGCAGCGACTTGTCACAGCCGGCGAGCAGGACCGAGCCGTCGAGCCGCTCGGCGTTCATGACCGTCTCGACCGAGTCGGCGATGATCTCCCGCGAGACGAGCGAGAAGTGCATGCCCTCGTGGCCCATCGAGATGCCGTCGGAGACCGAGATGGTGCCGAACTCCAGGGGGTAGCCACCGGCGGCGTGGACGCCGTCCTTGACCGCCTTGGCCAGCCGGTCGAGCGACAGGTTGCACGGCGTGATCTCGTTCCACGAGCTGGCCACGCCGATCTGGGGCTTGGCGAAGTCGTCGTCGCCGAGACCGACGGCCCGCAGCATCCCTCGGGCGGCGGCCTTCTCCAGGCCGTCGGTGACGTCGCGGGAACGCGGCTTGATGTCTGGCGTCGTCGTCATGCTCCCGAGTCTAGGTATCGCTCCTCGGCGGTCGCAGGGCCGTCTCAGGCACGGGGGACGACGAACTCCTGGAGGTAGGCGGCACCGAACGCGAGGTCGGACCAGTGCCCGTCGTAGCGCAGGACCGCCAGCCCGTTCGTCGGGTAGCCCTCGGACATCCGCTCGTGGGCCTCGTCGTGTCCCTCACCGTCCGCGAGGAGACTGGCGAGAGCCGGTATGCCGGGTGCGTGGCCCACGACCATGACCACGTTGGCATCGGCGTCGGCCTCGCGGACGACCTCGAGAAGTGTGCCGGCCGAGGCGTTGTAGATGCGCCGGTCGTGGTGGACGTCGGCCTCGGGACAGCCGGCCGACCACACCTCCTCCGCGGTCTGCTGGGTCCGGGTCGAGGTCGAACAGAGCACCTCGTCGATCCCGATCCCGTTTTCGTGCAGCCACTTCCCCGCGGCCCGGGCGTCGTGCCGGCCCCGCCCGGTCAGCTCTCGATCGTGGTCGCGGTCGTAGCCACCCTGCTCGGCCTTGGCATGCCGGAGGAGGATGAGGGTCCGGTCTTCGGCTGACCTGGTCATGGCCACAGCATGCTCCCAAACCGCCGTCGTCGTCAGTCTTGACACGGCGGCCAAGGCGTGCGCGGGGAGGTCGACCGGCGACGTCACGGAGCGACGACCTCCGGTTTGACCCGCAGGGCGTCCCACGTCCCGAGCCTGCGGGCAGCGACCGTTCCGAGCGCGAGTGCCCCCACGGCATACGCAGCGAGGACGGCGAGGTCGATGCCGAGGTGCGAGAGCGACCCGCCGTACATGAGCCGCCGGATCCCGTCGACGGCATACGACATCGGGAGCAGGTGGTGGAGCGGGTGCAGCGGGGTCGGGAGGGTCTGCCACGGGAAGGTGCCGCCGGCGCTCACCAGCTGCAGCACCATGAGCACCAGCCCGAGGAACTGGCCGACCATCCCGAAGCGCGACATGAGCGCGTGGATCATCGCCATGAACGTGGCCGAGACGGCGAACATGAACAGCAGCAACAGGATCGGGTGCTCGGTCTGCACCCCGACACCGGCGATGACCACCACATAGGCGAAGGCGGCCTGCACGACGCCGAGGAGCGCGGGAGCCAGCCAGCCACCTAGGGCGATCCGCCAGGCCGGCTGCCCGGCGACGATCGCGCGGTTGGAGATCGGCCGGATCCGGGTGAAGAGGACGAAACCGCCGATCCACAGCGCCAGGCTCATGAAGAACGGGGCCAGTCCGGCGCCATAGTCGGCAGCCGCTGCCTGCGACAGACCCTTGACGCCGACGGGGTTGCCGAGCGTCTGGGCCACCGCCTTGCGCTGTGCGTCGGTCGGGTCCGGGATCGCCTTGAGCCCCGAGGCCAGGCCGTCGCGCAGCGTGGCCGCTCCGGTCGCGAGCTCGCCGAGCCCATCGTCGAGCGTGTGGGCGCCTGCGGCGAGCCGGACCGAACCGTCGTATGCCGTGTGCTGTCCGGTCTGCAGGTCATGCGCACCCGAGGCGAGCCGACTGCCGCCGGCTGCCGCCTCGCTGATCCCCTGGGTGAGCCGGGTCGAGGCGCCGGCGAGCGTCGCCGCACCGTCGGCGACCTGGTCGGCGCCCTTGGAGAGAGTCGTCAGCCGGGCCGAGGTCGACTGGATCGTCCCGCTCGCCGCGGTGACCGGGGTCGCGACCTTGTCCGCCTCGGCCAGCACGGTGGCAACCTGGTCGTCGGTGAAGCCCGCGGCCGCCAGCCGGGTCGCGAGGTCGCCCCGGGCCGACGTCATCTGGGACACGAACGTCGAGGCTGCCGTCGCCACCTCCTGTCCGGCCGCCGCGACCTTGGCGTTGCCGTCGGCGACCTGTCGGGCACCGTCGGCGAGCTGCCGGGTCTGGCTCGGCAAGGACGCGGTCTGCGACTTCATCGACTGCAGGCCGGTGTTCAGCTGAGTGGCTCCGCCGGCGAGCTGGTCGCTGCCGGTGCGGAGCTTCTTCTCCCCCGCCACCAGTGAGTCGGCACCCGTCGCGAGGTCGTGGGCGCCCTTGCTCGCCGATGCCGCGCCGGTGGCGAGCTCCCCGGCGCCCTTCGCCGCCGCGGCGACCTTGTCGTGGATCGTCGAGAAGCCCACGAGGAGCTGGTTCGCCGCGGTCGAGCTCACCTGTGCCGCAACGGACTTGGTGACCTCGGCAACGACCTGGTTGGCGATCGTCCGGGAGAGGTAGCCGTTGGCGTCGTTCGTCTCGATCTCGAGGAGCGCCTGCCGCGGGGTGAACTCGGCACTCGAGGCAAGGTCGGCCGAGAACGCCTTGGGCACCACGAGGACGAAGTTGTAGTCACCGTCCCGCAGGCCCCGGTCGGCCCTCGCCCGGTCGACCTGGTGCCAGCCGAAACTGTGGGAGTCGACGAGGGTCGTGGCGACCTGGCGCCCCACGTCGAGCTTCTCGCCGGTCGCCAGGGTCGTGCCGGTGTCCTCGACGACGACCGCGGCGGGCACTCGGCTCATCGCGGCATACGGGTCCTTGTTGGCGTACAGGTAGAAGCCGCCGTAGATCGACGGCACGAGGATCATGGCCGCGATGGCGGCCTTGCCGAGGGTGCTCGTCGTGAGGCGACGCAGCTCGGTGAGGGCGAGGCGGATGGCGGTCACGCGCGGACTCCGAGCTCGTAACGCACGGGCAGGCCGAGCTGGCGGACGGTCGGCGGCGTCAGCTGGACGATGACCGTGAGCCCGTCGGCGGCCAGTGCCTCGACGGCCGGCCACCACTCGTGCGGGTCTCCGCCTCGGCGATCTGGATGGGCCAGCACGAGGACGCGGGTCTGCGAGCGAAGGGCCGCAGCGCCCGTGAGCACCCTGACCCGGTCGGCGGTCGTCAGCTCTTCGAACCGCTCGTGCCCATGACCCTGAACCCCATGTGCGGCAAGGAAATCCTCCACATCCTTGGCGCGGCCCCCTCGTCCCGCGAAGGCGAGGTCCTCAGCGACGACCTCGCGCACGGCGAGTCCGTCCTCGGGTGCGCTGACGTCAGGAACGTCGACGAGGGAGACGTGCTCGCGCTGAGCGGCCACGTCCTCAGCGCCGTCGAGAAGGACGTGGCCGGTCCGCAACGGAATCCGGCCACCGAGCGCGAGGGCGAGCGCCACGTGCCCGTAGCCCGGGTCGCCGGCGACGACCGTGACGCGGGCCGGCGGGGCCACGAACGAGGTGGTCTGCAGCAGCGGCGCGTACGTTCCGGCCACGCTGATGGTGTCGGCCACGAGTTCCATGTCGGGTTCTCCGTCATCGGGATGTGGATACATATCCGTATCCGATACAGAAGCGTATTCTTTTGGTATGCCGCGTGCCAAGTCGACCGCCTCCCCCACCGCCCGGCGGGCGAGGACTCGCTCCCGGCTGCTCGATGCCGCCGAGGAGGTCTTCGCCGAGCGGGGTTTCGGTGGTGCCAGCGTGGAGGACATCTGCGAGCGGGCCGGGTTCACGCGCGGCGCGTTCTACTCCAACTTCACCTCCAAGGACGACCTCGTACTCGCGCTCGTCGATGCCCAGGCCGTCGCGGTCCTCGCCCGGATCGAGGCCGTCGCCGCACGTGACGAGCTCACCGTCGAGGAGGTGCTCGACGGGGTGTTCGCGGCGTTCGTCCGCGAGCCCGGGCAGACCCGCCGGTGGTACCTCATCCGGGGCGAGCTCGCGCTCCACGCCGTACGCGACCGGGCGTTCGGCCGGACCCTCGGCGCCCGCGAGAAGGACATCCGGCGTCGGGTCGGTCGCGTCGTCGCGCGGGTCGCCGACGCGCGCGGTCTCCAGCTGACGATTCCGGTCGACGACTACGTCCGAGCCGTCATGGCCCTGCACTCCGGAAGCGTGGCCCAGCACCTGCTCCAGCCACGCACGTACCCGCCCGATGCGCTGGAGCGGGCGGTCCTCCCCGCCCTGACCGGCGCCATCCTCACGCCATCGGTCGACTGACCGCCTCGCACCTGCCTCTCGGCGAGGGCCTCAGCCGGTCGCGACGACATGGAGGGGAGGGTGCCCGGCTCCGATCCGGGCCAGCTGACCCCGGAGCAGCGCGACCGCGCGTGGCACGAACGCCGTCGACGCTCCCCCCACGTGCGGCGAGATGAGGACACCGGGTGCGGCCCACAAAGGGTGTCCGTCGGGCAGCGGCTCGGGCTCGGTCACGTCGAGCCCGAAGAGCAACCGGCCGGTATGCCGCAGAACCGCGTCGGTGTCGGCCACTGCGCCCCGCGCGATGTTGACGACCACCGCCCCGTCCGGCAGCGCCGAGAGGAACGCATCGTCGACGAGGTGCCGAGTCGCCTCGGTCAGGGGGGTCACGACGACGACGAGGTCGTGCGCGGGCAGGAGCGCCGGCAGCTCGTCGACCGCGTGGACCCGGTCGACGAGGCCGTCACCGGGTCGGGCTCGGCTCGCCACCGCGGTCACCGTCGCCTTGAACGCCACCAGGCGCTCCGCGACCGCCCGACCCACCGACCCGTACCCCACGACGAGGGCACGACGATCGGCCAGCGAAGGCCGGATCCCTGCCCGCAGCCACGTCCCCGCCTCCTGCGACCGGACGAAGTCGGGTATGCCGCGAAGCACCGCCAGCGCCAGCCCCACGCCCAGCTCGGCGGTCGAGTCGTCATGCACCCCAGCGGCGTTCGCGAGGACGACATCCGGCGGCAAGTGCTCGACCGCGGTCTCGTAGCCTGCGGTGAGCAGCTGGACGACGCGAAGCGACGGCATACGCGACAACGCCGCGAGCTGGCCGGCCGGGCGCATGTAGTGCGGCACCACGACCTCGACCGGGGCGTCCGGAGGCGGGTCCACGAGGTCCCAGACGACGAGATCCACACCCTCGACCGGGCCAACGGCATCGATCCAGGACTGGTCGGGCAGCGAGACGACAACCACCCGATCACCGTAGGCGACAATGAGGCGATGGTTCGCCGACGTCTCATCCCCGTTGCCGTGTTGGCGCTGGCCACGCTCGGCGCCACGGCCTGCACCGGGGCACCCCCGACCGGCTCGACCACGACCAGCTCGACCACGACCCGGACATCGACGTCGACCAGCGCCACCACCTCCACCACCCACCAGGCTCCCGCGGTCACCGTTCTCGCGACCCACCTCGACGTGCCGTGGGACGTCAGCTTCCTCCCCGACGGCTCTGCCCTGATGACCTTGCGCGACACGGCGCACGTCCTGCGCGTCTCCCCCGCCGGCGCGACCACCGACCTCGGCGCGGTCCCGGGCGTGGTGCCCGACGGAGAAGGCGGGCTGCTGGGCATCACCCCGTCACCGGCATACGCCACCGACCACACCGTCTTCGTCTATTTCACTGCAGCACAGGACAATCGGATCGCCCGGGCCACGATCGAGGGCGACCGGATCACCGGGGTGACGCCGATCCTAACCGGCATCCACAAGGCGAGCTTCCACAACGGTGGGCGCATCGCGTTCGGGCCGGACGGCTACCTGTACGCCGGTGTCGGCGATGCCGGCGAGGGCGATGTCGCCCAGGACAGGAAGGCCTTGAACGGCAAGATCCTGCGCATCAACGACCGATGGCAGGCCGGCGCCCGGCAACCCGTTCGGCAACGCGGTCTGGTCCTACGGCCACCGCAACGTCCAAGGCCTCGCGTGGGCGCCCGACGGGACGATGTACGCCAGCGAGTTCGGCCAGAACACCTGGGACGAGCTCAACAAGATCGAGAAGGGCCGCAACTACGGCTGGCCGCGCGTCGAGGGACGAGCCGGCAACCCGGCATACGTCGACCCGCTCGTCCAGTGGCCGACCGATGACGCCTCCCCGAGCGGGATCACGTGTGCCGGTGGGTCGGTGTACATGGCCGCGCTCAAGGGCGAGTCGCTCTGGCGCATCCCGGTGCAGCCCTCGGTCGGGACTCCGCAGCGGTTGCTGCACAACAGGTACGGCCGGCTTCGCGACGTGACGGTCGCCCCGGACGGCCGGTTGTGGGTGCTCACGAGCAACACCTTCCGGGGCACGCCCGGCCCGGACGACGACCGCCTGCTTTCGCTGTCCGCCGCCGGGGCGCTCGGGTAGGTTCGGCGCAGGCGGTGGGCGACGGAGCTCGCCAGGGGCTCCTTCGGGGGACCCAGGAAGGAGACAAGCCATGGCCGCAACCGATGACATTCTCGGATCGCTCCCGCTCGACCAGATCGCCCAGGAGGTCGGAGCATCGCCGGCCGAGGTCCAGCAGGCCGCAGCCGCTGCGATCCCGGCGCTGCTCGGCGGCCTGCAGGCCAACGCGAACGACGCCGCCGGCGCCTCCTCGATCCTCGGGGCGCTCGGCCAGCACGACACCGACCTGCTCGACGGAGGTGTCGACCTGGGCCAGGTAGACCCGGTCGATGGCGCCCAGATCGCGTCGCACATCTTCGGCAGCAACGAGGAGCAGGTCTACAGCGCACTCGGTGGCTCGTCGGCGGCCGGCAGTGTCGGATCGGCCCTCATCAAGAAGCTCATCCCGATCCTCGCGCCCATCGTGCTCTCCTACCTCGCCAAGCAGGTCCTCGGCAAAGTCGGTGGCGGATCGGCCGGCTCGGGCTCCGGGTCCGGTGGGGGCCTCGGTGACATCCTCGGCAGTATCCTCGGTGGCGGCTCGGCGGCTCCCGCCGACGACAGCAATTCGGCCGGATCGGGAGCGCCGAGCCTCCCCACCCGCAACCCTGACGCGGGCCCAGCTGGCGAAGTCACGACGACCAACCCGGCCACGGCCGACCACTCGGCAGACTCCGGCAGCCGGCCTTCGGCCGGCGGGCTCGGTGACATCCTCAAGGACGTGCTCGGGTCCGCCGTGGGTGGCGCCACCTCCTCTGTTGGCGGCGCCGGCGGTATTCTCGGCGACGTGCTGGGAGGGCTCCTCGGCGGCGGGCGCCGCTAGAGCTTGGCCCAGCCGGTTCCCGGTCATAGACAAGGCTTGCTCTTGTCCCGCGTCGAGCCGCGCCGTAGTCTTCCGCTCGGTGGGAGGCGGTGGGTCCCCCGGGAGGGAGGACCGTTGATGCCGCGTGAGCGGAGAGCGTGGCCAAGGGTTCTGGCGGGAGCGATCATCGGGTTCCTCGTCGCGAACGCTGCAGTCGGACCTTTGCAACAGGCGACAGCGGCACAGGTCGCGACCACATCGGCCACGTCGGCCACTTCGCCCACCACCGCCGCAGCAACCGGCCCGGCCGGAACCTTCAAAGCCCTGACCCCGGCCCGGATCCTGGACACCCGCACCGGCAACGGCGCCCCCAAGGTCGCCCTCGCCGCCCACCACGCCCTGACCCTCCAGGT
>JAJPIW010000101.1 GCA_021324575.1 Intrasporangiaceae bacterium | reverse complement strand
CGCAAACGCCACGCCTGGGCCACCCCCGCCCAACGCCTCGATACCCTCCTGGCACAAGCAGAACCACCAGGTGTTGCACTAGCACCCTGAATCCGCCCTAGTCCGAGAACCCGATAATTTTGCGCGGGGGTGGGGGGTCAGCCGGTGTGGTGGAGCTGGCGGGCGGCCTCGGCGATCGAGCCGGTGAGCGACGGGTAGACCGTGAAGGTGCTCGCGACCTGGTCGACGCTGAGCCGGTGCTGGACGGCGAGGGTGACCGGGAAGATCAGCTCGGACGCCCGCGGCGCGACGACCACGCCACCACACACCGTGCCAGATCCCTTGCGGGAGAACAGCTTCACAAAGCCGTCGGTGATTCCGAGCATCTTGGCGCGGGCGTTGCCGGCCAAGGGCAGCAGGACGCTGTCGACGTCGCCGAGGCCGGAGTCGAGCTGGGCCTGGGAGATACCGACCGTCGCGATCTCGGGGTCGGTGAAGATGTTGGCGGAGACGACGCCGAGGTTGAGCGGGGCGACGGCGTCGCCGAGGGCGTGCCACATGGCGATCCGGCCCTGCATCGCGGCCACCGAGGCCAGGGGCAGGACGCCGGTGCAGTCGCCCGCGGCATACACCCCACGTGCCGAGGTCCGGGAGACCCGGTCCACCTCGATGTGACCGGACCGGGTGAGCGTGACCCCGGCTTCTTCGAGGCCGATGCCACGGGTCTGCGGGACCGAGCCGACAGCCAGCATGGCATGTGATCCGGTGACGGTGCGGCCGTCCTCGAGGGTGACGACGACACCGGAGTCGGTACGGGTGACCGATGCCATGCGCGACCGGGACAGCACGTCCATCCCGCGCCGGCGGAAGACGTTCTCGATGACGAGGGCGGCGTCGGCGTCCTCGCCGGGCAGCACCCGGTCCCGCGAGGAGACGAGCGTGACGCGCGCGCCAAGACCGAGGTAGGCCTGGGCGAGCTCGGCGCCCGTGACACCGGAGCCGACGACGACCAGGTGTTCGGGGAGCTCGGTGAGGTCGTAGATCTGCTGCCAGGTGAGAACCCGCTCCCCGTCGGGCTGAGCGGTCGCCATCACCCGGGGCGTGGCCCCGGTCGACACCAGGACGACGTCGGCGTGGAGCTGCTCGGTCGTTCCGTCGGCGCCGGTGGCCTCGACGACGGAGTCGGACAGCAACCGGCCGGTGCCCTTGACGACCCGCACCCCGGCCCGCTCCATCCGGGTCGCGATGTCGTGGCTCTGGGCAGCGGCGAGCGCGCTGATCCGGCGGTTGACGGCGACCAGCTCGCAGGCGTCGTCGGCCAGCTCGTCGGCAACCGAGATGAGCGCCTTGCTCGGGACGCAGTCGGTGAGAACCGCCGCACCACCGAGCCCGTCCCGGTCGACGAGCGTGACGCCGGCCCCCAGCTGTGCGGCGACGAGGGCCGCCTCGTAGCCCCCCGGCCCACCACCGAGGATGACGACCGAGGTCGTGCGCGCGTTCACGGACTCCATCCAACCACCGCCGAGGGAGAGGCGGAGCCACACACCGGAAGCGACGCACCGGTGGCGCGCACGCGGCACACCGGATCAGTCGCCGTTGCCCGAAACGGGCAAGTCACCGCAAGATCGACCGCGAAACGGCCACATCACCGCAAGGTCACGGTTGGACCCACACCATGGAACAACGGACCAACTCCGGGAATACCGGCCGAACCCGGCCTAGCATGCCAAGTGGGCGTCCCTTCGCCCCGTGGCCCAGCGTCGCACCCGCACCACGTTGTCACTCGAAAGGTGTCATCTCACATGTTCCGTGCCCCCACCCGGCGCACTGCCCTGGTCGCCGCTGCGTCGGTCGCGGCAGCGCTCGGCGTCGCCGCCTGTTCGGCTCCCTCGTCTTCGTCGACCTCGACCTCGACCTCCGGTGGCGGCGCCAACGCCGCCAGCGCAACCTCTGCCCAGGCACTCGGCGGCATGGACGCCCTCGTCGCAGCAGCCAAGAAGGAGGGCGCGCTCAACGTCATCGCGCTGCCGCCGGACTGGGCCAACTACGGCGAGGCGATCACTGCCTTCGGCGCGAAGTACGGCATCAAGGTGACCTCCGCCCAGCCCGACGCGAGCAGCGCCGACGAGATCGCGGCGGCCACCCGGCTCAAGGGCCAGCCGACCGCGCCGGACGTCTTCGACGTGTCCCAGACCGTCGCCGACGCCAACAAGGCGACCTTCGCGCCCTACCAGGTCGCCACCTGGTCCACCATCCCGGCCGACCGCAAGGACAGCACCGGGGTCTGGGTCAACGACTACGCCGGCTACATGAGCGTCGGCTACGACTCGGCCAAGGTTCCGGCGCCGACCTCGGTCGCGGACCTGCTCAAGCCGGCATACAAGGGCAAGGTCGCCCTCAACGGCGACCCGACCAAGGCCGGCGCCGCGTTCGCCGGAGTGCAGATGGTGTCTCTCGCCGAGGGCGGCACCGCCGCCGACATCAGCAAGGGCGTCGACTTCTTCAAGAACCTCAAGAAGGCCGGCAACTTCCTGCCCGTCGACCCCACCCCGGCGACGATCCAGTCCGGCCAGACGCCCGTCGTCTTCGACTGGGCCTACAACAACGCGCCGATCAGCACCAAGCTGACGACGTGGAAGACGTGGATCCCGGACAACGCGATCCTCGCCGCCTACTACGTCCAGGCCATCAACAAGGACGCCCCGCACCCGGCTGCGGCCCGCCTCTGGGAGGAGTTCCTCTTCTCCGACGAGGGCCAGAACTACTGGCTCAAGGGCGCGGCCTTCCCGGTCCGCTACGACGCCATGAAGGCTGCCGGCACGCTGGACGCCACCGCGCTGAAGTCCCTGCCGGCCGTGACGGGCACACCGGTCACCCCGACCGATGCCGACAACACCACGGCCAAGGACTACCTGACCAAGAACTGGGCCAACGCCGTTGGCTGACAAGGAGTCCGGGCGGGCACGCGGCGGCCGTCGGCCGTCGGGTGCCCTCCTGGGTGTCCTGCCCTTCTTCGTCTACGTCACGATCTTCCTGATCGTCCCGACCCTGATCGTGGTCATCGGTGCGTTCTTCAGCCAGGGCTCGTTCTCGATGGTCAACATCAAGGCCCTCGGTGAGTCAGCGGTGAAGACCGCCCTCTGGCAGTCGGTCATCCTCTCCCTTGTCACCGCGGTGCTGGGCGCGGTCATCGGAGCGGTTCTGGCGTATGCCGTGTCGACGGCCCGCGAGGGCGGGATCGTCAAGCGCTTCGTCACCTCACTGTGCGGTGTCCTCGCGCAGTTCGGCGGTGTCGCGCTCGCCTTCGCGTTCATGGCGACCTTCATCGGCTCCGGCATCCTCGCGGGCCTGTCCAGCGAGAGCGGCGGACTGTGGTTGTACGCGTGGAACAAGGGCCTCATCCTCGTCTACCTGTACTTCCAGATCCCCCTCATGCTGATCGTCTTCCTGCCCGCGGTCGAGGGCCTGCGGCCGCAGTGGCGAGAGGCGACCGAGACGCTCGGCGGGTCGACCTTCACCTACTGGCGCAAGGTCGCCGGGCCGATCCTGCTCCCCTCCTTCATCGGCGCCTTGCTGCTGCTCTTCACCAACGCCTTCAGCGCCTATGCCACGGCGAAGGCCCTCATCTCCCAGGGCACACCGCTCCTGCCGCTCGGTATCGACGGTGCCCTCAGCTCCGAGGTGGTCCTCGGCCAGCAGGACGTCGCCAAGGCGATGGCACTGGAGATGATGGTCGTCGTCGCCGTCGTCATGACGATCTACACGATCCTTGACAAGCGCGCCAGCCGATGGCTCGTCAAATGACCGGCCAACGCGCAGCCTTCCGTCGCAAACAGGCCATCATGCGGCGCGTCGTCATTGGGCTCGTGCTCCTCTTCTTCGCCGTTCCGCTCTACGGCATGTTCTCCGATGCCACCAAGGACGTCGCCGGCAAGCACTGGTCGCTGGCGACCTGGAGGACGCTGCTGGACTTTCCCAAGATCTCGACCAAGTACCCCGACCTGAAGACCGGCTTCCTCGCCTCGGTCGGGCTGGCCGTCGTCACCGTCGTCGTGATGCTCGTCCTCCTGGTGCCGACGATGACCTGGGTGCGGCTGCGGCTGCCCGGCCTGACCCGGACCGTCGAGTTCATCTGTCTGCTGCCGCTCACGGTCCCGGCCATCGTCCTCGTCGTCGGGCTCACCCCGATCTACAGCTGGCTGACCGGCTGGCTGCAGTACTTCTTCGGGCCGACCATCGGGTCCTCGACGATCTGGCTCGCCCTGGCCTACGTGGTCCTCGTCCTCCCCTACGCCTACCGCGCCCTGGATGCCGGCCTGCGCGCGATCGACGTGCGCACGCTCTCCGAGGCGGCCCGCTCGCTCGGCGCCGGCTGGGGCACGGTCATGTGGCGGGTGGTCCTGCCGAACCTGCGCACGGCCGTCCTCTCGGCCTCGTTCCTCGCCGTGGCCCTGACGCTCGGTGAGTTCACCATCGCCAACCTGTTCAGCCGGACCAACCTGCAGGTCGCGATGTACCTCCTCGGCAAGTCCGACGCCCAGATCTCGGTGGCCGTCGGCCTGCTCTCCCTCGTCTTCGCCTTCGTCGTCCTGTTCGCCATGTCGTTCGTCGGCGGCGCGCGCTCGGCGACCTCACCGATGACCCGGCTGCGCCGGGCCAAGAAGGAGCCCGCATGACGACCGCCCGGGACGGTGTCGCCGTCCAGCTCACGAACCTGCGCCGGACGTATGCCGGTGTCAACGCCCTCGACGGGCTGTCCCTCGACATGCACCCGGGTGAGTTCATCGCCCTGCTCGGCCCTTCGGGCTGCGGCAAGACGACCGCCCTGCGCTGCCTCGCCGGTCTGGACGACCCCGACTCCGGGACGATCACCGTCGGCGGCAAGGACGTGACCGGCATACCGACGAGCAAGCGCGACATGGGGATGGTGTTCCAGGCCTACAGCCTGTTCCCCCACATGACCGCCCGGCAGAACGTCGAGTTCGGGCTCCAGCTGCGCAAGCACGGCGCCGAGGCGCGCCGCAAGCGGGCCCAGGAGATGCTCGAGCTGGTCGGGCTGTCGCTGCACATGGACAAGTTCGCCCACCAGATGTCCGGCGGCCAGCAGCAGCGCGTCGCCCTCGCCCGGGCCCTGGCCATCGAGCCGCAGGTGCTCCTTCTCGACGAACCGCTCTCGGCCCTGGATGCCAAGGTGCGGGTCCAGCTCCGCGACGAGATCCGCCGCATCCAGCTCGACGTCGGCACGACGACGCTCTTCGTCACCCACGACCAGGAAGAGGCCCTCGCGGTCGCCGACCGGGTCGGGGTCATGCGGGCGGGCAACCTGCAGCAGCTCGCAGCGCCGGAGGAGCTCTACTCCAAGCCGGTCAACGACTTCGTCGCGGACTTCGTGGGGGTGACCAACCGGCTGACCGGGGCAGCGTCCGCGGGCACAGCATCGGTGCTCGGCACGTCGGTCCCGTTGCTGCCCGGCTCGGCCCAGTCCGGCGCGGTCACGGTGCTGGTCCGGCCCGAGCACCTCACCGTCTCCCGCGATGCCGCCGGGAACGCCGCGGTCGTCAGCGCCAGCTTCCTCGGCGCGCACGGTCGGGTGATCGCCACTGCCGACGGCGGTGACCAGATCCTCGTCCAGGTGTCCTCGGCCGAGGTCGCCCGCTTCGAGCCCGGCGCGCGCGTCAAGGTGACCCCTACCGGCGACCCCGCCCTCGCCGTCTCGGCCTAGCGTGTCGCCCGTTCGCCACGCGCCCCGCCCGTTCGACATCCCGCCGGGTGGTGGGGTGCCGAACGGGCAGTATGCCGCGCGTTCGGCATCCCATCGGCGTTCGGGATGACCTCCCGGTCGGCGGCGCTGGTGATCGGCGGCCTCGTGCTGGCGCTCACCGGATGTGGATCGGAGCCGACACCGATGGCCACCCGCTCGGCGACCACCTCGGCATCCGGCCCGGCCACCACACGAGAGCTGGTCGGCCTCGGGACGGTCATCGACTCCGGCAAGGGACCGCAGCTGTGTGTCGGCGCCGTCGCCACGTCGCTGCCGCCGCAATGTGACGGCCCGCCGATCACCAACTGGGACTGGGCCAGGGCGCCGCAGTCGGACTCCGCGAACGGCGTCCGTTGGGGCGCGTATGCCGTGATCGGCACCTACGACGGCACGCACTTCACCCTCACCCGGCCGGTGACGACTCCCGAGGCGTTCACCGGCAAACGGCCGCCCGACCCGTCGACAGCCGACTACAAGACGCCGTGCCCGACGCCATCGGGCGGCTGGCGCGTCCTCGACGCCTCGCGCACCAACCAGGAAGCCCTCGACGCCGCGCTCGCGCAAGCCGAGCGCCTCCCGGGCTACGCCGGGAGCTGGGTCGACCAGTCCATCAACGATGCCGACGGCAACGCCAGCCCCGAGGCGATGAACGACCCGACCAAGCTCATCCTCGACGTCCTCACGACCGGAGACATCCCAGCTGACACGGCCGTCCTGCGCAGGACCTGGGGCGGTTCGCTGTGTGTGTCGCGCGGCAAGCGGACGGTGGCGGGGCTGCAGTCGATCCAGCTGAAGATCACCGACGACCCCGCGCTCAAGAGCCAGTTCCTCTCGGATGGAGTCAACTACTCCACGGGAGCGGTTGACCTCCAGGTGATCTGGGACGACGGAGCGATCCAGCACCGGATGGATGCGGCATACGGGAAGGGCCTGGTCCGAGTGACCTCAACGCTGTTCCCCTACGTCGCCAAGGGCAGCTGACCGCCTCAGCGCATGTTGCCGGTGTGGCCCAGGCTGAAGGTTCCGGGCTGGGGCCAGACCGACAGCCCGTGCGGACCGGGGTTGACCTTGATCCGGTGGGTGAGCTTGCCGGTGGTCGTATTGAACACGTAGACCTCGGCGTTGTAGCGCCCGGAGAGCCACAGCTCCTTGCCGTCGGCCGTCACGCCGCCCATGTCGGGTGACCCGCCGCCCGGGATCTTCCACAACGCCACCTGCTTCAGGGTGGCCGCGTCGAGCACCGAGATGGACCCCTCGTCCCGGTTGGAGACGAAGATCCGCTTGGCGTCCCGCGAGGGATAGATCCCGTGGGCGCCGTGCCCGGTGTGGAGGAACCGACTGATCGTGAAGGTCCTGGCGTCGATCACCCACACCCCGTTGCGCAGCATGTCGGCCGCGAGGAACCACTTGCCGTCCGGTGTGAGCCGGACGTCCTGCGGCATCGCCGAGGCGCCGGGGCGCAGGCCGTTCTTGGGGCCGTTGCTCATCATCGCGTCGTGGGGCGAGGTGGCACCGGGAGTTGTGACCTTGTTGAGGTCGATGACCTTCTCGACCTTGGTCGCCTCCTTGTCGACGACCAGGAGCATGCCGCTGAACTCGCAGGACGTGACGAAGTGCGACAGGTCGGCCGTGTAGTCGGCGTGGTTGATCCCCCAGCACGGCACCGGCAACGAGCGTTTGAGGGCCATCGTGTGCGGGTCGTGGACGTCGATCCGCCGCAGCCGCTCGGCCATGACGAGCGCCTCGGCGCCGTCGGGCGTGAAGTACAGGTTGTAGGGGTCCTCGACGGCGACCGGCTTGCCCTGCTTGCCGGTCCGGGGGTCGATCGGCACGAGCTGGTTGCCGATGTCCATGTTGACCCACAGCGTCTTCAGGTCCCACGACGGGACGACGTGCTGCGGCTCGCGGGAGACCCGGAAGGTCCGCACGACCTGGTAGGTGGCGGGGTCGATGAGCTGGACGGTGTCCTGCTGGCTGTTGGGTACGTAGACCATCGGCTTGGCCGCCTTGGCCTCGGTCGACAGCATCCCCAGGCCGGTCCCGGCGTACACATCGGTCGGGCCGCTCGAGGCCGTCGGGCTCTGGCTCGTGGGGCCGGCTGCCGTGGTCGGCGAGGTACTGCTCGACGACGACCCACCGCTCGAGCCGGCGCCGTCGGCCGATCCCAGGCTGCAGCCGGCGGCGGCCAGGACTGCCGTGAGCAGGCCGCCGACGATGAGGGTACGGCCGGTGGCGCGGGGCGTCAGGGGCACGGGAACGTTCCTTCGGTGCGGGGTCAGTCGCGGAGGAGGGTGGACAGGGTCACCGGGGCCAGACCGGCCCCGGACAGATCAGACAGTATGCCGGGCAGCGCGGCAGCCGTGCCCGGATGGCCCAGGTGGAGGGAGACGATCGAGCCCGCTCTGGTGGCCTTCCGGGTGCGGGTCCGGACCAGCGATGCTCCCGGGTCCAGGTAGTCCTCGGGGTCGACGTCGTAGGACACGCACCGGTGGTAGCCGGCGGCCAACGCGGCCGCCCGGATCGTGGCGGTGCTGTTCTGGGTGCCGGACGGTCGGAACCACCAGCCCGGTTGCAGGCCGGCGGCGCTGATCGCCGTCCGACCCCGGGCCACCTCGGTGCGCGCGGTCGCCGCGGAGACCTGCTTCATCTGGGTGTGGCTCCACGTGTGGTTGCCGACCTCGTGCCCGGCGGCGGCCACCTTGCGGACCTGCTCGGGGTCGCCATGGACCCAGGTGCCGACGGCGAAGACGGTGACGTGGGCTCCGGCCGCGGCGCAGGCAGCGAGGACCTCGTCGGTGATCGCCCGGGTCCCCTGGCCGTGGAAGGTCAGCGCGACCTCGTCCCGCCCAGCCGGACCGTGGGCGATGTCGGGGCCGGTGCTCAGGGCGATCGACGGGGCGCCACCTGCGGACGCGGACCCGGACGCCGCCGCTGTCGCCGCCGGAGTCGACGACGAGGTGCTCGACGACTGGCTCGCGGTGCCACCTGCGGAGTAGGCCGCCTCCCCCCGTGGTGGGTCGCTCGAGCAGGCTGCGGTCCCGAGCAGGGCGCCGGCGCCGAGAACAAGGGCCCGGCGCGACGTCGGGGGTCGGTCCGCGCTGGTCACGTGACCATCATGCCCACACCAACCTGAACCCGAGATGACCGACATGCCTCGCATCCGTCTCACCCCGAAGACCCACCCAACGGGTTTCCCGATGGATACAGTGCGGACCGTGAGCGACGCGGCATACCCCTCTCTGTCCGACCCCACCACCGACCCGTTCGAGGCCGCCGAGGCCGCCGCGGAGGTGATCCGGGAGCGAACGGGAGTCCAGAGCCACGACGTCGCGCTCGTCCTGGGCTCCGGGTGGGGCCAGACCGGCGACCTCATCGGCGAGACCCTGGCCACGATCGACAACACCGACGTGCCGGGGTTCGGCCGGGCCGCGGTCGTCGGCCACTCCGGCACCATGCGCTCGGTCGCCATCGGCGACACCGGCAAGCGAGCCCTCGTCTACGGGACGCGCACCCACTTCTACGAGGGCAAGGGCGTCCGCGCCGTCGTCCACGGGGTCCGTACGGCGGCGGCCGCGGGCTGCACGACCATCGTCCTCACCAACGGCTGCGGCGGGCTCCGCGAGGAGTGGCCTCCCGGCACACCGGTCCTCATCCGCGACCACATCAACCTGACGGCGCACTCCCCCATCGAGGGCGCGAACTTCGTGGACCTCACCGACGTCTACACCCCGGCCCTGCGCGACCTGGCGCGCACCATTGACGACACCCTCGACGAAGGCGTCTACGTCCAGTTCCGCGGCCCGCACTACGAGACCCCCGCCGAGGTGCAGATGGCCAAGGTCATCGGCGGCGACCTCGTCGGCATGTCGACCAGCCTGGAGGCGATCGCAGCCCGCCAGAGCGGCCTGGACGTCCTCGGCATCTCCCTCGTGACCAACCCCGCGGCCGGCATCTCCAAGACCCCCCTGTCCCACCAGGAGGTCATCGAGGCCGGGCAGGCAGCGGCCGACCGGTGCGGGCGGCTCCTCGCCGCCGTCGTGTCCGCCATCGCGGCCCGCGGCTGAAGGCCCCACGATGACGTATGCCGGTCGCCACGGTGACCCTGCCGAGGCACCCCCCGCCGAGCTCATCGAGGCCGCGCGAACCTGGGCCGCCGACGACCCGGACCCGGTGACCCGCGCCGAGCTCGAGGACATCGTCGGTCGGGCCGTCGACGGCGACACCGAGGCGACCGCCGACCTCGCCGACCGGTTCGACGGGATGCTCGAGTTCGGCACTGCCGGGTTGCGGGGCGCGCTCGGAGCCGGCCCGAACCGGATGAACCGTGCCGTCGTCATCCGAGCGGCAGCCGGACTCACGGCATACCTCAAAACGCTTGTGGCAGAACCGTTTGTCGTCGTCGGCTACGACGCGCGACACAACTCCGACGTCTTCGCCCGCGACACCGCGGCCGTCGTCACGGCGGCGGGCGGGCGGGCCGCGATCCTCCCGACGACCCTGCCGACGCCGGTCCTCGCGTATGCCGTGCGCCTCCTCGGCGCCGGTGCCGGCGTCATGGTCACGGCGAGCCACAACCCGCCTCAGGACAACGGCTACAAGGTCTACGTCGGCGACGGGTCGCAGATCGTGCCACCCGTCGACGGGCTCATCGCCGACCAGATCGGGCGGGTCGAGCGGACCGGTGACGTACCCCTGGCCGACGACGGCTGGCAGACGCTCGGCGACGACGTCGTCGAGAGCTACCTCGACGACGCGGCCTCGGTCGTGCGGCCGACCTCACCGCGGGAGCTCACGGTCGTCCACACGGCATTGCACGGCGTCGGCGCCTGGACGATCGCGCGCGCCTTCGAGCGCGCCGGCTTCGAGACCCCGATTCCGGTCGCGAGCCAGGCCGAGCCCGACCCGCTCTTTCCCACGGTGACCTTCCCCAACCCCGAGGAGCCCGGGGCGATGGACGCGGCCCTCGAGCTCGCCGAGCAGACCGGCCCCGACGTGGTGATCGCCAACGACCCCGACGCCGACCGGTGCGCGGTCGCGATTCCCGGCCCGGGTGGCTGGCGGATGCTGCGCGGCGACGAGGTGGGCGTCCTCCTCGGCTCGCACGTGCTCGCCCGCGGTGTCCCAGAGGGCGGCGTGTTCGCCAACTCGATCGTCTCCTCCCGGCTGCTCGCGGCGATGGCCCGCGCGGCGGGCGTGCCGCACGAGGAGACGCTCACCGGCTTCAAGTGGATCGGGCGGGTCCCGGACCTCGCCTTCGGCTACGAGGAGGCGCTCGGCTACTGCGTCGACGCACCCCATGTGCGTGACAAGGACGGCATCACGGCGGCCCTCATGGTGGCCGAGCTGGCGGCCACGCTCAAGGCCGAGGGACGCTCCCTCGCCGACCGGCTCGATGAGCTGGCGGTCGCCCACGGTGTCCACGCGACCGACGCTTTCTCGGTACGGGTGGCCGACCTGTCCCTCATCGACGTCATCATGGAGCGCCTCCGCTCCGAACCGGTGGAATCCGTTGCCGGAGTGGAGGTTTCGCGTACCGACGACCTCGCCGCTGGTGACGGGGGGCTGCCGCCGACCGAGGGCCTGCGCTACTACCTCGCGGACGACTCGCGCGTCATCGTGCGGCCCTCGGGGACCGAGCCCAAGCTCAAGGTCTACCTCGAGGCGATCGAGCCGGTGAGCGACGGCGACCTACGCGCAGCCCGCGAGCGCGCGGCTGGGCGGCTGGCCGGCATACGAGCCGCGTTCGAGACCCTGACCGCGATCTGAGGCCCTGACAGGCTCCGCACAGGTCGGGCCGAACCGCACAGGAACCGCATAGAGGACGTCCAGCCGGCGCCCGAGTCGGGGGTGTGTGGTGGAACCAGAAGGAACCACCACCACCGAAAGGCCCTCCCGTGTCCCTCTCGACCCGACACCTGCCCACCGTCCTCGTCGGCGTCACCTCAGCCACTCTCGCCGCCGTCGTGGCGGTCGGCGTCACCGAGGCGGTCGACCGTTCCCAGACGACCGTCTCGACGTCCGCCTCGGGATCCGCGCTCGGCACCGGGTCGGGGTCGGGGTCGGGCGGCTATGGCTGGAACGGCACGAACCCGTATGCCGGAGGCTCGGGTTCGTCGAACGGCGACGGGTCGAACGGCTACTCCGGCAACGGATCTGGGTCCGGCTCCGGCTCACTCGGCTCCGGCTCCGGCTCGCTCGGCAACGGCTTCCCGGGTGACAACGGGTTCGGTTCCGGTGGCTACGGGTCGGGTTCGGGGTCGTCGTCCTCGACCGCGAACGCCAACGCCACGGCCACCCAGGTCAAGGGCATCGTCGACATCACGACGACGGTCGACTACAGCTCCGGTGAGGCGGCCGGCACCGGCATGGTCCTCACGAGCGACGGCGAGATCCTCACCAACAACCATGTCGTCGACGGCGCCACGAAGATCACCGTGACGGTGCTGTCGACGGGCAAGAGCTACACCGCCAAGGTCGTCGGCACGAGCCCCACCAACGACATCGCCGTCCTGCAGCTCGCCGACGCCAGCGGCCTCGCGACGGCCAACCTCGGCGACTCCTCGGGTCTGAAGGTCGGCGACGCCGTGACCGGGGTCGGCAACGCCGGTGACGCCGCCGGCACCTCTGCCTCCCCCGGTGCCATCACCGCGCTCGACCAGGAGATCACCGCCTCCGACGAGGGCGGCGCCAACTCCGAGCACCTCACCGGCCTCATCGAGACCGACGCCGACATCCAGGCCGGCGACTCCGGCGGCCCGCTGTACGACGCCGCCGGGAAGATCATCGGCATCGACACGGCGGCCCAGGCCAGCGCCCGGAGCGGCGAGACCGTGGCGGGCTACGCGATCCCGATCGACCACGCGCTCGACATCGCCGACCAGATCCTCGCCGGTACCGACAACGCAACGATCCACCAGGGCCTGCCCGCCTTCCTCGGCATCCAGCTGTCCCAGACCGGTACCGGCACCACGATCGGCGGCGTCGTCGACGGCTCGGCCGCCGCCAACGCCGGCCTCGCGGCAGGCGACACGATCACCTCGGTCGGCGGTACCTCGGTGGCCAGCCCGGACGCCATCACCGCCGCCATCACCGCGCACCACCCCGGCGACCGCGTGAAGATCGCGTGGACCGACCAGAACGGCACCTCCCACAGCGCCACGGTCACCCTGGGCGAAGGCCCCGCCGACTGACCCCAACGTCTGCGAATCTGAGGGTTCCCCCCGCGGCAGCACGCAGACGCAAGCGTGCGGCCCTGCCGCAGCGTCTGCGTCGCCACGCCGCCGGAACCCTCAGATTCGCAGACGCAAGGGCACGAGCCCGTATGCCGTGCACCCCGAGCCCGGGGGTGCACGGCATACGTGTCGGACCGGGTCCGGCACCTCCCGAGGAGGTGACCCCGACACGGCTCAGGGTCGCGTCAGGGTCAGCGCCCGGGGCGTCCCCGATGTGCCGACCGGGCCGTCACCGACACGATGCTTGACATGATCACAGTCGAATCAGTCAGCAAGAGCTACGGGCGGGGTCAGACCGCCGTTGACGACGTCTCCTTCACCGCGGCCACCGGCCGCGTCACCGGCTTCCTCGGCCCCAACGGCGCCGGCAAGTCCACGACGATGCGGATCATCGTCGGGCTCACTCCGCCCACCTCAGGAACCGCAACGGTCGACGGGCGCCGGTTCACCGACCTGCCCAACCCCGGCCTGGAGGTGGGTGTCCTCCTGGATGCGTCCGCCCAGCACGCCGGGCGGAGCGGACACGAGATCCTCACCGTTGCCCAGCGCACCATGGGCCTGCCCCGGACCCGGGTCAAGGAGATGCTCGACCTGGTGAGCCTCACCTCCCACGAGGCCGACCGGCGCGTCCGGGACTACTCCCTGGGGATGCGCCAGCGCCTGGGCATCGCCACCGCTCTCCTCGGCGACCCGCAGGTCCTCATCCTCGACGAGCCGGCCAACGGGCTCGACCCGGCCGGGATCCGCTGGATGCGTGACCTGCTGCGCGGGTTCGCGGACAGCGGCGGCACCGTCCTGCTCTCCTCGCACCTCCTCCACGAGATCGAGGTGATCGCCGACGACCTTGTGGTGATCGGCAACGGGCGGATCGTCGCGCAGGGCACCAAGGCCAGCCTCCTGGCCGCAGCCGGGACCGTGGTGCGCGCCCGCGACGCGGCTGCCCTGGCTCAGGCGATGGAGCGCGCCGGCCTCGCCATCACCGCCCACCCCGACGGCAGCGTGCACACCGACGCCGCCCCTGACCAGGTCGGCGAGGTCGCCCTCGCTGCGCACCTGGTCCTCACCGAACTCCGCGCCGCCGACGGCGCCGGGCTCGAGGAGATGTTCCTCGAGCTCACCGCAGACACTCAGCGCGAAGGAGCAGCCGCATGAGCACCACCGTCCTCTCGACCCCCACCTCCGAGTCCAGCCCCGGGGCGACCACGGTCGTCGAACGCCGCCGCCCGGCGCCGGCACCGATCCCGCTGACTCGCATCATCGGGGTGGAGCTCCGCAAGATGTTCGACACGCGGTCGGGCTTCTGGCTGATGGCCAGCATCGTCATCACCTCGGTGCTCGCGACCGCCGCCATCATCGTGTTCGCCCCCGACGACCAGCTCACCTTCGACAACTTCGCTGCAGCCATCGGGGCGCCGATGACCGTGATCCTTCCGATGATCGGGATCCTCGCGGTCACCAGCGAGTGGAGCCAGCGCAGTGGCCTGACGACGTTCACACTCCTCCCCCGCCGTGGTCGCGTGTTGGGCGCCAAGCTCCTCGCCGCCATCGCGGTGGGCGTCGTGTCGATGGTCGTCGCCCTCGTCGTGGGGGTGCTGGGCACCCTCATCGGGAGTGCCATCGCCGGTGTCGACCCGGTCTGGAACGTCTCCGCTGCCCACTTCCTGCTGATCGTGCTGGGCAGCGTCCTGGGGATGCTCTTCGGCTTCATGCTCGGCCTGGTGATCCGCAACTCCGCCGGGGCAATCGTCACGTACTTCGTCTACACCCTCGTCCTCCCCCCGCTGCTCGGCCTCCTGGCCTCGACCCAGCACTGGTTCGCGAACCTGCAGCCGTGGGTGGACTACAACTTCGCCCAGCGGCCGCTCTTCGACGGCAGCCTCTCGGGCCAGCAGTGGCAGCACCTCGGTGTTTCCGCCGTGCTGTGGTTCGTCCTCCCGATGGCGGCCGGCCTCTTCATCGTCCGCCGCGCCGAGGTCAAGTGACCTGTCCCGGCGCCCCGTCGAGACGAAGTTCCAGAACGGTTGGCTCGGCGGCAGTCGTGGGCGACACTGCGAACAGAGCCGCCCGGACCGGCACTGCCCGCACGCGCTCCTCGCGACGTTAGAGGGGGGCGCTGCCCGCGAGCGACGGCGCGGTCGCGGGTACCTGCGCCGGGTCGTCGCCGGCGGCGGGCGGTGCACCGTCCGCCGATGGTTCGACCCGACGGCGGCGACTGCGGACCAGCGCCGCCAGACTCCACAGGAGCCCCAGGACGAGCGAGGCTGCCAAGCAGGCGAGTCCGATCAGCCAGCCCGGCGGGGTGAAGCGCACGGTCTCGACCAGGCCCTGGCTCTCGGCGGGAACCTTCGCCGTCAGCAGGTAGCCCTCGACCGGGTCGGCGAGCGGCCCGCCGCCCCGCACGGCATACCCCGGCCACGCCAGCCGGCTGAAGGTCACGGTCCCCCCACCCGGGGGCACGGAGCGCACCCGGAAGGAGACCTGCCGGGGGCTCTGGGCCAGCTGCTCGACGGAGGTGCCGGGCGATGTCGCGACGACACCGCCCGCGGTCGGCATGGGGTGGTCGCGGACCCACATGACGGTGTTCGCGGTTCTCCTGGCGACGTGCCAGCCGGCAGGTGGGGGCCCGTCAGCCGGCTTGCCGATCGTCGGGCGCCAGAGGAGCAGCGTGCTCACCGAGAGCAGGTCCACCCGCCGCTTGCCCGTCGTCGGCTCGGTGGACAGCAGGACCCGGAGCGAGCGAGCGCAGGTCTGCCCCAAGTGGTCCATGCAGTAGACCTCGCCGAATCTGCGGAACCCTATGGTCGTGTAGGTGTTGGCCACCCTGGCGTCCGTCAGGTACCACGAGCCGGCGATGACAGCCTCGGTGGACGGCCCCGTGTGGATGAGGTGTTCCTCCGGCTTGCCCACGACCATAACGTCTCCCGCGGCGCCGCTGAGGATCCCCGAGAAGGCGTCCGACGCCGAGGCAGTGTTGCGGTCCACCGAGTAGGGCGTGGGGTACACCGCGTGCTGGTAGGCCTGAACACCAACCGACCCTGTGACCAGCAGAACGCATGCCAAGCTGATGCTGCGGCCGGTGAGCCGGCTGGCTGAGGAACGCCGGCGCAGCACGAGCCAGACCCCGACCAGCCCAGCCGAGACGACCAACGCCGCACCGAGGTGGTCCACCGCCCTGAAGACGGACCGGCTGGCCGTCACCCAGGCCCCGAACCAGACAACCGCCAGGCTGAGCCCGAGCCGCATTCGGCTGGGTCTCGGCGTGGCCTTGGCGAGCAGGGTGACCGTGAGGAGGATGGAAACAAGGACGACCACAGGCATCACCCGCACGGGAAAGCGCAGCGGGCCGACCACGCTGGGGCCCAGGGACCAGAGGATGGTCGTCACGAGCACGAACACGGCGCCGGCCATCGGACGCAGGGCATGGCGGACCCGGTGGGAGCCAACCCAGAACAGGATGGGCAGGAACCACGCGATGTAGGTGAGTGGAAAGGTCGTACGCTCCGTGACGGCGGCCGGGACGATGCCGGTCGGGATCATGGACGCGGCATAGTTCGAGACCTGGACGGCGAGCAGGTTGTCATAGGCGATGCCGTGGTTGGCCCTCAGCGTGACCGAAGAGGTGAGGATGCCGGGCAGGTAGACGACGACCGCCATGAGGCCGGCGAGCGCGCCGAGGGCGAACACCCGGATGAACGCCACCCGGCCGTAGAGGCGCACCGCGTCGATCAGGCATCCGAGGAAGACCAGCGCCAGGTAGATCGTCCCGTAGACATAACCCACGGTTGTGATCAACAGGCAGACGGCGAAGGCGACGAACGGGTTGGCTGCCTGGGTCATCACCCGACGAACGGCCCACCACGCCCAGGGGAGGAGCGCCCAGACAAGCAGGCCGGTGACCCATGACGGCGAGTCGAGGTACTGCGTTTCCCCGCCGAGGACGATGGTCGACCCGACGACGAAGGCGAAGCACGGCGCCAGGTGGTAGCTGCGAGCCAGGAGGTATCCGCCCAGCGCCGCCACGAGGGCGACCAGTCCCTTGGCCAGCGTCGAGAACACCACCGCGTCTGTGGCGTGCGCGGCGGTGACCGAGAGGAGCATCTGCAAGGGGCTGAACAGTCCGAGCTGGCCCTCGGCCACGTTGTTCCCACCCCGCCAGCCCCACAGGTTGAGGACCGGCCAGTGACCCGCCAACAGCTGTTGACCGTAGTAGTACCACTGGGGGAAGGCCCCGTTCTGGGTGTCGCCCACGTAGTAGTAGCGCCCGTACCAGAGCAGCGGCAGCGCCGTGACGATCAGCGTGGTGGCGGCCATGGCCACCACCCATGGGGCGTCGCGCGACCGGCGCAGGGCCGTCACGTCCGGGGTAGCACTGGACATGGCGCGCAGTGTAGGGGCCCCAGCCGTACGTACTCTGAACCCCTGCAGCGTGGGACAGCCCGAAGCACCCACCTCCCCTGACTGCCGATGCGGAATTTCCGCGTACGACCCCTCTCGAGACGACCGCGGACGACGCAAAGGCCACGTTCTCCGGCGCGCTGGACGCCGCGCTCCGGCTGATCACCGGACGCCTCGGACCGACGTACACGCCGGCCAACGTCTCTGTGACCGGCAACGTCAGCCTCGACGAGCTACGCACGGTGTTCCCGGGGTACTGACATCCCGCGTGAACGCGCCTGCGGGCGGCCCGCCATACGGCAGCCATAACAGCAGTTGAGGACGACGACATAAGGCACTAACGAGACAGCACGAGCTGCGGCGCGCGATCAGCCGGAGCGTTCGACGCGCGCGAGCCACTCGGTGACGAGCGCACGCAGCAGATCCGACCGCTCGTGCGGCAGTGCGTGACCCGCGTCGTCGACCACCGCGAGCGACGCGTGCGGGTAGTGGTCCAACAGGTCTACAGCCGCCGAGTACCCGACGGTCGAGTCCAGTCGCCCGGCCACGACCAGCGTCGGACCGGCATACCCGGCATACACCTGCCCCGGAGAGGCTCCCGGTCCGAGCTCCCACCGCGCACTGATCCGCTCGAGCGCTGCGTGGTCGACGAGAGCCACGCCAGGAAGGACATACCGCTCGTACCGCTCCAGCATCGCCGGGGTCTGAACCACGAAGTAGCTGCGGAAGTCGGCGTTGCCGATCTCACCCGACCCGACGGCGACCCGGTGCTCCGGGACGTCGCGCAGCCCCGGCAGCAGCGGGCAGACGAGCGCGAGACCAGCGACCTCATCCGGCGCTCGAGCAGTCATCGCCTGGGCGAAGTAGCCGCCGGCCGAGTGACCGACCAGCAGGTATGCCGTGCCGCCGGCAACCGCTCGGGCGAAGGCAAGCATGGTGGTGAGGACGTCTTCCGCGCTGTTCATCGAGGGAGGCGCCGCCGTCCGGCCCATTCCCGGCAGGTCTGGATAGATCCGCCGGTACCCCGCCACGCTGCCGAAGACCGGCTCGAAGCAGGCCTCGGCCTCCCTGTGGTCGACCCCGGCGCCGTGCAGCACCACCACCGGTCGGCCGACGCCGTGCTCCACGTAGTGGACCGCCACACCGCCCACCCGGATCTCCATTCCAGCAACGTACCGGCGCGTCAGCACCAGGGGCCGGGCTCAGACGTGCAGCGTGGGCCGGTAGATGAGCTCGAGGACGTTGCCGTCGAGCGTCCGGCTCTCGATGAGCTCCAGGTCGAAGTCGGCCGCGGACCGGAAGATCGGGCTCACTCCGGTCTGACCGGTGATCACCGGGAACAGCGTCACCTGCACCCGGTCGACCAGGCCGGTGACGACGGCGTCACCGCTCACGAGGGTCGCATCGGGCCAGTCGAGAGGGCACTCCAGCGTCGTCGAGATCACCGTCGCCGGCAGGTTGACCATCCGGGTGACCCAGGGGTCCCGGACATCAGACCCCTCCGTGCTCGCCGCGAGCATCTCGACGAAGTCCCGGGTAGGTGTTGGCCCCGAAGACCATCCGCTGGTCCGCGGCATACGAGGCAAGACGGTGCTCCAGCGGCTCGGGGCCCTGCTTGCCCCAGTACCCCGTCCAGCCGCCGGTGGCGGCTCCGTAGCCGTCGAGGCTGGAAAAGACATCGAAGGTGTAGGTGGCAGTCATCATGGGCTCCTCGTATGCCGCGAACCGCGAGTCCGGAGGCGCACGGCAGACCCGCGTCACCGGCATACAGCAAAGACCCAGGACCGTAGACTCGGCGGGTGAGCACCGACACCGCGGTCGACCCGACAGCCCGAGCCCGTGACCTCCTCGGCGTCTCCCGCCTCTCCAACCAGGCCCTGACCTCGTGGCTGCACGGCCTGCCCGGCGTCGACCAGGTGGGCTGCGAGGGCCGGGCCGCCGCGCTGGGCACGCGCTCGATCAAGACGACGAGCAAGGCGTGGGCCATCGACACGGCGATCTCGATGATCGACCTGACCACCCTCGAGGGCGCCGACACCCCCGGCAAGGTCCGCGGCCTCGCGGCCAAGGCGCTGCTGCCCGACCCGACCGACCCCACCACGCCGCGAACGGCGGCGGTCTGCGTCTACGGCGACATGGTCGCGGCGGCCAAGACCGCCTTGGGCCAGGGCAGCGGGGTCAAGGTGGCGGCGGTGGCGACGGCGTTCCCGAGCGGACGGGCGAGTATGCCGGTCAAGCTCGCCGACACCCGTGACGCGGTGGCCGCCGGGGCCGACGAGATCGACATGGTCATCGACCGGGGTGCGTTCCTCAGCGGCGACTACCTCACCGTCTTCAACCAGATCACCGAGGTCAAGGCCGAGTGCGGTGACGCCCGGCTCAAGGTGATCATGGAGACCGGCGAGCTGGTCACCTACGACAACGTCCGGCGGGCCTCGTGGCTGTCGATGCTCGCCGGGGGCGACTTCATCAAGACCTCGACCGGCAAGATCTCCCCCGCCGCCACCCTGCCGGTCACGCTGATCATGCTCGAGGCGGTCCGCGACTGGCGCGACGTGACCGGCGAGATGATCGGCGTCAAGCCGGCCGGCGGCATCCGGACCAGCAAGGACGCCATCAAGTTCCTCGTCGCCGTGAGCGAGGTCGCCGGTGAGGAGTGGCTGGACAACCACTGGTTCCGCTTCGGCGCGTCCAGCCTGCTCAACGACCTGCTCCTCCAGCGCCAGCGGATGCGGATCGGCGCGTACTCCGGCGCCGACTACGTCACCGACGACGCACCCAGCCTCTACTGACCGACCACGAGGACCGCACACCACCATGAGCACATTCGAGTACGCACCCGCACCGGAGTCCCGGGCGGTCGTCGACATCCAGTCCTCCTACGGCCTGTTCATCGGTGGGGAGTGGGTCGAGGGCCACGGCAAGGCGTTCAAGACGATCAACCCCGCCACCGAGGAGGTGCTCGCCGACATCTCCGAGGCCGACGAGGCCGACGTCGACAAGGCGGTCCGGGCCGCGCGCACGGCATACGAGCGGGTCTGGTCCAAGATGTCCGGCGCCGACCGCGGCAAGTACCTCTTCCGGATCGCCCGCATCCTGCAGGAGCGGGCCCGCGAGTTCGCCGTCCTGGAGACCCTCGACAACGGCAAGCCGATCAAGGAGAGCCGCGACGTCGACGTGCCCCTCGCGGCCGCGCACTTCTTCTACAACGCCGGCTGGGCCGACAAGCTCGACTACGCCAGCCTCGGCAGCAACCCGCGGCCGATCGGCGTTGTGGGACAAGTGATCCCGTGGAACTTCCCGCTCCTCATGCTCGCCTGGAAGATCGCCCCGGCCCTGGCCTGCGGCAACACCGTCGTCCTCAAGCCTGCCGAGACCACGCCGCTCACGGCGCTCCTCTTCGCCGACGTCTGCCGGCAGGCCGACCTGCCCCCGGGCGTCGTCAATATCGTCACCGGCGCCGGCATCACCGGGCAGGCCATCGTCGACCACCCCGGCATCGACAAGCTCGCCTTCACCGGCTCGACCGGCGTCGGCAAGATGATCGCCCGCTCGATCGCCGGCACCCGCAAGCGCGCCACCCTCGAGCTCGGCGGCAAGGCGGCCAACATCGTCTTCGACGACGCCCCCATCGACCAGGCCGTCGAGGGCATCGTCAACGGCATCTTCTTCAACCAGGGCCACGTCTGCTGCGCCGGGTCCCGGCTGCTCGTGCAGGAGTCGATCGCCGAGGAGGTCGACGCACGGCTCAAGCGGCGGCTGGCCACCTTGCGCGTCGGGGACCCGCTCGACAAGAACACCGACGTCGGCGCGATCAACTCCAAGCGTCAGCTCGAGCGGATCGTCGAGCTGACCGCGGCCGGTGAGGCCGAGGGCGCGGTCCGCTGGGACAACGAGTGCGCGCTGCCGGAGAAGGGCTTCTGGTTCCGGCCGACGATCTTCACCGGCGTCAGCCAGACCCACCGGATCGCCCAGGAGGAGATCTTCGGTCCGGTCCTGTCCGTGCTCACCTTCCGTACCCCGCACGAGGCGGTCGCCAAGGCCAACAACACCCCCTACGGCCTGTCCGCCGGGATCTGGACCGAGAAGGGCTCGCGCATCCTGTGGATGGCCGACCAGCTCCGCGCCGGGGTCGTGTGGGCCAACACGTTCAACAAGTTCGACCCTACGAGCCCGTTCGGCGGCTACAAGGAGTCGGGCTACGGCCGCGAGGGCGGCCGCCACGGGCTCGAGGCCTACGTGAGCACCGGGAAGGGCAACTGACATGGCACCGACAGCACAGAAGACGTCACCGCGCGTCGACGTCAAGAAGACCTACAAGCTCTACATCGGCGGCAAGTTCCCGCGGAGTGAGTCCGGTCGCTCGTATGCCGTGCACTCGGCTCCCGTGGGTCGCTCGGCTCCCCGGTTCCTCGCCAACGCGGCGCAGGGGTCGCGCAAGGACGCCCGCGATGCCGTCGTCGCGGCACGGGGTGCATTCGCCGGCTGGGCCGGCGCCACGGCATACAACCGCGGGCAGGTCCTCTACCGCGTTGCCGAGGTCATGGAGAGCCGCCGCGGCCAGTTCGTCGAGGACGTGCGCGCCGCCGAGGGCGTGAGCCCGACCCGCGCGGACTCCCTTGTCTCGCAGGCGATCGACCGCTGGGTCTGGTATGCCGGGTGGACCGACAAGCTGGCCCAGATCCTCGGCGGGCTCAACCCCGTGGCGGGTCCGTACTTCGACATCTCGGCCCCCGAGCCGACCGGGGTCGTGGCCGTCCTGGCGCCGCAGCAGTCGAGCCTGCTCGGGCTGGTCAGCGTCGTCGCGCCGGTCGTCGCGACCGGCAACACCGCGGTCGTCCTCACCTCGACCGAGCGCCCGATCCCGGCCATCGCCCTCGCCGAGGCGCTCGCGACGAGCGACGTCCCCGGCGGTGTCGTCAACCTGATCACCGGGTCGACCGCCGAGGTGTCGCCGTGGCTCGCCAGCCACCGCGACGTCAACGGCATCGACCTCACCGGCGCGGCCGGGGTCGACGGGCTGGCGTGGGGCGACCTCGAGCTGGCTGCCGCCGAGAACCTCAAACGGGTCCTCCGGCCGGCCGGCTCCGGTGCCGAGGCCATCGAGCCGGACTGGTCCGAGCAGCCCGACCTGTCCCGTATGACGACGTTCCTGGAGACCAAGACGGTCTGGCACCCCAAGGGCCGCTGACTTGTCCGACCGCCGCCCACCCCGTCCGGCCGTCGTGATCCTCGCCGGGCCGAGTGGGTCCGGCAAGTCACGCCTCGCCGCGGGCCTCGCCACGCGTCACGGCTGGCCGATCGTCCGGCTCGACGACTTCTACCGCAATGAGGACGACCCCGCCATGCCGCGGAGCGCGGCCCTGGGGATCATCGACTGGGACGACCCGGCGAGCTGGGACGGAGGCGCCGCGCTCCAGGCTCTCGAGGACCTCGTGTGCACCGGCAGTGCCCGGATGCCGCGCTACGACCTCTCGCGGTCCCGGGCCGTCGGCGAGTCCACCCTCACCGCCGACCCCGACGCGCTCATCCTCGCCGAGGGGATCTTCGCCGCCGAGCTCGTCGAGCCGCTGTGTCGGCACGGGCTGTTGCGGGCGGCATACGTCATCCACCGACCGCGGCAGGTGACCTTCCTGCTCCGGCTGGTCCGCGACCTGCGCGAGCGCCGCAAGCCGCCGCGCGTCCTCCTCCGCCGCGGCTGGGCGCTCATGCGGGCCGAGCCGGGGGTCGTCGCGGCCCAGGTCGCGCTGGGTGCCGTGCCGCGCAGTCCCCGCGCCGTCCAGGCCGAGCTGGGTGCAGTCGACCGCGCCGTCGTCCCGACGGACTAGATTCTGGGCATCGCGGTGGATGGAGGGGAGACACGATGAGCGACGACGACCCGCAGTGGGCTGCACCGGGGCGGCCGGCTGACCCCAGCCGACCCGTCGACGCGGGCCAGCCCGGACCACCCGGACCACCTTCGCCGCCGCCCGACTCCGGCGTCGCGGCGCCCGCGAGCCAGGGCTCCCAGCAGTGGACGCCATCGGCCGCGGTGTTCACCCCCTCGATGTATGCCGAGTACCGGCCCGGCATCGTGCCCCTCCGCCCGCTCCTCGTCAGCGACATCCTCAGCGGCGTGACGACGGCGATCCGGGGCAACCCGGCGGCCACCCTCGGCTTGGGCCTGGTGACAACCCTCATCTTCGTCGTCCCGGCCGCCCTCCTCGGCGCCTGGCTGGCGAGCTGGGCCAACGGCCAGTTCGGCGACCGGCTCCCCGACGGGCTGACCGGCAGCGGCCTCACCGCAGGGAGCCTCTTCGGGGCGCTCGGTAGCGACCTCCCGCAGCTCGCCTCATCGGCGGCCGTCCTGCTCATGACCGGGTTCATGGCCCACGTCATCGGGCAGGGCGTCATCGGGCGGAAGACCTCCCTCCAACAGACCTGGGCCTCGACCCGCAGCCGCCTGTGGTCAGTCGTGGGCAGCGCAGTGCTCCTGTTCCTCATCCTGGTCGGCACGGTCGCGCTCTGCCTCGGCGCTCCGGTCGGCATCCTGATCGCGTCCACCTCCGGGAGCAGCGACAGCGGAGTCGGCGGTGGCATCTTCGCCTTGGTGGTCGGTGTGGTGGCCATGGTCGTGGTAGTCGTCGTCGTGTCGATCCGGTTCGGGTTCGCGGCGTCGGCCATCGTCCTGGAGCAGCTCGGGCCGGTCGCCGGACTGCGGCGTTCGTGGCGGCTCACCTCGGGCCAGCCGTTCTGGCGGATCCTCGGCATCCGGCTGCTGGTGGGGCTGATGGCCGGCATCGGCGGTGGCATCCTCTCCCTGCCCATCACCTTCGGGCTGCGCTTCGCGTTGGAGGGCGCCACCGACTCGACGAACGTCATCGCGGTCGGCACCGTCTTCATCGCCGCCCTCGCCTCGATCGTCGTGGGCACCCTCACCACCCCGTTCTCGGCCGGCGCAAGCACCCTGCTCTACATCGACCAGCGGATCCGCCGGGAGGCGCTCGACGTCCAGCTCGTCCGGGCCGCCCAGTCCGGAGCCTGAGTCCCCCATGTTCCGCGCCGACGGCCCCCCGCTCGACCCGTCGCCCGACGAGGCGCACCGGTGGGTCGTCGAGGAGCTGCGCAAGAGCATCTACCGCGACGAGCCCGGTCTCCTGGAGCGGATCCTCACCTGGCTGCGTGACCACCTCCACTTCTCCGGGAGCGGTCCGGGGCTCGGGCTCGGAACGTCCCCGTGGCTGTTGTATGCCGCGGCGCTGGTCGTCGCCCTTGTCATCGCGGTCGTCGTGCTGCGGACCGTCCGCCCGGACGTTCGGCGCGCCGGGCGTCGCACCGGCTCCGACGGCGTGCTCGGCGACGACCGCCGCTCGGCGGCCGAGCTGCGCGCCGCCGCTGCTGCTTCGATCGCCACCGGACGCTGGGACGACGCGGTCGTCGCCGGGATGCGGGCTGTCGCGGCCGGTGTCGTGGAGCGGTCGGTTCTCGAGGACTCCCCCGGGCGCACGGCATACGAGCTCGCAGGTGCGCTCGGCCCGCACTTCCCCGGCCAGCTCGCCGACCTCCGGTTGGCTGCCCGGCACTTCGACGCGGTGAGGTACGGCCAGCTCCCGGCCGAGGAGGCCGCTGCACGCCAGGTGGTCGCGACCGAGGCGGCCGTGGCAGCGGCCCGGCCGGTCTATCCGGAGCAGGTTCCGACTCGGGTCGGAGTCACGTCGTGACGTCCACTGCAACACCCGGGGTCACGGGCGTCGGCGATCCGGGCATGCGGGCCGTGGACACCGGCGCGTCCCGGCGGGTGCGATCCGGGCTCCGGTGGCTGCTCCTCCTCGTTGTGGGGGTCGGACTGCTCGGCGCGGCCGTCCTCATCCACCCCGCGGCCAAGGGCGCGCTCGACCCTGACAACCCCAAGCGGGCCGGCGCGCGGGCGGTCGCGGAGGTGCTGCGTGCCCACGGCGTCGACATCGACGTCCGGCGCTCGATCGGCTCCTTCACCGATGCCACCGTCGACGGGTCCACGACCGTCGTGATCGTCGACCCGGACGAGCTGTCGCCCGACAACGCCCGCCGGGCCATGGACCACGCCCAGTTCGCCCACCGGACCGTGCTCATCGCTCCCGGCGCGGCTGCGCTCACCGCCATGGACGTGCCGGCGACGGCCACCGTCTACTGGTCCAGCACCCCGGTCAAGGCCGGCTGTACCACCGATGTCGTGCGTTCCGACGTGGCCGTCCAGCGCGGCGTCCACGCCTACCGACCCTCGACCGGCTCGTCGTGGACGGCCTGCTTCACCGACCTGGCGCCCAAAGGCGCCGCGCCGCTGCTGACCCGCACCGATCCCGCGGGCCGCGAGCTGGTGCTCGTCGGCTTCGACGACTTTCTCTCCAACGAGCGGGTGGCCGCGGACGACAACGCGGGGCTGGCGATCCGCGCGCTCGGCGCCTCGCCGCACCTCGTCTGGTACGTCCCGGGCGACAGCGACATCGCCGACGGCGAGGCCGCCAAGCCCGGAGGCGTGCAGTTCCCCCCGTGGTTCCGACCACTCGTCTGGCTGCTCGGGTCGGCCGTCGTCCTGCTCGCCCTCGTGCGTGGGCGCCGGCTCGGCCGCGTCGTCCCAGAGCCGCTTCCCGTCGTCGTCCGCGCCGTGGAGACGACCGAGAACCTGGGCCGGCTCTACCGCCGGTCCGGCGACCGCGACCGTGCGGCGACCCTGCTCCGGGCCGGGACGATCTCACGACTCGGCCGACGGTTCGGCATCCGCCCCGGCGCGCCGGTCGAGACCCTCGTCGACGCCGTATGCCGTGCCACCGGGCGACCGGCCGCCGACCTCCAGGCACTCCTGTATGCCCCGCTCCAGCGCGATGACCGATCCTTGCTCGACCTGGCCCAGCAGCTGTCCGACCTCGAAGAACAGGTACGCACCTCATGACGACCACACCCACCACTCCGAGCCGGTTCGGCTCGACGGCCGCCGCCGCCCCGGACGCGCTGCGCGCCCTGCTCGCCGTCCGGGCCGAGGTCGGCAAGGCGGTCGTCGGCCAGGACGCCGCGGTCACCAGCGTCCTCATCGGTCTCGTCGCCGGCGGCCACGTGCTCCTCGAAGGCGTTCCCGGCGTCGCCAAGACCCTCCTCGTGCGCAGCCTCGCCGCCGCCCTGGCCGTCCAGACCAAACGCGTCCAGTTCACCCCCGACCTGATGCCCGGCGACCTCACCGGCTCCCTCGTCTTCGACTCGCGCACCAGCGACTTCACCTTCCGGGAGGGGCCGGTCTTCACCAACCTGCTGCTCGCCGACGAGATCAACCGGACGCCCCCGAAGACCCAGGCCGCCCTGCTCGAGGCGATGGAGGAGCGCCAGGTGAGCGTCGACGGCCAACCCCGTGCGCTGCCACGGCCGTTCATGGTGGCCGCCACCCAGAACCCGGTCGAGTACGAAGGCACCTACCCGCTGCCCGAGGCCCAGCTCGACCGCTTCCTGCTCAAGGTCGTCCTGCCGCTCCCGCCCCGCGACGACGAGATCGCCGTGCTCGCCCGGCACGCAGGCGGCTTCGACCCGCGCGACCTGGCCGGCGCAGGCGTCACCGCCGTGGCCGGCCCGGACGACGTCGCCGCGGGTGCGGCTGCCGTGCGCCAGGTCGAGGTCGCCGACGACATCGGCGCCTACATCGTCGACATCGCGCGCGCCACCCGCCAGTCGCCGTCGCTCTCCCTCGGCGTGAGCCCCCGCGGGTCGACGGCGCTGATGGCCACCAGCCGGGCCTGGGCCTGGCTCAACGGCCGCGGCTACGTCACGCCGGACGACGTCAAGGCGCTGGCCCACGCGACCCTCGCCCACCGCCTCTCCCTCCGGCCGGAGGCCGAGCTCGAGGGCGTGAGCGTCCACGCCGTCCTCGACACCGCGCTCGCGGCGGTGCCGGTCCCGCGCTGATGGCGGTGAAGACCAGGGCCCTGTGGCTCGTCCTGCCCGGCCTCCTCGCGCTGGCGGCCTGGCCGTCGCAGGCGACGGTCCGATGGTGGTGGCTCGGCCTGGTCCTCGTGCTCGGCGTGGACTGGCTCCTGGCGCCCCGACCCGACGCCCTGCGGATCAGCCGACGCAGCACCCCGCAGGTCCGCCTCGGCGACTCGGCGTCCAGCGAGCTCGTCGTGCTCAACCCGAGTGGGCGCACCGTCCGGGGCGTCGTGCGGGACGCCTGGCAGCCATCCGCGGGAGCCGCGCGTTCCCGGCATACGCTCCGTCTGCCCGCCGGCGAGCGCACCGTCCTGCGGACGGCCCTCACCCCGACCCGTCGCGGCGACCGCCTGGCCGATCGGGTGACGGTGCGGCTCGACGGCCCGCTCGGGCTCGCCGCCCGGCAGCAGTCGTTCGACCTGCCCGGGCGGCTGCGGGCGCTGCACCCGTTCGGCGCGCGGAGACACCTCGCCAGCAGGCTGGCCATGCTGCGCCAGCTCGACGGCCGCTCTGCCGTCCGCACCCGCGGCCAGGGGACCGAGTTCGACTCGTTGCGCGACTGGGTCGACGGTGACGACGTGCGGTCGATCGACTGGCGGGCCACGGCGCGGCGGCAGTCCCTCGTCGTCCGGACCTGGCAGCCCGAGCAGCACCGACGGGTCGTGCTCGTCCTCGACACCTCCCGCACCAGCGCCGGCCGGGTCGACGACGCCCCGCGGCTGGACGCCGAGATGGACGCCGCACTGCTCCTGGGGGCGCTCGCCGCGAGTGCGCACGACCGGGTCCAGCTCGTCGTGGGCGACCGGCGCGTGCATGCCCGCGTGGCCGGCGCCGAGCGCGGGGCCCTGCTGCGCGACATGGTCGAGGCGATGTCACCGGTCGAGCCGAGCCTCGTCGAGGCCGACTGGGTCCTGCTCGCCCAGGAGGTGACCGGTCGAGGCAACCGACGCTCGCTCGTCGTGCTCTTGACTCCCCTGGAGTCGGCTGCCATCGAGGAGGGGCTGCTGCCCGTGCTCCCGTCGCTCGTCGCCCACCACCGGGTCGTCGTCGCATCGGTGTCCGACACGGCGATCACCCGCATGCGGGGGCTCCGGACGACAGCGAGCGAGGTCTACGACGCGGCCGCCGCCGAGCGGACCACGGCGCTGCGGGCACGCACGGCACGGGCCCTCGCCCAGCTCGGGGTCACCGTCATCGACGCCGACCCCGAGACGCTGCCCGTCCGGCTCGCGGACCACTACCTCTGGCTCAAGGCCGAGGGCCTGCTCTAGCCGGTCCCGGCCGCCAGCTCTCTGCGCCCCGGTGCACAAGCCGACGACCGGCGCACAGATCTGTGCGCCGGTCGTCGGGCTCTGTGGCGTGGCGCAGAAACGCGCAGGGTGCGAGCGCTTCTCCGTATGCCGGTCAGGCAGCGACGGGCAGGGTGTCGCCGATGTCGCGGCGGTCGAGGTCCCCGGTGACGCCCTCGAGGAACGCCTTGCGACCCAGCGTCCAGACATAGGTGAAGAAGGCAAGCTCGGCGACGATGCCGATGCCCACCCGCGCCCACGTCGGCAGACCCGAAGGGGTCACGAAGCCCTCGATGACCCCGCTCACGAGGAGCACGCCGACCAGGCCGATCGCCACCGCGATCGCCGTGCGGCCCTCGGCAGCGAAGGCATCGGCTCGACGCCGTGGGCCGGGGTCGATCCAGGACCAGAACAGACGCAGCCCCGCGGCGGCAGCGACGAAGACGGCAGTCAGCTCGAGCAGGCCGTGCGGCAGCAGCATGCCGAAGAACAGGGAGGCGCGGTGGTGGTCGAACATGAGCGCGCCGATGATGCCGACGTTGAAGATGTTGTCCCACAGCAGCCCGATGACCGGGAAGCCGAAGACCCCGAAGGTGATGCACAGGGCGCTGACCCAGGCGTTGTTGACCCAGACCATGGTCGCGAACTCGTGGTGCGCGTACTCGCTGTAGTAGCTCGCGAAGTCGGTGTTGACGAGCTGGTCGATCTCGGTCCTCGTGAGGACCCGGTTGTAGAGCTCGGGGTGCCGCATCGCCCACGCGACGATTGCGGCGGCCACAGCCAGGTTGGCGACCCAGATCGTGATCCACCACCGGCGGAGTCGGTAGAGCGCGGCGGGAAAGGTCCGGGTGACGAACTCCAGCACCCCGTGCCAGGTCGTGGCCCGCCGGCTCGAGGAGAGCACCCGGGCGCGGGTCAGCAGGGCGGAGAGGTAGCGCACGAGGGTGGGGTCCGGACTCTCGCTGCGGACCACGGAGAGATGCGTCGACACCCGCTGGTACAGGTCGAGGATCTCGTCGGCCTCGGTCGCGCTCGGGCGACGCTTGCCGAGCAGCGCGTCCAGCCGCGACCACTGCGGCTGGTGCTGGCTGACGAACGCGTCCAGGTCCACACCCGACAGCCTAGAGTGGCGAGCGTGAGCACCACGGCGGGGACGCAGGGCGGCTACGCCCGCGACGAGCAGGTGATCGGCGAGGCCGTCGCCATCGAGCTGCCGGTGGCCTCGGTCGTGTCACGCGTCGCCTCACGGCTCATCGACATCGTGGTCCTGGCGGTCCTCCTCGCGCTGCTGGCCCTGGCGGCGACCGCCGCGTCGGCCGACGTCTCCGGGGCCGTGCAGCGCACGGTCGGCCTGCTCTGCGTCATCGTGGTCGTCGTCGTCTTCCCGGCAGCCCTGGAGACCCTGACCCGCGGCAAGTCGGTGGGCCGCTATGCCCTCGGCCTGCGGATCGTCCGCGACGACGGCGGTCCGGTGACCGGGCGCCAGGCGCTGCTCCGCGCCCTCACCGCCCTGGTCGAGTTCACTGTCGCGTTCGGTGGTCCTTCGCTCATCTGCGCGGTCGTGACCCAGCGGGCAAAGCGACTCGGGGACCTGGCTGCCGGCACGTATGCCATCAGCGAACGCCACTCCGTCCGGCTGCCGCCCGCCCCGCAGGCCCACCCCCTGCTGGCCGCGTGGGCCCGACAGGCCGACATCGGCGTGCTTCCCACCGGGCTGGCCCTGGCGGTCCGCCAGTTCCTGGCCCGCACGGGTGGCTTCACCCCGCAGGCACGCGACCAGATCGGCCGGCAGCTGCTCGCCGACACCCTCCGGTACGTCTCCCCCGCACCACCGCCCGGCTGGCACCCGGAGTACGTCCTCGCCGCCGTCCTCGCCGACCGTCGCCGCCGCGACGCCGAGCGGCTGGTCCGCGACGAGCAGCTCCGCGCCCGGCTGCTCGGCAGCCAGCCGACGGTGTAGGCGACGAGACCGGCAGACTCAGAGCGCGGCATACCGGATGTTTGGGCTTGAGGCCCCGCGACTCAGGCGCCGGCGACTCAGCGGACCTTGGGCGACTCAGCGCAGGGTGCAACCTCTGCTGAGTGACCCAGCCTCTGCTAGCAGAGGTTCGGTCCCGCGCTCAGGAGCGACTCGGCAGCCAGCCGACGGTGTAGGCACCGGGGCTAGGAGACTCCGAGCGCGGCATACCCCGGCTTGACGACGTCCTCGATGATGGCCAACCGCTCGTCGAAGGGGAGGAACGCCGACTTCATCGCGTTGATCGTCACCCAGCGCAGGTCTTCCAGGGTCCAGCCGGCGTCGTCGACGAGCAGCTGCATCTCCCTGCTCATCGTCGTGTCGCTCATCAGCCGGTTGTCGGTGTTGACGGTGACCCGGAAGCGCAGGTCCTTGAGGAGCGTGATCGGGTGCAGCGCAACGGATTCCGCGGCACCCGTCTGGACGTTGCTGCTCGGGCACATCTCCAGCGGGATCCGAGTGTCCCGGATGTATGCCGCGAGGAGACCGAGGTAGACCGCCTCCTTGGGCGCGGCGAGCGCGGCTCCCGGATCGTCGAGGAAGGCCGCGCCGGCGATGGCGATGTCGTCGACGATGCGCACGCCGTGGCCGAGCCGGTCGGCGCCGCACCACTGGATCGCCTCCCAGATCGAGGGCAGCCCGAACGCCTCGCCGGCGTGGATGGTGAAGTGGGCGTTCTCGCGGCGGAGGTACTCGAAGGCGTCGAGGTGCCGGGTGGGTGGGTAGCCGGCCTCGGCTCCGGCGATGTCGAAGCCGCCGACGCCCTCGTCGCGGTAGCGCACCGCCAGCTCGGCTATCTCGGTCGACTTGGCGGCGTGCCGCATCGCGGTGAGGAGGGACACCATCCGGATCGGCGTGCCGGCCGCGGCGGCCTCCAGCTCACCCTCGCGGAAGCCGGCGTTGACCGCCTCGACGACCTCCTCGAGCATCAGGCCGCCGGTGAGGTGCTGCTCGGGCGCGTAGCGGCTCTCGGCATAGACGACGCCGTCGGCGGCGAGGTCGAGCGCGCTCTCCTTGGCGACCCGTCGCAGCCCTTCGGCGGTCTGCATGACGGCAACCGTCTGGTCGAAGGTCTCCAGGTAGCGGACCAGCGACCCCGAGTTGGCGCTGTCCCGGAACCACGCGCGAAGAGCGGCCGGATCGGTCGTCGGCAGACCGGCATACCCGACCTCGTCGGCGATCTCGATGATCGTCTCCGGCCGCAGTCCGCCGTCGAGGTGGTCGTGGAGCAGGGCCTTGGGAGCGCGGGCGATGACCTCGGTAGTGGGTCTCTCGGCAGTCATGCGACGACCCTAGTGCCGCCGTCGACGGCACGACCTCAGGTCAGCCGACCGACGCGGGCGACCCCTCGGGCACGAGGAGGTCGAAGGAGCGCAGCCAGGCCTGGGTGCTCGATGCCTGGGTCGCGAGGATGAGTTCGTCGGCATCCGCGTGCTTGGCGAACGCCGCGAGTCCGTCCCGCACCTGCTCGGCCGTTCCGACGGCGCGGTAGCGGACCATGCCGGCGACCTGCGCGGCGGCCGGCGAGGCGAGGACGACCTCCTGCTCCTCGGGCGACAGGGTGCGACCGCGGGCGACGAACTGGAGGATCCGGCGGCGCACGGCAGCGTCCAGCTCGGCCTGCGCCTCCTCCTCGGTGTCGGCGACGAGCGCGTTGACTCCGGCGATGACGTAGGGCTCCGCAAGCTGTGCCGACGGCTCGAACCGGTCTCGGTAGACGGCGACCGCCTGCTCCAGCGCGTCAGGCGCGAAATGCGAGGCGAAGGCGTACGGCAGGCCGAGCTGCGCGGCGAGCTGGGCGCCGAACAACGACGACCCGAGGATGTAGAGCGGAACGTCGGTCCCGCGACCGGGCGTCGCCTCGATGCCCGGGATCCGGGACGGGCCGGTGAGGTAGCCCTGCAGCTCCAGGACGTCCTGGGGGAAGGTGTCGGCCGCGGTCGGGTCGCGGCGCAGGGCGCGCATCGTCACCTGGTCGGTGCCGGGCGCCCGGCCGAGGCCGAGGTCGATCCGACCGGGGTGCAGGGAGGCGAGGGTGCCGAACTGCTCGGCGATGACGAGGGGTGAGTGGTTGGGCAGCATGATCCCGCCCGAGCCGAGCCGGATCGTCTCGGTGTTCGCGGCGACGTGCGCGATGAGGACGCTCGTCGCCGACGAGGCGATCGAGGGCATGTTGTGGTGCTCGGCGTACCAGATCCTCGTGTAGCCGCGGGACTCCGCGAGCTGGGCCAGCTGCACGCTGGCGTCGAAGGACTCGGCAGCCGTCCCGCCCTCACGGATCGTCGCGAGGTCGAGGATGGACAGGGGGATGGACACAGGTGGGCCTTTCGGGGACGACTCTCGTCCAAGGCCAACCCGACGGGCTTTACGCCCATTCCCTCGGGTCAGTCAGTCGTCGTCCCGGTTTACGGTGTCGGGGGCAAAGGCCGGAAGGCACACGGCGACGTACTCGGCGCCAGCGGGCCCGCAGGAGTAGCGGACTCGCTCGCCGGCCCGAGTGAGGACGCACTGTCCGGCCGCCACCTCGAGGGTGCCGCCGTCGTGGTCGACGAGCACGGTGCCGGCCAGGACGAGGGTGTACTCGTCGAAGGCCGGGGCCTGGAACGGCTCGGACCAGCCTGCTGGGGCCTTCATGTGAGCGATGGAGACGGCTTCGGTTCCGGTGTTGACCCGGCCGACGTGCTCCTCGATGACCTTGCCGCCCGGGACCGGGATCGTCGTGGGCGTGGCGATGAGCGAAGGCATGGCCGCAGCCTAGCCAGGGCTCCGCTGAGTGTCCGCGCGGGGCGCATCAAGGATCAGTGTCCTGCGGAGTCGTCGGCCCCGCACATGGCGACCGACCCGAGGCCGCATCCAAGGCTTGCCCGCACAAGCCCGGGTGGGGCATCTGTTCGGGTGGGTCAGAAGGGTGGTGGTTCGGCGTCGCGGGCGGCGCGTTCGGCGGCCCGTTGGGCGCCGAGCCGCTGGGCGTCGGTGGCGGCTTGGGTGGCGTGTCGGCGTGCGGCGGATCGCTGGAGTTCGGTGTGGGTGATGGTGACGGAGTGCCAGCCGCGCTTTGTATCCGCGGTTGTGGAGTAGAGGTCGGCGATCCAGCCGAAGTCGCCGTCCGGGTGACTCCCGGTGCTGGGTCGCGGTCTGGGCGGCAGTGCTGGGAGCTGTTGGGCTGGTGGTGTCGGGGGCAGGAGTGGATCGCCGAATCGGTCGTCGCGGCTCAGTCCGCCCTCACCCTCGCCGTGGTTCTTGCGGGGGCGGGGTGGCCGGGTCGGTTCGAGGTGGTCGATGGGGTGAGTGGTTCGGACGTGTCCGGTGGGGGTGGTCCATTCCAGGGTGGCGTCGGGGCGGATCCGGACCTGCCAGCGGTGGCGTTGTTTGATCCGGTGGTGACGTCGGCAGAGCAGGGCCAGCCCGGCCAGGGCGGTGGCGCCGGCGGGCCAGGGCAGGATGTGGTCGATGTCGGTGAACCGGGCCGCGGCTTGGCAGTGCGGGAATCGGCAGCGGCCGTCGCGGGCGGTGAGTAGTCGGCGGAGGGCGGTGGTGGGTCGGTAGGCCTCGGTGCGTGGTGGCGTCGGGGGCGGCTGACTGGTGGGGTCGTCCAGGTTGAGCCAGTGGTGTAGGTCGGTGGTGCCGGTCAGGTAGGCGCCGGTGGTGTCGTGGCAGCCGATGACGTCGCGGGTGCCGCGGAACTGGGCGGGCGTCTGTCCCGGAGGGTGGGGTGGCGCCGTGCCGGTCTTGGCGGCGTGCAGTAGGTGTTCGAGGAAGGCCCGGGTCAGGTGCACGGTGCCGGCGGTGCCGAACCCGGTGACCGCGATCAGGTCATCCGGGTCGCGGTTGGCCGGTCTCGCGCTGCCTGGGGCATCGGGGAAGACCAGGCCAAAGCAGGCCCCGGCCGAGCGTGCCGACTCGCTGGCCGTGGATGCCGGCGACGGGCATGGGCTCAGCCCGTCGCCGACTGACACGTCCCCGCCCGGCTCATCCCCGACGACCTTGTCCTCGCCCGGGTCGTCGCCGACGACGGTGGAGTCATCGCCGGGTGCCGGGTCCCCGTTGCCGGTCTCCGGGTCGTCGTCGGCGGGTGCGTGCGGGTCGGCGTCGTTTCCTCCGAAGAGGCTGATCGGGACACCGAGGTGGAGGTGGAAGGTGCCGGTGATGTTGCCCATCAGGATCTCGGTCAGCGCCGCGAGG
>JAJPIW010000058.1 GCA_021324575.1 Intrasporangiaceae bacterium | reverse complement strand
GGCATACGAGGTCGTATGCCGCGTGGCCGGCAACTGGTCACTCGACGCCGAGCATGACCTCGGTCGACTTGACCAGGACCGTCGCGGCGGTGCCGGGCTCGAGCCCGAGCTCCTCGACGGCCTCCTTGGTGATCGAGGCGGTGACCACCTGGTCGCCGCCGTCGAGCCGGACCTTGACGGCCGCCATGACGGCGCCGAGGCTCACCTCGGTGACGGTGCCGGTGAGCTGGTTGCGGGTGGACAGGCGCATGGTTTCCTCCTGCGGAATGTTGGTGTGCTGAAGCTCCGAGAGGGGTCCCAGGCGCCGACGTCTCGTCGGTCGCGTCCACACCGTACGACCCGTTTCGGGAGCACGACAAGTCGCTCCGCACCTGCTGCCCGAGCACCTGCAACGCGTCTCAGATGCGGCCCCAAATGCGGTCTGACTCAAGGGGTTTCGCGTCGGCGCCGAGCCGACTCGACTCACTCGTCGAGTCGCCGCTGCTCCTCGCGCTCGAGGCGCTCGCGCTCCTCCTGACGAGCCTTCTGCTCGTGCTCGATCTCTTCTTCACGAGGGGTCTTGTCGCTCATGGGGCGTGCCTTCCTTGTCCGGCCGCTGGCGTCGACTGGGACCATACGGTCCGCTGACGACGGGCGTTGATGACCAGGCCACGTCGCTTGATGCCTGGACCTCGACCTTAACCCCGGGGCCACGGTTACCGGCCTGGCGGTCGACGACTCCCCCCCTTCGCGCCCCCGCACGTGCGGGGTTGTTCAGGTCCCGTCGGCGCTGGGGCGTGAACAAGCCCGCACGTGCGGGGGTGTGCAGGTGTCCGACTTCGCCCGGCACCGCCGGCCCGCCCACATCCTGCGCCTACTGGTCGAACACCGACCAGCAGATGTCGTTCCGCAACCGCTGGTCGTCCAGGACGAGCTCACGAATCGCCTCGGGGAGCTGGTCCCGCTGCCACTGGCACTCGAGCCGCCCGGCGGCCTCGCTCGCACCATCCGGATGGGCAGCACGAACAGCCTTGATCGCGTAGGCGGCCGCACCGAGCTCGTGTGCGGCCACATGGGCAACACACGCGGCCTGGCCCGCGGCATACGCGGCGAACCGTCCGGCGCCGCGCAAGTCTCTCGCCGCACCCATGGCATGGCCGCCGGCAGCCCGGGCCTGCATCATCCCGACCTCGCCGCGCACCCAGGCGCGGGCGTGCTCGACCGCTTCACGCGGGCGCGGGTCCTGCGGCCGTACTGACTCGAAGAGGCCGAGGACGTGCTCGGCGCAGGACGCCGCCCACAGCGCGAGGAGCCGATGGTCCGCGCCGGTCAGGGTCCCACCGCGGCGGATCGTCACGAAACGAGGATCCCGGACCTCCGGAAGGATCACGGCCCACACTCCTCGCAACGACGGCTTGACTGATCGCTTGACTGACGGCTTGACCTTGACGCAGGGTCAGGGTTGCACGCTTGCTTCATGACCACGAAACCAGCCATCGAAATCGTCGGGCTCACCAAGTCCTACAACGACAACGCGGTGCTGAGGGGCGTCGACCTGAGCGTCCCCTCCGGCACCATCTTCGCCCTGCTCGGCTCCAACGGCGCCGGCAAGACGACGACGGTGAAGATCCTGTCCACCCTGCTCAAGGCCGACGGCGGGACTGCCACCGTCAGCGGGTACGACGTCGCCGCCCAGCCCGCCGAGGTCCGCCGGTCGATCAGCCTCACCGGGCAGTTCGCCGCCGTCGACGAGATCCTCACCGGTCGGGAGAACCTGGTGCTCGTCGCCCAGCTGCGACGGCTGAAGGACCCCGGCCGGATCGCGGACGACCTGCTCGCGCGGTTCATGCTGACCGACGCGGCCGGGCGGAGGGTGGCGACCTACTCCGGCGGGATGCGCCGTCGCCTGGACATCGCCATGAGCCTGATCGGCAACCCGCCCGTGCTCTTCCTCGACGAGCCGACGACCGGCCTGGACCCGCAGTCGCGGATCGAGGTCTGGAAGACCGTCAAGCAGCTGGCCGGCCAGGGCACCACTGTCCTGCTGACCACCCAGTACCTCGACGAGGCCGAGCACCTGGCCGACCGGATCGCGATCCTCCACGAGGGTCGGATCATCGCCGACGGCACCCTCGCCGAGCTCAGGAAGCTGCTCCCGCCGGCCACCGTCGAGTACGTCGAGAAGCAGCCCACCCTCGAAGACATCTTCCTCGCGATCGTCGGCCACGACGACGCCGTCCCGCGCCCCGTCACGTCCCCCGTCAAGTAAGGACCCCACGATGACCACCTCCTTCTTCAGCGACACCGCCGTCCTGCTCAAGCGCTCCCTACGCCACATCCTGCGTAGCCCCGACACGATCATCACCACCGCCATCACCCCGATCGCCATGCTGCTGCTGTTCGTCTATGTCCTCGGCGGCGCGATCGACGTCGGGTCCGGCAGCTACGTGGACTACCTGCTGCCCGGCATACTCCTCATCACGATCGCCTCCGGCATCGCCTACACCGCCTTCCGGCTGTTCACGGATGTCTCGACCGGCATCTTCGAACGGTTCCAGTCGATGCCCATCGCCCGGTCGGCCCTGCTGTGGGGCCACGTGCTGACCTCGGTCGTGGCGAACCTGGTCTCCGTCGCGCTCGTCGTCCTCGTCGCCCTGGCCATGGGATTCCGCTCCGGCGCCGGAGTGCTCGCCTGGCTCGCGGTCCTGGGGATCCTGGTCCTGTTCACCCTGGCCCTGACCTGGCTGGCCGTGATCCCCGGACTGACCGCCAAGTCGGTCGACGGCGTCAGCGGGTTCTCCTACCCACTGGTCTTCCTACCGTTCATCAGCTCGGCCTTCGTACCCACCTCCGGTATGCCGGGTCCGGTGCGTTGGTTCGCCGAGCACCAGCCGGTCACCTCGATCGTCAACACCATCCGGGACCTGTATGCCGAGCACCCCGTCGGTCATGACGGCTGGGTCGCCCTCGGCTGGTGCGTCGGTCTGCTCCTCGTCGCGTACGTCCTCGCGATGCGCACCTACCGCGCCAAGATCGCCTGACGTGGGAAGCCGCAGAATAGGGCCATGCTGACCATCAGCCAGCTCGCGTCGTATGCCGGGGTGACGGTCCGCGCGGTCCGTCACTACCACGCCAAGGGGCTGCTGCCCGAGCCCGAACGCGACCACTCCGGCTACCGTCGCTACGACGCGGCCGCGGTGGTCGAGCTGGTCAAGATCCGCACCCTGGCCGACGCCGGCGTCCCGCTGTCCCGAGTTCACGAGCTGCTGGCGGCAGGCGACGAGGAGTTCGCGGCGGCGGTCGAGGACATCGACCGCCGCCTCCGCGGCGAGATCCGCGAGCGCCAGCGGCACCGGGAGCGGATCGCCAAGCTCGCCGCCGGCGACAGCCTGGCGCTGCCGCCGGAGGTGGTCGCCTACCTCGACCGGATGCGGGAGCTGGACTTCCCCGAGCGCCTCATCGAGGTGGAGCGCGACAGCTGGATCCTCATCGCGGCCCAGCTGCCGCAGGAGGTCCCGGCCCTCATGGCGATCAAGCACGGGCAGATCGAGCACCCGGTGCTGCGTCGGCTGTACCTCGACATCGGGGACCTCGTCGACTGCTCCCCGGACGACCCGCGGCTGCCGGCAGTCGCCGACCGGGTCGCCGCCTTCATCGAGGCAGCCGCGGCCGAGGCCGTCGCCTTCGAGGAAGAGTTCGAGCCCGTGAGCGAGGACCTGATCGCGCTGCTCGACACGGCGTTCGTCGAGGCCGTCCCGTGCGCCCCGCGCTTGTTCGCGCTCCTGGAGGAGCGCGGCTGGACCGGCTGGACCGACATCAGGCGCATCGACGCCACGGTGTGACCGGGCCGCTCCTCCGCCGGGCCTTCAACATCCTCAACACCCAGGACCGCCTGGCCGGCGGGTTCTGTCCGGCGTCCCCGGACCTCACCCCGGGAGGGTCTCGACACCCGCAGCAGTGCACGCCGTCCGCAACGCGGCGTCCAGGGTGGCCAGCGGAAGGCCCCGGGACTCGGCCAACCACAGGTATGCCGCGTCGTACGACGTGAGCCATGGCTGCGCGCCACCGTGGGCAGCACCGACGGCGACGGCCATTCCGGGGCCACGGTGATGGGCAGCTGGGAGAGCAGGCTGGTGAACCGGGTCGACTGGGCCTCGGTCAAACGACGTCGACGTTCGGCGACGCGCCGCCGGCGATCATCTGGTGTGATGGCTGCCATGCCGCGTCGCACCTCGCCAGAGTCCCCGGGGGTCCGGTTGGCCCGACTGCTCGGCGGGGCGGCGCCAGCCCCTGACCGAAGCGCAGCGCTCGACGTGGATCTGGACGCCGTCGTCGTCGACGTCGCGGGTGTGGGTCGGCTGGGCACGCCGGTTCCCCCGGCTCAGGCCCGCAAGCTCATCGCCCTCGCCGCCCCTGCCCCGTTCGGCCGGGGTGAGGAGACCTTGCACGATGAGAGTGTCCGCGACACGTGGCAGGTCCCGACCGACCTGGTCACCGTCGACTTCGGGGACCACCTCGGGGAGCTGCTCGAGGCGGCGCGGGACATGCTGGGTATGCCGGAGGGCAGTTCGCTGTCGATGGACCTGCACTCCCTGCTCGTCTACGAGAAGGGCCAGTTCTTCCTGCCACACCAGGATTCGGAGAAGGACGACACCATGGTCGGCACCGTGGTCGTTGCGCTCCCCTCACGGCATACGGGCGGGGAGCTGGTCATCCACGAGGGTGAACGAGACGCGGCATACCGAGGCTCTCCGTCCGAGACGTCCGCCGTTGCGTTCTTTGCCGATCAGGTCCACGAGGTGCGTCCCGTCCGGTCCGGCTATCGGGCGGCGCTGACCTACAACCTGCTCGTCACCGCCCAGCCGGATCCCGCACCGGTCGAGGACGAGGTGGGCCAGGCGACGCAGCTGCTCAGGCGATACTTCGCGACGCCGGTCGCAGCGCGGTGGTCCGGCGATGCGACCGAGCCGCCGCTGCGCTATGCCTACCTGCTCGACCACCAGTACACCCAGCGGGGTCTGGGCTGGTCTCGGCTCAAGGGCGATGACCTCGAGCGAGCCGGGGTGCTGCGGGCTGCGGCGGAGCGGGTCGGCTGCGAGGTGATCTTGGCGCTCACCGACATCCACGAAGTGTGGGACGCGGACGCCGGCGACTGGCGCAGGGGTTGGCGCGAGGACTCTGACGAGGTCGAGCTCGGCAACCTCATCGAGAGCGAGGTCGTGCTCACCCATTGGCTGGCACCAGGAGACCGGTCGGCCACGCCGGTATCGCTGGCGCTGGACGCCCGAGAGGTCGGCGCGGCGACACCGACGGCATCGCTGGCGCCCTACGACTCGCAGTACGAGGGGTACATGGGCAACTACGGCAACACGGTCGACCGCTGGTACCACCGCGCCGCCGTCGTCGTCTGGCCCGCGCACCTTGCCTTTGCCAACCGCGCGGAGTCGTCCCCGGCCTGGGCGTTGGCCGACCTGGCCGAACGGATCAGCCGTGGTCGGGTGGACTCCATCTCGGCCGACGTCGCCTCCGTGGCCTCGCTCTGGCCGGCAGCTGTCCGGTCGGGCGGCGCCAAGGACGAGCTGTTGAGGGCTGCTCTGGGAGTGGCCAGTGCCGTTGACGAGGCCGAGGCGGCCCTGCTTCTCGGGCCGTTCGTGCTCACCGAGCTCACCCCCGACCACGTGCCGGGCCTGAGGGCGCTCGCTGGTCGCCATGGAGCGAGTTGGGTTGTCGCGCAGGTGGATCGGTGGCATAGCGGGCGACGCGGCGGCCGCCTCGAGGCCGACTCCGCCGAGTGGATGACGACCCTGCCGGACCTGTGCGCCGGCCTGGCCTCCCTGCCCGACGTTGCGGAGCAGGTCCTCTCCTTGGTCTGGTCGGGGCTGGGGGCTCGGGTAGCTGCATCGGCCACATCCGACCGGACCCGCTATGCCGTTGCCGCACTGACCTCGTTGGCCGATCCGGTGGGTTTGCTGCTCCGAGCGAGCGCTGTCGCCGGGGTACCGAGCGTCACCGAGCGAGTGGTCTCGGCGTGCACCTCTCGGCCGGCGATGCTGCCACTCGTGGTGGCGCTCGTACGGGCCGCCGCCGCCTGGCCCGACGACGTGCGCCAGGCGGCTCGGGTCAAGGACCTCGCGTGGTATGCCGTGGCCCAGCTCAGCAAGGAGCTCTCGACTCCGCCGCGGTCGGCGGACGACTGGTCGATGAAGCCACCGCCCGGATGCGACTGCCCGAACTGCCGACTGCTCGCGGAGTTCCTCACCGACCCCGCACTCCGGGTGCGCGAGTGGCCCCTTGCGCAGCATGGCCGCGACCACCTCCACAACCGGGTCACGGGCGCGGACCTTCCGTTGACCGAAGTGACCCGCAAGACCGGCCGGCCATACACCCTGGTGCTGACCAAGTCCCAAGCACTCTTCGACCGCGAGGACGCCCGCCGGCAGGAGGCCGAAGCGGAGGCCTCCGCGCTGGCCGACCTGCTCGCCGCGTGGACCTGAGCGCCGCTCACCGATCGCGGCCACGCGGCATACGACGTCGTATGCCGGGTCCCGGTCGGGTGCATCGCCCGGCGCGGGCGTCAGCCGATCCGCTCGGCCAGCGACACGATGATCCCCTCGGGACCGCGCACGTAGGCCATCCGCCACAGGTGCTCGAACTGGCCGATCCCGCCGACGAGCCCGTAGCCGTCGGCGGCGAGCCGATCGGTGGTGGCCTGGAGGTCGTCGACCTCGAAGGCCACGTTGCGCAACCCGAGCTCGTTCGCCATCGCGGCGGGCGAACCCGGCTCGTGGTCGGGCCGGACGAAGCTCGACAGCTCAAGCGCCGTCCCGCCGTCGGGCGCCTTGAGCATGACGATCTCGGTGCGGGCCTCGGGGATGCCGATGACGGTGTCGAGGAAGTCACCCTCGATGAGCATCCTGGTGCCTTGAACCTCGAGACCCAGCCCGACGAAGAAGGCGATCGCGGTGTCGAGATCCGCCACGGTGATGCCGACATGGTCGAAACGTCGCACGCCTGCCATGCGTCCATCCTCCGCTCTGGCGTCGTCCCTGGGATGCTGATTCGCGCCGACGCTGACACACACGAAGGGGACGCGACGATGGCCGACGCGAAGACTCGCACGGACGGGCCGATCCGGTTCGGGGTGGTCGCGCCGGTCACCGACATGAGGACGTGGCGCGAGGAGGTGCGCCGGATCGCCGATCTCGGGTACTCGACGCTGTTGATGCCCGATGTTCCGGGATGGCAGCCCGCCCCGGGCCCGACCCTTGCCGTCGCGGCGAGCCTCACCGACCTTCGCGTCGGCGCCTGGGTGTACGCGTCTCCACTGCGCCCGGCCTCGATGACCGCGTGGGAGGCGCACTCGCTGACCGAGCTCACGGATGGACGCTTCGACCTCGGCCTCGGTACTGGGCGCCCGGGGATCGAGGACCTCGCCGACGAGCTCGGCCTGCCGCCCACCACGCCCGGCGAACGGCTCGACCGCATACGGGACACTGTCACAGCCCTGCGGGAGCTCGACGGGCCCGACCTGCACACCCCGGTCGTGATGGCCGTGCGAGGTCCGAAGGCGCGTGCCCTCGCCGCCGAGCTGGCCGACATGGTCACCATCGTGACGCCGCCCGGCGACCGCCGCGCGGACGCGGAGCAGGTCGTGCGGGACCTCCGCGCGATCCGCGACGTCCCCCTCGCCCTGCACGTGTCGGTCGTGGGCGACACCGTCGCGCCATACATGGCCGGCCCCGGGACCGATCCGGCCGCCATGCGTGCGGCCGACTCACTGGCGATCCTGCCGGCTGACCCGCGTGCCGCCGTCGAGGAACTGCACCGCCGGCGCCAGGAGATCGGCTTCTCCTCCATCGTCATCGGCTCCAACTCAGTGGTGACCCTTGCCCCGGTCGTCGCCCAGCTCGCCGGCACCTGACGGGTCGATCGAGCAGCTCACGACACACGCGCGGCGATGGCGGCATACTTTCGGTCCGGTCGATCGGCAAACTGGTGCTGGAGGCGCTGCACCTCGTTGAAGCCCGCTTCGGCCAGGTGCTGCGCGAAGGCGTCAATCGCCAGGCCGTGCCGGCCACTCGCCTGTCGCCCATGCACGAGTGTCTGCCGCGGCAGGCAGTCCACAAGCATTCACAGCCACACCCGAGATGCATCACAGCGGCGAAATGCTGCAATGGACAGCCGTTCTTGCAACACCGAGTGCGCTCGACAAACGGCTCGGCAACCTGGGCTCAGAAGTCCTTGGCCATGTTGGCGAAGCGACTGTAGTGACCCTGGAATGCCAGCACGATGTCCTTCGTCGGGCCGTTACGGTGCTTGGCCACGATGACGTCGGCCTCACCCTCACGGTCGGGGTCGGAGCGGTCGCGGTGGAGCAGGATCACGACGTCGGCATCTTGCTCGATCGAGCCGGACTCGCGTAGGTCGGACATCTGGGGGCGCTTGTCGGTGCGCTGCTCGGGACCACGGTTCAGCTGGCTGATCGCGATGACCGGGACCTCGAGCTCCTTGGCGAGCAGCTTGAGCGCCCGGGAGAACTCGGCGACCTCCTGCTGGCGCGACTCGACCTTCTTGCCGGACGACATCAGCTGGAGGTAGTCGATGACGACCAGGCGCAGGTTGTGCAGCTGCTTGAGCCGGCGGCACTTGGCCCGGATCTCCATGAGCGACATGTTCGGGGAGTCGTCGATGAACAGCGGGGCCGCGGAGATCTCGGACGTCACCCGCGCGAGCTTCTGCCAGCCGGCGTCACCGAGCGTGCCCTTCCGCAGCTCCTGCAGCTGGATCGACGCCTCCGCCGAGATGATGCGCATCATGATCTCCGAGCGGCTCATCTCCAAGGAGAAGACGGCAGCGGCCTGGCCGTGCTTGATCGCCGCCGCGCGCGCGATGTCGATGCCCAGCGTCGACTTGCCGACCGCCGGTCTCGCCGCGACGACGATCATCTGGCCGGGGTGCAGACCGTGGGTCAGCTCGTCCAGGTCGACGAACCCCGTCGGCACGCCGATCATCTCGTCAGAGCGACCCGAGGCCACCTCGATCTCGTCCAGCGTCGGCGCAATGAGGTCGGCCAGGACGTGATAGTCCTCGCCGCCCCGCCGGTCGGCCACGTCGTAGACCGCCGCCTGGGCCCGGTTGACGACGTCCTCGATGTCGCCCTCGCCCTGGGCGTAGCCCATCTGCACGATCCGGGTGCCGGCCTCGACGAGGCGACGCAGCACAGCCCGCTCGGCGACGATCTCGGCGTAGTAGCCGGCGTTGGCCGACGTCGGCACCGACTGGACGAGCTCGTGGATGTAGGCCTGCCCGCCGACCCGCTGCAGGTCGCCCCGCTTGGACAGCTCGTCGGCAACGGTGATCGTGTCGGCCGGCTCGCCCCGGGAGTACAGGTCGAGGATCGCGTCGTAGATCAGCTCATGGTTGGGCCGGTAGAAGTCCTGCCCGCGCAGCCCCTCGACACAGTCCGCGATCGCGTCCTTGGACAGCAGCATCGACCCGATGACCGACTGCTCGGCGTTGATGTCCTGGGGTGGCAGCCGGTCGTCGGGCGGACCCCCCGACGGGCCATAGCCACTGCTCAGCTCCGCGATCGACACGCGTTGCACACCCTCATCCCAGACGACACCGACATAGACATTTGACGTTCAGGCGCGCGAACGCCTGTCCGAAAGAGTGTCACCCCCAACTGACAGCCGCCTGGCCCGGCCCTCCGGTGCACCTTCTGTCAGCCACGCTAGGGCCGGTGCCCGTACAGGGCCAGCCGGCCTGTGCAGCGTCATGTGGGCAACCTGGGGAAAACGCCGGGGCACGATGTGCACAGGCCGGGGACAAACCTGTGGATTTCCGTATGCCGCGTCCTCCGGTAGCGCTGTGACCTGCGCAAACGCCGTCCACGCCGTGTGGACCCAAACTTTCTCTCGGCGTGTTGTATCCACATCTAGACCAATGAACGAGGCGACGAAACCGGCATACGGGACGTCTTGTCCGGACCTGAGCCGGCGGCCGGCGTCCCGCGGAAGGCGGCGGTAGGCCCACCCGGCCGCCCGCGTCTACGATGCGCCCATGACCACGCCCGGCGCCACGACCGGACGCCCCCAGCGGTACCTCCGATGGCTGGCGTTCGCCCTGGTCGCGCCGCTCATCATGGGCTTTCTGGCGCTCGTGGTCGGCCGCACTGCGCGGACCGCACTGGGCGGTCTCGAGAAGAAGGTGGTGACCCTCCCAGGTGCGGGGACAAAGGTGTCATCAGCAACCACGACGCACCGCTCACCGGTGACTACACCGGCGTCGACCCGATGGGTCTGTTCACCCTGGTCAGACCCGCTGAGTCGGCGGGCGTGGACCCGACCAACCCCTACGACGCGGGGCAGTGGTTCGACGGCGGTGACGAGTGGACCGCAACGCTGACCGTGACGGTCAACGGCGCCAAGGTCGCCGAGAGCACGACCGACCGGGCCTGGGCGCCTGACATCGACGGGCACGAGCTGACGGCCGCCAAGGACGGCATCGTCGGAGAGTACGTCCACCCCTACGACGGCCCGACCAAGGCACCCGTCCTCATCATCGGCCCGCCCACCCAGCCCGACAGCACCCTTGCGGAGCACCTCGCCCAGAACGGACACCCGACCGTGGCGGTCGAGTATGCCGGAGAGCCCGGTCTGCCCAGCACGCCGGAGAACATCCCGATCGAGTACTTCGCCAAGGCACTGACGTTCCTGCGCCACCAGGACGGTGTCCAGTCCCAGCACCTCGTGGTCCTCGGTGAGGACGTGGGCAGCGAGGCGGCGCAGCTGCTCGCCGTCGCCCACCCCGACCAGGTCCACGGCCTCGTCCTGACCAACCCCCTGGCGCGGGTCACCTCCGCAGACGACAAGGGGAAGTCCGCCCTGTGGACCGAGGGTGGCACGCCGGTCCCGTTCGCCGACCCGACCGGTTCCCGGCCCTCCCGGCCCGACCACGACCCGTCGGTCCTCCACACCGAGCAGGCCAAGGCCTTCGTCGTCACCGTGTGCGGCTCCGCCGACAGCGTGGGAGACAGCTGCGCCGCCGGGCGCGAGATCGCCACCCGCCTCAGGGACGCCCACTACGCGCAGCCGGTCCACCAGATCCAGGGTCAGAGCATCGGCGCCTCGGTCGTCGACCTGGTGCCCTACCAGCCGCACACCATCGCGTGGGGCGGCGGCAACCGGCAGACCGAGTCGGTGGAGATGCCCAAGATCTGGGCTCAGGTGCTGCACGCCCTCGAGGACAACGGCCAGGTCACCTGAGCGCTCGCCACCACGAGACCTTCCATCCACGGTTGTTCGTTTGTCGCAGCAGTGGTCGAACGTTCGGCCACTGCTGCGACTTACGAACACACCCGAGATTGCGGCTGCGGCCGGGCCGATCTGGCCGGGCCGATCTGGCCAGGCCCGCCACGGCCGTCACTGGACGAGGCGGTTGGTGGCGGTGTACACCGCGATCGGCTGTGCGGGCTCGTCGACCGACACCGTGTCCGGGATCTCCAGCCAGGGCGAGCCGTCGACGCTGAAGTCCGCGCCCCACACGACCGTCACGTTGCTGAAGTACGTCCCGGCCTTGCGATACGTATGCCGGACATCGCCGTTCGGGTACACCCCACCCTGGGAGGTGGTCGGGCCCACGGACTCCTCGTCGCCGAAGTGGTAGGTGAACGACACCAGCTTGGGACGGATCCGCACCTGGTGCCCGAACATGGTGGCGGGGTCGACGGTGTCGACCTCGCCCGGACCGAAGCCGGCAGCCGACCAGTTCGCGGCGTAGAAGTTGGGGAGGTTGACCAAGGTCTTGTAGCCCTTGGGCTGGAAGCCAATCGTCGCCTTGGCCCAGGGCGTGTGGTGCATGGCGTCACGGATCATTGCCATCGTCGGCCGCTTCGCCGCCCCGGGAACCTCATTCGGCAGACAGGTCAGTCCAATGCGCGCCCAGGGTTTCAGCACGTTTCCCGTCGCAGAAACTTGTCGTCTCAAGATGTCCACCATCGGTCCGTCTGCCCCCGGACACATCAAGAGGATGCGGTTAGTTATGCAGTCTTCCTGGCCGGCCTTCGATCCCCCCGGGCCGCAGGAGTCCACCGTCTTGTACTCATATCGTGGCCCAGCGCCCTGTCGTTGCTTCGCCCACTCGGTTCCCCACTGCCGCAAGGTTGTCTGGCCTATCAGAGCAACGCCAGACTTGTCTGTGTTGCACTCGAAACCATTGCACGGTTCAGCCACCGAGGTCGGCACGGCGAACCCGCATCCCAATGCAAAACACAGAGCGACCAGAAGGACCCGAACTTTCATCACGCTGCCTTCTTGATGTCCTGAACGATCCAGCCCTGAGCTCCCCATCGGACGTAGACAGCTAGATGCAGGAGTTTGCGGCTAAAGGACTCGATCACCACGCCGTGACCGTCGACAATGTGAGATGCGGTCTGTGCCGCCTCTGTGTCATAAATCTCTGCGCCGTCGGCGGGAGCAACCCGGACAAGACTGACTAGTTCAACCGGGACTGAATCGTAATGCTGCTTGTCGGTTGCAAGTCGTTCCGCCGTATCGCGATACCCAGCACAGGACTTCGAGGAAGCGACACACAAGCCCTTCAGAGCTTCGGCGTTGGGGGAAGTCCACGCAAGATTCAGCCGGTCGAAGAAGTAGCGGATGAAGGCTTCTGCACCGGCGGGGGTGTGGGCCTTGGCAGCCGTAGGCATGCCGGTAGCACTCGTCGTCGGTGGCGCGGTTGTGGTCGTCGTGGTGGGAGGCGGCGAGGTGGTCGCAGACGCCGACGTTGTGGACGTGGACGACGTCGGCCCCGGGTCGCTTCCCGTGCACCCGCCAAGCCCGACCGCTGCGGCCGCGACCAGCGCCACCGCACCGAGACGGACTCCATCAACAGACATATCAACAGACACGTGGTTCTCCCTCCGGAACGCCTCCCCGATTGAACCAAAATCGAGCGGCATCCCCAGAAACTTATCCACAAGGGTGCCATGCCAGCGGGCCGTTCGCCCATCGGAGCCGACCCCAGAAGTGGCGACCCTCGCCACTCGCCCAGCACCCGGCATACGGTGGAGACATGTGCCGCAACATCCGCCAGCTCCACAACTTCGAGCCGCCCGCGACGACCGACGAGGTGCGCGCCGCCGCGCTCCAGTACGTCCGCAAGGTCAGCGGGAGCACCAAGCCCAGCCAGGCCAACCAGGAGGCCTTCGACGAGGCCGTCGCCGACGTCGCGCACGCGACCCAGCACCTCCTGGACCACCTCTCGACGAGCGCGCCACCCAAGGACCGCGCCACCGAGGCGGCCAAGGCCAGGGCTCGGGCCCAGACGCGCTACGCGTAGGTGTCCACCGACCCCGGGCTCGCCGGTCGCGCCCTGATCGACGCCGTATGCCGGGCGCTCGCCTCCCACGCCGACCCCGCCCGGGCGGTGCAGCAGCAGGCGTACATGAAGTCGGCGATGCCGTACTGGGGTCTCACGAACCCGGTGCTGCGCAAGGCGATTCGTCCCCTCTTCGACGATCCGGCGCACCGGCTGGCCAGCCGTGAGGACTGGGAGGCCACGGTTCGGACGCTCTGGGACGGCGCCACGCACCGGGAGGAGCGGTATGCCGCGATCGCCCTGACCGGGCACCGCCATTACCGCGTGTGGCAGCAGCCGGACGCCCTGCCCCTCTATGCGCACCTCGTTGCCACCGGGGCGTGGTGGGACTACGTCGACGAGGTCGCCAGCAACCGGATCGGTCCGATCCTGTTGCGGCACAAGGCAGCCGTCGAACCCATCATCCGGGCCTGGGCCGTCGACGACGACCTCTGGCTCCGGCGGACCAGCATCATCAGCCAGCTCACCTTCAAGGGCGACACCGACCTCGCGCTCCTCGCCGACGTCATCGACGCGAACGTCGAGGGCACGGCATACGGCTCGGTGTTCTGGATCCGCAAGGCGATCGGCTGGGCACTTCGCCAGCATGCTCGCGTCGACCCGGAGTGGGTGCGTGATTACGTTGCGGCACAGGGGAACCGGCTCTCGGGCCTGTCCCGCCGAGAGGCGCTCAAGCATCTCTGACGAGCCGTCCTCGCGGGCCTTGTCACCGCCCTGTCCTCGAGCGTTTCTGCGCCATGGCGCTTACCGCCACGGAGGGCGCACCGACGACGACGCCTCTGGTCGGCTTCTGCGCCATGGCGCAGAGGCCGCGCGACGAGCGCGGGCCGCCGGCACCCGCCCCTCGCGCCGGCAGCAGGCATCCGGCAGGGTGGGGGTATGCCGCCCATCGTCGCCGGGATCGACTCCTCCACCCAGTCCTGCAAGGTCGTCATCCGCGACGCCGAGACCGGGACACTGCTCCGCGAGGGACGCGCCAAGCACCCCGACGGCACCGAGGTCGACCCCGCCCGCTGGTGGGCAGCGCTGGAGACCGCCGTCGACGACGCCGGCGGGATCGACGACGTCGACGCGCTCTCGGTCGGCGGCCAGCAACACGGGATGGTCGCCCTCGACGAGGCCGGCCGCGTCATCCGGCCGGCACTGCTGTGGAACGACACCCGATCCGCCTCTGCTGCAACCGAACTCATCGCGGAGCTCGGACTGGAGGAGTGGGCTCGCGCGACCGGCCTGGTCCCCGTCGCCTCGTTCACCGTCACCAAGCTGCGCTGGCTAGCCGAGCAGGAGCCCGACAACGCGGCCCGGGTCGCCGCCGTCGCCCTGCCCCACGACTGGCTGACCTGGCGGCTGGCCGGCTACGGCCCCGACAACCCCGACCTCGACGCCCTCACGACCGACCGCTCCGACGCCTCCGGCACCGGCTACTGGTCACCCCTGGACGACGACTACCGCCGCGACCTGCTCGTCCGGGCACTCGGCCACGACTGCACCCTGCCGCGCGTCATCGCGCCCAACGGGAGAGCCGGCACCACGGCATACGGCTCCAACCACCACGCCCTCCTCGGTCCCGGGGCCGGCGACAACGCCGGAGCCGCGCTCGGCCTCGGCATGCGCGAGGGCGACGTGGTCCTGTCGATCGGCACCTCCGGTGTCGTCTCGGCGGTCAGCGCGCAGCCGGTCGTCGACGTGACGGGTACGGTCGCCGGGTTCGCCGATGCCACCGGCCACTTCCTCCCCCTGGCCGTGACGCTCAACGGGGCGCGGGTCCTCGACGCCGCCGGGCGGATGCTCGGGGTCGACCACGCCGGTCTCGCCGAGCTCGCGCTCTCCGCGCCGCGCGGGTCCGACGGGCTGGTCCTCGTCCCGTACCTCGAGGGCGAGCGGACCCCCAACCGGCCGACCTCGACCGGCGCCTTCCACGGCCTCACCCTCGGGACGAGCAGGCCGGCCCACCTCGCGCGGGCCGCCGTCGAGGGACTCCTCAACGGCCTCGCGGACGGGCTCGCCGGCCTCACCGCGCTCGGGACCCGTGTCGACCGCGTCTCGCTCATCGGTGGTGGCGCCCAGTCCGAGGCCGTCCGCCGCTGTGCCACAAGCGTCTTCGGGATGGACATCGAGGTGCCCGCGCCAGGAGAGTACGTCGCCGACGGCGCGGCCCGCCAGGCGGCCTGGGTGCTGAGCGGCGGGTCCGAGCCGCCGGTCTGGGAGCGAGCCGGGAGCATCTCGTATGCCGCGACCGACGAGGACCGCTCCGCGACGGCCGGCATACGCGATCGTTATGCCGAGGCCCGCGACCTCACCCTGCCCAAGCTCTGACCCGCCCGCCCCCCAGCCGCGGCCGTCGCGGGACAGGTGTGGTCGCGCCGAGTCGAGTGATCACGACATCCGGGAGTCCGCTCGAGAACGTCCGCGCGTCGTGATCGCTCGACTTGGTGCCTGCGTTGGGAGGATGTCGGGCGTGACGACGGACGGACGCGACCCCGACGGAGGCGAGGCGTCGGGCGGCCCCGGTGACGGCGATGACGGGTCGTCGACGGCCGGGCAGGCGCGCGACGTGCTGCGCCTGGCCATCCCGGCGTTCCTCGCACTCGTCGCCGAGCCACTCTTCCTGCTCACCGACTCCGCCATCGTCGGCCACCTCGGCACCACCCAGCTCGCCGGCCTGGGCATCGCGAGCGCTGCCCTCCTCACGGCGGTCAACATCTTCGTCTTCCTCGCCTACGCGACGACGGCCGTGGTCGCACGCCAGCTCGGTGCCGGTTCGAGAGTAGGCGCCATCGAGGCCGGCATCGACGGCACCTGGCTGGCGGTCGCGCTCGGCCTGGTCACCGCGCTCATCGTCGCGGTCCTCGCCACCCCGATCTGCCGGCTCTTCGGGGCGTCCGAAGGCGCGCTCGAGCAGGCCGCGACGTACCTGCGGACCGCCGCGGCCGGCATACCGGGCATGCTCGTCGTCCTCGCGACCACCGGCGTGCTGCGCGGCCTGCAGGACACCCGGACCCCGCTGCTCGCGAGCGTCCTGGGGTTCGGGTCCAACATCGGCCTCAACCTCCTGTTCGTCTACGGGTTTCACTGGGGCATCGCCGGATCCGCGCTCGGCACTGTCATCGCGCAGACCGGGATGGCGGCCGCACTCATCGCCGTCCTCGTCCGGATGGCCCGACGCGAGCGAGCACCTCTGCGGGCACATCCCGGACGCGTACTCGCCGCCGCGCGCGGTGGCGCCCCGCTGCTCGTCCGGACCATCGCGCTGCGTGCGATCCTGGTCGCCACCACCTGGGTCGCGGCCGGTCTCGGCGACGTGCCGCTGGCCGGCTACCAGGTGGCTGCGACGATCTGGTCGTTCCTCGCCTTCGTGCTCGACGCCCTCGCCATCGCGGCCCAGGCCCTGACCGGCAAGGCGCTCGGCGCGGGCGACGTGGCGAGCACCCGTTCCGCGACCGGCCTCATGATCCGCTGGGGCATCGCGGGCGGCTTCGTGCTCGGGCTGCTCATCCTGGGCCTGCGTGACGTACTCCCGCACCTGTTCACGACCGATCCGAACGTCCGCGACGTGGTGTCCGCCGGCCTGCGCATCGTCGCGCTGCAGCAGCCCCTCGCCGGCTACGCGTTCGTCGTCGACGGCGTCCTCATCGGCGCCGGCGACGGTCGCTGGCTGGCCCGCGCGATGGTCGGCTGCCTCGTCGCCTACCTCCCGCTCATCCTCGGCGTCCACGCCCTCGGCCCGCGCCTGCTCTCGGCGAGCACGGCGCAGCAGGCCGACGAGCTGGCCGTGACCTGGCTGTGGCTGGCGTTCACCGGGTTCATGGGCGTGCGAGGGACCCTGCTCTGGCTCCGGGTGCGGACCGACCGCTGGATGGTGACCGGCGCCCGCTGACCGCGCCCGCTGGCAGGGCCCCGCTGACCGGCGCCCGCTCGTGAAGTTATCGGGTCCTCGGGGTAGTGCCTTCCTCACCCGACAAGGAAACTCGGGTGAGGAGAGAACAAGTCCGAGGACCCGATAATTTTGGGCGGGGGTCGGCTAGTCGGCGGGGCCGGCGACGCCTACCGCGGCTTCGCGGCGGGGGTCTCCGTCGGCGTACATCGCGCCGGTCGTCGTCCGGTATGCCGCGCCGACGCCTCCGAAGAACATGTCCAGCGGTCCGTGCTCCCGGGCCGTCAACCCCAGCTCCGCCACCGCCTCGGCGATCTGCTCGGACGGCTCGACGTCCACCACGGCCGTCCCGTCGGCCAGGTGCGACACGTGCGCCCGCGGCGCGAGGATCGCCTCCCCCAGAGGCGTCCCGAGCAGACAGCTGCGGCCGAGCACCTGCATGAGCGCCGTCGTGATCCGGTCGGCCCCTGGCGACCCGATCGCCAGCACCCGTCCCCCGGAGGACCGCGCCGTCGTCGGCGCCATGTTCGACGCGAGGCGCGTCCCGGGCGTCAGGGCGTGCAGCCCGAGCCGGTTGAGCTCGGGCTCACCGAGCGCGTTGTTGTGCAGCAGCCCCGTCCCCGGCGTCGCCACACCTGACAGATAGCCGCTGGAAACCGTGATGGCACAAGCCAACCCGTCGGAGTCGACCGCGGAGATGTGAGCCGTCGAGGCCGACGTCGGCAGCCCGGCGAGCCCGTACCGCTCCACGGCCGACAACAGCGCATGCCCGTCGGCCGAGAGGTCGGTCGAGTAGTCGTGCACCGCGTGCCGGTAGGCCAGCACCCGCCGCTGGATGTCGATGACGTCGGTCCAGGACCAGCGCTCGCCGAGGCTGCTCAGCTCACCGAGCATCACGGCGAGCATCGGCCCGCCGACCGAGGGCGGCGGGTTGATCGCCAGGCTCCAGTCGCCGAGTCCGCGCATGACCGGCTCCCGGACGATGGGGGCGTATGCCGCGAGGTCGGCCTCGGTGACGAGCCCTTCGTTGGCCGCCATGTCGGCAGCGATCGCGCGTCCCACCGACCCGGTCGTGAAGAGCGAGGAGCCCTCTGCCGCAAGGGAGTCGAGCACGTCGGCCAGGTCGAGGTTGTAGGCGATGTCACCGGTCTGCAGCGGCGTCCCGTCGGGACGGGTCACGATGGCCGAGGCTGCCGCGTCGGCTCCGAAGAGGGGTCCCGCCGTGAACCCGAGGTACCTCGCCGACGACGCCCCGATCGGGTACCCCGCCCGGCAGGCAGCCGCCGCCGGGGAGACCACCGCACTCCACGGCATACTCCCGTGCCGTTCCATGGCCACGCCCATCGTCGGCACCGCGCCCGGGGTGGCCACGGCCCCGTGCCCCCCGTACATGGTCACGCCGGGTCCGTAGTCCATCCGGACCTCACGCACCCCATGCCCGAACGACTCGCGGGGCAGGCCACGCCCGGGCATCTCGACGTTGCCGTCGATGACCTCCGGTGGCTCGTGGACCGGCCACACGTTGACGAACGCGCCAGAGAGCAGCGACACGATCGCCACCTCGGTGGCCATCGCGGCGAGCGTTGCCGCAACCGCGACGTCGACGGCGTTGCCGCCGGCCCGGGCGACGGACAGCCCCGCGTCGAGTGCGGTCGGTCCGGTTGCGGCGAGCGCCACCTGTCGTGCCATGGGCTGATTGTGCCCGTATGCCGGTGCCGGCGCGCGGATGCCCGAACCGGGCCGCGCGGGTAACGTGGCCGACGTGACGAGCCGGGGTGAGGACACTGCGGCTGTCGGCGTGCCCGCCGGGCCGCTCGGCATCATCGCCGGCACCGGCTTCTACGCCCTCGACGCCCTGGAGGAGGTCCAGGAGCAGCAGGTCGGCACGGCATACGGGACGGCCCACCTCACCCGCGGCCGCTGGCACGGGCTCCCCGTCGCCTTCCTCACGCGGCACGGAGCCGGCCACTCGGTCCCACCGCACCTCGTCAACTACCGGGCCAACATCGCCGCCCTGCGCGACATCGGCGTCGGCGACGTGCTCGCCGTCAACGTCGTCGGCGGCATCGACCCCACCCTGCGCCCGGGCGACCTGGTCCTCCTCGACGACTTCCTCGACTTCACCAAGAACCGCCCGACCACCCTCTTCGACGGCAGCGGTCCGCAGGGAGTCGTCCACGTCGACGTCACCGACGCCTACCACCCCGCCCTGCGCGCCGAGCTCCTCGCGGCGGCGACCGGCGCGGGCATCACGCTCCGTGACGGCGGGGTCTACGCGTGCTTCGAGGGCCCCCGGTTCGAGTCGCCCGCCGAGATCCGGATGGCCGGGCTGCTCGGCGGCCACGTCGCCGGGATGACTGGGATCCCCGAGGCCACGCTCGCCGTCGAGGCCGGGATCAGGTACGCCGCGGTGAGCCTCGTCGTCAACCCCGCCGCCGGTCTCTCCAGCGAGCCGATCACCATGGACGAGGTCGACCGGGTCCTTCGTGAGAGCAGCCAACGGGTGATCCGGCTGCTCGACGCCGTGATCGCCGCCCGGGCCGGCCAGGTCCCGTGAGCGCCACCTGGCTGACCGACCTCGCCCACGTCGTCACCTGCGACGACGGCGACCGGATCCTGCACGACGCCTCGATCCTCATCGAGGAGGGCACGATCACGGCCCTCGGCAGCACCGCTGACCTGCGGGAACGCGCCGACCAGCGCCGCGCCACCCGGATCACAGGCCGGAACCGGCTCGCGATGCCCGGCCTGGTCAACCTGCACACCCACCTGCCGATGACCCTCCTGCGCGGGATCGCCGAGGGCGTCGACCTCGACGGCTTCCTGCGCACCGTCTGGGCGGCCGAGGCCGCGGTCATGACCGAGGACACCGTGGAGCAGGCCGCGACCCTCGGAGCCGTCGAGGCGATCCGGGGCGGCACAACCACCGCCAACGACATGTACTTCCACCACGAGGCCGCCCACCGCGGCGCCGTCCGGGCCGGCCTGCGGCACGTCATCGGCCCGGTGTTCTTCGACGGACCCGGCCCCGACGGGCTCAGCTGGGCCGAGCGGATGCAGGGACTCAAGGAGTGGCCCGACCGGAACCGGGCGATCGGCGGCCCGAGCACCCCGCTCACCGTCACCCCGCACAGCACGTATGCCGCGACGCCGGGCCAGCTCCGCGAGGTCGTCGACACCACCCGCGAGTGGCCCACCACGCCAGGGGGCCCCGGCCCGCTCCTGCACACCCACGTCTCGGAGACCGCCGCCGAGAACGCCGACGTCCGCGCCCGCTTCGGCGGCACCCCCACCGAGGTCCTCGCCATCGCGGGTGCGCTCGACGGGCACCTGCGCCTCGTCGCCGGTCACGGCGTCCACCTCACCGCCAGCGACAGAGCGGCCCTCCGCCACGCCGACGCAACGGTCGCGCACTGCCCCGGCTCCAACCTCAAGCTCGCGAGCGGCCTGCTGCCCTGGGAGACCTGGCGAGCAGACGGCATACGGCTCGGCATCGGCACCGACGGCTGCTCCTCGAGCAACGACCTGGACATGTGGCAGGCCATGCGCCAGGCCGCGCTCCTCGCCCGACTGTCCAGCGGCCGCCCCGACGTAGCGAGCGCCCGGGACATCCTGCGTGCCGCCACCATCGACGGGGCCCGGGCGCTCGGTCTCGGCCACCTCGTCGGCAGCCTCGAGGTCGGCAAGCGCGCCGACCTGGTCCTGCTCGACCTGGACCGCCCGCACCTCACCCCGGTCCATGACATCCCGGCACTCCTCGTCTTCGTCGCGGGCCGCGCCGACGTCACCGACGTCTTCGTCGACGGCCAGCACGTCCTGGCGGGCGGCAGGGTCACAGGTGTCGAGGAGGCGGCGCTATTGTCCGTATGCCGCGCGCTCGCCCCCGCGCCCCCACCTCGCGCGACACCGTCCCACCTGCACTCCGGAAGCCCCGCATGACCACCCCTTTCGCCGGACGTCCCGCCCACGACGTCATCGCCGCCCTCGACCTCCAACCGCTCGAGGGCGAGGGCGCGTGGTGGGCCGCGGGACCGCGCACCCGGCACCTCTCCTCGATCACCGTGCTGCTCACCGCCGGCGAGGACGGGTTCTCGGCCATGCACAAGCTGGACGTCGACGAGGGCTGGCAGTGGCTGGACGGCGCTCCGGCCGCGATGCTCCGGCTCGGCCGCGGCGGACGCGGTTCGTTGTCGTCGATCGAGGCCCGCACCGGCCAGGTCCTCGTGACCACCGGCACCTGGCAAGGGGCCGCGACCCTCGGCGACTGGACCCTGCTGACCTGCTGGTGCGCGCCGGCCTTCACCTGGGAGGGCTTCACCCTCGGGGACCGGTGCGCCCTCCAGCGCGACTACCCCGACTGGGCCCGCGAGATCGAGGTCCTCACCCGCGTCCACACGCCGGCCCAGCAGGCCGGATGACCGGACCCGTGCCGGGGCTCGCGGTGGTCACCGGCGCCAGCCGCGGTATCGGCCGGGCCTGCGCGGTCGCCCTGGCCCGGGCCGGCCACGACGTCGTCGTGCACTGGCGAACGGACGAGGCCGGGGCCCGGGAGACCGCCACCCTCGTCGAGGCCGCCGGCCGGCGCGCCCATCTCGTCCAGCGTGACTTCGGGGCGAGCGACCCCGAGCGGCATGACGTCCTGGTTCACGGCTTCGTCGACGAGGTCACAGCTCTGGTCGACTCCGAGGGACCGCTCACGGCCGTCGTCCTCAACGCCGCACCCCAGGACATCACCCCGTGGCAACGGCTGCGCACGGCGGACTGGGACGCCTTCCTCCGCGAGGGGCTGCGCACCCCGGCCGTCCTCCTCCACACGTTCGCCCCGGAGCTCGCGCCCCGCGGGTCCGTGGTCCTCGTCGGGTCGGTCGAGGGCCTTCGGGCCGGTCACGACCATGCCCCGTATGCCGTGGCCAAGGCTGCCCTGCACCATCTCGCCGCCGCAGCCGCCGGGGAGGTCGGAGCACACGGTATACGGGTCAATGCGGTGGCGCCCGGTCTCGTCGACCGGCCCGGTCTGGCCGAGCAGTGGCCCGACGGGGTCCGTCGGTGGGCCGCCGCGAGCGCCCTGGGCCGGACCGTCCGCCCGGAGGAGGTGGCCGCCGTCGTGGCGTTCCTCGCCTCCCCCGCCGCCTCAGCCGTCACAGGCGTCACCCTGCCCGTCGACGCAGGATGGTCGGCTACGCCGGGCTGGTGACGGAAGTCCTTCGGTGCGGCCGCAACGATCCGGCAACGACGCCCGAATCTCCGTATCAGATGCTGGGCACGCGTATAGAGTGCCGTGCGTCGTGGGGTGGTCCGTTGCACGGTCCGCCAGACCAGCACGCACCACACTTCGTCAGCAGACTCAGGAGCAAAGAACATGAAGGCAATGCGCTACCTCGCCCTCACCCCGATCGCGGCGCTCGCGCTCGCGGGCTGTGGCGGCAGCACGGGCAACTCGAACACGTCGGGCTCGTCCTCCGCCGCGAGCGGCGACTGTTCGAAGCCTGACGTGTTCTGCGTCGGCCTCGTCACCGACACCGGCAAGATCGACGACAAGTCGTTCAACCAGTCCGCCTGGGAGGGCGTCGAGGCGGGCGGCAAGGCCACCGGTGCGCAGGTCAAGGACATCGAGACGGTCTCGACCAACGACTATGCGACCAACATCAAGCAGTTCACCGACAAGAAGTACGACGTCATCGTGACGGTCGGCTTCCTCATGGCCGACGCGACCGTCAAGGCCGCCGCCCAGTACCCCGACACCAAGTTCATCGGCGTCGACCAGTTCATCGACACCAGCAAGGTGAAGAGCCCGAACCTCACCGGTCTGTCCTTCAACGAGGACCAGGCCGGCTACGCCGCGGGCTACCTCGCCGGCCTGATGACCAAGACCAACAAGATCGGCGACGTCCTCGGCCAGGAGATCCCGCCGGTCCAGAAGTACGACAAGGGCTACAAGGCCGGCGCGCTCGCCGCGAACCCCAAGGTCAAGGTCACCAGCGTCTACCACCCGGCCGGTGACAACGCCTTCCAGGACCCGGTATGGGGCGCCGGCGAGGCCAAGAAGCAGCTCGCCCAGGGTGTCGACATCGTCTTCGGCGCCGGCGGCAGCACCGGCAACGGCGCCATCCAGGAGACCGCCAAGGCCAGCGGCGCCGGCAAGACCGTCTTCTGCATCGGCGTCGACGTCGACCAGTGGGACTCGGTCCCGGCCGCCCAGCCGTGCCTCATCACCTCGGCCGAGAAGCACCTCTCCCAGGGTGTCACCGACCTGATCAAGCAGGCCAAGGACGGCTCGATCAAGGGCGGCAACTTCATCGGCACCGCCGGCGTCTCGCCGTACCACGCCTTCGACAGCAGCGTCCCGGCCGATGTCAAGACCAAGGTCGCCGACGTCGTCGCCAAGCTCGCCAACGGCTCGCTGAAGACTGGCGTGACCCTCTGAAAAGCACGACCTGACGCGATAGCGTCAGCAGCAAGTCCGCCAGGACCCAGGGGCGGGCGTCCCGACCAGGACGCCCGCCCCCTCTGCAAGGACGGAGAGAGATGCCGGACAAAGACGTCGCCCCACCCCCCGCCACTCCGGCCGCCGCGCCGGCGGTCCTCGAGCGTGGGGCGCCACCAACGCCCGGCGGCCTCTGGGGTGCGCTCATCCGGTACCAAGCCATCGTCGTGCCCGTCGTCGGGCTGGTCGTCGCGTTCGTCGTGGGCGCACTGCTCATCCGGCAGCAGGGCGTCAACCCGACCTACGCCTACAAGACCCTCTTCCAGTCGGCCCTGTTTACCCGGGACGGCCTGAACCAGACGCTGCAGCGGACCACGCCGCTCATCTTCACCGGCCTGGCCGTCGCCGTCCCGCTGCGCGTCGGCCTGTTCAACATCGGCGCCCAGGGACAGTTCATCTTCGGCGCCCTCGCCGCGGCGGTCGTCGGCTACAAGCTGCACTCGGCGCCGGGGATCGTCATCATCCTCGTCGCGCTCCTCTGCGGGCTGCTGGCCGGCGCGATGTGGGCCTCGATCGCCGGCTTCCTCAAGACCTCCCGCGGCGTCCACGAGGTGATCTCGACGATCATGCTCAACTCGATCGCCGTCAACATCATCGACTACCTGATCAACAACCCGTTCAAGGAGAAGGGCCAGGCCATCCCGAGGACGCCGCAGATCGCGCCGCAGGCCTTCCTCAACGACATGGGGATCGTCCCGATCGGCTTCCCCATCGCCGTCATCCTCGCCGTCGGCACCGCCTGGATGCTGCGCCGGACCACCCTGGGCTTCCAGTTCGAGACGGTCGGGCGCAACAAGGCAGCGGCCGGCTACGCCGGCATCAAGATCAACAAGATGATCCTGCTCGCGATGGCGCTGGCCGGAGCCTTCGCCGGCCTGGCCGGCGGGATCGAGACCCTGGGTGACATCCACCGTTACGAGTCGGGCTTCAACGCCAACCTCGGCTTCGACGGCATCACCATCGCCCTGCTGGCCCGGTCCAACCCGGTCGCGACCATCCCGGCCGCCTTCCTCGTCGGTGCCCTGCGTGCCGGTGCCTCGGCCCTCCAGTTCGACACCGGCATCCAGCCCGAGGTCGTCGACATGCTCCTCGCGATCACCCTGCTGTTCGTCTCCCTCCCCCTCGTCGCCAAGCTGATCTTCCGGCGGTATGCCGCCAAGGGCTCGGCTCTCACCAGTGGCTGGGGGTCCTGACCATGGCCTGGTTCAGCCGCAACCGCAGCGTCACGCTCACGGCCGTCGCGATCATCGTCGCGGCATACGTCTTCTACGCCATCAACCAGCGGGTCGCGGTGTCGATGATCGACTTCGCGTGGTCCTTCGCGGTGCCTCTCGTCCTCGCCGCCTGCGTGGGGGTCATGGGTGAGCGCTCCGGCGTGATCAACATCGGCATCGAGGGCCAGATGCTCGTCGGTGCCTTCAGCGGCTTCTTCACCGCCGCCGCGACCCAGTCGCTGTGGGCCGGAGTCATCGCCGGTGTCCTCTCCGGGATGCTCATGGGCGCGTTCCTCGCCTGGACCACGGTCAAGTGGCAGATGGACCAGATCATCGCCGGCGTCGTCATCAACATCATCGCCACCGGCCTGACGTCCTTCTACTACAAGTCCGGCCAGTCCCTCACCCACGTCATGCCCAACATCGACATCCCGCTGCTGTCCAAGATCCCACTCATCGGGCCGGTCTTCTTCGAGGGCGGACCGATCGCCCTGACCACCCTGGTCATCGTGGCGATCCTGCACTTCGCGCTGTTCCGCACCCGGTGGGGCCTGCGGACCCGGGCCGTCGGCGAGTACCCCAGCGCCGCCGACACCGCCGGCATCAACGTCATCGCGATGCGGCTGCTCAACGTCACCATCGCCGGTGGCCTCGCGGGCCTGGCCGGCGCCTACCTCTCGATGGAGGCCACGCCGACCTTCGAGCGCGGCATGACGGCCGGCCGAGGCTTCCTCGCTCTGGCCATCATGATCTTCGGCGCCTGGCGGCCGCTGCGGGCCTTCGCGGCAGCCCTGTTCTTCGGCTTCACCAGCGCCCTGGCCTCCCAGCTGCAGGCCAGCAACATCGTCAGCCTGCCGCAGCAGTTCATCAACCTGCTCCCGTACGTCCTGACCCTCGTGGTCCTCGCCGCCGCTGCCGGACGGGTCCGACCTCCCGCCGCCGCCGGCCAACCGTTCGTCAAGGGAGAGGGATCATGACCGCCAGCCCCAGCACCCCGGCATACGGAGAAGAGACCGGAGCCAAGGACCGCCGGGCGGCCACCGGAGACCGGCTCCTCGACATCGTCGGGCTGTCCAAGTCGTTCGGGACGGTGCGCGCCAACCGCGACATCAGCCTGCACGTCGAGCGCGGTGAGATCGTCGCCCTGCTCGGCGAGAACGGCGCCGGCAAGTCGACCCTGGTCAAGCAGATCTTCGGGCTGCAGGCACCCGACGAGGGCACCATCGCGATCAAGGGCGACGCCGCCCCGATCAAGGACCCCAAGGACGCCATCCGGCGCGGCATCGGCATGGAGCACCAGCACTTCCAGCTGGTGCCGGTCATGACCGTCGCCGAGAACATGATCCTCGGTCACGAGACGACCAAGCACGGTCAGCTCGACCTCGAGGGCGCCCGGCAGCTGGTGCGCGAGCTGTCCGAGAAGCACGGCCTGGCCGTCGACCCGGACGCCGAGATCGAGGACCTGCCCGTCGGCACCCAGCAGCGGGTCGAGATCCTCAAGGCGCTGTCCCGCAAGGTCGACCTGCTCATCCTCGACGAGCCGACCGCCGTGCTCACCCCGCAGGAGACCGACGAGCTGCTCGAGGTCATGAAGGAGCTTGCGGCCGGCGGCACGTCGATCGTCTTCATCACCCACAAGCTGCGCGAGGTGCTCGCCGTCGCCGACCGGGTCTACGTCCTGCGCCAGGGGTCCGTCGTCGGCGAGGTCGCCGCGGCCGACACCGACGCGCGCGGGCTGGCGACGATGATGGTCGGCCGTGAGGTCGTGCTGCGCGTCGACAAGGACGAGCCGAAGCCCGGCGCCGACGTGCTGCGGGTGGCCGACCTCGTCGTCCTCGATGACCGCGCCCTGCCGGCCGTCGACGGGTTCACCCTCACCGTGCGAGCCGGCGAGATCGTCGGCGTCGCCGGCGTCGAGGGCAACGGCCAGCGCGAGCTCGTCGAGGCGATCGCCGGGATGCGGCCCCCCAAGGGCGGGCTGATCACCCTGCTCGGCGAGGACATCACCAAGGCCAACCCGCACCAGACCCACGTCGCCGGCATCGGCCACATCCCCGAGGACCGCGAGCGCCACGGCCTCGTCGGCTCCTACTCGCTGGCCGACAACATGGTGCTCAACCGGTTCGACGAGAAGCCGTTCGCCAACGGGTTCGTCCGCAACTTCGAGGCGGTCCGCGAGAACGGTGAGGCACTCTTCAAGGAGTTCGACGTCCGGGCCGCCTCGGTCATGGCGCCGGCTGCGTCGCTCTCGGGCGGCAACAAGCAGAAGGTCGTCGTAGCCCGTGAGATGAGCTTCGGACCCAAGCTGCTCATGGCCGCCCAGCCCACGCGTGGCGTCGACGTCGGGTCGATCGAGTTCATCCACCGCCGGATCGTCGCCGCGCGGGACGAGGGTGCGGCGGTGCTCCTCGTCTCGGCCGAGCTCGACGAGGTCCTCTCGCTGTCCGACCGGATCGCGGTCATCCACGGCGGCAAGGTGGTGGCCGAGATGCCCGCCGCCGACGCCGACCGCACCGAGATCGGCCGCCTGATGGCCGGCGACCACTAGGCACCGCGCGCGACCACCCGACATACGGCACACGGGCTGGTCTGGCTAGGGTCAGCAGGTGACGACGGCGCTGCTCCTTGCGATCGCCGCGCTCGTCATCGGCTACTCCAAGACCTCCCTCGGCGGGCTGGCCGTCGTCGCGGTCGCGATCTTCGCCAGCGTCATGCCGGCGCGGGCATCGACCGGCGCGATCCTCGCCGTCCTGCTCGTCGGCGACCTCGTGGCGATCTGGCACTACCGACGCGACTGCGACTGGCACCTCGTCCGCGAGCTCGTACCGACCGTCCTCCCCGGACTGGCGCTCGGTGCCCTGTTCCTGCACGTCGTCGACGACACCTGGCTGCGGCGCAGCATCGGCGCGCTGCTCCTCGCGCTCGTCCTCCTCCAGCTGGGTCTCAACGCGAGAGCCTCGTATGCCGCGGAGCCCGCCGAGCGCCCGAACCCGCCGCGCTGGGCCGGCTGGGCGACCGGGCTCGGCGCCGGCTTCGCGACGATGACGGCGAACGCGGCTGGTGCCGTGATGACCTTGTTCCTCGTGGCGAAGGGTGTGGAGAAGCGACGGTTCGTCGGGACCGGGGCGTGGTTCTTCTTCGGCGTCAACCTGTGCAAGGTGCCGTTCAGCGTCGGTCTGGGGCTGCTCGGCTGGGCCGACGTCCGGCGGGCGTTGTTGCTCGCCCCGGTGGTCATCCTGGGCGGCTGGCTCGGCCTGGTGACCATGCGCCGGATCTCCCAACGTGGGTTCGAGCGCGCCGTGCTGCTCGCCTCGGCGCTCTCGGCTCTCGCGCTGCTCGTCCGGTGACGCGCCAACGCGCGTGCGTACCGCCGCGCCCCGCCGCTCGCCCCCTCCGCCCGCGCTCCCTCCGCTCACACCCCGGACCCGCGCCCCCGCACCCCTTCCGCCCGCGCTCCCTGCGCCCGCACCGCCGCGGCTCCTCCGCTCACGCCCCCGCGGCTCCTCGGCTCCCAGTCCGTACTTGCCCGCGACGTCCCCTCGCTAGTTTTTGTCTGCTGTGCTGCTGCCCCAGAGCACGGGGCAGCAGCACACGGCGTAAATCGTGGGGCCGCTCACTCCCTCGCGCCCGTCGGCGGTCGGCGGTTGGCAGTTGGCAGTTGGCAGTTGGCAGTTGCCAGTTGGCAGTTGGCAGTTGGCAGTTGGCAGTTGGCAGTTGGCAGTTGGCAGTTGGCAGTTGGCGCACCCGTCCACAGACCCATGACACGCGCCCGCCCGTCCACAAGAAGACCGCGCAGACTCCGGTCCACGGCATCGACGGGAGATGCTCAACCATGGACGGAGCCGGGGCACTCGACAGAGCCGACGCGGTGGGCGGTGCCCACACCGCGGACTGCAACGGGGCCGCGGCCCGCCGGGCCCGTCCCGGGCCGTCCCGCCGCTCACTGGCTCCAGAGGTCATGACGGCCCGAGCACGGCTCGACCTGGACGATCTCATCATCCTGGCGCTTCGTGCCGAGCGCCGTCGCCTGGGTCTGTCGCAGCGCGGCCTCGCCGAGCTCGTCGGGGTCTCCTCCTCAGCCATCGGGCGGCTCGAGACGGCGCCCGGTTCGACCAGCCTGGACCGCGTCCTGGACGTGCTGCGCATGACCGGGCTGGACCTGGTTCTCGTCCGCCGGTCGCCCGGGGACGACACAGACCAGACCGACACAGACCAGACCGACACAGACCAGACCGACACAGACCAGACCGACACAGACCAGACCGACGCGGAGACCGGGCCGAAGCCGGTGACGCGTGGGGAATGGAGCGCGGCGGACCTGTTTGCTCGCGACCTTCGCGGCCGGCGCTATCCCGGGCATGGCACGACCTCACGCAGCGACCGACCGCCGCGATGGTTGCCGCCGAACGACGGCGGGTGGGACCCGCGCTGGATCTGGTGGGTATGGCGCCGCCCCAGTCCCTGAGAACCCCAGGCGTCAGCGAAGGCGCGGCGGCAGGTTGTGCGGCGTGACCACCTGCACCGGGGCGGGTTGGGAGGTCGGGGCACCAGGAAGCAGCCCATGATGGCGGAGGATCTGTTCGCACGCTGCGCGCATGTCGACCCGGAAGTCGTGGTTGAGCACGGCAGTGAACCGACCGGCAAGGAGCAGTGGCACGTTGTCGGCGTCGAGGTCGTGCCCGATGTAGGCCCGGGGCGACACCCCTACGGCATCGAGCTCGGCGAACAGGCCCCGGTTGCCACCACCGATCGAGTAGACCGCGGCGACGTCGCGGCGCGTCGCGAGCAGAGACCGGACCAACCCCCGCACCCCTTCGTCGAGTCCGTCGCTGTCGGCGAGCACGACAATCTCGCGTCGCGGGTCGAGCTGGGCCATCGACGCATCGAAGGCCGCGAGTCGCTCCCGTTCGCCCAACATGGTCGACCGGGACAGGGTCGCCACTACGCAACCGCGCGAGCGTCCCAGCCAGCCGTTCATGAGGTATGCCGCGGTCGCGCCGGCGCTGTGGTTGTCCAGGCCGACGTAGGCGATCCGCCGGCAGTCTCGTACGTCGGTGACAATCGTGACGACCGGTATGCCGCGCGCCGCGAGTCGGTCGACGGCAGCCGCGACCTCGGGCTCGTCGGGGGCCTTGAGCAGGATGCCGTCGCTGGGCCGGCCCCGGCGCCCGATGCCGTCCAAGGCGGCGACGAGCTCGCCGGCAGCGAAGGTCTCGCGCACGTGGAAGCGCGCCCGCACCGTCGCCGGTCGCAGACCGGGCAGCTCGTGCTCCAACGCCCCGCGAGCACTGTCGGTGAACCGGCTCGGGGCGTGGATGACGACGTCGAGGACCAAGGTCTTGGAGCCGAGCCGCACCTGGGTCTGCTGGCGCTCGAGGTCTAGCAGGGCCTGCTCCACCTGCCGGACCGCGCGACCGCTCACCGTTGGCCGCTGGTGCAGGACACGGTCGACGGTCGCGGGGCTGACCCCGGCCTGCTCCGCGATGTCTACGATCCGGAACGGTCCGTGCGGCACACCCCGAAGCTACTCGACGGGCGCTGCCAGTGAGGTGTTTCTGAGGTCTCTTGCCACTTCCCGACGCCGCCGGGTCGCGCGATGCTCAGGGTGGAACAACGGCCCCGACCGACAGGACCCGACCATGACGCCACGCAGCGACCCGACCCGACCGACTTCCCGCTTCCGCGCGCAGGACTGCCGCCTGGAGGACCTCCTCGAGATCCTCGCCCACGGCACCGACGCCGGGGAGTACCCACATGCCGCCCGGGTCGAGCAGGGCGTCGTCATCTACGACGCCGCCGAGCTCCGGGCCGTCGTCGACGCCGCAGGACATGACACCGAGGCGATCGAGACCGAGCTCGTCCACGCCTGGTCCGAAGGCCCCGGCATCGTCGTCTTCACGGGCGCGTTCGAACCGGCTGTCCTGGACCGGGTCACCGAGGCCTTCGACCTGATCATCACCGAGGAGAAGATCGCCGGTGGCGCCCGCGGCGACCACTTCGGCAAGCCCGGGATGAACGACCGGATCTGGAACGCTCAGGAGAAGCTCGCGATCGCCGACCCTGCGGCCTACGTCGACTACTACTCCAACGACCTCGTCGCGCTCGCCAGCCGGGCCTGGCTCGGGCCGGGCTACCAGGTGACCGCGCAGCCCAACATCGTGCGCCCGGGCGCTCAGGGCCAGACCGTCCACCGCGACTACCACCTCGGCTTCATGGACGACAGCCAGGCCGCGGCATACCCCAGGCACGCCCACGCCCTCTCCCCGGTGCTCACCCTCCAGGGCGCGATCGCGCACGTCGACATGCCCGTGGAGTCCGGGCCGACGCTCTACCTGCCGCACTCGCAGAAGTACGGCCCCGGCTACCTCGCCTACTGGCTGCCGGAGTTCCAGAACTACTTCCTGGCCCACCACGTCCAGCTCGCCCTCGGAAAGGGCGACCTCGTCTTCTTCAACCCCGCCCTCTTCCACGCGGCCGGGTTCAACACCTCGACCGACATCCAGCGGGTCGCGAACCTGCTGCAGGTCAGCTCGGCCTTCGGCCGCGCGATGGAGGCTGTCGACCGCGACCGACTCGTTCGGGCGATCTATCCAGCTCTGTTGTCCCGCAAGGCTTCCGGCATGCCGGAGGAGCGCCTGGACAACGTCGTCGCGGCGAGTGCCGAGGGATATGCCTTCCCGACAAACCTCGACCGCGACCAGCCCGTCGGGTCGATGGCGCCACCGACCCAGGCCGACCTGGTTCGCGCTGCATTGGCCGACGGGTGGAACGTCGACCGGCTCGGCTCGGCGCTCACAGCACACACCGAACGGCGCGCCACTCACTGATCCGCTCATCGCCGTGGCGGGCAGGGTGACCGCCGACCCTGAGGGTCAGAGGGGCCGCATTGAACCGGTAACGGAAGACCCCCGGGGTCTGTTGACGGACAGCGTCGTTTGACGCGAGGGTCTCCGCCACGTCTAGAACGTGCTAGCCCATTGAGAATGGAGAGACCCGTGTCAGTGATGGTCGTTGTCCCCGACTCCGAAGAGGGTTCGTACGCCCTGGAAGCCGGCGCCCTGGAAGCCACGGCTCGCTCGACGAGCCTGGTGTCGTCAACCTGACTCTCGGCACGATCGACCTCTCGGGGGTCCCCGACGGGCTCGTCGCGAAGCCGGTCTCCCGCAAGAGCAAGGAGGACCGGGACCCGGTCGACACGGTCTTGAATGCGCTCGAGAGCAACCCGGAGGTCGACCGGCTCGTGATCTGCGTGGCGCGACGCAGCCCGGTGGGCAAGTTCATCCTCGGGAGCATCAGTCAACGCCTGATCCTCGAGGCGGAGGTTCCGGTCCTGAGCGTCAAACGCCCCGTGACCTAACGGGCGCCGAACCAGAGAGAGGATTCACATGAGTGAGTTGGTCGGTGGCAAAGGAGCTACCACCCAGCTCACCTTGAACGTCCCGGTCTGGGTCTGCCTGTCCGAGATGTTCCCTCTGCGGATCCGAGGGTTTGCCACCGGGCTGTGCATCTTCATCCTGTGGACGGCGGACTGCATCCTGGTCTTCAGCTTCCCGATCATCGTGGGCGCGTGGGGAATCAAGATGATGTTCCTCATCCTCTTCGTCATCGGGCTCGTCCTGATCTGGTTCGTCCGGAACTACCTGCCGAACACCAGTGGCCGCTCCCTCGAAGAGCTGGAGGAGCACTTCGCCAGTGGCGACTACCTGATCAACGACCGCGCCACGCCCGCAACGCACCACTGACACCGAGTCCCCCTGCGCCGGGCCACCGGCGCGGGCGGGATCGTATGCCGTGCAGCCTCCTTCGCCCACACGGGCGGAGGGGCTGCGCGGCAGCTCAGCCGCCGGCAGCCTCGCGGGCGGCCAGCGCTTCGCCGAACTCGGTGCCCAGCTCGGCACGGATCGCGTCCATGACCGCCAGCGTGCCGATGGTGTCGGTGAACGGGCGCAGTGGGGAGCCCGTCTCCCCCGCGGAGATCCGGCGGGCCACCTCGGCAGCCTCGAAGTGCAGGGCGTCGTGGGCGACGGGTTCCTCCTGCCAGCGCAGCTCCGTCCCCTCGGCCGGGACGACCGTGAACGGCCCCGGCCGGTAGAAGCTGCGCTCCACCCAGAGCGTCCCCTCTGTCCCGCCGACGACCGCGACAGTCGGTGACTCGTCGAGGATCGACGCCGAGATAGTCGCCACGGCATCGGCACCCCCGCTCAGCACCGACGCGAACTGGCCGTTGAGCCCAGTCGGCGCCGGCGTCCCGACGGCACCTGCCACCTCCAGACCGGCGCCGAGCACCCATGTCACGAAGGTCGCCGGGTAGGTGCCCAGGTCCAGCATCGGTCCGCCGGCGAGGTCGGCCCGCATGATCCGGTGCTCGGGACCGAAGCGCTCACCCATGTCCGCGGAAGCGGAGTGGATGGTGCCGAGCGCGCCGTCTGCCAACAGCTGCCGGATGACGTCGTACTTGGGGAGGAACAGGGTCCACATCGCCTCCATGGCGAAGACGCCCTGCGCCGTCGCGGCGCCGTGGATGGCCCGCGCCTCCGCGGCACTGAGCCCGACCGGCTTCTCGACGAGAACGTGCTTGCCGGCGTCGATGGCGAGCAGCGCGTGCGGCAGGTGGAAGTTGTGCGGGGTCGCGACGTAGACGATGTCGACGGCCGGGTCGACGACGAGCGCGGCATACGAGCCGTATGCCGTCAGCGCACCCCAGCGGGCAGCGGCCGCGCCGGCCGACTCGGCCGAGCGGGAGCCCACCGCCTGGATGACCTGCCTGGTGTGGCGGCGCAGCGAGCCGACGAACTGGTCGGCGATCCAGCCAGTCCCGAGGATCCCCCAGCGCAGTGGCGGGGCATCCATCGAGTCCGGGGTGCGGGGCGTGGGGAGCGCCGTGAGAGCCATGCGCTGATGCTAATGACGAATGTCAGGACAAAGGAAGGGCTTCGGACTGACCGGGGCGTGGCGGCGCCGTGGAGCCACGAGTCACCAGACGCGGTGCGACCACAACATCCCGCGGTGCCGGGCCGCCCTCGAGCAACGACCACGCGGAGGCGACCGCCGCGGCGGCCAGCGCCGTGGGGTCCTGGCTCACCGAGGTGAGGTCGACGGTGGCCATCCTGGCCGGCGGGCTGTCGTCGTAGCCGACGATGGACAGCTCGTCCGGCAGCCGGAGACCAGCACGCAGCACGGACTCGCGGATGCCGATCGCGCACCGGTCGTTGAACGCGACGACGGCGGTGGGGCGCTCGTCAGGCGGCTGCTGCACCAGCGACCGGCCGGCGACCAGGCCCGCCTCCTCGGTGTTGCCGCCGGGCAGCACGAGCGCAGCTCCGGCAAACCCACCCCGCCGCATCGCCTGCAGGTAGCCGCGCCGACGGGTCGTGGCGATGACCCCGCGGGGCCCGTCGACGTAGCCGATCCGCTCGTGCCCCAGGGCCAGGAGGTGCCGCACCGCGGCGCCCACCCCGGCGGCGTCGTCGACGTGGACCCCCAAGGCGCCACCGGTGCCCGCCCGGCCGATGACCACGGTGGGGACAGCGGTCGCCAGTACGGCGATCCGGGCCCCGGACAGCTCCGGGCCGATGAGGACCAGTGCCTCACAGCGGAAGTCGACGAGCGTCTCGGCGGCGGCGGCCTCGTCGCGGCGCGAGGTCACCGGCGCCAGCACGATGTCCAGGTCCCGGGAGGCTGCCTCGGTGTCCAGGTTGGCCGCCAGCTCGGCCTGGAAGGGGTTCGTCACGTCGAGAACCACGCCGAGCAGCCGGCTCCGGTGTCTAGCAAGGACGCTCGCGGCTCGGTCGGGACGGTAGCCAAGCTCGGCGGCCGCGGCCTGCACACGCTCGCGGGCCGCAGCGCTCGGGCCAGCTCGGCCGCGCAGGACCAGGGAGGCGGTGGCGGTGGAGACGGCGGCGCGCGCGGCGACGTCGACGAGGCGAGCGCGGACCGGCATACGAGGCTCCCTTCCGCCGATGACAGAATGTCCGGACAAAGACTTGACAGCGGCGTCATCCGTGGTGAAGCATTCCCTTAAAGCGCTTTATATCACGCGCCCGCCACCGTCGCCGGGAGGACCCACCCATGACCAGACCGTCCATCGGGGTCGCCGTCATCGGCGCCGGCATGGCCGGCCGCGCACACTGCGCCGGCTATCGCACGGCCCCGACGCTCTTCGACCCGCCGCTGCCGCCGATCCGCTACGTCGCGGTCGTCGACGCCAACGAGGCGGTCGCCCAGGACGCGGCGACCCGCTACGGCTACGACCGGGCCGGCACCGACTGGCACGAGCTGCTCGACGACGACACCGTCGACGTCGTGAGCGTCGTCGTCGCCAACCACCTGCACCGCGAGGTCGTCGAGGCGCTCCTCGCCGCCGGCAAGCACGTCCTCTGCGAGAAGCCGCTGGCCAACTCCATGGCCGACGCCGAGGCCATGGTCGCCGCGGCTGCCGCTCACCCCGGCCAGGTGACCGGCACCGGCTTCGTCTACCGTCGTCAGCCCGCCGTCGCGGCCACCAAGGAGCTGCTCGCCGAGCGGCTCGGCGCCGTCTCGCACTTCAACGGCCGCTACTGGTGCGACTACGCCGCCTCGCCGCTGACCCCCATGTCCTGGCGCTACCAGGGCGGCCCCGGCACCGGGGCGCTGGCCGACATCGGCAGCCACCTCATCGACCTCAGCGAGTTCCTCTGCGGGCCGGTGGTGTCGGTCGGTGGAGCCGCCTTCGCGACGATGGTCACAGAGCGGGCCGAGGCTCTCGGCACCACCTACGGCCATGCGCGGGCCGAGCTGAGTGACGTCGTCCACCCCGTCGAGAACGACGACGTGGCAACGTTCACCGCCTCGTTCGCCTCCGGCGCGGTCGGCACCTTCTCGGCGTCGCGGGTCGCCCCCGGCCTGGCCAACTCCCTCGCCTTCGACATCATGGCCCAGCGGGGATCGGTGCGCTGGGACATGGACCGGCCCGCCGAGTTCTCGGTGCTCAGCGACCTGGTCGGTGACGGCTACGACGGCTCACGCACCGTGCTCGCCGGGCCCGCACACCCCTACATCCGTGGCGGCCTGCCGATGGACTTCCCCGGCTGCTCCTACGGCGTGAGCGACCTCTTCGGCTACCAGGCCCGGGCCTTCCTCGAGCAGGTCGCCGGGATCGAGGGCCTGCCGCCGGTGGCGCCGTTCGCGGACGGCCTGCGGGACCTGCAGATCATCGACGCCGTCGCCCGCTCGGCAGCTGCCGGCGGCGCCACCGTGACCCTTCCCGAGCACCCCGGTCACTGAGCCGTATGCCGGTCGCCCAGCTCACGGCATACGCCTCTCCTCCGACCGTAACCACTCCGAAGGGAACCGCCATGTTCATCGGCGCCTACAACGCCTGCCTCGCCGACAAGCCGCTCACCGAGGCTCTCGACCTCCTGGCCGGGCTCGGCCTGAACAGCGTCGAGATCAACTCCGGCGGCTTCCTCCCCCCGATCCACCTGCCGGCCGAGGTGCGGACGAGCATCGATGCCCGTGAGCAGTACCTCGGCGAGTTCTCCTCCCGCGGCCTGACCCTCACCGCCCTCAACTGCAACGGCAACCCGCTCTACCCGCGCGAGGGGTTCCCGCACGCACAGGACCTCAAGGACTCGATCGCGCTGGCCGCGCTGCTCGGCGTCAAGCGGGTCGTCACGATGTCGGGCAGCCCTGGCGTCGACGCGAGCTCCACTGTGCCAGCGTGGAACCCGCTCCCTTGGTGGAGCCCGTTCCTCGACGTGCGCGACCACCAGTGGGAGGTGGCCGTCCCGTTCTGGAAGGACATCCAGGCGCGCGCGGCCGACGCGGACGTCAAGGTCGCCATCGAGATGCACCCGGGCAACATCGTCTTCAACCCCTCCACGATGCACCGGCTCGCCGAGCAGATCGAGGCCACCCACGTCGGCGCCGAGATGGACCCCAGCCACCTGTTCTGGCAGGGCATCGACCCCGTCCTCGCGCTGAAGGACCTCGGCTCACTCGTCTACTGCTCGGCGGCCAAGGACACCCGGATCAACGCGGCCGCCAAGGTCAACGGCGTCCTCGACGACCGGTTCACCCGGATCGCTCCCGGGGAGCCGGGGTACCTGGCGATGGGCGGCGGCACGTCGTTGGCCGGGTGGCCGAGCAGCCCCTCGTGGGACTTCGTCGCGATCGGGAAGGGCCACGACGTGCCCTTCTGGACCGAGTTCCTGCGCGCCCTCCAGGCGATCGACCCCGAGATCCCGTGCAACATCGAGCACGAGGACGCCGAGCTCGACCAGCTCGCGGGGCTCCGGTTCGCCGCGCAGAACATGCTCGCGGCCGAGGCAGCTCTCTGAGCGCCGACGACGCTGCGTATGCCGCGGCCGGCCTCCCGTCGCGGCCCTCCTCACCCTTACTCTCCACCCCAACCCCCTGACACCCAAGGAGCGCACCATGCGGATCGGACTCATCGGTGCTGGCCGGATCGGCGCCTTCCACGCGAGCACTCTCTCCGCGCTCGGGTCGGTGACGTCCCTCGTGGTCACCGACGCCTTTCCCGCGGCGGCGAGCGCCGTCGCGGAGAGGTATGCCGCGGAGCAGGTCGCCGACGCTGCCACGCTCCTCGCCAGCCGGCCGGACGCGGTCGTCATCGCCTCCTCGACACCCACGCACCTGGACCTGCTCCGCGCGGCAGTGGCGGCCGGCATACCGACGTTCTGCGAGAAGCCGGTCTCCGAGAACCCCTCTGCCGCAACGGATCTCGTCGAGCTGGTGGCTCGGTCCGGCGTCCCGGTGCAGGTCGGGTTCCCACGGCGCTTCGACCCGGCCTTCGTCGCCGCGAAGGCCGCCCTCGACGACGGATCGCTCGGCTGGCTGACGACCGTGCGCTCGACGACGATGGACCCGGCACCGCCGCCCGCGGCATACGTCGCCGGCTCCGGAGGGATCTTCCGCGACTGCGCCATCCACGACTTCGACGCTGTCCGGTGGGTCACCGGGCGCGAGGTCGTCGAGGTGTATGCCGTGGGGGACCCACGCGGTGACGCCATGTTCGGGGCGGCCGACGACGTGTCGACAGCGTCCACCCTGCTCACCTTCGACGACGGCACGGTGGGCGTCGTGTCGAACACCCGCTACAACGGCGAGGGCTACGACGTGCGCCTGGAGCTGCACGGCTCCGCAGGATCGGTGGCCGCGGGGCTGGACGAGGGACTGCCGATGCGGTCGGCCGACCCGTCGGTCGGCTTCCCGCACGGCCCGGCCCACTCGTTCTTCATGGACCGGTTCGCCGAGGCGTTCCGGATCGAGCTCGGCACCTTTGTCGACGTAGCGGCCGGCCGGTCGGAGTCGCCGTGCACGGTCCGCGACGGCCTCGAGGCGAGCTGGGTCGCCGAGGCCGCGACCCTGTCCCTGCGCGAGCACCGGCCGGTCCGGCTCAGCGAGCTGCGCCCCTGACGCGTCGCCGGCGCGCGCCGAGGGTCCGGGAGCCGCGGCCGGACGCTCTCCGTCCGGCCCCAGCGGTTTCCCAGCGGAGGAGAGTAGGAACGAACGATGGCGAGGCAGGTTGTCGTGGTGCTGTACGTGCTCGCCATGGTCGTCGTCGTGGTCGGCATGGACGTGCTGTTCTTCAGGAACCACTCCTGGGAGCGGCTGATGGCCAACGTCGGAGTCGTCCTGGTCTTCGGTGCCTTCTACCTCAGGTTCGCCAGGCGCTCGTGAGCTCCGAGAGCCGTTACTCGTTCACACGGTGAAGGCGTCGCGGAAGCGTTCCAGGGCGATCTCGGAGTCGCCCGACGCGAACGCCTCGAGCCCGATCGTCCCGGCATACCCCATGTCCGCGAGCGCCCGGGCGACCGCGGCATACGCGATCTCGCCGGTGCCCGGCTCGCACCGGCCGGGTACGTCGGCGACCTGGATCTCGCCGATCCACGGCAATGCGCCGCGGCACAACGAGATCAGGTTCCCCTCGCCGATCTGGGCGTGGTAGAGGTCGAGCATCATTCGCAGGTTCGGGTGGTCGACGGCGCTGACCAGGGCCAGACAGTCCGATGCGAGCGCGAACGGGACCCCCGGGTGGTCGACGGGCAGGTTGAGGTTCTCCAGGACGAAGGTGACGCCGTGCCGCTCGCCGAGGTCGGCGACCCGGGCCAGGGTGTCGCGCGCGGCCAGCCACATCGGGCCGGTCACCGTCTCCACAGGGACCACGGGGAGTCCGTCGCCGTCGAGGCCGGTGCCGTGCAGGTTGAGCCGCGGGATGCCCAGCCGCTCGGCCACCTCCACGGACTGCTCGGCGGTCGCCAGCAGGTCCGCGACCGCGGTCGGCTCGACGAGCCCGCCGCGGAGGTAGCCGGTCATCGAGGAGTAGACGGCCCCTTCGTCGCGCAGCGCGACGAGCGCGTCGAGGTCATGACGGGACCAGTCCCAGATCTCGGACTGGAAGCCGAGCGCGGTGATCCGCCGGATCCGCTCGACGGGGGGCAGGTCGAGGAACACCATCTCGCTCGAGACGGCCAGGGTGAACGGGCCGCACCGGCCCAGGTCAGCACTCATGGCGGGAGTCCTCACTCGATAGGGGCGGCCGTATGCCGGGTGGTCACCGCTCGCGGACCGCCCCGCCCCCCGCCGAATAAGTTATCGGGTTCTCGGGGTACTTCTCGGCTCACCCGAGAAGCTTTCTCGGGTGAGGAGCGCAATAGTCCGAGGACCCGATAACTTATCGGCGGGGCGGGGCGGGGCGGGGCCGGGGGCGGAGCAGGTCAGTCGTTCTGCGGGAAGCCGAGGTTGAGGCCGCCGTGGCTCGGGTCGAGCCAGCGCGAGGTGACGACCTTGCCGCGGGTGAAGAAGTGGACGCCCTCCATCCCGTGGGCGTGGGTGTCGCCGAACAGGCTGTTCTTCCAGCCGCCGAACGAGTAGTAGGACATCGGCACCGGGATCGGCACGTTGATGCCGACCATGCCGACCTCGACCTCGTTCTGGAAGCGGCGCGCGGCCCCACCGTCGTTGGTGAAGATCGCCGTGCCGTTGCCGTACGGGTTGGCGTTGATGAGCGCGAGGCCCTCGTCGTAGCTGCTCGCCCGGACCACCGACAGGACCGGCCCGAAGATCTCGTCGGTGTAGATCGACATCTCCGGTGTCACGTTGTCGAAGAGCGTCGGGGCGAGGAAGAAGCCCTCACCGTCGGCATCGAACTCGGCGACCCGGCCGTCGACGACGAGCGTCGCCCCGGCCTCGGTCCCGGCGTCGAGGTAGGACGCGACCTTGTCGCGGTGCACCTTGGTGACGAGCGGACCCATGTCGCTGTCGCGCGTACCGTCACCGGTCTTCAGCTTGCCCATCCGGTCGGTGATCTTGGAGACCAGCTCGTCGGCGATCGGCTCGACGGCGACGAGGGCGGAGATCGCCATGCAGCGCTCGCCGGCCGAGCCGAAGCCGGCGTTGACGGCGGCGTCCGCGGCCAGGTCGAGGTCGGCGTCGGGCAGGACGAGCATGTGGTTCTTCGCGCCGCCGAGGGCCTGGACGCGCTTGCCGTTGGCCGTGCCGGTCTCATAGACGTAGCGGGCGATCGGGGTGGAGCCGACGAAGGACACCGACTTGACGAGGGGGTGGGTGAGCAGCGCGTCGACGGCCTCCTTGTCGCCGTGCACGACGTTCATGACGCCCTCGGGCAGCCCGGCCTCGGCCCACAGGGCGGCGACGGCGTTGACCGCCGACGGGTCCTTCTCCGAGGGCTTGATGACGACGGCGTTGCCGCAGGCGATCGCGATCGGCACGAACCACATCGGCACCATGGCCGGGAAGTTGAACGGGCTGATGATGGCCGTGACGCCGAGGGACTGGCGGATGGAGTAGACGTCGACCTTGGTCGAGACGTTCTCGGAGAAGCCGCCCTTGAGCAGGTGCGGTATGCCGCAGGCGAACTCGACGACCTCGAGCCCGCGCGTGACCTCACCGAGGGCGTCGGAGAGCACCTTGCCGTGCTCGGCGGTGATGAGTGCGGCGATCTCCTCCTTGCGCGCGTTGAGCAGCTCACGGAAGGCGAAGAGCACCTGGGTCCGCTTGGTCAGCGAGATCGAGCCCCACTGCTGCCAGGCGGCGTGCGCACCACGGACGACCTCGTCCACGGTGGCCGCGGAGGCAAGGTCGAGGACGCCTGTCTGCTCGCCGGTCGCAGGGTTGAAGACGGGGCTGGTCCGCTCGGCGGTCCCGTCCCAGGGCGTGCTGCCGATGAGGTGGGTGATCCGGGTGGGTGTGCTCATCGGTGGTGCCTTCCTGAAGTTTCGGAGAGTTTGTTCTTACATTCTAACGTATGCCGGGCTGGTGTGTAACCCGCCGGACGGGCTCGGGCGTCGGTCAGGGCAGTCCGGGTATCTCGGAGAGCTCGACCGGCCGGTCTTGCTCCCGTGAGATCGAGCAGGCCTCGGCGATCCGCGCCGCCGCCAGCCCATCGGCGACCGTACAGGGGCTGGGGATCCGGCCCGCCGCGACATCGACGAAGGCCCCGAGCTCGACCTGGTATGCCGGCAGGAAACGCTCCATGAACGACCAGTGTCGCGGTCCGGGCGGGAACTGCACGCCCGCCTCGGCCGAGGTGAAGGCATACGAGTCGTCGAGGCCGACCGACATCGCGCCGGCGCTGCCGTGCACCTCCATCCGAACGTCGTGCCCGGCACCGTTGTAGCGAGTTGCCGAGACCATGGCCAGGGTGCCGTCGTCCAGGGTGAGCACCGCGGCCGCTGTGTCGACGTCGCCGCCCTCGGTGAAGAACCTCTCCCCCTTGTTGGCGCCGACGCCGTAGACCGACACCACCTCACGACCGGTGACGAAGCGCAGGATGTCGAAGTCGTGCACGCTGCAGTCGCGGAACAGCCCTCCCGAGGTCGGGATGTATGCCGCCGGCGGCGGGCTCTGGTCGTGGGTGGCCGCCCGCACCGAGTGGATCCAGCCGAGCTCGCCACCCTGGACGGCGTCGCGCAGCCGGCGGTAGCCGGCATCGAACCGGCGCTGGAACCCGATGTGGACCGGGACGTCGGTGTCGGCGGCGAGGTTCGCCAGCTCGACCGAGCTGGCGACGTCGCCGGCCACCGGCTTCTCACAGAAGGTCGGTATGCCGGCCGCGAGCCCCGCCCGGATCAGCTCGGCGTGCGTGTGGGTGCCGGTCGTGATGACGAAGCCGTCGAGGTCGGAGGCGAGCAGTGCCTCGATGCTCGGGGCAACCGTTCCACCGACGGCGTCGGCGGCCGCCCGGGCTGCCTCCGGCACGACGTCGAAGAGGACGAGGCTGTCGACGGAGTCCAGACCGGCCAGGGTCCTGGCGTGGAAGGCTCCGATCCGGCCGGTGCCGGCGAGTCCGATGCGCATGGGGCGATTGTCCTTCGCGGTCGTGGGAGGTGTTGTGGTGGGGTCGGTCGGGCCGGTCAGCCGCGCGGAGCGTGCAGCGGCAGCCGAGGGTCGACCGGCTGGCCGACCCAGGTCCCGCGGACCCAGCCGTGGGCGGGGTCGTCGCAGATCAGCCAGGCCCGCTCCTCCCCGGGTCCGGCCATCACGTTGAGGTAGTACATGTCGTAGCCGGCAGGCGCCATCGCAGGCCCGTGCCAGCCGTGCGGGACGAGCACGACGTCCCCGGAGCGCACCTCGGCCAGCACGTCGATCGGGCGCTCGTCGGTCCCGTAGACCCGCTGGTAGCCGATCGGGTCGGCATCCTCGGGGGCGCCGGAACCCGGCTCGACGCGCACCTGGAAGTAGTAGATCTCCTCCAGCTCGGACTCGACCCCGGGGCGGTCCTCGTCGTGCTTGTGCGGCGGGTAGGAGGACCAGTTCCCTGCAGGGGTGTAGACCTCGCAGGCGATGATCGAGTCCGCGTCCAGGGTCCCGGGGGTGCCGAAGTTGTGCACCTGACGCGAGCAGGTGCCCGCACCCCGCAGCTCGACGGGCACGTCCGAGGCCGGCACCCGGCATACCGGGAAGGACGTGCGCGCCGGCGCGTAGGCGAGCGCCAGCGTCCCGCCCGACCGGCTCGTCACCGTGAAGGCCAGGTCGCGGGGGACGTAGACCAGGTCGGTCGGCCCGGACCACACGTCCGCTCGGCCGTCCAGCTCGTATGCCGTGTCGTCGCCGTCGACCTGCACGGTCGCCCCGCCGCCGGAGAGCGGCAGCACGATCCACTCGGAGGAGCCGGTCTCGACACGCCGGGACTCCCCCGCGGCGAGGGCGAGCGTGCGCAGGCCGGTGTGCGACCAGCCGTCCGAGCCGGGATCGACGACGGAGTCGAAGCCGTCGGCCGCGGTGCTGCCGGCCGGGAGGAAAAGGCTCATGCCGAACCTCCGTGGACGAGGTCGGCAGCGGTGGCGACGGCCGCCGCCACGTCCCCATCAGGGGGATACAGCAGGGCCCGGCCGACGACGAGACCGGCGGCGGAGGGGCACTCCAGCGCGGCTCCCCACTCGGCATACGTCTCCTTAGGGTCGCCGGTCGGGTCCCCCCCGAGGATGAGGGTCGGCAGGGTCGTCGCGTCGAGCACCCTGGCCATCTCGGGCACGACGGGCAGCTTGAGCCAGGTGTGCGCGCTGGACGCCCCGAGCCCGGAGGCGATGTGTACGGACATGATGACCGAGTCCGGGTCGAGCAGGTTCTGCACCCGGGTCGGCGACTCACGGACGGTGAGAAAAGGCTCGACCATGGCCATCAGCCCACGGCGGGCGAGCTCGGTGACCGCCCGCCCGCTGGCCTCAAGGGTGGGCGCGGTGCCCGGGTCCTCGTAGCAGATCCTCGTCAGCATCTTGCCGCCGTCGAGCCCGTTCGCCTCGATGGTGTCGGGGTCGTAGCCGGTGAACCGGTCGTCGAGCTCGAAGTGCGCGCCCTGCAGGCCGCCGCGGTTCATCGAGCCGATGACGAGCTTGTCCTCGAGCAGGCCGGCGAGCAGGAGGTCCTCGAGGATGTCCGCGGTGCCGAGGATCCCGTCGACGCCCGGGCGGGACAGCGCGGTCGCGACCCGGTCGAGGAGGGCCGTCCGCGAGGCCATCGCCGTCCGGTCGCCACGGACGGCGAGGGCTCCACGAGCCGGGTGGTCCGCAGCGATGAGGAGGAGCCGGCCGTCGTCCGGGATGCGACCACGGCGCCGGTCGGCCCACGCGGTGGGCACCGCGTCCGGGCTCACGATCCGACGACGGGTGATGGCCGCCGTGTCGATGCGTTCACTCATGGGAGGAACCCCTTCTCGATCATCGACTGCACTTCGTCCTCATCGGGCATCGCCGTCGAGCACTCCAGGCGCCCGGCGACGATGGCGCCCGCTGCGTTGGCGAACCGGATGGTCCGCTCCAGGCTCCAGCCCTGCAGGAGGCCGTGGCAGACGGCCCCTCCGAAGGCATCTCCCGCGCCGAGCCCGTTGACCACCGACACCGCGAACGGCGGGCTCTCGACCCGCTCGTCGGCGGTCATCGCGAGCACCCCCTTGGGCCCTTGCTTGACGATGGCGAGGGTCACCCCACGGTCGAGCAGTGCGCGGGCGGCGCGCTCGGGTTCGGTCTCGCCGACGGCGACCTCGCACTCCTCACGGTTGCCGATGGCGACGGTGCTCTGGGCCAGGGCCTCGGCGGCCGCCCGGGTGGCGTCCTCGGTGGACCGCCAGAACATCGGCCGGTAGTCCAGGTCGATCACCGTGTGCTCGCGGCGTTCGCGCAGCGCCCAGGCCTGGGCGTGCGCGGTCCGGCTCGGCTCGACCGAGAGACCGGTCAGCGTGGTCCACAGCAGCCGGGCGCGCTGCACCGCGAGCGGCGGGATCTCGCCGGGCCCGATCCGGGTGTCCGGCGCCTGCGGGAAGCGGTAGAAGTAGAGAGGGAAGTTGTCGGGCGGGAAGATCTCGCAGAACGTCACCGGCGTCGGCAGGCTGGGATCGGTGCCGACGTATGCCGTGTCGACGCCGAGGTCGCGGAGCGCGCGCTTGACGAAACGCCCGAAGGGGTCGTCGCCGGTGCGGCTGATCAGCCCGACCGAGTGGCCGTACCGGGCCGCGGCTACCGCGACGTTGCCGGCGCTGCCACCGAGGTACTTGCCGAAGCTGTCGACGTCCTCCAGCCCCACGTTGCTCTGCTGCGGATACAGGTCGACGCCGACGCGGCCCATGGCAAGGATGTCGGGCTCGGGCTGCATGGCCCAAGGCTTCACCAGCGAGGCGCCCGCTGTCAACATTTGTTAGAACATTTGCAGGTCAGCACTGTCGACCACCCCCACACCTACACTGGCGTGGTGCCCGCGATCCCCGTCGTCATCGACCGCGCCAGTCCGGTTCCGCTCTACCACCAGCTGGCCGAGCAGCTGACCGCTGCGGTCGAGGACGGGAGGCTCAAACCGGGGGACCAGTTCGAGAACGAGCTGGCCCTTGCCGAGCGCCTGGACCTGTCCCGACCCACCGTGCGCCGAGCCATCGCCGAGCTCGTCTCGCGCGGGCTCCTCGTCCGACGTCGGGGGATCGGGACAACGGTGGCCAGCCAGGTGATCCACCGTCGTGACGAGCTCACCAGCCTGTTCGACGACATGCAACGCCGAGGGCAGAAGCCGACGACATCGGTGATCTCCTTCGACCGCGACGTCACGGACCCGGTCGCAGCCGACGCGCTCGGCCTGCCGCCCAACACCGCACTGCTGCACGTCCAGCGGCTGCGGCTCGCCGGCACCACCCCCATGGCACTACTCGACAACTGGCTGCCGCCGCAGTTCGCCGACATCTCGGCCGAGGAGCTCGAGACGACCGGTCTCTACGCACTGCTCAAGGCCCGGGGGGCCCGGCCGGTCATCGCCCACCAGGTCATCGGCGCGCGCCGTCCGCTGGCGCGGGAGCGCAAGCTGCTCGGACTGGCTCCCGGGGACCCCCTGCTCACGATGCAGCGCCGTGCCTACGACGCCGCCGGCGTGGCCGTCGAGTACGGCGACCACTGCTACCGCTACGACCAGTACGCCTTCGACGTGACCGTCCACGACCGCTGACCCCAAGCTCGGGCTCTGGCAGCGCGTGGGCTGAGGTGATAATGTTCTTACATTATTCACGATCGGTGCCCGGAATGCCCGGCAGGAGGCGGCAGTGAAGATCGCGCAAGACCCGACCCCGTTCCACCACGACCACGCGTTGCTGGACTTCCCGCGCGTCGTGGCCGACCTCGGGTACGAGTGGATCCAGCTCACGCCGCACCCGGACCTCATCCCCTTCTTCCGGCATCCCCGGGCCGATGACCAGCTGCTCAAGGACCTCAAGAGTGCCTGCGCCGACGCTGGGGTGGGCATCGCCTCAGTCCTTCCCGTACAACGGTGGTCCAGTCCCGAGGAGTGGGCCAGGGACGCTGCCGTCCGGAACTGGAAGCGGATCATCGAGATCACCGTCGACCTGGGCTGCTCGGTCATCGGGACCGAGTTCTCGGGGCGGCCGGAGCGGGCCGAGGAGTCCGAGGCCGCCTTCTACCGGTCAATGGAGGAGCTGCTGCCGATCATCGAGCGCGAGGGCATCGACCTGCTCATCGACCCCCACCCCGACGACTTCGTCGAGGACGGCCTGGAGGCGATCCGGGTCATCCGCGGGCTCAACAGCAAGAACGTGGGCATGGTCTTCGTCGCCTGTCACAGCTTCCACATGGGCCACCCGATGCGCGAGGTCATCCGCGCCGGCAAGGACCTCATCCGGCTCGTCCACGTCGCCGACACGATGGACCACCACGCCAGCCACGGCTTGCGCTACATCACCAACCCACCGGGCAACGCGACTCGCGTGCACCAGCACCTCCAGATCGGCGACGGCGACGTCGACTGGGACGACTTCTTCGGCGGCCTGGCGGAGATCGGCTTCTACGACCGCGACAACACGGTCATGTGCAACTCGGTGTTCGCCGAGGACGAGCGCTCAGGCGACATGGCTCGCTACCAGCTCGACACCATGAAGGACTACGTGACCAGGAACGGGGACAAGCCATGACGGCGGCAGACACGACAGGAGCGGGCACGAGCACGAAGGCCGGCGTGACGCCGCTGGAGCTGATGACGGGGCCGACCGTCCTGTGGAACGACTCCGCCGACCCGCGCGAGCTCACCCAGTCGATCGCGTGGGGTGCCGTCGGCGCCACCTGCAACCCGGTCATCGCCGTCACCTGCGTCAAGAACGACCATGCCCGGTGGGCCGCCCGGATCGCCGAGATCGCTGCCGAGCGCCCGCACGCCGGGGAGTCCGAGATCGGCTGGCAGGTGGTCCAGGAGATCTCGCTGGAGGCCGCAGACCTGCTCCTGCCCACCTTCGAGCGGTATGCCGGTCACAACGGCCGGCTGTCCATGCAGACCGACCCGCGCCTGGCCCGCGACCCCGAAGCGCTCGCCGCCCAGGCGGCATACTTCTCCGGTCTCGCACCCAACATCATCGTCAAGATCCCGGCCACCGAGCAGGGCATCGTCGCCATCGAGGAGGCCGTCGCCCGGGGCGTGTCGATCAACGTCACGGTGTCCTTCTCCGTGCCGCAGGCAGTTGCTGCCGCCGAGGCCATCGAGCGCGGCATGCAGCGTCGCGAGGCCGACGGGCACGACGTCTCGGCGATGGGTCACGTGGTCACGATCATGGTGGGCCGGCTCGACGACTGGCTCAAGTACGTCGCGGCACGCGACGGCGTCGAGATCGACCCGGAGTACCTCGAGTGGGCCGGGATCGCCGCCTTCAAACGTGCCTACGCGATCTTCCGCGAGCGCGGCTACCGGTCCCGGCTGCTGTCGGCGGCCTTCCGCAACACCAGGCAGTGGTCGGAGTTCCTCGGCGGCGACGTCGTCATCTCCCCGCCGTTCGGCTGGCAGGAGAAGATCCAGGCCAGCGGCCAGGACGCGCGGCCGCGGATGGACGTCCCGGTCGACCCGGTGATCGTCGAGTCCCTCTCCGCCTCCTTCCCCGACTTCAGGCGGGCCTACGACCCGGACGGGATGACGCCGGCCGAGTTCGACGGCTTCGGCCCGACTCGCAAGACGCTGCGCCAGTTCCTCGCCGCCGACGAGGAGCTCGACCAGATCGTCCGGGACGTCGTCGTCCCCGCCCCCTGATCGCTTCCTGACCGCTCCCGACCCCCGGAGGACCTCTTCATGCCCGCCACCGTCCGGCTGACCGTCGCACAGGCCCTTGTCAAGTTCCTCGCCAGCCAGGTCTCCGAACGGGACGGTGTCGAGCAACGGCTCGTCACCGGGATGTTCGGCATCTTCGGACACGGCAACGTCGCCGGTGTGGGGCAGGCGCTGCTCCAGGCCCAGGTGCAGTCCGAGGAGGGCGCCGACGGGCCGGACCCCCTCGGTGACCTTCCGTACTACCTGGCCCGGAACGAGCAGGGAGCCGTGCACACGGCCACCGCCTTCGCCCGAGCCCGCAACCGTCTGCAGGTCATGGCCGTCACCACGTCGATCGGCCCCGGAGCCGCCAACATGGTCACCGGCGCGGCCCTGGCAACGACGAACCGCATCCCCGTCCTGCTCCTGCCCTCCGACCAGTTCGCCACCCGCGTGCCCGACCCGGTGCTCCAGCAGCTCGAGGACCCGGGCAGCCTCGACGTCACGGTCAACGACGTGTTCCGGCCGGTGTCCCGGTTCTTCGACCGGGTCAACCGGCCCGAGCAGCTCGTCCCGTCGCTCATGAACGCCATGCGGGTGCTCACCGACCCGGCTGACACCGGCGCTGTCACGGTGTGCCTGCCGCAGGACGTCCAGGCCGAGGCCTACGACTGGCCCGCCGCGTTCTTCGCGCGCCGCGTCTGGCACGTCGGCCGGCCGGTTCCCGAGCCGGCCGCGCTGGCCCGGGCGGTGGAGGTGATCCGGTCGGCCAAGGCACCCCTGGTGGTCGCCGGAGGTGGTGTCGTCTACTCCGAGGCATCGGAGCAGCTGCGCGCCTTCGCCAGCGCGACCGGCATACCGGTGTCGGACACCCATGCCGGCAAGGGCGCGATCAACTGGGACCATCCCCAAGCGGTCGGAGCGGTCGGCTCGACCGGAGCCGCGTCCGCGAACGCGCTGGCCCGCGAGGCTGACGTCGTCATCGGTATCGGCACCCGCTACAGCGACTTCACGACCGCGAGCCACACGGTGTTCGCCAACCCCGACGTGCGGTTCGTCAACGTCAACGTGCTCGGTTTCGACGCCGCCAAGCACGGCGCCGAGATGCTGGTCGCCGACGCCCGGGAGGCGCTCACCGCTCTCACCTCCGCCCTGGACGGGTGGGGCACCGACCCGGCATACCGTCAGCGCGCTGCCGACCTCACCGCGGACTGGCAGCGGGAGGTCGACGCCTGCTACCACCGGGACCACCAACCGCTCCCGGCCCAGACGGAGGTCTTCGGCGCGCTCAACGAGCTGATGCGGCCCGAGGACGTCGTCATCAACGCAGCGGGTTCGATGCCCGGCGACCTGCAGTGCCTGTGGCGTGCCTCGACGCCGGTCCAGTACCACGTGGAGTACGCCTTCTCCTGCATGGGCTACGAGATCCCTGCGGCGCTCGGCGTCAAGATGGCGCTCGGCGACGACCACGAGGTGGTGGCCATCGTCGGCGACGGCACCTACCAGATGCTCCCGATGGAGATCGCGACCATCGTGTCCGAAGGCGTCAAGGTCATCATCGTGCTCCTCCAGAACCACGGCTTCGCCTCGATCGGGGCGCTGTCGGAGTCCCGTGGGTCGCAGCGGTTCGGCACCAAGTACCGGATGCGCAACACCTCGACGGGCCGGCTGGACGGCGCGAACGTGCCGTTCGACCTTGCGGCCAACGCCGCCAGCTGGGGAGCCGACGTGCTGCGCTGCAACGGGATCGCCGAGTTCCGGAACAACTGGGCCAAGGCGGTGGCGAGCGACCACACGACGGTCCTCTACATCGAGACCGACCTGCTCGGGCCGAACCCACCCGGCTCGGCCTGGTGGGACGTCCCGGTGTCGGAGGTCTCGGCACTGGAGAGCACCCAGCGCGCCCGCGAAGAGTACGTCGCCGAGAAGGCCGCTCAGCACCCCTACCTCTGACGGTGCACCGGGGCGGGAAGAAGCTGCCGACAAAGTAGAGACGAGAACACGCGGAGACGGGGAGCCCGCGGCAGCATGGCGGTGCGGCGGTGCGGCCGCGAGTCACCGGACGAGCAGCGCCACGGCCGACAGCGCCCAGGCAAGGAGCACGACCCGCTCGACGCCCTGCTGGGATATCCGGCGCATGGTGACGAACCGAGCCACCCGCCCACGACGGCCGGGCTCGACGGAGTTAGTGGCCCCACGGTTTACCTTGTGTGCTGCTGCCCCGTCCTGCGGGGCAGCACAGCAGACAAGTTGGCGGGGGGACGTCGCCGGCCACGGCTGAGCCGGGGAGTCGTGGAGCCGGAGGGCCGGGAAACGCGGGGGCGGCGGGCCGGGAAACGCGGGGGCGGCGGGGCGGGGCGCGGTCGCCCGGCCCCGTCGGCTCGGGCGAGCCAGCAGTGCGAAGGGTGGAAGGCGGCGATCCGCCAGTCAGACCTTCTTGACGACAAGCACGGGCAGGCTGGCCTCGAGGATCAGCGTCTGCGCGACGCTACCGAGGAGCGCCTTGCCGACCGGCGACCGCTTCCGGGCACCGATGACCAACAGCTCGGCGTCGGCCTTCTCGGCCGCGGCGAGCACCGCGTCTGCGACATCGCTCCCGGGCGCGGGCAGGAGCGTCCACTCGACGGCAGCAAGCCCGCGCTCGGCGACGACCGTGGCCAGGTCTTCGTCGAGCCTGACCTTGAGCGCGGCCTCGAGGTCGCCGTCGATGGCGTCGACGGCGTGGATGAGGACGAGGGACGTGCCGCGCATGGCGGCCTCCCGGACCGCCTCGGCCAGCACGTCCTGACTCAGCTTCGACGCATTGTGGGCAACAGCGACTGTCATGGTGTGGCGTCCTCTCGGGTGGGGCGGGGTGGATCAGGCGTAGAAGGCCGGTCGCTCGATCATCTGGACGGGGACCGTGCCCGAGTCGGTGAGGGCCTGGACGCCGGCGTCGCAGACGCTCGCCGCGGCATACCCGTCCCAGGCCGTCGAGCCCGTGTGCTCGCCCCGGTCGACGGCGCTGACCCACTCCTGGACCTCGGTGACGAACGCCTGGAAGAAGCGCTCGTTGTGGTTCATCGTGATGGGGTTGCTCGCGCCCGCGGAGGTGCGCAGGTCGATGGCGTTCTGGTCGGCGAGGGAGAGGGTCCCGCGCTCGGCGACAGCCTCGCAGCGAATGTCGTAGCCGTACTGGCAGTTGACGAAGATCTCGTCACTGACGCGGACGCCGGATGCCGTGGTGAGGACGAGCACGAGCGGGTCCTGGAGCCGGGCCGGAGCCAGGCTGGTCCGCCTGGGCTGGTCGACGCGGGCGGAGACGAACTCCTCGTCGAGCAGCCAGCGCATGATGTCGACCTCGTGGATGGCGGTGTCGTTGATGGCCATGTCCCACGTGTAGTGGTCGGGCACGCTGGGGTTGCGGTGGGCGCAGTTGACCATGAGCGGAGCGCCGAGGGCGCCTGAGTCCAGGGTCGTCTTCAGCTGACGGTAGGACCGGTCGAAGCGCCGCATGAAGCCGACGGAGACCAGCCGGCGGCCGCCGGCGATCTCCGCCTCCATGACCCGCAGCGCGGCATCGGCCGTCGGCGTGAGCGGCTTCTCACAGAGCACCGGTTTGCCGGTGGCGATGCAGGCCAGGAGATCGGTCTCATGAGCCGGGCCGTGGCTGCAGATCATCACGGCGTCCACCTCCAGGCTCTCGATGAGCTCCTTGGAGGATGCGTATGCCGTGCCACCGATCCGGTCCGCGACGGCCTGGGCGTGCGCCTGGTCGACATCGGAGACGGCGACCACGCGCCCACCGGCGATGACGGTGTGGATGCGTTCGATGTGGGCCTGGCCCATGGCGCCAGGGCCGATCATGCCGATACGTGCCACGTCAGCTCTGCTCCTGTCGTGAAGATCTCTCGTGCCTGGTGGGGTGTCGGGGGTGGTGCACCGGGGTCCGGGGCCTGCGCGCCCACGGGGGTGGGGCGCAGGTCCCGGACCAACGGGGTTGGTCTGTCCCTCAGCTGTCCAGCTCAGGGGTGATCGACCCGTGCTCGACGTCGTGTGGAGCGACGACCTTCTCGGGGTCCGCCCCGCGCAGCTCGTGGCTGAGCTCGGCGAGCTCCTGGCCACCTGCCATCTCCCCGGTCAGCTGCTCCAGGGTCAGCTCGTCGCGGTGGGCGTCGAGGACGACCCGACCCAGCTTGAGGATGACGAAGTGGTTGCCGACGAGGAACGCGTGGTGCGGGTTGTGGGTGATGAAGATGACGCCGAGGCCGGCATCGCGCGCAGCGATGATGTACTTCAGCACCACGCCGGACTGCTTCACACCCAGGGCCGCCGTGGGCTCGTCGAGAATGATCACCTTCGCACCGAAGTAGATCGCCCGGGCGATCGCGATACACTGCCGCTGGCCTCCGGAGAGACCACCGACCGGGCGCTCCATGTCGGGGATGACGATCCCCATCTTGGTGAGCTCCTCGCCGGCGATCCGCTTCATCTCCGGGATATCGAGCCTGATGCCCGAGCGGATCTCGTTGCCGAGGAAGAAGTTGCGCCACACCGACATGAGCGGTGCGAGGGCCAGGTCCTGGTAGACCGTGGCGATGCCCGCCGCCTGAGCCACACGGGGTGAACCGAAATGGCGCACCTCTCCGTCGATCTTCATCGTGCCATCTGTGTAGTCGTGCAGACCGGCGATGATCTTGATGAGCGTCGACTTGCCGGCACCGTTGTCCCCGAGGACGCAGGTGACCTCGCCCTGACGGGCCGAGATGTTGACACCCCGAAGGGCATGTACGTTGCCGTAGCTCTTGCCGACGTCGTCGAGCTCGAGGATGGGAGCGTCGGCGGCGCGGTCCGCAGCAGCGACGTTGTCGTGGACGGTGACCGGGCTCATCGGGAATCTGCCTTCCGCTTGACGTACTGGTTGACGAGGGTGGCGCCGATCAGCATGACGCCGAGGAAGGTCTTGAGCCAGTCGACGTCCCACTTGGCGTAGGAGATGCCGAGCAGGGTCATGCCGTAGATGAGGGCACCGACAGAGGCTCCCACCACCGAGCCGTAGCCGCCGGTGAGCAGACACCCACCGATGACGGCGGCGATGATGTAGATGAACTCCTGACCCACGCCCTGACCGGACTGCACGTTGTTGTACTCGAACAGGTTGTGCATGCCGAGCAGCCACGCGCCGAAGCCGGTGCCCATGAACAAGGCCGTCTTGGTCATCATGACGGGCACACCGACGGCACGCGCCGCCTTGTCGTCTCCGCCGGTCGCCAGGATCCAGTTGCCGTACTTCGTCCGCAGGAGCACGAAGGACAGCAGCAGGGTCAGGAAGATCCAGTAGACGATCGGGATGATGATCGTGACCGAGCCGATCTTGAAGCTCGAGGCAAACACCGCCTGGGCGCTCTTCCAGCCCTGCATGTCGGTGATGTCGTTGGAGGACACCCCGCCGGTGACGATCCGGGTCACGGCAAGGTTGGCCCCCTGCAGGACGAAGAAGGTCCCGAGTGTGACCAGGAAGCTGGGTAGTCCGGTCCTGTGCAGCAACCAGCCGTTGAATGCGCCGACCGCCAGGGAGAAGATCAGCGCGATCAGCACCCCGGTCCAGACGTTGAGGTTGAAGTACCACGCCATATGGGCGGCGCACAGCCCCGAGGAGGTGACTGCGACACCGGTCGACAGGTCGAACTCACCGCCGATCATCAGAAGGGCGACGAAGATGGCCATGATGCCGATGGTCGAGGACCCGTAGAGGATCGTCCCGATGTTTCCGACGCTGCGGAACGCTGGCGCGACCGAGAGGAACAGCACGGCAACGGCGAGGCCACCGATCACCGCCCCGACGGCCGGCATACCGAGGAAGGTCGCCGAGGTGGACTTGGTCTTGACCCGGTCATCACCGGGTGTTGCGGATGCGGTGGTCATCTGCGGGTCACCGTGTTCCCTTGGCCGCGAAGGCCGAGACGGCTGCCACGTTCGCGGAGTCGATGAAGGCCGGGCCGGTTGCGACGTTCTGGCCGCCGCCGATGGTGTTGCCGTTGTACTTGTACAACCACAGGGCGTCGACCGCGAGGTAGCCCTGCAGGTAAGGCTGCTGGTCGATCGCCCAGGCCACCTTGCCGTCCTTGACGGCTGCGACGAGCTCCTTACTCGTGTCGAAAGTGCCGATCTTGGCCGAGCTGCTGGCGTTCGCGACTGCCTTGACTGCGTCGAGGGCGAACTGGGCCCCGAGAGTGACGACGAAGTCGACCGACTTGTTGGCCGTCAGGGTGGCCTGGATGTTGGTGGTGACCGCCGAGTCATCGCGACCGTTGACATAGACCCGCTCGACCTTGGCACCGGCGGCCCCTTGGGTGACACCGTCACAGCGGTCCTCGAGCTGCTGCTGGCCCTGCTCCTGGATCACGCACAGGATGTCCTTGGCTCCGTCGCTGACGGCGCGCTTGCCGACCGCCAGGCCCGCGTCCTTCTCGCCCTGGCCGAAGTAGCCGATCGCACCCAGGCCGATCGCGTCCGAGCCGCCGGCGTTGAACATGGTGACCGGGATGCCGGCCGCGACGGCCTTCTTGATGACCGCGCCGAGTGCGCCCGTGTTGGGGTCGGTCACGGCGATGCCGTCGACCTTGCTGTCGATCGCGGCCTGGACGAGCTGAGCCTGCTTGGTGGCATCGGGGTCGTTGGTGTACTGCAGCTTGACACCATCGTTTGCGGCAGCCGCCTCGGCACCCTTTCGGATGATGTCCCAGAAGGTGTCTCCCGGCGCCTGGTGGGTGATCATGGTGACGTTCATCGTGGTCGCCTTGACGGCTCCCTTGGCGCCTTCTTGGGTCACCTGTCGTCCTCCCGTGGAGGAACAGGCCGCGAGCGCGAAGGACGCGAGCGCGACCGACGCAACGGCGATGGTGCGTGACGTGCGAATCATTTTCTTCCCTTTCGAATGTCACCGCTGGGGAGCCGGTGTCCGTGGGTGGAGCGTCCGCCTGGTGGTGGTGCGGTCGGTAATCAGGCCGCCGGTGGCCGCCCTCGACCCGAGGACGACTGCCGTCGATTCCAACCATCGCGGTCTGGGTCGCGCGTGTCAATACTTTGTATTGACATTCTTAATTACTTACAGGCAGTCCGGACGCGGACCGGGGCCTGCCTTGACACCGGTCAGAGGGTGCCCAGACCGAGCGAGGCGAGGTACTCCCTTGTCTTGATCCCCGTCGGCAGGGGGTAGGCCGGGTCGCAGCCGTACATGTCCTGCTCGCAGACGACGAACAGGTCCTTGTCGAGGTCGGCCAGCGCCTCGATGACACGACTCATCTCGGGCTCGCCGGCCGGCGGGGTCACCGAGCAGCCGGCATGCACTGCCCGGACGAACGGCCAGTCCTCGTCATGGGCCTGCTTGACGAGCACCGGGTCCATCGCCTTGATGTGGACGTAGGAGATCCGCTCGGGGTAGGCCTTGCACAGCTCGACCGGGTCCCCGCCGCCGTAGACGATGTGACCGGTGTCGAGGCAGAAGCCGACGTAGTCGGGGTCGGTTGCCTGGAAGACGCGGTCGATGTCCTCCCGGGTCTCGATGTGGCTGTCACCATGCGGGTGCAGGACCATCTGGAGCCCGTAGTCCTGCTTCATGATCCGGCCAAGCCGGTCGGCGTTGGCGATGTACAGGTTCCACGCCTCTGTGGAGAGCACCTTGTCGTCGATGTAGTCGCCGGACTTCTCGTCACGGAACATCGGGGGCAGGTGCACGATGTACTCGGCTCCCACCTCGGCGTGGGTCTGGGCAACCGCCCGGAAGAACGCCTCGGTGTCCGGCCAGGCCTCCGCCTTGTGCAGGATTCCCCAGCCCGTGCCGGCCACCACCCGGAACCCGCGGGCATCCATCTCCTCGCGGAGCCGCACGGGGTCCGTGGGGAAGTAGCCGAAGGGCCCGGTCTCCATGACCGAGAAGCCCGCGGTCGCCATCTGGTCCAGCGCGGTCTGCCATGGGATCTGCTTCGGGTCCTCCGGGAACCACACGCCCCACTGGTCAGGGCAGACGCCGACGGTGAGTCGGCGATACCGGGGGTCTGGGTTCGTGGCCTTGGAGGCAGCCATGGGCAGTCCTTCGCGGGGCTAGGAGGGCAGCGGCGTCGTGCACGCAGACACTCGAACCTATGCGCACCCAAATGTTCTGTCAATAGATCATTTGGAGTCGGCGTACGCCGACGATCTCGGCCAGATTCGGTCGGACTAGCCCCACTCGCGAGCCCGGGTGCCGGTTCCGGACACGACGAAGGCGCCGCCCCCGGCATACGGGGACGGCGCCTTCGTGCGTCGACTGTGGGCGAGGACCTCAGCCGGCGACGACGTCGAGGGCCAGGGTGGCCACGATGTCGCCGTGCAGCCGCACGGTGGCCGAGTGGCTACCGGTCGACTTGATCGGCGTGCTGATCTCGATCTTGCGCTTGTCGAGCTCCGGGCCGCCGGCCGCCTTGACGGCAGCGGCGACGTCGGCGGTCGAGACGGCGCCGAAGAGGCGACCGCCGGTGCCGGCGTGGGCGACGACCTTGACGCTGCCGTGCTCCAGGTTGCCCTTGATCGACTGGGCCTCCTCGAGGGTCTTCACGGCGCGGGTCTCACGGCCCTTGGCGATCGCGTCGACCTGGGACTGGGCGCCCTTGGTCCACGCGACGGCCAGGCCGCGACGGAACAGGAAGTTGCGGGCGTAGCCGTCCTTGACGTCGGTGACGTCGCCGGCGGCACCGAGCCCGGTGACCTCGTGGGTGAGGATGACCTTCATCTGTGAAGTCCTTCCGGGTCAGCGAGCAGAGCTCGAGTAGGGCAGCAGCGCCATCTCACGGGCGTTCTTGACGGCCGTGGCGATGAGCCGCTGCTCCTGGACGGACACACCGGTCACCCGACGGGCGCGGATCTTGCCCCGGTCGGAGATGAACTTGCGCAGCAGCGCGGTGTCCTTGTAGTCGATGTTCTCGACCTTCGCCGCCTTCAGCGGGTTGGCCTTCTTCTTGGGCTTGCGCACAACGGGCTTGGCCATCGTGGTGCTCTCCTTCT